>JAFPUH010000005.1 GCA_017395505.1 Kiritimatiellia bacterium
AAGAGCCTCGCCGCCGCAGGCCCGTCCGGGAAAGGCCTTTCCGGGCGGGCCGTTCTGTTCGGACACTCGTCCGACTGAACAGTAGCATAGTCTACCATATTCCGATTAGACAAGACCCCACAATAGAGGTGACTGAAAAGGTCCACGCGGAGAGGCGGGCAAAGTCCTAGGGGTTTGGGGTATGAAGTCCTAGGACTTTGAGGTGTAAAGTCCTAGGACTCAAGGGGTCAAAGTCCTAGGGGTTTGACGTGTAGGATCCCAGGGCCCCAATACGAAAAGTGGCAGGGCAAAATAGTCTGGGGTCCTGGGACTTTGAAGCCCTGCCCGCCTGGCCCTGTCCGGCGCACCGCCTCGCACGTTTCACCGCCCCGCATCATGTAAACGCATGGCAGGGCAAATACAACGTCACCAACGTCACAAGGGTATGACTTGTTATATGGGGGACCCCCTGTGATGTTGTGACGTTGTTTTTATGTGTAAAATATAATTAGATATATATACATAATATATACTGTATATCTGCACTTACCATGTCCGTTTTGCCCAAAACAACGTCACAAACAACGTCACAAGCCATGTGACGTTGTTTTGCTCTTGGCCTGACGCCTTGCCGAACATCGCCCCTGGACCTTATAAAGACGGCGTCTTGGCGAGGTCGAGCACTAGCGAGAAGGTGATGTGATTCATGTTGCGGCATTAGGTGTGGATTTGGTATAATTTGCGGCGTATGAAGATACTGTTTGTCTGCCACGGCAACATATGCCGCAGTCCGATGGCCGAGTTTGTGATGAAGGATATGCTTGCGAAGGCGGGGCGCGATGATGTAGTGGTCGAGTCCGCCGCGCTTCACACTGATGAAATAGGCAGCGATATCCATCATGGCACGAGGCGCGAGCTGACGAGGCATGGCGTGCCGTTTCCCCCAAGGCGTGCTTGGCTGCTTTCGCGGTCGGCGGCATCGCAATACGACCTCATAATCGGCATGGACGAGGCGAACATGCGCGATTTGCGGCGGCTGGCGGATGCGTCCGACATGCCGAAGCTGCACAAGCTTCTCGATTTCGCGGGAATCGACCGCGACGTTGCCGATCCATGGTACACGGGCGACTTCGAGGCGACATACGCCGATGTCGTCGCCGGCTGCTCGGCGCTTCTTAAGCAGATTGCGGCGGGAGGGTGTGATTTGGTATAATATTGGGCAATAAGCATAAGGAGATTTGACGATGAGAGACTACACCTACCAGCCGACGGGAGTTTGCGCCAGAAAAATCGACTTTTCGATAGAGGACGGCAAGCTGCACAACGTGCGCTTCACGGGCGGCTGCCCCGGCAACACTGCTGCGATCGGAAAGCTTCTCGAGGGTGCGGACGCCAAGGCCACGATGGATCTTCTGCGCGGCAACCAGTGCGGCGCGCGCGGAACCTCCTGCGCCGACCAGCTCTCTCGCGGTATCGAGCAAGCTCTTTCGAGCCTCTAAGCGGTGGACCTCTTTCTCGCGATTCTGCCTATAGCGGTTCTCGTTGTCGCGCTAACCGTCGACAAGGCTCCCGCATGGTTCGCGGCGCTCGCTGCGTTTGCGACTGGTGCAGTCGAGGCGCTTTTCGCGTTCGGTCTCTCGACGCCGGAGATTGCGCGCTGCACGATGAACGGCGCGGCGACAGGGCTCTTTCCGATCGGCCTCGTAATCGTCTCGGCGCTCTTCACATACGGCATAACCGTCGAATCTGGCGCGATAGGCGAGATAAAGGGCGGACTCTCCTCGCTCTCCGAAGACAGACGGTTCATGGCGCTTCTCATCGCGTGGGGCTTCGGCAACTTCATGGAGGGCATGGCGGGCTTCGGCACGGCCGTGGCGATTCCGTGCGCGATACTCGTCGGCGTGAAGTTCGATCCTCTCAAGGCGGTGCTCTGCTGCCTCGTCGCGAACACTACCCCGACTGCGTTCGGCTCGGTCGGAGTGCCGACGATGGTATTGGCCAGCGAGACGGCCCTCGACCTCGGCCGCCTCACAACCACGATCGCGTTGCTGCAGCTTCTTACGACATCGCTTTCGCCGTTCCTCATTCTCTACATCGTGGACGGCTGGCGCGGCGTGCGCGAATGTTGGCGCCTCGCCCTCGTGGCGGATGTGGCGTTTCTCGCGTCGTGGCTCGTCGTAGCGCCTACCCTAGGCTGCGAGCTGCCCGATGTCATCGGCGGACTTCTCACCATGGGTGCTTTTGCGGCGATGGGCAACTGCCGTTCGATGAATCTGCGCCGCCAGCTCTGGGCGTGGCAGCCGTTCGCCTACGTCGTGCTTGCGCTGGGCTGTGCGGCCACGTTGCCTCCCGAACGCAAGATTTCGCCTGGAATCGTGATTCTCGTCGCGGCGACCGTCGGTGGCCTCTGCCAGCGGCTTTCGCCCAAGAGGCTCGCCGCTCTCGCGTGGCGTACCGTCGCGCGCTATTCTCCGGCGCTTCTCACGATCTGCGCAGTCCTCGCGCTCGCAAAGGTGATGGGCGCGGCAGGCATGACGAAGACATTGGCCGACACCCTTATCGCCGCGACAGGCGCCAGCTATTCGGCGGTATCGAGCGTCGTCGGGGCGCTCGCCGGGTTCGTCACTGGCTCCGGCACAAGCTCGAACGTGCTGTTCGGTGCGCTGCAGACGTCCGTCGCCTCGTCAGAGGCGGAGAGGTACATCTTCGCGGCGGCGAATGTGATGGGCGCTGGAATCGGCAAGATGATATGTCCGCAGTCGCTGGTGCTGGGCTGTGCGGCGGCAGGGCTCGCGGGACGCGAGTCGGAGGTCATGGGCAAGGCGGTAAGGTTCTTCCTGATTGCGCTGGGCGCGGCGTGCCTCGCGACGTTCGTTGCGGCTCGCTTCGCGGCGTAGTACGAAAGGTGGCTCTAATATGAAGATAGGCATACTCGGCGGCAGCTTCAATCCCGTTCATACTGGGCACGTCAACTTCGCGAAGCAGGCGATAGACGACTTCGGCATGGACAAGCTCTACGTGATACCGGCGCATATGAGTCCGTTCAAGACCGACGGCGCACCGGCCGAGGAGCCGGCGTTTTCGCCGGAGATGCGCCTTATGCTCGTCAGGGCCGCATTCAACGGAGTCCCGAAGGTCGTTGTGGACGACCGCGAGATGAAGCGGGGCGGGGTTTCGTACGCTATCGACACGGTGCGAGAGATTGCGGCTGAGAACGAAGGGGCCGAGATCATCTTTCTCATCGGCGACGATTCGCTGGCCGGGCTGCCGCGCTGGAAGGACTACGACGAGCTTGTGAAGCTCTGCCGATTCGAGGCATATCCGCGCACGCCGGAGTCTTCGACCGAAGTCCGCCGCCGCATAAAGAGCGGCGAGCCGATTGACGGACTCGTGCCGCCTGCCGTCGCGCTCTTCATCAAGTACGGCATCCGCGAGTCGGAGGATGCGAAGATCGTCGCCGCAGTCAGGTCGGGGCTCATCCGCAAGGAGGGGTTCTGTCCGTGCCGTCTGCCGAAGCTGCCGGAGTTCTTCTGCCCGTGCGACGAATTCAAGGGGCAGATGGCAGACCCTGAATTCCACGGCCTCTGCCACTGCCGGCTCTACCTGAAACCGTAGTTTTCGGGGGTGAAAAGTTTTTTAAAATACCCCCTTGCGCGACTGCCACAGAATATGCTATACTATGCATCACTTTCTGGAACACGGGGTTGTGGCGCAATTGGTTAGCGCACTGGACTGTCGATCCGGGGGTTGCGGGTTCGAGCCCCGTCGACCCCGCCAGTACGGGAAGCACGCGGGATTGCCTCGTGGTGTAATGGTAGCACCGCAGATTCTGATTCTGCTTGTTGGGGTTCGAGTCCCTGCGAGGCAACCATTGATAAAAGAAAAGCCCTCGGCTACGCGCCGGGGATTTTTTTTGGCGAGAAGAGGAGGGTTTCGATGAAATCGTTGAGAGAGCTTTATCGCGTCGGGCGAGGCCCGAGTTCAAGCCATACGATGGGGCCGGTATACGCCGCCGCCGAATTTCTGCGCAGGTTTCCCGATGCGGCCAGTTTCGAGGTCGTGCTGTTCGATTCGCTCGCGGCGACCGGGCGTGGACACTTCACCGACAAGGCGGTCAAGGATACTCTTGGCGCGAAGAGGACGAAGATCGTGTGGAAGCCCGACGCGCACGACGAGTTCCATCCCAACGGAATGCTTTTCACGGCTTTCGGACGCGACGGGGCCAAGCTCGGCGAGTGGAAGGTATATTCAGTCGGCGGCGGGGCGCTTTGCGAGAAGGGCAAGGAGGTTCCCACCAAGAGCGTTTACCGCTACAGGAACATGGAGGAGATTGTGTCCGCCGCCACTCGCGCGGGCGTTCCGCTCTGGCAGCTTGTCGAGGATGCGGAGGGTCCGGCGATATGGGACTACCTGCGCACCGTCTACAACATGATGATGTCGGCGATCGACCGGGGGCTTTCCGCGGACGGAGTGCTGCCCGGTGGCCTCAGGCTGGCGCGAAAGGCGAGGGCTATACACATAAAGGCGAAGATGCAGGCCGAAAAGCTGCGCAGGACGGGTCTTCTCGTCGCCTACGCCCATGCCGTGAGCGAGGAGAACGCGGCGCTGGGCGAGATCGTGACCGCCCCGACATGCGGCTCTTGCGGCACCTTGCCGGCGGTTCTGCGCTATCTGCGCGAGGCGCTCGGTTCGAGCGAGATGGAGATTCTGCACGCCTTGGCCGTGGCTGGGCTTGTCGGCAACGTCGTCAAGCGCAACGGCTCGATCTCCGGCGCCGAGGTGGGGTGTCAGGGCGAAGTGGGCGTCGCCTGCGCCATGGCCAGTGCGGCGGCGGCCTATCTCATGGGCGGCAGCCCTCGCCAGTGCGAGTGTGCGGCGGAAATCGGCCTTGAGCACTTTTTGGGGCTGACTTGCGACCCTGTGAAGGGGCTGGTGCAGATTCCTTGCATCGAGCGCAACGCCTTGGCTGCGACGCGCGCGGTTGTCGCAGGAGAGATGAGCGTATTGTCAGACGGCGCGCATGTCGTGTCGTTCGACACGGTGGTCAAGACGATGCTCGAGACCGGCCACGACCTGCCTAGGCTGTACAGGGAGACTTCGGACGGCGGGCTTTCCAGGTTTGTGAGGCGGTAAACCGCGTTTTTTGGTATAATAGTCCAATCCAAGTTCAAGGAGCAGAATGGCTGACAAAAGGAAGATTGTTGTAACGAGCGCTTTGCCGTACGCCAACGGTGACATACACCTTGGCCATCTGGTGGAGTACATACAGACCGATTTCTGGGTGAGGTTCCAGAAGCTGAGGGGCAACGAGTGCGTATATGTCTGCGCCGACGACACCCACGGCACGCCCATAATGATACGCGCGCGCAAGGAGGGCATAACCCCCGAGGAGCTTATCGCCCGCAGCCATGCCGAGCACATGCGCGATTTCACCGATTTCCAGGTGAAGTTCGACAACTACTACACGACGAATTCGCCGGAGAACAAGGCGCTTTCGGAGCGGATATACGCGGCTATGGAGGCTTCTGGCGCGATTACCCGCAAGTTCACGCCCCAGCTCTATTGCGAACACTGCAAGATGTTCCTGCCGGATCGCTTCGTTAAGGGCACATGCCCCAAGTGCGGCGCCGAGAACCAGTATGGCGACAGCTGCGACCGCTGCGGTGCGACGTACGGCGCGGAGGAGCTCGGCTCCCCCAAGTGCACCACCTGCGGCGCGGCACCGGTCGTGAAGGATACCGAACACCTCTACTTCGAGCTTGAGCCGCAGCACGACTATCTTGAGAAGTGGATACCGGGCCACACGACGAGCGATGTTTCGAACAAGCTGCTGGAGTGGTTCAAGGAGCCTCTGCGCGGCTGGTGCATCTCGCGCGACGCGCCTTACTTCGGCTTCGAGATTCCCGGCCATCCCGGCAAGTTCTTCTACGTCTGGGTCGATGCGCCGATAGGCTACATCGCGTCCCTCCAGAGCTGGTGCAGCCAGAACGGCAAGAACCTTGAGGACTACTGGCCAACGACAGGCGGCGGCGAGGGTTCGGGTGTCGAGCTCTACCACTTCATCGGCAAGGATATCATTCGCTTCCACTGCCTCTTCTGGCCCGGCATGCTCCACGCCGCCGGCTTCAAGGGACCAGACAAGGTGTTCGTGCACGGATTCCTCACGGTAAACGGCGAGAAGATGTCCAAATCGAAGGGCACCTTCGTGAACGCCCGCACATATCTCGACAACCTGCCGCCCGAGGCGTTGCGCTACTACTACGCGGCCAAGCTCGGCGGCACGACGGATGATATGGACCTCAACCTCGCCGACTTCGTGCAGCGCGTAAACTCCGATCTCGTCGGCAAGATAACGAATATCGCCTCGCGTGGCGGCCAGATGCTCCAGAAGAAGCTCGAGGGCCGTCTCGGCGCCCTCGACGAGGAGGGTCGCGCACTCGTCGAGAAGTGCCGCGCAGCATCCGAGACGATCGCCAAGTTCTACGAGGATCGCCGCTTCAATCAGGTCGTGGTCGAGATATGCCGCCTGGCCGACGCAGCAAACGAATACTTCGACCGCCGTGAACCGTGGAAGACCGTCAAGACCGACGCCGAGGCGACGCGTACCACGCTCACTGCCGCGCTCAATGCCTTCCGCCTTATCGCGATATACCTCAAGCCCATCCTGCCGGCATACGCCGACAAGGCCATGAAGCTCTTCGGTGAGACGGAATGGACGTGGGACAGCCTCGGTGAGACGCTTGAGAACCGCTCGCTCGGCGAATACGAGTATCTCGCGAACCGCATCGACTCCAAGCAGGTGGACGCCATGATCACCGCAGCGACGGTCAAGCCCGGAGAGTCCGGCGAAGTCAGCCACGAATCGCGCGCGAGCAAGAACAAGGATAAGGGGAGCGCGAATCGGGGAACGGAGAACGGGGAATCGGTGCCGCTCAAGCCAGAGGTCGCATTCCCCGATTTCGACAAGCTCGACTTCAGGGTCGGCGTCGTCGAGTCGTGCGAAATCGTGCCGAAGAGCTCCAAACTGCTCAAGTTCACTCTCGACGCAGGCAGCCTTGGCAAGAGGACGATTTTCTCCGGAATCCGCGGGGCATATCCCGACCCCGCCGCACTCGTCGGCAAGGAGGTCGTGTTCGTCGCTAACCTCGCGCCGCGCAAGATGTCCGTCGGAGTGTCCGAAGGCATGATACTCTTCGCTGGAGAACCCGGAGTGAACGGCGGCGTTGTGTCTCCGTTTGCGGCCGCAGGCGGTGGTACGCCTGTAACCTGAGGTTGACGAATGACGCTCGCCATCTCGATCGCCATTACCGTATTGTGGGGCCTTGCAGCGGCCGCCCTTGCCTGGTATGTGGCGTCGTCGGCGAGCCAGGTCACATACGTCACGCTTGCCGACGGACGGCGTCAGGCACGCAACCTGCCGCTGCTCTTCAAGGTGCTGCTGCCTTTCGTGGGCAACCTCGACACCATGCTGGATCGTCCGTCGTTCAAGGATCGCATATCCGAACGAGAGAGGACGCTCGTTTCCGCCGGATTCGAGGGGCTGCTGAACGGACGCGAGTTCGTCGCGCTTGAGGTTCTTGCCCCGATCGTGACTGGCGTCGTTTGGTGTCTCGCGGTGGCTTCGCTCGGCGCAGTGATGCCGGAGTCGCCCTTTGCGACGTCGGGCGGGGTGATCTGCGTTTTCGGCGTAGCACTCTTTGCGCTCATGCCCTCGCTTTGGCTCAAGTCCGAGCTCAAGAAGCGCCATACGGCCATCGCCCGCGCGCTGCCTTTCGTGCTCGACCTTCTGACGCTCAGCGTCGAGGCTGGCATGGACTTCATAAGCGCACTGCAGCGCAACTGCAAGTCCCGCAGGATGGATCCGCTGAACGAGGAGCTGATGCGCATGACCCATGAGATACAGCTGGGGTCGTCGCGTCGCGAGGCGCTTCAGAACATGGCGGCGCGCGTCAACCAGAGCGACCTGCGCAGCTTGGCTCACGCGCTCATACAGGCGGACGAGTTCGGCGTATCGATCGGCGCGATGCTTAGGATACAGTCAGACCAGCTCAGAAGCCGTCGCTTCGACCGCGCCGAGAAGCTCGCCGCGGAGGCTCCGACGAAGATGCTGGGGCCGCTGATGCTGTGCATCTTTCCTGCGGTTTTCGTGATTCTGCTTGGACCGGTACTCATTCAAGTCATGAAGGAAATGATGTGAGATGAAGCGTCTTGAACTACTTGTGGAGAACGGCGAACTTGCCGGCAGGCGCTTTGCCGTGACCGAGATGGGCGTGCGCCTAGGGCGCTCGTCGTCGAACGACATACACGTGCCAGACGAGGAGCTTAGCCGCAACCACTGCCTTTTCGAGCAGAGCGGCGAGTCTGGCATAAGGGTCACCGACCTTGCGAGCGCCAACGGCACTTGCGTCAACGGCGTTCAGCTGGGCTCCGAGATGCGCGAGCTTGTCGAAGGGGACGAGATAACGGCCGGTTCGATGCTGATAAGGGTAGTCGGCGACAAGTCCGCTACGTCCGTCGATCTTGGCCTCGGCGATGCGCCCAAGCCCGCGGAAGGGGAGGGCGGCGAGGCGAAGACCGGCACCAGGCGTTCGCCGATGATGAATGTGCTTTGGGGCGTGACGGCCGCAATAGTGGTCGTCGCGGCCTATGTCATGATAGCCGGCTTTGGACCTTCGGGCGACGGTGGTGATGCGCCGGCTGTCGTCGAGGAGGAGAAGGACCGCGTAGTCGAGATGACCTTCGAGAAGGTCATCGCCAATTCGGAGTCCGTCTTCAGGTATTTCATGTCGATTTCATGCGAAGGCATGCTCAAGGTGACTATCGACGACATCTCCGGCGAAACGCGCCGGGTGGACCGTCCGCCGAAGCGTCTGGACGCCGCAACCTTGCGCCGACTCGACGAGCTGCTGCTCGACCCGGCGCTGCTTTCGATCGAGAGTCAGCATGTCGGGCCCGACGGCGAGCCTCCTGAGCTGCGCAGCGCCACGCTCAAGGTCGTCTATGCGAAGGGCGTCCGTTCGTTCTCGGTGGTGAACGCGCGCGAGCCTGCCGTGTTCAGCCGCGTCTGCGAAAAGCTCGAGACGCTGGCAAAGAACGAACTCGGCATATGGGCAATACAGCGTCCGAGGGACGAGCTCGTTCGCGATGCCGCTACTGCCGCCGCAATCGCCCGCACAAAGTGGGAGGATCGCGATGTGGAATACGGCAACATCGACGCCGCCATACGCGCCTATCGTGATGCGCTCGGTTTTCTCGACACGGTGGATCCAAAGCCGCCGGAATACGAGACATACCTGACAGCGCTTTCCGAGGCTGAGAGCGCCCTCGACGCCCGCTACCGCGAGCAGCGCTTCAAGGCCGACCGAGCGCTCAATCTTGGCGACTGGGCGACGGCTAGCGAGGAACTTCAGATACTCTGCCAGATCGTGCCGGACCGCAGCGACGACAGGAACATCGAGGCGATGGAAAAGCTTAGCGACGTCGAGAGGCGCCTGAAGGGAGGCAGATGATGCGATGCATACTTTCCATTTGCGCGGCGATGCTTGCGCTTTCCGCAATGTCCCAGCCTCAGGAGCCTCCCAGAACCAGGCTGGACGTATCGAGCCAGCCTTCAGGAGCAATGGTGATCGTGGACGGGGCGAACTGCGGCGTCGCACCGACCACGCTCTTCGGCATAGCCCCCGGCCGACACCTAGTGAAGCTTTCGCTGCCAGGATATTCTGAATCCTGCAGCTATGTGGACGTGAAGGACGGCTTTCCGGCGACATTCGGCGAGGTGCTGTATCCAGAGAAGGGACTGCTTCTCGTGAAGAGCGTCCCTGAAGGATGCGAGATTGCCATAGATGGCGCCGTCGTCGGCATGACGCCGAGGCTCATAACGGATCTGAACGCCAAGGATGTCCACCGCATGACACTCAGCAAGACCGGCTACAAGACGTCCGTCTTCGACATAAAGTTCGACGGTAGACGGCCTCTCGTGCGAAACGAGACGCTGATACGCGATGCCGGAGTGCTGCATGTCATATCCGAACCGGCTGGTGCGCAAGTGATGCTGAACGGCATCGTCCGCGGCAAGACTCCCGTGACGGTCGACAACGTGCCTAGGGGACAGGCCACGCTCAAGCTTTCGCTCGACGGCTTCAAGGAGGAGGTCATATCCGATATCGTGATGAACCCCGGCGACGAGCAGACGATATCGCGTGTGCTCGAGATGATGCCGGGCACCCTGTATCTTTCGTCGGTTCCGAGCGGGGCGCGATTCTATCTGAACGGAGAGTTCCGCGGCGAGTCGCCGCTTTCGATACCGGATCTGCCGCCGGGCGAATACGAGGTGCGCGCCGAGAAGGCTGGCTATTCCGTCGAGACGCGCATGATAACGGTCCACAACGGAGCGACGCCTCGCGAAGAGTTCCGGCTCGAGAACACCATGGGTCGCCTCGAGGTGAGGACGAGCCCATACGGGGCGCAAGTATTCTTGGATGGTGCGCTCGTCGGTACGACTGTCGAAAGCGCGGTCAGCGCAGAGTTCAGCAAGGTTCTCGCGATCGAGAATCTGGCCGATGGCGAGCATGTGCTGGTCGTTCGCAAGAAGGGCCACGCCGAGACCGTTCGCCACCCCAAGATAAGAAGCCTCAAGACATCGACTGCGAAGATAAGGCTTAAGCGCGTGTTCGAACCGGATGTCGAGGTCACGACGACAATGGGCTCGTATCGCGGAATGCTGGTCGACGAGACTCCGGATTTCGTCATAGTCGAGGTCGCCCTCGGCGTCCAGCGCAGCTTCCCTCAGGCTGACATACTCAGCGTAAGGCGAATCAAGGGTGGAGGCAAGTGAAGCGCCGGCTCGACATCGTTCTCGTCGAGCGTGGGCTTGCCGAAAGCCGTACCCGAGCCCAGGCCATAGTCATGGAGGGCAAGGTTCGCGTCGCCGGACAGGTCGAGCGCAAGCCTTCTCGTGCCGTAGACGACACGGTTGAGCTTGAGGTCGAATCGCCCCCAAGGTTCGTAAGCCGCGGCGGCGAAAAGCTCGAGGGTGCCTTTGCGAAATTCGGCGAGGGTTCCGGCATCGTGCCGCCGCTTACGGCGGAAGGGCGAATCTGCCTCGACGTAGGCAGCTCGACGGGAGGCTTCACGGACTGCCTTCTTCAGCATGGAGCAGAGCGAGTCATGGCTGTGGATGTCGGCACAAACCAGCTCGCCTACAAGCTGAGATGCGATCCTCGAGTGTGGGTAAGGGAAAACTTCAATGCCCGCTACATGACGTCGGCAGACCTTCCGCACACCCCATCGCTCGCCGTGACGGACGTTTCCTTCATCTCGCTTCGCCTCATCTTGCCACCGATACGAGACGTGCTTGCGCCGGGCGGTTTCGCCGTGGCCCTCATAAAGCCGCAGTTCGAGGTGGGTAGGGGCAATGCGCCTGGCGGGCTTGTCCGCGACGAGTCGCTTCGGCTTGAGGCGAGGGACGCCATAGTGCGGTTCGCCGAGAGCGAGCTTGGCCTTGAGCTGCTTGGCCTTTCGGAGTCGCCTATACGCGGACGCGAGATGGGCAACATAGAGTATCTTTCATATTGGAGAAAACCACAATGATCGCAAAGTTGATTTTGGACAAGAAGCGCGAAGGCCATGCCTTAGGTTCAGCAGAGATAAGGGAATTCATCGACGGCTATACGAAGGGCGAAATACCTGACTACCAGATGAGCGCCCTAGCTATGGCCATATGCTGCCGCGGCATGACCGAGCGCGAGACCGCAGACCTGACAGACGCAATGATGCGCTCGGGTCGCTGCCTTTCATGGGATGTGCCGACGGCAGACAAGCATTCCACAGGCGGCGTGGGCGACAAGCTGTCGCTGATAATCCAGCCGCTCGCCGCAGCTTGCGGTGTCGCAGTGCCGTCGTTGACCGGTCGCGGACTAGGCCTTACCGGCGGAACGGCAGACAAGCTCGAGACGATTCCTGGCTATAGCTGCTCGCAGACGCTGGAGAGATTTCAGGAGATCGCCAAGACCGTCGGTGTGTCGATGGCAGTGCAGACGGACGAGATATGCCCGGCCGACAAGAAGCTCTACGCGCTTCGCGATGTGACGGGCACAGTGGCGTCTATACCCCTCATAACGGGCTCGATACTTTCGAAGAAGCTCGCAGAAGGCGCAGGAACCCTCGTGTTCGACGTCAAGTGCGGCAGGGGGACTTTCATGAAGACCCCTGACGAGGCAAGGGCCCTCGCCGCCTCGCTTGTCGGCGGCTCCCGCGCCGCGGGACGCAAGGCTACGGCCCTCGTCACCGATATGGATGAGCCGCTCGGCTTTGCCGTCGGCAACGCGAACGAAGTCGCCGAATCGCTGGCGATACTCTCGTGCGCCGATCCGCGGCTGGACGACATCGCGGAGCTTTGCATAGAGTTCGCCGCGCGAATGGTTGCGCTCGAGAAGGGTATGCCTGTCGACGCGGCACGCGCTATGTGCCGCGAGAAGCTTCGCGACGGTTCGGCCAAGGAGCGCTTCGTCGCCATGGTGGAGGCCCATGGCGGAGATCTCGCCCGGTTCGAGACGCTGCTTGCGTCGCCGACCTTCAAGTTCCGCGTACAGTCGATGAAGTCAGGCTATATAGCGGACATCGACGCGGAGAAGGTGGCGAAGGTCGCATTTGCCCTGGGCGCGGGACGCGAGAAGGCAGGCGACAGGATAGACCCGCTGGCCGGGGTGACGCTCGCCGTGAAGCATGGCGACAAGGTGTCGGTCGGAGCGCCGCTCGCAACCCTCGAGACGACTCGCGAACCTGACGAACTCGAGCGTCTCGCGGCTGATCTGCTGAAGGCCTTCACGATAACCCAGGAGCCCGTTTCCCCCAGGCGCCTCGTGATCGAGGCGATAGACTGAAAGGACTTGCGATGGTAAACCTGAACGAAATGCGCCGGCGCTTCAAGCCGAAGGATCCAAAGAAGGGCGAGGAGCGCGCCAAGGTCCAGGCGGCAGTGAAAAGGATTGCCCGCGAGTACGAGATGAAGCGCGCGTCGCTCGGCTTAGACAAGCCGCCGCTGAAGCGCGGTCCCCTCTACTATGCGATCGTAATCTGCGTGATGATATTCATCGCGGGACTCTTCATCGGCGTCATGTCGGGCGCCGTGCCTATCGGCAAGAAGCGCATCTCGAAGGCCGACATTCAGGTGCGCAAGTCGATTGATGCGCTGGCCCAGGCGTGCGGCAGGTACAAGTTCCACGTTGGCCGCTACCCGACCACGGCGGAAGGTCTTGAGGAACTGGCCGAGCTTCGTCCGAAACTGCCGGGTTGGTTCGGACCGTACATAAAGAAGGTCGTGCCGGATCCTTGGGGCCACGCATATGTCTATGAGGAGCGTGAGGGCGGGGGGCATCCCGTGCTGTACTCGAAAGGGCCAGACGGACGCGCCGGAACGACCGACGACGTGCTGCCGGACCAGGCCCTGTTCGATTTGCCGTTCCGCGACACCACCTGGACAAACCACTGGGTCCCCTACCAGCTTCGCGGTATACTCGTCGCGCCCGACGAGAAGACTAAGCGCGAGTGGGAGGAGGCCGTAAAGAAATACTGACCATGCTTCACGTAATCGCGACACCTATCGGAAACCTCTCCGACCTTTCGCCTCGTGCGCGCGATGCCTTTCGCTCCGCTACCCTTATAGCGTGCGAAGACACTCGCCGCACATGGCAGCTCCTCACCCACTTCGGCATTCCGCGTCCCGAGATGATATCCTACCGTCAGGGCAACGAAGACCGCATAACCGAGCGGATAATCGGCGAGCTGTCCTTGGGCAAGGAGGTCGCTCTCTGCTCCGACGGCGGCTACCCTGGCATATCTGATCCAGGCTATCGCCTGATCCGAACTTGCGCAAAAGAGGGTGTCGCATACGAGGTCATACCGGGTGCCAGCGCGGTCAATGTGGCTCTGCTGATGAGCGGTCTTTCGACCAGCTCCTTCACATTCCGTGGCTTCCCGCCTCGCGGACCCGGCGCCCTTCGGAACTGGTTCGCCGAAGACGCCGACAAGGAGCATACCCTCATCTGCTACGAGTCGCCTTTCCGCATAGCCGCAACCCTCGAGGCCGCCCTGGATGTCCTGGGCGACAGGGAAGCCGCCGTGTGCATCGAGCTCACAAAGCTCCACGAGCGCGTCAGCCGAGGCTATCTCTCAGATCTCGTCGCCGAATACCGCGATGCGAAGGTGAAGGGCGAAGTCGCGCTTGTGATCGCCGGCAACAATCCGAAGTTCCGCAGATGAATGTTTGCGAGCTTTGTCCCAGACGCTGCAGGGCCGACCGCTTTCGTGTGGACGGACGCCCCGGCTTTTGCGGCGCCGGCGACAAGGTAAGGATATTTCGCTGGGGTCCACACTTCGGCGAAGAGCCACCGATAACAGGCGAACGAGGTAGCGGTTGCATCTTCTTCTCGAGATGCACGATGAAGTGCCTGTACTGCCAGAACTCCCCCTGGAGCTGGCGCGGAGAAGGGCAGGATAAGTCCGTCGGCGAGCTAGCCGCCATAATGCGCGACCTGGCTCTCAAGGACCGCATCGAAAACTGGAATCTCGTGTCGCCCACACCATATCTTCCGTTCATTCGCGAGGCCGCCGCCAGCCTGCGCGGCGAGGGCATCGTGCTGCCGTTCGTCTGGAACTCGTCGGGCTTCGAGCGAGTAGAGACTCTTGAGGAATATGCAGAGCTGTGCGATTGGGCGCTTTTCGACCTGCGCTATTCGAGCGACGAGACGGCGGTGAAGGTCAGTGCGTCTCAAGGCTATGTCGCGGCTGCGCGATCCGCCGTAAAGTGGGCGTGGAACCGTCGCCCCGACAGGTTGATCGTCCGCCTGCTGGTGCTGCCGGGCCATGCGGACGAAGCGATCGAGAACCTTGCTTGGCTGGCCACCGAAGTTTCGAGCGAAGTGCCTGTTTCTATAATGAGCCAGTTCACGCCGGCATACAAGGCGCTCAATACGCCGCCTTTCGACCGATGCGTGACGGAGGAAGAATACGAATCAGTCGTCGAGGCTGCGGATGATTTCGGCTTCAACAACGGCTGGACACAGGGTTTCGGCGCGGCCGACCCGAAACTGGCCCTGCTTGGCGAAAACATGTCGCCCGATCACGGCACTGTCGCCTGAGCGATCTTTTCGCCGCATTTGACGAGTGTCTCCACGCCTTCGGACGAATTTTTCACGATGTCGCCGTCAAACTTGAGCGCACCTGCTTTCGTGATGACCACTACCGTAGATCCGCCGAACTTGAAGTATCCGCGTTCCTCCCCCTTGGCGTGCGATTCGCCCTTGAAGGTCTGCACGATTGTGCCGACGCCAAAAGCCCCGACGTCGATCATCCAAAAGCGTCCAAAGTCCGCCTCGCACGCGATGACATGGCGCTCGTTGTCGATATACACGTCTGGACGCCGCAAAAGCGCAATCGGATTTACCGAATGGTATTCGCCTGGTATGACCAGCGCAGGCTCTGGGGTGCGGCATTCGCACGGAAAGTGGAAGCGGTGGTAGTCGACTGGCGCGAGCCGCACGACGGCGATGTCGTAGAGTCCGTCCTCGAAATCCGGCGCATTGTCGCTGCCTACGATCAGCCTGAGGCTCTTTGTCGCGCCCTTGAGCGGAAACGGCGAATTGGCGTCGGCGTTGAGGTATAGCATGAGCCGTCCGTCGGAAGGACTCGTAAAGCCATCTCCGGCCGGCCTCGCCCCGGGTTTCAGGCGCCGGGTGAAGAAAGCGTTGAAGCTCTCGTATTCGCCGGGTTCCTTTTCGGCCTCCTCGACGCGGCAGCCGGGAATGTTCGCGAGTCGCGCAATCGCCTTCTGGGAATATTTCGAATCGTAATAGAGCCCCATTATCGCGGACACAGCCTTAGACCCGAACAGCACGGGCCAGAGCGTGCGGCCAAGGAGCGTCTCGTAGGCGAAGCGCAGCGCGCCGTCGCCCATGACGGATTCGACAACTCTTTCACCGCTTGCGCGGTCGACATATTCTATAGGCTTCATTATGCTATAATTATATCTAAATCCAGCCCCAAATGTCAACTACATGGTGGCATGGATCGGAGATTTATGGTATACTATCTTTCCAATGGCACAACAACGAAAGGGCTGATGACATGAAAAGGATGGTTATGGGTGCTATGGCAGGAGCTTTGGCCATATCCGCAAACGCTGCGGTAAACGTCATCCCGAAACCGAGTTTCGTCGATGAGCGCGAAGGCTTTTTTCAGATTCAGGGGCGCATAACCGACAATGTGCGCTTCGTTCAGGAGGCTAATATACCCGCCGAAAGCTACAGGCTCATAGTCGCTCCGGCGGGAATCTACATCGCCTCGTCCGATGAAGCCGGCAAGTTCTATGCCATGCAGACCCTCCGTCAGCTCATCAGCGAAGACGGCAAGGTGCCTTGCGTCACGATCGACGACACGCCCCGCTTCAAATGGCGCGGGATTCTTTTCGACGACTGCCGCCATTTCTTCGGCAAGGAGGAGCTTAAGAAGACCATAAACGCGATGGCCCTCAACAAGCTCAATGTGCTTCACTGGCACCTTACCGAGGATCAGGGCTGGCGAATCGAGATCAAGAAGTATCCCCGCCTGACCGACATAGGCTCGGTCCGTCCCGGCAGCCCCCTGCCTGTCGTACTCAAGACCCCCGGCAACGAGGACCACTGGGAGAACAACAACATTCCGTATGGTCCCTGCTACTACACGCAGGAGGACGTGAAGGAGATTGTTGAATACGCCGCAAAGCGCCACATCACGGTAGTCCCCGAGATCGAGCTGCCGGGCCACGCTCTGGCCGCAATCTCCGCCTATCCCGAACTTGGCTGCACCGGCGAGCAGTTCGAGCCGTGGTGTCGCTGGGGCGTCAGCGAGCACATCTACTGCGGCGGCAACGACGCGACGATTAAGTTCCTTGAGGACGTTCTGGACGAAGTGTGCGAGCTGTTCCCCGGTCCGTTCATCCATATCGGCGGAGACGAGGCCCCGAAGACCGTCTGGGCCACGTGCCCGAAGTGCCAGAAGCGCATCGCCGACCTAGGCCTCAAGGGCGAAGAGGGTCTGCAGGGCTGGATGACCGACCACTTCACCAAGTATCTCGCCGCCAAGGGCAAGCGTGCGATCGGTTGGGACGAAGTTCTCGACGGCGAGCCCGGCAAGGATACGATCATCATGAGCTGGCGCGGTCCGCAAGGCGGCATCAAGGCCGCGGCCCGCGGAAACGACGCCGTCATGTGTCCGGTGGATCCATGCTATATCGACAATCCGCAGGGTTTGAAGGATGATCCATACGAATACATCAACTACGGCTTCCAGGCGACGCTCGAGCGCTGCTACTCGTTCAATCCCACTGCAGGCATCCCAGACGATCAGGCTGGCCACATACTCGGCGGTCAGGGCAACAACTGGAGCGAATACACCTGGAACGGCAGCGAACTGGAGTGGAAGATGTGGCCCAGGATGTGCGCTCTCGCCGAATGTCTCTGGACCCAGCCCGAGAACAAATCGTGGGAGTGCTTCAAGGCCCGCATCCCGGCGATGCGCCAGCGGCTCATCCGCGAGCTGCACATAAACTGCGCACCTGTTGAATAAGCGTCCCGAGATACTCGCGCCTGCAGGCGACTTCACTTGCCTCCAGGCTGCGATAGATGCAGGTGCCGACGCCGTTTATTTCGGCCTCGGAACCTTCAATATGCGCGCGAGAAGCGGCGTCAACTTCAAGGTGGACGACTTGCCCGAGATATCACGCCGGTGCAGGGCGAGCGGGGCCAGGGCCTATCTCGCCCTGAACGCGATAATGTTCGAGGGCGAGATCGAGACTGTCGAAAATACGATAATAGCAGCCAAGCCGTATGTGGATGCGTTCATCGTGGCGGACTGGGGGGTTGTCGATCTCTGCCGCAAGCATGGAGTAGAGTTTCACGTCTCGACCCAGATGTCGACCTCGAACTCCGCCGCGGCGAACTTTCTTGCATCGCAGGGCGCATCGCGGGTCGTGCTGGCAAGGGAATGCACTCTTGCGGAGGTGGCCGAGATCGTCCGAAAGATTCCGATCGAGGTCGAATGCTTCGTGCACGGCGCGCAGTGCGTTGCTGAGTCGGGACGCTGTTTCATGAGCCATGACGCCTTCGGCAAGAGCGCCTGTCGAGGAGAGTGCAACCAGCCGTGCAGGCGGCGCTATCTCGTAAAGGCTGTGGACTTCTTCTCTGACGACGAGGGCAACCCGATACACGAGAGCGATACCGCATTCTGGGTCGAGCCGCACACGGTGATGTCGGCAAAAGACCTCTGCTCGCTCGGGTTCATCGACAAGCTCGTCGCTGCCGGCATCAGCAGCTTCAAGATCGAAGGGCGCGCCAGGAACGCGGAGTATGTCAAGACTGTCGTTGCGGCCTACAGGCGAGCAGTCGACGCCGTAATGTCCTGCGGGTACACGCCGGCGCTCGTCGCTGAGCTGACAGAAGAAGTAAAGAAGGTTTTCCACCGCGAATTCGCCCACGGTCTCTACTTCGGCCGGCCGGGCGCAGGACAGTTCACCGATAGTGAAAATTCGCTTTCGTCCACCGTCAAACGTCACATCGGCATTGTGATCGACTATTTCATAAAGGCGGGAATCGCCCAGGTGAAGGTTCAGGACCATGAGCTGCGGCGGGGCGACACGATACAGATACACGGCTCGACGACAGGCGTTGTCGAACTTGAGGCCGGCGAGCTGCGCCGCGACGATGAAGTGCTTGAATCTGCCGGACGCGGAACGTGGGCCACGCTGAAGACTCCGCGCTGCCGCGTGGGCGACAAGGTTTTCTACATTGAGAGGAGATGACGATGACTACGTTTGCCGCGATAGCCTTGCTCGCACAGAGCATGATGCCGGTTCAAGGCGCAGAAGGCGACCCTTTTTGGTCTGCAACAGCGCCGACGAATGAGGTGCGTGTGGCCATGATGGTGCTCGAAGAGCGCAACATGCCGTTCGTTCAGGCGAAGCTTGGCGGGGTCGACTGCACGTTGCTGCTCGACACCGGCGCTACGCACACCACATTCGACCTGGCGTTCGTGAAGAGTGCTCTGCCCGACGTCAAGCTGCAGCCTGTAATGCTCATGGGCGATTCGAACGTGGAGGGCTCTCCGGCCTTCTTCCGTGTGGAGTCGCTCGACATCGGCGGCGCAAAGTTCGGCGATTTCGGCGCGATGGCCCTCAACCTTTCGCATCTCCCCGCATCGATGGGCGTGAGGGTGGATGGCATACTCGGCATGAGCACTATAGGACGTGTCCCGTTCGTACTGTCGCTTTCAAGGGGCGAGGTCGTGTTCTGCCCCGGCGATGAGGCCCGCAAGGGTTTCGACAAATGGACGACGCGCTTTCCCGGAGATCCGATGAGCATAGTGCTCAAGGCGGTGAACGGCGACAAGGCATTCGGCATGATTGTCGATTCGGGCGCTTCGATGACGTTCCTGCTTTCGGCGACAGGTTGGCCGGCGACGGGCGAGAAGGCGGACTTCTCGGCCATAGACATAAACGGCTCGACCGATCTTGCGCCGCAGAGAGGCGAGAGCGGGCGGCTCATCGTTGGACGCGACCTCGCGCTTGAGATAAGTCCTCTGGTTGTCGACTCGCGCGATCCTACAATGAACAGGATCGGCTCCGACACCCTGCGCCGCTACGACATGATCGTAGACGGCTTCAAGGTGTCGTTCCGTCCTTAATTGTCGCGTTCGAATCTGGTGTTTGAAGTATTACGGAGAATAGATATGAAAATGAAAGTTGTTCTTCTGACTGCGCTGGCTGTTTCGCTGGCTGTCTGTGGCGCCCCCAAGAAGAAGGGCGGCGACAAGCCGAAACAGGTAAAATCCGCCGCCTCCAAGCAGGTCGTGCTCTGGAAGGCGGGCGATTCCGGAATCAACACCTACCGGATACCTGCGCTCTGCATGGCGCCGGACGGCAAGACTCTCGTTGCGGCGTGTGACGCTCGCGAGGACCACATCTACGACCTCAACCGAAAAGGCGGTCCTAAGAATGACTACCAGCGGATCAATATCGCGATACGCACGAGCAAGGACGGAGGTAGGAACTGGGCGCCGTCCAAATACTCGCATGAATGGAAGTGGTCCGACGAAGAGAAGTGGGCCGGTAGCGACCCTAGCTTCATCGTCGACGCGAAAGCCAGGAAGATTTTCCTTTTCTATAACGTGGCCGAGTATGTCAAGGCGGCTGGCATATACAAGCAGTATGTGCAGGTTTCGTCAGACAACGGCAAAACCTGGGGCGAGCCGAAGGATATAACCGACGCGATACGTCCGGCAGGATGGCCGCAGAAGGGTTTCGTGTTCATCACCTCCGGCTCAGGCATGCAGACCAAGGACGGCACCCTGCTTCACACAATCGTGTGGGTAGGCAAGAAGGTTGCGCTGTTCGGCAGCGAAGATGGCGGCGAGACCTGGAAGGCGTACGGAAAGCCGACGGACGGTCCAGGCGATGAATGCAAGGTGGCTGAGCTCTCGAGCGGTGCTCTGATGATCAACTCGCGCAAGGCGGCTGGAGCGCGTGAGATATTCGAGAGCAGGGATAAGGGCGAGACTTGGACGCACTGGACAGACATGAACTTGAAGGACGGCGCATGCAACGCGCAGCTTATGACTTACCCGGTGGGCAGAAACTTCGCCGGGCGCAAGGTAGGATCGAAGACGTATCCGAAGGAGATGCTCGTATTCTCCAACTGCAATGCGGGCGGCAGAAGCAACCTCACGCTGCGCACGAGCTGGGACGACGGACAGAGCTGGAACGAAGGGCTTGTCATCGAGCCTGGCCGCGCATCTTACAGCGACCTCTGCCTAATCGCCGGCAGAAGCAAAGACGATCCGCCGGATGTCGGAGTGATATTCGAGGGCTCCGGCGAGAAAGATATCCGCTTCTGCACGCTGAAGGGCAAGGATGTCATAAAGCCGTGAAGCCGCGCCGCCCGTGGCACTTGCACGTCGCGGCGCATTATGATATACTATTCACCGTTTTGGCACCCCGGGCGATTAGCTCAGTTGGTTAGAGCATTACCTTCACACGGTAGGGGTCACTGGTCCGAGTCCAGTATCGCCCACCATTTTTTCGGGGTTGCGATGCGTTGCGAACGCGCGTGATATATGATATAATACACGAAAGTCGCAAAGGCGGCCAAATTCACAGGAGCAAGACAATGAAGATAAAGTTCGGCAACGTAGTCGAAAACGTGGTTACCCGCAAGGAGTTTCCCCTCAAGAAGGCGCAGAAGATCCTAAAGAACAGGACAGTCGCCGTTCTTGGCTATGGCATCCAGGGCCCTGCGCAGGCTCTGAACATGCGCGACAACGGCATAAACGTGATTATCGGCCAGCGCAAGGGCAAGGGTGCGAACTCCAGCTGGAACCGTGCGATCAAGGATGGCTGGGTTCCCGGTGAGACGCTCTTTTCAATCGAGGAGGCCGCAGAGAAGGGCGACATTATCATGATGCTCACCTCCGACGGCTCCGTCGCCGAGGTTTGGAAGAAGATCGAGAAGTATGTGACCGCCGGCAAGGCTCTCTACTTCAGCCACGGCTTCGCCTACGTCTACAACAAGCTCACGGGCGTCAAGCCGAAGGTTGGCGTCGATGTGATCATGGTAGCTCCCAAGGGTTCCGGCACGAACGTCCGCCGCAACTTCCTTAACGGCGCCGGAATCAACAGCTCCTACGCTGTCGCCCGCGACGCTACCGGCAAGGCTCTCGACCTCACGCTCGCCATTGGCATTGCGGTCGGCTCCGGCTATCTCTTCCCGACGACCTTCGAGAAGGAGGTTACCAGCGATCTCGTCGGCGAACGCGGCATACTGATGGGTGCGCTCTGCGGCGTGATGGAGGCTCAGTACTATACTCTTCGCGCCAACGGCCACAGCCCGAGCGAGGCTTTCAACGAGACCTGCGAGGAGCTTACGCAGTCGCTGGCCCGCCTCGTGGACGAGAACGGAATGGACTGGATGTACTCCAACTGCTCGCAGACGGCGCAGCATGGTGCGCTCAAGTGGCGTCCGATCTTCCGCAAGGTCAACGAGCCGATCTTCAAACGCCTCTATGCCTCGACGAAGAAGATGCAGGAGGCCCGCGAGGTCATCCGAGACACCGGTCGCCCAGACTACAAGGAATTCATGGCCAAGAAGCTGCAGGATATGCACGACAGCGAGATGTGGAAGGCCGGCGAAGCCGTCCGCTCGCTCCGTCCGCGCGAGAAGGCCAAGGCCAACGCGGCGACTGCCGCCGGCGTTCAGGGCCGTAAGGTCACCAAGTAATCCGTCCAAGGGCGGGATAGGTATGAAATGAGCGAAGGTGCGTTCTTCCAAGACCTTGCGATGCTTATGGCAGCCGCGGGTCTCGCGTCGATCATCTTCGCCAAGCTTAAGTTCCCCAAGGTTGTCGGCTACATACTGGCCGGCATTCTCTTGGGGAAATACACATGGGGCGGCAGCTTCCTCGCGGATGAGCAGTCCGTAAGGACGATCGGGCAGCTCGGCGTCGTTTTCCTCATGTTCACGATGGGTCTGGGGTTCTCGACGTCGCAGATGAAGCGTATAAGGGGCGTCGCCGTCCCGGCCGCGATAATCGATACGATAGTCATGACGTGGGTCGGCTACACGATAGGCCGCCACGTCTTCGGATGGACTTCGGTACCTTCCCTCTTTCTGGGAGCGGCCATATGCGACTCGGCGACCACCATGCTTGCGAAGGTGATCGACGAGATGAAGTGGAGCGACAGGCCGTTCGTAAAGTATGCGCTCGGAACATCAGTCTGCGAAGACATAGCAACCGTCGGCATACTCGCGCTTGTGACGGGCGTCGCGCAGAGCGGGCAGCTTTCGCTGCTTGCGGCAGGCGCGTCTCTGGGCGGGCTCTTCGTATTCTTCCTTGTGGTGATCGTCGCCGGTTTCGTGCTTGTGCCGAGGCTTCTGAAATCCGTCTCGAAGCGGCATGACGACGAGGCTCTTCTCCTCACAATTCTCGGATGCTGTTTCCTGGTCTCCTGGGTTGCCTTCAAGTTCGACTTCTCGCTGGCTCTAGGCGCGTTTCTTGTCGGATTGCTCGGCGCGGCGAGCGATGTGCGTCACCGCCTTTCCGAGCTGGCCGAGCCGCTTAAGTCGATGTTCGCCGCCGTGTTTTTCGTGTCGATCGGCCTCTTGCTCGATCCGACGGCGTGTCTGCGTCACTGGCCGGCGATTCTGCTCGTTTCTGCGGCTGTGATTGTCGGCAAGACGCTAAACTGCACTTTCGGCGCGCTCTTCGGAGGCGAGAGCCTCAAGAACGCCATTCAGATGGGGCTTGGGCTCGCGCAGACAGGCGAGTTCGCATTTCTCGTCGGCATGCTCTACGTCACCGTGACCGGCGACACGGAAAGTCCGATGTTCAACATCGTCATCGCCGTCTCGCTTCTGACGACGCTGCTGAATCCTCTGCTAATCAAGGTGTCGAACGGCGCGAGCGACTGGGTCGTCGCGCATACTCCTGCCAAGGTGATGTCTGCCCTAGAGGCGTATCGCACGTTCATCGCGAAGTACAACGGCGAGCGCAAGGAGGCGAGGATCCACCGTCTCGTCAGGCACTGCTTCGTGCAGCTCGGCGTGATAGCCGTATTGAACTTCGCTGTCGCTCTGATCTTCTCGATACTTAACGGCAAGGACTGGTCGAACTTCTCGTTCTTCTTCGATGCCCACAAGCGCATATTCTTCTGCCTAACGGTCAACCTTTTCATAGTGTCGATGCTCGCCCCCGCCGTTCGAATCGCCGGAACCCTCGGCAACATGCTCGCGACAGTTCTGACTGGAGCCGGCGACGCGAAGTGGCAGCAGGCCGTACGCCACTTCGTGACCGTCGTCGTTCAGATCGCGGTCGCCGCGCTCTTCTTCTTTGAGGCGGTGATGATCAACGTGAACCTCACGCCCGACGAGAGGTGGGCTCGCTGGATGATCAACTGCGTGCTGCTTCTGGTCGGCGCGCTCGGGTGGAAGTCGTTCCAGAAGGCCGGACGCCGCGCGGCAACCCGCTTCGACGAGGCCCTTACAGCGGACGAGCGCCGCGCAAAGCTGGGCGCGATGCTCACCTTCAAGCTTCCGGAAGGGGTCGTGCACAAGCTCAAGCTGGAGATGGATTCCCCTGCGATCGGCGGCACTGTCGTCTCTCTCAACATAAGGGCCAAGACTGGCGCTTCTGTCGTCTCGCTCGAGCGTGACGGAGAGATGATACGCAACGTGGGCCCCGAGACGGAATTCAAGGTTGGCGATGTGCTCTACACGATAGGCAACGGATCACAGATCGCCGCCTTGAAGGACTTGTTGGGCATCATTGCATGACGCGCCGACTGCGCATCAGTCGTTCGACATGCGCGAGAGCACCTGATCAACTATATCCTGCCAGCGAATCGGCCAAAGGCGCGAAGGCAGTTCGGATTCGAGGGGGCTCTGAATGAATTCGGGCAGCTCCGGCAGAAAGTCGAATCCCGAAAGCTTCTCAAGTTCGTCGATGGAAATCAAATGGCGCGCGGCGTATGCGCCGTATGGCACATCCTGCGGCAGCAGAATCGCGAGCGCCCTTACGTCCATTCCCTCCTGAGCCACTATCACCTGATAGAACTGCTGCGGCACGTCGACATCAGTTCCGCTAACCGTCTCAAGGCTGTCGGGCGAAGATATGCAGCCGACGATTACCCATATCTCGCCGTACCTCGCCGTCCACAGCTGGGCGATGCGATGCTCGACGTCGCGCCATGCTCCGCGGTTCAGCGCCGGACGCTGTGGCGCTATGTTCGACATCATGAAAGTCTGCCGCTGGTCGTCGTCGCCGTAGCGGGTCTTTATCGCGAAGTTGGGGACCATGTGTCCACGGTCGTAGCCCGAATGTTCGTAGTCGGAAGGTGCCGGCGCGCTCGGAACGCTCCTGTCGCGGCTGAAGTTGGGGCGCTGCCCGACGGGATATTTCGCCTCCTTTGCGACATGGTATGCGCACCACACCGGATGGCGCAGCTTGGGCGACCAGCCAATCTTGAACTCGCCGCGGTCGAGCACCACTATGTCGTTGGGCGCAGGCGAGCCCGTGCGCCTGGGAGCGCCCGCGAAGAGCACTTCGCCCTCTGGCGCCTCGACGTCGTATTCGTAGATCGCGTCGTGGCCCGTCCAGCCAAGTCCGTCGGTTATGTCGCCTACCGCGTTGCCGACCGAAAGAAGGGGAGCCGTTACGATCGAGGGATACTCGAGGCACATGCGCTCCACCCAACGGCGGGGATGGTGCACGAACCAGACGGATGCGGCGGAGAAGAGAGCCAAAAACAGAAGAAGGGCGATCCCGCCCAAGAGCGAGATTCGCCTGCTTCCGCGTTTGGCTTTTCTCCGCCTGGAGCTCACAACCCCAGATCCCCGAGCTCGATGCGGATCGTACGGCTCTTCAGGGCCTTTTTCGCCGCATCGTCAAGCTCGCCCTCCTCGTGGCGGACGACTGGTGTCTCCTCCACGGGTTTGGGCGGCTCGGGTACAATGAGCCTGGCGCCGCACGCCGGACATTCGGTCTCTTCGCCGACCATGTCCAGCGTGGCCTCAAGCTCTGTGCGGCAGTTGCCGCAGAGAAAGCTTACAAATGCCTCTTCGCTCATAGACCGAGCTTAGTCGCGCTGCGCCACGCGTAGTAGTTGCGGAGTTTGAGCTTCGAAGCCGACTCTTCGTCGCAGAAGATCCAAGCGTCATTGTGCTCCTGAAGAGCCGAGGCGGTGCAGAACTGGCTGATGCCGCCCTCGACCATTCCCTTCACCGCATCGGCCTTGTTCTTGCCGAAAGCGAGCAGGATGATCTTCTTGGCTTCGCAGATCGTGCCGACGCCCATCGAAAGCGCGCGGGTGGGAACCTCGTCCTCCTTGCCCTTGAAGAAGAGGCGGGCGTTGTCCTTGATCGTCGAAGGCGTGAGGTAGACGACGCCAGTGCGGCTCTTGAGCGAGGTGCCGGGCTCGTTGAACGCGATGTGGCCGTCCGACCCGATTCCGAGCACCTGGATGTCGATGCCGCCGGCCTTCTTGATCTGGGCCTCGTACTTCTCGCACTCCTTGACGGGATCCTTCGCCATGCCATTGAGAACATGCGTGTTGGAGATCTTGATGTCGATCTTCTCGAACAGGTTCTTGTTCATGAAATAGCGGTAGCTCTGGTCGTGCGTTCCGGGAAGGCCGACATACTCGTCAAGGTTCCACGTCTTGACGTCCTTGTAGGAGACCTTCTTCGCCTTGACAGCCTTGGCCATCTCGGTATACATCGGGACAGGCGTCGAGCCCGTCGCGAGGCCTAGCACGGTCTTAGGATTCTTCTTGACTGCGGCGGTGATCATGTCAGCCGCGAGCTTGGAGGCTTCCTCTTTTGTCTTGCAGATAACTATTTCCATGGTTAGGTTGATCCTTTCGATTATGTGATAATTATACGCTAAATTTCAGTCGATGTAAAGCGGGG
Organism: Kiritimatiellia bacterium; assembly: GCA_017395505.1. Classification (GTDB taxonomy): domain Bacteria; phylum Verrucomicrobiota; class Kiritimatiellia; order RFP12; family UBA1067; genus UBA1067. The sequence goes on from JAFPUH010000005.1 coordinate 26,466, forward strand.
GTATTTCGATTGGCGTTCTGGGCCCCGTCTGCGGAGTTTCCACGACAGGCGCAGGAGCCTCTATTTTTGGGGCTTCTGCGGCATCTGCAGGCTGGTCGGGCGGAGTCATCGTCGCACGGTACAGCGCCTTTACCCCGAGCGCCGCAACCCACAGCACCGCAATCGCAACGCCCGCGACGAGCAGGACGCGCCATGTGTTGCTCGGCAGCGACGGCATCTGCGCCGACTTGGGATCTGGCAATGGTGACGGCGGGCGGAGCGGTGCAAGGCGCTTGCGAGGCGCGGCCAACGGAACTTCTGCCGGCGTCGGCTCAGGCTCCGGAGCGTAGACTGGTGCCGGTGGCTTCGGCGCAAACACAGGCGCGGGCTTCGACTCGAACACAGGCGCTGCGACCGGCCTGGGCTGTGGCTCTGGCTGCGGCTCGTCGAAAAGCGAGACGACCCTCGGCTGCGGCTCGGGCTCGGGGGCCGGCGGCGGAGGGGGCGGCGGAGTGGGCGGCGGCGTCGCCGGCCTTGGGCGAACGTGTATCGCAACCTCTCGGTCTCCGTTCAAAATCGCCATGTATTCCGCAATCAGCGGCTTGGGGTCGAGCCCGACCGCCTCGCAGTACAGCTTTACGAAGCCGCGGCCGTAGATCGGCGCCGCTATCCTGGAAAAGTTCTCCTCCTCCAGATCAGCCACGATCTGGTGCATCAGGTTAGTCGCGTTGGCCAGCTGGTTTATCGTAAGGCCTTTGGCCTCTCTGGCCTCGCGCAATGTCTTTCCGAATTCTATCATTGTTCCTCCTCAGTGCTGAATAGGTCTCCCGTTGTGTCCGCATCGTCGGTAGCGGCGCCATTGTCCGCAACATCTCCCGCTCCGCCGTTTCCGGACTCGTTGAATATCGCAAGCAGCTGGTCCTGGTCCATGAGTATGTCGCGCGGACCTGCGCCTTTCTGCGGACCGATCACCCCCGCGTCCTCGAGCTTGTCGCAGAGCTTCGCCGCATGGTTGTAGCCGATGCCGAGGCGACGCTGGAAATGCGACGTCGAGGCGCGCTTCGTGTTGATGATGCATTCGAGCGCGCGCTTGTAGAGGTCGGCATCCTCGGCCGCCTTGACCATCTCGCGCGAACTCGGCATGCTGTCGCCTCCGCCCTGCTGGTTGTCGGGATCGTCCTCGTTCGACGCGAACGGATCGTCGATCGCCGCCTCCTTGACCCTGCCGAGCTTCTTCGCGAACGTGTCGTCGAACTGCACGTCGGCGTGCTGCTCGATGAACTGCGTGATGCGCCCGATCTCGTCATCGCTGATCCATGCGCCCTGTGCGCGGATGAGAAGCCCATCCTTCGTCTTGAAGAGCATGTCGCCCTTGCCGATGAGGTTCTCCGCCCCGGTGTCGTCGAGGATCGTGCGCGAGTCGATCGATGTCGCGGTCTTGAACGCGACGCGCCCCGGTATGTTCGCCTTGATCGTGCCGGTGATTATCTTCGCGTCGGGACGCTGCGTCGCGAGTATGAGGTGTATGCCAGCCGCACGTGCCTTCGCAGTAAGGCGCGAGATGTCGGGTGTCACCTCCTTCGAAGCCGCCGCCATGAGGTCCGCAACCTCGTCGATGATGATCACGATGTATGGCACTGTACGTGGTATGTCGCCGTTGATCGTGTCGTCCGACCCGAACATGTCGGTCTGCGTGAAGGTCTTGCGGTGGTTGAAGTCGTAGATGTTCTTGACCTTCGCCCTCGCGAAGAGCTTCAGGCGCTTCTCCATCTCCGCTACGGCCCAATGCAGCGCGAAGACCACCTTGCGGTTGTCGGTGATGACCGGCACGAGCAAGTGCGGAATCGTCGCGTACCACGTGAACTCGACGCTCTTGGGGTCCACCATGATGAGCTTCAGCTGCTCCGGCGTGCGCGTCATGAGAAGTCCGTTTATGAGCGAGTTGAGGCAGACCGACTTGCCTTGTCCCGTGGCGCCTGCGACGAGCATGTGCGGCATCGACGCGAGGTCGGCGACTAGTTCCCTGCCCGCCGCATCCTTTCCGAAGAGCAGCGGCAGCTCAGCCCTCGAATTCCTCCACGCGTCCGACTCGAATATCTCGCGGAAGCTTATGCCGACCGCCTTCCTGTTCGGAACCTCGATGCCGACGAGATCCTCGCCGGGTATCGGCGCCTCGATTCGGAGCGACTTTGCGTGCAGCGCGCCCATCAGGTTGTCGGACAGGCTCGTCACCGCGTTGTATCTCGTTCCCGGGGCGAGGGCGATCTTGTACTTCGTGACCACCGGACCCTCCACCGTGCCGTCCATCGTAGCGTCGATGCCGAAGATCTGCAGCGTCTTTATGAGGCGCTCGCTCATCTCGCCGACGTCGCCGTGGTCCGCGGTCGTCCGCGGCAGCGGATTCAGCAGGCTGACAGGCGGCAGCATGTATGGCCCCTTGTCCGTCGTCTCCGCCTCGCCGGCCTGCATCTGAGCCCTCGCGGCCGCGTTCTGCTTCTCGATCAGCGCCTGCCCCTTCGCCTGCTCCTTGGCGAGGCGCTTCTCCTCCTTGACCCTGATCTTCTCTTCCCTTGCAAGGCGCTTCTCCTCTTCGCGCTGGCGCTTCGCGGCCTCCTTCGCCCTGAGCGCCGCCATATACTTCTCCTGCTCTGCGTCGTAGGCCGGCGACGAGCCGCTCTCGGGCTCGGCTGGCATTTCGCCGGCGCTGCGTCCGCCGCCAGCGAGCATCCAGCGCAGCACGGCCTTGAAGATCTTCGCGAGGTTTCCTATGCCGACGACGCAGACCATCGACGCGCAAAGGACTATCGCCATCAGTATCACCGCCCCGAAGTCGCCGATCAGCGGCGCGAGAAGCCTCGTCATCAGAAGGTAGCCCACGACACCGCCAGCGTCCGATATGTTGAGCGACGAGAGAAGGGCATCCATGCCGGGCGCGTTGCCCTGGACGGACTGCATGAGGCACGCGGCGCTCGTGACGAACGCGAGCAGCCAGAGTTTGCGCATTCCGGTATGGAGCCGCCGCCCAGTGATGCGGCATAGCCCCGCCACGATGCAAAGCGCCGGCACTACCCAGATCGCGAGGCCGACCGCCGAGTAGCCGATGTATGCGAAGCCGTCGCCCAGTGCGCCGATCCAGTTGCTGCTCGGCCGTGGCGGAGTCTGAAGCGCCTCGATCGAATGCCAGTCGTATGTCAGAAGCGCGACCAGCGGAAAGAGCGCTATGGGAAAGAGAATCCAGCCCAGGGCGTGGCGTTCGGATTTTCTGTTATCTGTATTGGAAGAGCTGCCTGTCATTGTTCGGGTGATAGTAGTAACCGTCGCCTGTCTTGAGTGAATGGTATATGATTATCGCGAGCATTAGCGCCAGAAGCTTCAGCCCCCAGTTCTCGGTGAAGAGCTTGAGGATGTTGCGCAGAAAGTTGAGCACGGGGCGTTTCTTGTCTTTCATCACTTGGCCTCCTCTTTCGCGGCCTCTTTCTTGGCCTTGGCCTTGCGGCGCTCGACGATCCAGTCGTAGACGCGAGCCGCGAAGCTGACGCCGACCTCGCCCTCGCGCATGGCCTTGTTGACCCAGCGCCTCAATGCGGCCTCGCGCATGTCGCCGTAGTACCTGAAGAGCCTGCCGTTGTGCGCGATCGAAACTGCGCCCGACTCCTCCGACACGACCACTACGAGCGCATCGGTCTCCTCGGAGAGCCCGACAGCCGCACGGTGCCGCATGCCGCTCGCCAGAAGGTCGGGATTGTTCGACACCGGGAAGATGCAGTGCGCGGAGGATATGCGCCCGTACCTGAGAGTCATGCCGCCGTCGTGCAGCGGAAGCGGCGGGGTGAATATGCTCTGCACCAGCTCGCGCGAGAAGAGGGCGTCGAGCCTGACGCCAGTCGCCTCGTAGCCGCGTAGCGATATGCCGCGCTCGAAGGCGAGAAGCGCGCCGATCTTCCTGTCGGCCAGCGCGAGAAGCGTCGACACGACGAACTCCGGCTCGGCCGCACCGTCCGACGTGTACTTCGGCTTGTCGAACGCTCCGAACGCACCGACCGTCGCGAGGATGCGGCGTATCTCCGGCTGGAAGATCACGACCGTCGAAAGCGCGAGGTAGATGAGTATCCACTGCACTATCCTCGACAGCACGTCGAAGTGCAGCACGAAGGTGAAGATCGCCGACAGCGCCGCCAGCAGGCCGACGCCCAGCAGAGCCTGTCCGAAGCGCGAGCCTTTCGCGCTCTTGAGTATCGCGTATATCGCCAGATAGAGTATCGCTATCTGGATTATCGCCGATGTGCTGACGTTGATTTCCATTACGCCTCCTCGCTTGAAGTTTCGGCTGCGGCCTCTTCGAGCCCCAGGAGCGCCCTGACTTCGGCGCCGTCCATGGTTTCCTTCTCGATAAGGGTAGTGGCGAGCTTCTCGAGCTTCTCCCTGTTTTCGCCGATGAGCTTCTCGGCTATCTTGTAGGCCTCCGAGACAAGGCGCGACACCTCTTCGTCTATCGCGCGGCTCGTCTCTTCGCTGAACGCCGGAGGCAGCGGCTCGGCCGTCCAGCGGCTCTCTTCCGCAAACGCCTGGAAGCCGAACTTGTCGCTCATGCCGTAGCGGCACACCATCTCGCGGGCGATCTCGGTGACCTGCCTTATGTCCTGCGAAGCGCCTGTCGAGATGTCGCCCGTGAAAAGCTGCTCCGCGATGCGCCCGCCGCAGCATACTACCATCTGGTCTAGGAAGTAGCTTCTGGTGCGGTTTAGTATGTCCTTCTCGGGCAGTGACATCGTCGCGCCGAGGGCGCGCCCGCGAGGAATTATCGTAACCTTGTGCAGAGGGTCGGCGTGCTTCACCAGAAGCTGCAGCAGCGCATGGCCCGACTCGTGCCAGGCCGTCGTCTCGCGCTCCTTCTGCGAATAGCCGGCCGACTTCCTCTCGCGTCCCCAGAGCACCTTGTCGCGCGCCTCCTCGAGCGTCGCCATGTCTACCGCCTCAAGCTTCTTTCTTACGGCGAGCAGCGCCGCCTCGTTCAGGAGGTTCGCGAGATCTGCGCCCGAGAAGCCGGGCGTGCCGCGCGCGATCTGGTTGAGGTCGGTGCCTTCAGCGAACTTGATCTTCTTGCCGTGCAGCTCGAGAATCTCGGTGCGCCCCTTGAGCGTCGGCAGCTCGACGACCACCTGACGGTCGAAGCGTCCCGGCCTCAGTAGCGCCGCATCTAGCGTGTCTGGCCTGTTGGTCGCCGCGATCACGATGACTCCCTCGTTCGCGTCGAACCCGTCCATCTCCACAAGCATCGTGTTGAGCGTCTGCTCGTAGGCGTGGCTGCCGCCCATCGCGCCGGCCCCCGTGCGCTTCATGCCGATGGAATCTATCTCGTCGATGAAGACTATGCACGGCGCGCGCTTCTTGGCCTCGGCGAACATGTCGCGCATTCTGCTCGCGCCGACTCCGACGAACATCTCTTCGAAATCGCTGCCCGACATCGCGAAGAAGGGCACGTTGGCCTCGCCCGCGATGGCCTTGGCGAGAAGGGTCTTGCCAGTGCCGGGCGGCCCCACGAGCAGCACGCCCTTCGGAATTCGCCCGCCTAGCTTCTTGAACGCCGCGGGCTCCTTCAGGAACTCCACGATCTCCTGCACCTCTTCGCGCGCCTCGTCGACGCCGGCGACATCCGCAAACGTCACCTTCTTCATGTCGGCCTTGACGTTCAGTATCTTCGCCTTGGACTTGCCGAAGCCGAACGGCCCCCCCTCGCCGCCGACCTTGCGGTAGAAGAACCAGTACATCAGCCCCATCATGCCGACGAAGAAAAGCGTCTGCATTATGAAGGGCGATATCGCGCTCTTGTGCTCGCGTATCTCGACCTTGACTCCCGCGGCGAGAAGATCGTCCATAAGCCGCTCATTCTCGCCCGGCACGAGGCGCACGACGAACTTGTCGCCGCCCTCCAGCTCGCCCGTCAGATACGTCTCGCCCGCCTCCCGGTCGAGGTGGCGCACGACCGGCTCCATCACCTTGTGTTCGTCGAGGGCGCTGTAGAACTCGAGCTGCGTAAGATCGCGCAACCTGGAGGCGTTTGGGTTTGCCCTGACCATGGCAAAGAACACGGCCGCGACAAGCGCGATAGTGAGCCACGAGCGTAGGGCGTTGTTTTTCAATTTAGGCATGCTACATATTATACCATAAAAGGCGTTGCCGCGGCGGCCGATCTTTTGGTATAATTAACATCATGAAACGATTTGCGATTGCCGCCGCCGCCGCTCTGGCGGCGACCATGCTGCATGCTGCAGTGCTGGACGAGCTGATGCCCCGTCCGCGAATCGTGCTGCCAGGCGCGGGCGCCGTCGCGAAGCTTGCCGCGCACGATCTCCCGGGCGCATACTGCCTGAGGGTGAAGGGCGGCCGACCGAAGGTGACGGGCGACGCGGATGGGCGGCGCTATGCGCTGGCGACCTTCCGCCAGCTGACGAAACTCGCCGAGGCCGATGGCGTCGCCATTCCCGACTGCACCATCTACGACTGGCCGGAGTTCAGGTATCGCGGCCTCATGCTCGATTGCGGACGCAACTACCAGAGCGTAGCGTCGATAAAGGACGTTATCTCAATGCTCGCGGCCTACAAGTACAACGTATTCCACTGGCATCTGACGGACAACTACGGCTGGCGCCTCGAGTCGAAGATCCATCCCGAACTTCAGAAGAAGGAGGCGTTTTCGCGCAATGTCGGCAAGTTCTACACGCAGGCAGAATTCAAGGATGTCGTCGCGTTCGCGAGAAAGCGCGGCGTAACGGTCATACCCGAGCTCGACATGCCCGGCCACACGCTCGCCTTCCGCAAGGCGACGGGTATCGGAAATCTCGCGGACGACAAGGCCAAGGTGATTCTAGGCGAGCTTATCGACGAACTCTGCTCGCTCGTCCCGGAGAGCGAGATGCCGATAATCCATTTAGGCACCGACGAAGCCAGAGAGCGCGGCGAAAAAGTGCCGCAGAGCCACCTCGACTACTGGGCGAAGAAGGTCACCGACAACCGGCGCACCCTGATGGGCTGGTCGCCGGGGCTCAAGCTGCCCGGACAGTCGATAAAGCAGCTTTGGATGGGCGCGAACGATCCGCGCGGCGACAAGACGCCTTATATCGACTCGCAGAACAGCTACTACATCAACCATGTCGACCCCGAGGAACTGCTTTCGGTCGCCGCCTACCAGCAGCCCTGCCGGTGGGGAGACAAGTCGGAGCACCTCGGCGCAATTATCGGCGTCTGGCATGACGACGCGATCGCCGATACCGAGGATGTTGTCAGGATGAATGCCGTGTATCCGGCGATAGTGCTTATTTCGGACAATTTTTGGCGCGGACGCGAAAAGGACGAGCCGGAGCTCTATGCGCGGCTCCCCGCGCCGGACGATCCGCGCTTCGCCTTGGCCGCCGACCTCGAGCGCCGCACCATCGCCCAGCGCGACAAGGTTCTCGCCGGAATGAGGCATCCTTTCCCCTATGTCGCCCAGACGCAGATGCGCTGGACCATGACTGACGCTGACGGCAAGGTGCTCGCGCGGGATATTCCGCAGGCGACGGTGTATCCAAGGCACTTCTGGTTTCCGAAGGCGGCGTATGTCTCCGGAAACGACGGCAAGGTCGTGCTCGAGACTGTCATAACGAGCGAACGCGACATGGAATGCGGCGCATGGATCGGCATGACCGGCTTTTCGCGTTCCGACGGACGCAGCCGCGACGCGCCGACGCCGAAGATCGGCGAATGGAACAAGCATGGCGCAACAATCGAGCTGAACGGAGAGAAGATTGCCCCACCGAAGTGGACTCATCCCGCTACGGGCGGCAATCCGAAGGAGATTCCGCTGGTCGATGAGGACTACTGGTATCGCGAACCTGCGCGGATCAAGCTTAGAAAAGGCGAGAACCGCGTGAAGATGACATTGCCCAAGCGCGGCGGCTGGAAGTGGATCGGCACTTTCGTGCCAGTCTCCGGCACAAGCGATCATCCTCGCGAAGTTTCCGGCCTCACCTACCGCTAAGTTGCGAGCCTCCCCCAATTAATCCGCCCCCTGCTGCCGCTTCATGTCGGCCCTGGCTACCTGCGCCCCTAGCCTCAGCGCGACAAATATTGCCGCAAATATTGTCGCAAAAAGGGCACTTGCGCGACGCAAGAATTTTTGGTAAACTTATATCATCAACTGAAAAGCGGATCTGTCCCGCGATCAGAAAAATTGGGTTAGGTGTCAAAGGTCCCGCGCCGAGCCCAACACAACAAGGGGCCGAGGTGTGTGTGGTATGCAAAGTATTGTTCGCAAGGCAGTGCGTCCCTTCACGGTGGTATTGAAGGGCATTATCCTAGTTCTCATCATATGCGCGACAGGCGGCGCATGGGCGGCGGTAGTTAAGCCGGTTGCCGTTTGGAACAGAGACTTTGCCAACAATGCTGTTCGAGGTGGGTTTACATTCTATCAGTCGGGGACAAGTTCAGCTACGGCGAATAGCGTTTCAAACGGCATTGGCACAGTAAAGGGGCAGGGCTTTGTATTCAAGCGCAGCTCTGCGAAATCGTTCCCTGTAACTGCTATTGTTGGCACATCACACGCCGCATACGATAGTGATTCGATTCGATGCTTAATGTCTTTTTGGGGAAATAATCAGAATCCCCGCTATGGAGTGTCCCTGTCAACGAATAACTACTACGTAGGCTCTTATAATGGCACTATGCAGACCACATCAGGCACCTGGGGCATTAAATCTAGTAGCACATCCACGCTCGAAGATACTGATGATGTGCATTATCTTGCCATGTCCCACGAGAGAAACTCAACAAGCGGGACAACAAGATTGCAGGGAACGCGGTTTTATCTAGACGGGGCATCTGTTTATGAGGCAACTGGATTGCATGATTCTTACGATGGAAACGGATATCAGGCAATAACGGTCGGCGGTTTGTATTGTTCCGCGAATAACTACATTCCTGAAATGCAAATGCATTATCTGGCAATTCTTGATTCAAGCAGTTCCGATGACATATACTATTGGTCCAACACAGGCGTTACCTCCGCGGAGACGGTGGCGACTGGTGCGACGATTACCGGCGGTTCGGGCGTCGGCGTGAACTTGAACACGGCGAACATGACGGCGACCGTTGATGGCGAAAAGACGGTGGCAGCGCTTTTCGTCCAGGCGAATGCGACGCTTTCGTTCGCAAGCGAGTCTTCCAAGTTGATTGTGAACGGCCCGCTTTACATAGCAGATGGCGTGACGCTGACAATCCGGGTGCCGACGTTCTCCGGCGAGACGAAGAGCGACTTCATCGAGTTCGGCGCGACCAACGGCAAGCTTTTCGCCGACAGCTCCACAATCGCAGTTTCTTCCTCGGCGAGCGAAGACGTTTCTATTGACTATACCACCACAGAGAATACGATCACGTTTACGCGCAAACCTTTCTCCTTCATGGGGACGGTAGGTGCGACGCCTGGCGGCTGGTTCTCTACCTGGCAGTGGAATGGATTTTCGTCGAATCTGCGTCCTGGGCCTAAATCATCCATGGGCATGGTCTATGAAGTAAAGAGCGGAGAGCATCCCGGAAGTGCATGTGAAAAAACATCGTCCTTCTCGATTGCTTTCTACGCCGATGTTTCGCGGATGGCATCCGACGGAACGACAAAGGCGGTAATGGTTTCGCTTGGCAGCGGCTCGACGGGAGACAAGATGCTTGTCATGTACCGCCAGGGCGATTACGTCAAACTCGGAAACTGGTCTAGCGGTGGTTTTACGGGCGATTGGGCTGCCAGCGTGCCCGTGACGGCAGGCTACCATCTCTACACTGCGACGTTCGACTTCGACACTGGCGCTATGTCGCTTTACCGCGATGACGGCACGGCAGAGGGGTGCATATCGTCGGGGACGCCGGCGAGCTCGTTTTCGCTCCCTGCATCCGCAAACGGACTTCAGATTGGCAATGTGTGGACGGGCGTTCCCTCATCCGGCAATTTTGCGATTGGCACTGGCATGGCGTTTGCGGGCATGCTTGGTTTCGATCGCGTCCTCTCCGCTTCGGATGTCGCTGCCCTGGCCGCAGAATATCCTGCTACAGACGGCTTGACCGCTGCAACAACGATAGACAACCGCACAAGCGATTCCACTGTAAGCGGAACGCAAATCTCGCTTTATTCCGTGAACACGACTGATGGCTTTACCGTGCCAGATGGAAATTATCTCGGCATTTCCAATGGAACGCTTGATATACCAACGGGCAACGTCGTCAAGGCGCCTATGTTGAAAACGTTGAACACGAATCAGACAGGCAACAATGTCACGGTGAACATTGCGGGCGAGCTCGATGTGACAGGCGCTACGTCAAGCCATGATATCTATACCAATCGCGCGCAGAACAAGGGCATTTTGCTTGGCCATTGGTATGGCTCTGGAACATACAACATCACCGGGTCGCTTATCGCTCGCGATTCGTATATGCAGGCAGTTTACACTGCCGGAAACCAGACAATCAACGTCAATGGCGGCACCATGGCCGTAAAGGGATACTGGGGATCGTATGCAAACAAGGTGACGGTCAATCTGTCCAACAACGGTGTAATCGAAGTGAAGGACATCATGACTGCCGGAGGCGCGCCGACACAGAATTTCGGATATGGCACATTCAGGCTCGCAACAGCGACCGACGGCGACCGCACGGTGGCATTCCCGATCAATTTCACAGGGACGGCCAGCGAACCGACGACGCTTGATCCATATGGCCACACGCTGACGATTGGCGACGCAAATCTGACTGGTTCTGGCTATGTCACCGTGGCGGATTCCTCGGGGAACAATGGCATTGTCAAGTTCGTTGGCGGTTCTTCGTTCACTGGACGTATAATATTGACCGACACCAACTATGCTTGGGTTGACGTGCGCGAATACACCGGCATTGTGGAGTGCCAGGGGACGGCGTCGGCGACGCTGGCGAAACTCGACGGTTTTGGCGGCACGGTCTATTTCACGTCAAACGTAGATGTCTCGGCAATCGATCTCTCCCGTGCGACGGTGAATGTCGCCGACGATTGCACATATACGGCTACGGCTGGCAACGAAGGAACGATGGTTCTCGGTTCCGGAGCGGTTGCGACGCTGAACGTCACGACCGACATCGTGAACTACGAAGGTCATGTACCAAGCGTCTCCGGCAGTGGTTCCGTCGCGTACTTCAACACGGATACGTCAGCCGCCGTTACGGGTGCCGAGTACATCAACGGCAACAACCTTTTGCCATACTACTACGTGTGGGAGGCGTCCGAGACGGCGAGCGAGAATACGCTGAGCTCTAACGCGGCATCCCGCTGGAAAGGCGGTACGCTGCCGGCGACCGGCAAGAACGTCGCGTTCAAGATTTCTGGCAACACGACATTGCTTGTCGATGCCACGGTTTCCTATGGCGACATACAGGTCTATGGAACGGGTACTCTCGTATTCCAGGCTTCTGATGGCGGCGTCCTCACCGTCGCTGACAAACTGCAGACGACCTCGACAACCGCAGTGCAGATCGATTCCGGCCTCGCATTCGATACGGGCGCTTCCCTCGAAGCGGTGAGCACGTTGCCGGCGTACATGACAGCAGTGAATTGCGGAACGTCCGAGACGCCGTTCGCCATCCCATCGATTGTTGGCGCAGGAACCGTTTATGTGGCGGAAGGCAAGGTGCTTTCCCTTGGCGGAGCCGACATGGGCACACTGATGGCTCTCGGCGAAATTTCGTTGTCGGGCGACGCCACGGTCAGCAGCCTTTCCGTGTTCGACACTGGCTCTATGACGTTGAGTGAGGCAACGCTGACGGTAGAGACAACTGCATCGATTGAAGGCGAAGTCGCCCTGGACAGCACTTCGCACCTTTTAGTGACGACATCCATCAGTGGTGCTGGCCGCGTTGAATACACCGGCGCACTTCCCGACGGGTCGCTCTGGGCGACCGGCACGGCGACGACCGGTTGGCGCGGAACAGTGGCGATCAAGAGCTATTCTTCGTCTGGCTCTAATCCGTGGTATATAGCCAACTATGGCAACGCTAATTCGTTCCTGGAAGTAGATGGCTGCACGGCGTACTATACAGTGGCTTCGACTTCAGGTCCGACGCTCGTTCTTGTCGGCAGCGGCCTGACGATTGCCAACGGTAACAGCAACGATGTCACGACATATGCGGGCATATCCGGTTCTGCGACATTGACGGCGCAAGGTGCGCCGACGCACGCTTACAAGTTCGGAACCGCCTCCGGCTTCACGGGAAGCATAAGCAACAACGGTCGTCGCATCGTTTTCGGCTCTTCCACGCCGGATAAGGATACGCAGTCCAAGTCCATCACCATCGATTCCGGTATCGAGGCGACTCTTGGAGATGGCGCCATGTGGACATCGGAAAAGATTTATCTCAACGGCACACTGAATGTCGCAGGTTCAGGAACGCTTGCCGGCGCTGTCACGGCGGCGGGAAGCGCGAAAATCGTGCTGAGCAGCGCATCGCTTGCAATCAGCGGAACGCTGACGGCCACGGCGCTTGAAATCGATACCGGCGCAATTTCGCTCTCCACGACTCCGACGGCCATCATCACAGGCCTGACGGCGGAGCCGGACGTTGCGGGCATTACGGTGGAGAATTGCAATGTCACGACCGGCCAAGCCGATGGCAAGTATGTCGTCTATGCCGCCTACAAGGATACCGCATGGAGCGGAGAAAGCGGCGACTGGACGGAATCCTCGTTCAATGGTGGAACGCTTGCGACCGACGGCGAGGACATTTCGTTTGTGGCGGGTGCAAACGGTGCTGTTGCGGTGACGCTGACGGGGACTCGCGCACCGGCGAATGTCGTGTTCAACGGCGGCAGCACTTCCACATACACCCTCACGGGCGGCACATTCAGCCCGTCGGAGACGGTCACGGTCGAGAACGGCTCGGTGACGATCGAATCCGCTGCGACGGGCACGTATGTAGTGAAAGACGGAGCTACGCTTTCACTCACAAATGCGACGGTCACGAGTGTAAGCGGTGCTGGAACTCTCAACATTCCTGCCGGCGGCGTCGTCACGCTCGCAAGCGCAACAGCGCTCGACAGCCTCGCGTATATCACTGGCGAGGGCGAACTCCATGTCGGCGCGAACATCCCTGCTACGACGTTGAACACCCTACTCAAGAAGTCATATACTGAAAACGATGCCACTGCGTACTATTGGCGGGGTACTGTGGTTATCGAAGACTTCGTGCAGACAAATGATAGTACCGTGGGTGGCACTACACTTGATTGCGGCAACGCCAGTTCAATCATACAGTTGAAGAATTGCACGATTCGGTACTTCAACCAATTCACGACTAGAGCTGACCTTGAAATCGTCGGAACCGTCAAAACCTTGAATGGAAGTGGAACTACGTACACTGAGTTTGGTAAGCTCAAGGGGACAGGATCGTTTATCCATGAAAACGATGTGCGGCAACTCTATAGATTCACTTCTGGAACAGACTTCACTGGGACAATTGAAGTGAGAGGACGCCGCATCGTCTTTGGCACGGATGGAACAGGCAATGATACGACAGACCGTGATACGTACGGTAATACAATCAGGATAAGTTCTGGATATACTGCGACCCTTGGTGCGGGATCTCACTGGACGGCATACAATGGCGTGATTGTTTACGGGACTATGGTAGTGAAAGGCGCGAACAGTTATATTGAACATAACGATCAAGCCTCGAAAGGCATTGTGTTCAATGATGGCGCGACGATTCGCTTCGATTCGCTTTCCACTCTGAAGTTCGGCAATAGCACCTTGCGCACTCCCTCTGTTGCTTCTGGCTCGACGGTCAATATAGCCTTTGGCGATGGCGTAGTGCTCGGAACTGAGCCGGGGACAGAAATGCAACTGATCTCTTGGGGCGGGGCGCCCGAGGGCGACTTCGAGTTCGCCGACGTCACTACGCCAAAGTGCTACAGGCTTGAGAAGCGCGAAAATGGACTTTATCTTGTTGTAAAGCCCGGCACGATTTTCTCGGTGTACTAAAGTTCAATGGTTAGTTAGACAGAAAGGCGGCGCTATGCATAAGAGAATAGTGATACCATTGCTGGTCGCGGCGGTAGTCGCTGGGTGCGAGTCGGTCAAATCGACGCTTGCGCCCGTCGGCGTCGCCCTCAAGCCAGTGACGGACCTAGTCTCCAACGGCAGCGCCGCCGAACTGTATGTGTCTGTATCATCCGTCGCCATCAATGAAAAGCCTTCGGGCTCTTCTGCGGTGGTGACGAATGTTGGCTATGCCTCAGCTGTCCGCGTACTTAATTATGCGAGTGTGCTCCCGGCCAGGGTCGAAGGCGGCTCGGCCGCAAGCAATTCCGTGCCGCGCTGGGTGCGGGTTGCCTATTGCGGCACCGAGGGCTATATTCCAGAACGTGCGCTTGTCAGCAAGAACCAACTGAGAAGCCAGGATATTTCCTCAATGGAGGAGATGATGGCCATAGCGAGCATTGCGAGCGAGAGGAATTTCTCGGATATAGAGGATCCATTCGCCCCAGCCGCAGTCATGGGGGCCTTTGGCAAGGTCGAGGCCTCGCCCAAGGCCGACTTGGACAGGATGACCAATATTGTTGCCGAAATAAAGTCTCCGAGTCTAGCCGAACTTGAGGCGTTTCGCGCCGATGGGCTTCTCGTAAGCCGGCTCAATGTTGTTGTTGAGGATATTCCCTTCGAGGAGGAAACGAATGCATGGTCATATGTGAAGGGGACGACCGTGAATACGTTATCCACAGCTGTTGATTTTGGTTCGCAATTCCTCAATAACGAAAACAAGTTGGTGAGCAGCGCAAAGAGCCTTTATTCTACCATAGGCCCTCTGCAGGAGTTCCAGCTAGGGCAGGCCGTCGGCTCGCGCATGATAGTCGGCAAGACAATACTGTCGCCGAACGACCCGCGCACTCTCTATGTCAACAAGGTCGGTGGCGTATTGGCCCTCGCGTCCAACTCCCCGAGCGCATTCGACGGATGCAAGTTCCTTGTGATGGAGGATGACAGGGCCAATGCCTGCTGTCTCTCCGGCGGACTGATGATTGTCACTACAGGCATGCTGCGGCTTGTCAGAGACGAAGACGAGCTAGCGGCTGTGTTTGCGCACGAAATGGCTCATCAGGAATTGCGCCACGGGGCGCAAAACCTCAAGCAGACGAGCTTCCTCACCCTTATGGGGCTTGCAAAGGCCTTTGAGAAGCACAAAAAGTCGCCAAAGCACGGTAAGGATGTCGCAATGGAACTTCTTTATGCGTATGTCAACGAGATATACGACGATATCCTTTCGCAAACCCTCAACGGTTACGGTAAAGAGGCCGAGGCCGAAGCCGATATACGCGCCTCGGAGATATGCGCGCTTGCGGGTTACGAGCCTACGGCTGTTCTGGATATAGTTGAGAGATTCAAAGCGGAATTCGGCACCTACGGCGGAGAGGCGTATTCGCAAGCGCGAGGGGAGGAGCTCGCGGCTCGGCTCAAGGACTACGAGTTTGTTTCGGTCGAGAATGAGGGCCGCTTGCGGCGCGCCGAAAGATTTGCGGTCGCTGTCAACGGCACTGTGCATAAAGGCGTATAAAGGGAATGGATAGAAACAGTTCTGAGTTCGTTGAAGAGCTTGTCTTTGCGGCGGCGATAGGCGGCGCAGGGGTGATTTTTTTCAAATTCCGCAATGTGACATGTCTAGCCGTTCTTATTGTGCTGAATATCGTGCTCCTGTTGAGATGCACCGATACAAAAGGGTCGTGGATTCAGGCCTTGCATGAGCCATGCAAAAAGTTGTTTGTGAGCTTACGAGACGCATCATATTGCATGCTGGAGATTCTTTTGGGAGTCAAGAGGAGATTTGGCGGGCAACTTTTCTGGCCCTTCGCCAAGGTTTTCGCCATTATTGCGCTAGCCATGTGTTTCGTATATGCGGTTGCCGGTTGGCGCACTATGGCAGGGGTGTTGCTTTGCATGGCGTTCATTCTGCTTGTCATGCGTGTGGCGAAGGCGAAAGATGTTGGCAACATTTCGAACGTTATAGCGATAGTTGGCTTTTGCGTGTCGTTTTCGGCACTGTGGCCGTGGATATATGAGCAATACACTTCCGCGAAAGAGGCCGAGGAGTTTTACAAGACCTCGGTTATGATGGACCAGCAGGAGTACGATCCCGAGACGGCCCTCTATTATGCGAAAAAGGCGCAGAGAAAACTTCCTGTCCTCAATGCGTTTTTCCCGAAAATCCCGAAAGCCGAGGATATCTCGCACCAGGTCGCTTATCTTAAGGGTATGGTGTCTGTGAAGGAACTGCTGAATCTTGACAGGCCCCTCAAGCAGTCCGAGAAGACTAGGGCGATGAGGGCGTTGGGAGAGGCGAACATATTGGAGGAGATAGAGAAGAACGGCAAGACATACTACCGTCCGTGCACGCTGAAGGCGCAGATATACACCGCCCTCGGACAGTACGATGAAGCCCAAAAGTGGATAGATAAGTCGATCCCGGACGTTGATCGCGGTTTCTCGTGCATAAGAGCGGCCACGCTCAACATATGCATTGCGAAGAACCGCCATGAAAGGCGTGAGGAGGCGTTGTCGAACGCCTCCAATTATCTCGAGAGGGCGGAGACGGCTCTGGCAAGGAAGTACAGCAAGAGGTGCGATTTCAGGGAAAGATTAGCCAAGGTCGCCAATGTGACGACAAACTTGATGGATGCGGCGACGCTTCGCAATAATATGGAGAAAGTTTGGCAGGGTTGCGACGGAGATGAATGGCTGAAGGCGAGGTCCGAGGCCAGATGGCTCTATTTCTGGAAAGGCATTTGGCACCTTGAGTGCGATGGCAGAAAGTGGGACGGTGAAAGGGCGGTCGCCGCGATATCAAATCTAAATAGGGCGCTCCTCTGTGACAGCAATTTCTATCTGGCGAAGTACAATATGGGCCTTTGTGCACAAAAGAGCAAAGACCGAGAACTTGCGAAGAAGTGGATTTTGAGCGCAATCGACAATTCGCCCGAATTCTCCAAGGCGCTGGCTACCATCGGCTGGCTTTACGGCCTTGACGACAAGTATGCCGTGGCCGAGGGCTATTTGCGCAAAGCGGTCAAGATTGACGGTGATTCCGTGGATTGCAGGTTGAAACTGGGCATGGTGTTGTATGAGATGGAGAAATACAAAGAGGCGATAGACGAGTATACCCATGCGATAACCCTCAATCCCGACAATTCGGAACTGTATGCCAGAAAGGCGCTTTGCGAGATTGAGATACCCGAAGGCTATCGCACGGCGGAGCATTCGCTGTACATTGCGAAGGATGTTTGGGAGCGTCAGTCCGATATCCGATGCGGAACGAACGAGTTCTACGCGATCTCCGGCGAGGTTTCGAAGCGATTTTCGATGTCCGTTGTGGGAGACAGGGAGGTTCGGGCGGCATACCACAGAATCTGCATGGCTTGCGGAACTGTCGCCATGAAGGCGCATGATTTTGCTCGAGCTCAGCGCTACTATGAGGCGGCCGAGAGCCAGATGCCCGGGCTTCGCGATGCTACGCTCAAGAGACTTGATGCCATGCTTCATAGAGCTGGTGAGCCAGGAATGGAAAATGTGCACGAGAAAGTCAAATTGGCTCTCGCTGAGATCATGAGCGATAAAGAGATCATGAGCACTATGACAGATGACATGAGAATAAGAATGGGTGATCTTTATGACAAGGTAGGCGATTTTTTCAACGCTGGATTCATGTATGATTCTGTGTCTGACGGTCGCTGGCTCAAAAGCAAGGCAAAAGAGAGGAAAGCGATCATGGAACGTAGATTGAGTCAATCCGCTCCTGAAGCCGGCTAAGTCTAGATTTTAGGGACCCCACAATATGGGCACGTTGCACTCCCTGCCGTGCGAGTCGCAACGTCGCAAAACCTGCCCCCAAGCGCCTATGTCTCGCTTCGCTCGGGGAAACTACAACTCGCAAGAGGAATTCCGCACCATATTTGCAGCGCTCCTATGAGAACAATTGTCAATAGGCTTAATCGCTTGGTTGGTTGCGGTGCCTTTCGGTAGGGGTTTTGTCCAGTAGGGCAACCGAAAAAGACCCTAGCGCGGGAGTTATGAGACCCTATGGCAAACGACATTTGATCCTATGGCGAGATGCTTTTGCCGGGAGAGGTTAAGCTCTTGGTCCCTGCTCTATATGGAGACATACCGCAGGTGGTAAGACGCCGTGCCTGGTGTTTTGAGCATTACCCCAGCACGACTTGAGAAGTCTACCACGGTAGACTGGGAAATTAGGCGCGGTAGGCTGGGAAGTCTGGCGCGGTAGATTATGAAGTCTACCGCGGTAGATTTGTCAGTCTGGCGCGGTAGACTTGCCAGTTAGGCGCGGTAGACTTGCCAGTCTACCGTGGTAGACTTCCCAATAGGTGCAGGAGGGGTGGTTTTTACGCCTCAATTGATGGTAGGGCGCTGATTGCCAAGTCGATAATTTCATGGCAGTGCTCATATAGTTCCTGTAATGATAAAACAGGACCGATTTTATCATTTGAGTTGTCTGAACCTTAAGAAATCTTAAGGTTCGCTTAAGATTCGCTTAAGGTACATTTTCGAGTAATATGGGATAATATCCCCGTCAACACGAAAGGAGAGACGTTATGAAAGGACAAAGCACTAATGCCCTGGTAGGTCCACTTGATTCCGATGTCGCCATAAAGTCGCGGATATTCACAATCCGCGGGGTGCAGGTAATGCTGTCTAGGGATCTGGCGGAACTGTATGATGTTGAGGTCAAGAATTTGCATCGACAGGTCAAGCGCAACCCATCAAGATTCCCGGCAGATTTCGTTATTCATATTGCGCCTGGCGAAATTGAAGGTTTGAGGTGCCAAAATGTCACCTCAAAGCGAGGTGGCGATAGATATGGTCTTTTGGCTTTTACCGAACAAGGTGTGGCTATGCTCTCAAGTGTTTTGAAAAGCGAACGTGCGGCAGCGGTGAATGTCGCCATCATGCGAGCTTTTGTGGCAATGCGACAGGCTTTGATGTCGCTGGGATCAGTTTTGGCAAGAGTTGAATCGTTGGAATGCAGGCAAATAGAGTACAGGATGAAGCAGATTGCCGACCAATCGCGCAATGAGGAGAATCAGCAACGTAACGAAGAGCGGTTCGATACGATATTCAAGGCTATGGACGGCGGGGAGTTCCCGCCGCAGAAGGTGTTTTTCGACGGACGGCACTACGAGGCGTATTCGTTTGCGAAGAAGCTTGTCGGCAAGGCGGCAAAGAGCATATTGCTCGTCGATGGCTATTGCGACGATGTTACGCTCGACATCCTGTCTGCCAAGCGCTGCGGTGTGAAGGTCACTGTTGCGACTGTCGAGAAGACGCCTATTTCAGAAACGGCCATAGCGAAGTTCAACAAGCAGAATCCGACGCTTGAGGTGAGGCATACCGGCAAATTCCACGACCGCTTCCTTGTCATCGACGGCAAGGAGCTTTACCACTTCGGCGCATCGCTGAAGGACCTTGGACGTCACTACTGTGCTGTGTCGAGAATGGATGCCGCGTTCATTCCGTCAATCATGCAAAGGATGTGAAGCTTGCCGTTGCGGCTGAAGGTGAGGTGCGGCATTGGGAAAACAGGTCAGCTTATTGATACAGTAGCCGAATTTTTGGTATAATATCCACATCTTCATCTGCGTGCCCAGCGCGGAGGAGACCGGCGAAGGGGAGATTCTGCGCCGCATACGCGTTCTCTACCCTTTTGCCCCCTTAATAGGAATTGTGTAAGTGTTGAAAAGGATAATTCTAATATTCATTCTATGCCTTGTGGCGCCGGCATTCGCCGCGAAGCCAAGGGCCGTCGTTATATTCTACGCCGACGATCTCGGTTACGGCGACACATCGGTTTATGGGCAGCCGAAGGTGCCGACGGCCAATCTGGAGGCTCTCGCACGCGAGGGCTGCCGGTTCATGGACGCCCACTCGGCGACGCCGATCTGCACGCCGTCGCGCTTCTCGCTTCTCACCGGCCGCTATGCCTTCCGGCGGCCGGGGACGCGCATCCTCGACGGCGACGCGAAGCTTATACTGCCCGTCGAGGGTTCAGGCGAGGAGAACGTGACGTTGCCTGTGCTCATGAAGCGCGCGGGCTACCGCACAGCCGCGATAGGCAAGTGGCACCTCGGCCTTGGCGACGGAGAAGGCGCGATCGACTGGAACGGCGAGATCAAGCCCTCGCCGCGTGAAACAGGCTTCGACCATTCGTTCGTCATGGCGGCCACGGCAGATCGCGTGCCTTGCGTGTTCATAGAAAACGGCACTGTCGCCGGCCTCGACAAGGACGATCCGATCGAGGTCAGCTACGATGCGGTCGAAAGAAAGTGGTCCGACGAGATCACCGCCCACACCAACCCCGAGCTGCTCAAGGAGTGGGGCCGCCCTTCTGACCGCCAGCACGACAAGACGATAATCGACGGAATCTCGCGCATAGGCCACATGCGCGGCGGCGAGGCGGCGCGATGGAAAGACCAAGACCTCGCAGACCGCATCACAGCCGAGGCGGAGGCGTTCATCCGCGAGGCTGCAGGAGAGCCGATATTCCTCTACTTTGCGACGAACGACATACATGTGCCGCGCGACCCCAATATGCGGTTCAGGGGCAAAAGCGAACTCGGCATCCGCGGCGACGCGACGGTGCAGATGGACGATTCGCTTGGCCGAATTCGCAAGGCGCTGAAGGAGAACGGCTACGAAGACGCGCTTTTCATATTCACGAGCGACAATGGACCGAAAGTCTCGGACGGCTATGAGGACGGCGCTCGCGACGCATGGGCCGAGGAGAACCCCGCCGCGCCTTTCACCGGCGGCAAGTACACTGTGCGCGAGGGCGGCACGAGAATACCTATGATAGTCGCCTGGCCTGGCCATGTAAGGCCGGGCACGGTCAACCGCGCGCTCATATCCCAGACGGACTTCGCCCGCTCGCTGGCGAAGATAGTCGGGGCAGACGTGCCCGATGGCGCGTGCAGCGACAGCCAGGAACTCTCCTGTGTCATTCTCGGCGAGAGCGAAAAGGGCCGCGAAAGCCTTGTCGAACAGCCTGCCTGGGGGCCATGGGGCTACAGAAAGGGCGCATGGAAGCTCATCGACACCCCGGAACCCCAGCTGTACTTCCTTGACGACGACCCCGCAGAGAGCCGCAACCTTGCCGCCGAACACCCCGCGAAGGCGGATGAACTCCGTAGCGAACTGCGAGGCTTGACCCGCGGCGCACGGCTATAGGCCGGCATCCTTGGCCTCCGGCCGGTTCCAGACGCACTTCGCGGGAATAAGCCTGAAGAGCTCGAGACCTGCTTGCGGCAGGTCTGCAGAAATGATACAATAGTCACAACTGATTCTTTGTCAATCACTTCTTTCTTTAGATTCGATATAAAGGACTAGGCAATGAAGACATCGAGAAGGGATTTTCTGGCCGGTGCGGCTGCGATGGCTGCGTTCGCGGGGCTTAGGGGCGGCAATCTGCTTGCGGCTGCGAAGGCGAAGCGCCTCAATATTCTCTATATCATGACCGACGACCATGCCGCGCATGCGATCGGGTGCTACGGTTCACGCATCAACAAGACTCCGCATATGGACGAGATGGCCAGAAGCGGAATGATTCTCTCGAACTGCTTCTGCACGAATCCGATCTGCACCCCGAGCCGCGGCGGAATCCTCACGGGTGAATACAGCCACAAGAACGGCGTGCCGGTGTTCAACGACATCTCGCGCGACAAGAAGACGATCGGCGGCTATATGAGAGACGCAGGCTACTACTCTGCATTCATCGGCAAGTGGCACCTCGGCGGACCGGAAAGCGTGCGAGATGAGGATTGGGACCGCTGGATGGTCTACGCCAACCAGGGCGTTTACTTCGATCCGTGGTTCTGGGAGAAGAAGGACGGCCAGATCGTCCGCACCACATATCCCGGCGAATATGCGACCGAGAACATAACCCGCGTCACCGAGGGCGTCATCGACGCCGCGCTCGCGACAGGCAAGCCTTTCTTCGTGATGATGCACCACAAGGCGCCCCACCGCAACTGGCTGCCGAGCGACAAGTATCGCGCGAAGTTCAGGGCGATGACGCTGAAGGACATCCCGATACCCGAGACGCTCTTCGACGACTGGAAGGGGCGCGCCTCGCCGATCAAGACCACCGCGATGACGCTTCTCAAGCACATGCGTCCGGGTATGGACCTCAAGCTCGCCGAATACTTCTCCGGCGGCGGCAAGTTCGAGTTCGAGGGCAAGACATACGAGGGCAAGAAGAACGCCGAGGGCAAGTTCGTCGACGACTGGCCGGACGGTATGGACGACCGCGCAAAGACAGCTCTCTCGTACCTCAGGTACATGCAGGACTATCTCGCCTGCGTGCAGTCGGTTGACGATTCGGTCGGCGACATGAGGGCTTACCTCAAGGAGAAGGGCGTTCTCGACGATACGCTTGTCGTCTACACTTCGGATCAGGGGTTCTTCCTCGGAGACCACGGTCTCTACGACAAGCGCTTCATGATGGAGGAAGTCATCAAGATGCCTTTCATCGTGAGCTGTCCGAGCCTGATCAAGCCTGGAACTGTGAATGAGGATATCGTAACCAACATCGACTTCGCGCCGACCTTCCTCGACATTGCCGAGGCCCCGAAGCCGCCGCAGATGCAGGGCGAGAGCTTTTTGAGGAATCTCGAGGGCGCGACGCCCGACGGCTGGCGCAAAGACTGCTACCTGCGCTACTACGTCGAGGGCGGCGAACATGCGACCAGTGCGTGGTACGGCATCCGCACAAAGACCGACAAGCTGATGTACTACTACAAGCGCGACGAGTGGGAGTATTTCGACCTTGTCGCCGATCCGGAGGAGTGGAAGAACGAGTATTCCAACCCCGCATATGCCGACAGGATAGCCGAACTCAAGGCGAGGCTTTACGAGCTCAAGGCCGAACTGGGCGATAACGACCAGTACAAAGACGCAAAGGAATACGGCCAGCCAACCCCTTGATGGTGGAGGTGAGGGGAGTCGAACCCCTGTCCGAAACAGCTCTAGCCAAACTTCTACGCGTGTATTGCGCCATTGATCTCGGACGCGGTACGCCGACGCACGGGCTTATCCGCATCCATCCGCTCGATTCGGCTCCCTTAAGCGGGCGAGCGGAGCTCCCTTAAGCGAGACCTGCTGAATGATGTCTTGCCGCTTAGCAGGTGTCTGCGGTTCGACATCGCGGCCGTTATTTAGGCGGCGAGAGCATAATCGCTGTTCGCAATTATAGTTTGTTCCCGTTTTTTTACGTGGCCAACGAGAATCCACGACGCGCGATCTGACCTCGGCATATCCCGTCGAAACCGGATCACCCCCATCAGGGTTGTTGTTTCGTAGTATACCATATTTTGCCCCTCGATGTATAGTGGCGCAATTTTTGATATAATACGCCTATGATTGTAGCAATTTGTCTATTGGCGGCGGTCACGTTTGCGGAGAGCAAGACTCTCGCCTTGCAGGTGTGCCTCGACCGCGAGGGGTATTCGTGCAACACGATCGACGGACAGTGGGGGCGCAAGTCGCAGTCCGCGCTGGAGAAATACTGCGCCGAACGCTCGCTTGCGGTTCCGGAAACGCCTGAAGAGGCGTATGATGCGCTTTTCTCCGGAAAGACGCCGCCCCTCTTTCGCGAAGACACCGTGACACAAGACGACATCGACGCGCTTGTCGACATGCCGGAAGATCCGGCCGCAAAGGCGCAGCTCGAAGTCATGGGCTACCAGACCATAAAGGAGATGTTCGCCGAGCGCGGCCACCTCAGCCGCAGGGCGCTGGAGAGGCTGAACCCAAAGGTGGATTTCGAGAACATCACGCCGGGGGTGAAGATAAGACTGCCGGATTTTCCGTCTATGGATGAAGAGCTCGCCGTATGGCCCAAGGACAGGCCGAACGCTCCGAAGCGTCCCGAGGCGGCGCAGGTCAGGGTGAGTCTGTCGCGTTTCGAGGTCGCGGCCTACGACAGGTCCGGGCGGATGATCGCGCTTTTCCCTTGCTCGATAGCGAAGAACAAGGCAAAGCTGCCGCCGCATGGAGAGCTGAAGATAGTGAACCAGATCGCAAGGCCGAACTACACCTACACGCCCGACTACACCCCGCCAGGCAAGAAGGTTTCGCGCTACATATGGCCGTCCGGCCCGAGGTGTCCTGTCGGAATGGCCTGGCTCGGGCTCGACATGCCTGGCTACGGAATGCACGGCACGCCGAAGCCGGAATCGATAGGCAACGCCGAGTCGCACGGATGCTTCCGGCTGGCGAACTGGAATGCGGCGAGGCTATATGCGCTTTGCCCTATCGGCACGCCTGTGATCGTCGAGCCTTGAGTGCAGTAAAATGAGAATTTTGGTATAATGCGCCATATGAAGATTGATTCCGAGGAGCGGTTTTTCACGAAGCTCGACTGGGCGGCGTTCTGGACGGCTACACTTCTGACTTTCGCCGTCTACTTCTTCACGCTTGGTCCGTCCGTCGGGCTTGAAGACTCCGGTGAGCTTGCCACGGCCGGGGCGCATCTTGGAGTGCCGCATCCGCCGGGGTATCCTTTCTGGACGCTCTGCAGCTGGATATTCTGCAAGCTGTTCTTCTGGGTCACATACATGGGCCATCCGACGCCGGCGTGGGCGATAAGCTGCTTTTCGGCGGTGGCCGGGGCCTTGGCAGCCGGCTGCACGGCCATGCTGATATGCAGGTCGGCGCACGATTTCGCGGGTGGCGACGGCGAAGGCTGCAGCGGGGTGCTTTCGTTCGGCGGCGCGGTGGCCGGTGCGCTGACGTTCGCGCTTTCGCCGGTCGAGTGGTCGCAGTCCACGATAGTCGAGATATATTCGCTCAACGCGCTGTTCCTGATGTGGGTATTCCTGCTGTCCTACAGGTGGATGCGCAAGCCGTCCGACAAGATACTCTTCTTCACCGCGTTCGTGTTCGGGCTGGGGCTCACGAACTATCAGGTGCTGCTGTTCGCCATAGTGCCGCTGGCGATAATAATACTGATGACGAACATCGCGCTGTTCAGGGATGTCTTCATCTACCTCATACCGGTCGCGCTGACCTATCAGGTGCTGCAGATCGGGCAGCTCGTTCGTGCGGACAGGTTCATGCAGTCGGATGCGATAAACAAGCATGTCGCGCTTGTTGCGACATCGACGTGTCCTTCGACGTTCTTCATAATACTCGGTCTCGTCGTACTCGTCGGCGCTCTCGTGGCGGCGGCGGTTCTGAGGGAACGCGGCGACGGCGCACGCGCGAAGAAGGCCGTGCTTTCGTTCGGCGGCGGCGGTGCGGCGGTGATATTGCTCTCGGCTTTCGTGTTCACCGGAAAGAACTCGTGGACGGGCATATTCGCGCCTGTCGCGCCGCTCATCGAGCCGTGGCGCTATGCGTTCATAGCCGCGCTCGTGGCGGGGTCGGTTGTCGCGGCGGTGCTTGCGGCGCTTGAGGACGCAGACCGCATAACCGAGCCGAAGGTGCTAAAGCCGCTCGGCGTCTCGGCGGCTCTCGCTCTGCTCGCCATACTTTTCGCGATCGCGGTGCCAGAGGCGGGAAGCGGCGGATACCTGGGCCCGAAGTATCCGTGGGCCAAGTCGATCACGGTGTTCTGGCTTCTCATGCTGACGCTCTTCGGGCTTTGCGGCATGACGAAGAAGGGGCTTTGCTTCGCGATACCTGTCGCCGGAATGCAGATTGCGGTGTTCGCGCTTCTCAGGAACGGCGCGATGAACGGGCTGACGCATCCGCAGAGCTGGTGGTTCGGCTGGCCGATCGCCTGGAACTTCGTGCTGCTCGCTCTCGCGTGGCTTACGCTGCCGCACGGCAGGAGCGTGGCGGGGGCGGCGTTCTTCGCGCAGCTCGGCGTCTCGTTCTACGCGTACATGCCCATCGTAAGCGATCTCCGCAATCCGCCGATGAACTGGGGCTACCCGAGAACTTGGGAGGGCTTCAAGCACGCCATCATGCGCGGACAGTACGAGGCGATCGGCGTTCCGACGTTCACCGGCGCGGGGCAGTTCTTCGATTTCATCGGCAAGCAGATGGTTCACTACTTCGAGGATGTGAAGGTCCAGTTCACGGATCTGCTGCTGCTGTTCGCGCCCGTGCCGTTCATCGCGGGCCACTGGGTGGTTCGCAAGGAGCACAAGAAGACGTTCTGGCAGTGGATGGGCGCGGCGGCGGCATGCTTCCTGATGATGAGCTTCCTGCTGATACTGCTCGCCAACGTGAAGGGCGACGTGCAGGACGGGTTCATCCAGAAGGTGAAGTTCATATCGTCGCACGCCATGATAGCGCTTTGGATCGGCTACGGCCTCGTCTTCGCCGGGGTGCTGCTTGTGCGCTTCCTGCCGTCTGCGACGTGGCTGAGATTCGGGAAGTTCTCTTCGGAGTCCGTTACGCCGCGCCGAGTAGCGTATGCGTTTGCAGGGGTTTCGCTGCTCGTCGCGTTCATATATCCGATAGTCCAGAACTACACGGATGACCGCATGGTGTTCGAGCTTGGCGGCTGCGAGCAGAACGGCCACACCTTCGGCTGGCAGTTCGGCGCGTACCAGCTTGACGGCGCGAAGGCCATCAAGGACCAGCTCGTCGCGGACGAGGAGCCTCTGCCCGATCCGGACTGGCCGGAGGCGATGGAACCTTTCTCGATATTCTTCGGCGGAACCGATCCGGGCAGGTTCGTGCCGACATACATGATATATGCGGCGGACTACCGTCCCGACGTCTACCTCATAACGCAGAACGCGTTGGCTGACGACACCTACATGAGCGTCGAGCGCGACCTCTACGGCGACGAGATATGGATACCCTCCAAGGAGGACAGCGGCGAGGCCTTCAACATATACGTCGACGAGGTGCAGCGCGGCGTCAGGCCGGCGAACGGCGATCTCAGGATAGAGAACGGCAAGGTTCAGGTGACTGGCGCGCTGGGCGTGATGGAGATCAACGGCATACTGACGAAGATGATGTTCGACCACGACAGGCTGAGGCATTCGTTCTACGTCGAGGAGAGCTACGTAATAAAGTGGATGTATCCATACCTTTCGCCGCACGGGCTGATCATGAAGATCAACCGCGACGAGACTCCCTACGACGCGAGCACGGCGGCCAAGGATCAAGACTTCTGGGACTGGTACACGAGGCGGCTGCTGAAGGATCCGATGTACAGGCGAGACTTCGCCGGACAGAAGTCGTTCTCGAAGCTCAGGGCGGCGATCGCGGGGCTCTACGCCAACCAGGGTCGCCACGCCGAGGCGGCTCAGGCTTTCCGCGAGGCTTGCATGCTGTATCCGGCGTCGCCCGAGGCGGCGTTCAGGTATGCGCAGGAGTGTTTGCTGCCGTTCAAGAAGTGGGACATCGCGCTTGAGCTGATGGACTATACGGATCTGATCGATCCGCGCAACAAGAGGACGGCCACACTGCGCGATTTCGTGAAGCGCATACGCGAACTTGCGGCGCAGGTCGAGGTGCTCGAGATGAAACTGCGCAGGAATGGGAAACTCTCCACGCAGGAGACGTTCGCCCTGGCCCACGCATACTATGGCATGGGCCGCACGATGGAGGCGGCTCAGCTTGTGCGTCCGCTGATAGACGAGACGTCTGAGCCGCTTGTGCTGAAGGTGATGTCCACCATGTTCATCGATGCGAGGCTCGACTCCGATGCCGAGCGCTGCCTCGAGAAGTATCTGAGGGCGTCGCCGAACAAGGACGCTCCTGCGTGGCTCGAGCTGGCGAAGCTTCAGCACCGCACCGGACGCAGACAGGCCGCGCAGAGGAGCTTCATGGCGGGCTACAGGCTGGAGCCGCAGATGGTTTTCGAGAAGCTGCAGCGCGATCAGGAGCTGTATGAGATAGCCATACCGCTGCTCAAGAGGCGACAATGAAATACCAGTACTTCTATCAGACGAAGACCAACGAAAACAGGTCGGGCTGGATATCAGCCCGAAACCGCGAGTCGGCCTACACCATTCTGAGGAAGCAGGGCATACGGCCTTACAGGATAATAGGCGACGATCCTGTGAACTGGCGGCCGTGGGCGATCGGCGCTCTGATCGCGCTGCTCGCGGTATCGCTGGTCGTGGCCGTATTCGTGGCGGTCCGCGCCGGTGACGACAGGCGGCCCATGCCCAGAGGCCAGATCTACGGCGATGTATCGGTCATAGCGTCGGGAGTGTTCTCCGATTGGGCGGACGTGCTGGAGAGTCCCCTCGACAGGTTTCTCGCCGCCTACGCCCAGCCCGGTTCTGCGGCGCTGCCGCCACTAATGTCAGCAGACGAAATCGCCTCGTTCGAGGCCGAGCTTCAGAACGGCGTGAAGTATGTCGACGGAGAGCCCACGGAGCATCGCCAGCTCAAGAACATCGTCGCATTCCTTCGCGAAGAGATGAGGGAGCATCTGGCGTCCGGAGAGACCGTAGGGCAGTACATGGATTTTCTCGAGGAGCGTCAGCAGGGCGAGCGCGAGTTCCGCGACCATGCCGTGGAGAGCCTCGGCAAGGTGCCGGCGAGCCACCTGCACCAGGCGTGGCTCGGCGTGAACGCGAGGCTTCGCGAGCGTGGCATGGCGACGCTCGAGATGCCGCGGCAGCTTGGGGAGGAGGGCGACAGGTAGGTTATGGAGAACGCAATAGCCATAGTCGGCATGAGCTGCCGCTTCGCAGGTTGTGCGAACATATCCGCGTTCTGGGATGCCATAATGAAGCAGCGCTGCATGCTGACGCTGCCCGGACAGGACGTCGAGCTGCCTTTCGGGCAGCGCAACGTGTTCGAAAGGACGTATCCTACGCGGGTGGGCCAGCTCGGCGAACTGTATTCCTGCGTGCCCACGATGCAGAACTTTCCGCGACAGGTAAACGCCGGCGAGAACCAAGACCTCTATTTCGCGACTCAGCTTGCGTTCGACGCGCTGGCTGACGCTTCCATGCGCCCTCACGCGAGGGAGCATGTCAACGGATCGATCCGCTTCGGCTATGCGCCGGCGTTCAACTCGTCGACGGTCAACTGGCTGCAGCACACGTTCGTGCTGGACCAGACGATCGACGTCATACGCAGGTTCTTCCCGACGGCGCGCGAGGATTCGTTGGAGGAGGTGAAGGCGAAGCTGCTCGAGTCGCTGCCTGCGCCGGATGCAGCGTCTTTCCTGCTCGGCACGGGGTACCGCTTTGCGTCGTGGCTGGCGCGCGAATGTTCGTTCGGCGGCGTTGCGACGATAATGGATGCGGGAGTGCTGACGGGTGCGGTGACGCTCATGGATGCCGCGAGCGACCTTCTTTCGCGCAAGGTCGATGTGGCGTTGGCCGGCGCGCTGACGCCGCCGCTGAGCCGCGCGTATCTGGAAGGGCTTTCTGGCGAGGTGGACTTCACCGACAAGCCTGAGCTGCATCCGTTCTCCCAGGATTCGGACGGCACCATACCAGGGGAGGGCGGGGCGTTCTTCGTGCTCAAGCGCAGGGAAGACGCGCTCCGCGACCATGACAGGATATACGCCCTCATTCGGGCCGTGTCGGTCGGGCACAATCCGTCGGACGATCCGTCGGCGATCCTTTCGAAGGCGACGATGGTTGCCGGAGTGCCGCCGAAGACCGTTGGCCTGATCGAAGCGGACGGCAACGGCATCTCAGCAGGGGAGCGGCGAGAGGTCGCGGCGATACAGAGGATATGGGGCGAGCACAAGCCTGGCACTCCGCTCGTCGGCGTAGGATCGGTCAAGGGCAACATCGGGCACACGATGCGCGCGGCTATGGCGGCAGGCGTCGTAAAGGCCGCGCTCGCCCTGCACAAGAAGGTGCTGCCGCCGCAAGTCGCGACGGAGCGTCCCCTCGAAGCGATGTCGAACCTGTCGTCCAGCGTATACCTGCTGCGGCAGCCGAGGCCGTGGATAAAGGGCGAGGCGTCGAATCCAAGAAGGGCGGCCGTGCTCGGGGCGAACTTCGATCCCGTAAGGCCAATAGGCTCCGCATCGCCGGGCGGACGTTCCGCAGTCGTGATACTTGAGGAAGAGCCGGAGGTCAGGGGATGAGCGAACTTGTCATTGTCCGGGCTGAGGATACGAGGGCTCTGGTCTCCGAGATGGAGCGGATAGCCGGGTTTATCGACAGGGTGCCGACGGCATCGCTTCTCGACGTGGCCTACACGTGCGCGCTTTCGACAGGCGACTCTGTGATAGCATTTGTCGTCGACGGACTGCAAGACCTCCGCACGCGTCTAGGCTCGGCGATTACGAGGATAGGCGGCGGATCTCTCAAGCGGCTCAGGGACAAGAGCGGAACCTACTGGTACGGCAGCCATCTGCTGGGCGAAGGCGGCGGAAAGCTGGCTTTCGTCTTTCCGGGGGTGATGTCGTTCTACCCGGACATGATGAGCGATCTTGCCATCAAGAGCGAGTCTTGCCGCAGCGCATTCGAAGAGCTTGAGGAGGCCATTGTGCATGAGGGGGCAGGCGATTTCACGCCCTCTAGCTTTGTGTTCCCTCCGGCGCCGTACTACAGGCATGACGCCGACATATTCAGCTCCGGCGCGTACGCCCAGGCACTGGTCGCGACGTATGCCGGATGCGAGGCCGTGGCGCGTGTGCTTGATGGTATGGGCCTCAAGCCGGACGGAGTCGTAGGCTTCGCCGGCGGAGATCTCGCCTCGGTCGTAAGGGCCGGAATGACGGGGCGCGACATCAAGAGGCATGACAGGATACGCTTTCTCAGGGAGATATACGACATCGTCGACAAGGCGGTTGACCACGCGGGACTGCCGAAGATGGCGATGGTTTCGCTGCTGCTGAGGCACGAGGGTGAGGCGGACGAGGTGCTGGCTTCATTCCCGGAAGGCAAGGTTACGCTCGCGATAGACCTTTCGCCAAGGCAGAAGACGTATGCGATAGAGAGCGATTTCGCCGAGGAGGCCATGCGAGCGTTTTCCGCAGCTGGCGTAAGGGCGATGAAGCTGGCTCTAGACAGGCCGTTCAATACGCCGATGTGCTCGCGCCTCGTGCCGGCGATCAGGAAGCTGGCCGACGCGTGGATACGCAAAGATCCAGTCTGCCCAGTGTATTCGTGCGCGAACGCCGCAACGATGGAAGGCCGCCTCAAGAAGATAAGGGTTGCCGTCGCAGAACGGTGGGCGAGCCCAGTAAGGTTTGGCGAGACGGTCAGGCACATGTACGCTGACGGCTACAAGGTATTCCTCGAGGTGGGGCCACGCGGGCTGATGACGACGGCGGTCGACGATGCGCTGCGCGATGTCGAGCATGCGGCGATAGCCACCAACTCCATACACAGACGCGGAATACCGCAGATGCAGCATGCGCTTACGCAGCTGGCCGCTCTCGGCGCCAAGCTGGACATAGTGTCGTGGATGAAGCGTTACGGTGCGAAGGAGCTGGATTTCGACTCGACTTTCGTCGCCGCCACGAGGCGTGAGACCGAGATGAAGCTTTCGCGCGAGTTTCCGAGACTGACGTTGCTTTCGGACGATACGCCGCTCAGTGTGGCAGCCGCTTTCTCGGAGCCGAAGGGTCGTGGCGCAAAGGCGGCGGCGAGAGCTGCGGCTGTCGCGGCGCAGGCGAGGAAGCTGAGGCAGTTCGACTTCGGGGCGCTGAATCCGCTGGTGTCCGACGCCGATACGCTGAACCACAGCCCTGGGGTGTCCATCGAGCTGAAGAAGCGCTTCAGCGTGAAGGAGGCGCCGTTCATAGGCGACTTTGCGCTCGGCGGCACGCAGCTTTCGTATTCCGAGCCGACGCTTAAGGGTCTGATGCAGATGACGATGCCTCTCGCGGCCGAGATAATGGGCGAGACGGCTTTGATGCTTGTGCCGAACAGGACTCTCGTTGCCATCGAGGATCTGTCCTGCAGACGGTCGGTCGCGTTCGAGGATGGAGCGCTCACCGTTCTCATACGCGCGGAGAGGGTCGCATCTAGCAGTCCGGAGCTCGCGGCGGTAAAGGTACAGTTGAGGGACGATTCGCCCGGAAGCGCCTATACCTGGCCTGTCATGGAGGCTACATTCGTGCTGGCGAAGGCTCTGCCGGAGCCGCAGCCCGTGACTGTGGTGCCGCAGTTCAAGCCGAGGACGGTGCACTGGTCAGGACGCGACATATATCCGTCGAGACTTTCCTGCGGACACAGGTTGCGCGGCATAACGTTCGCCGAGACGTGGAGCGAAACTGGAATCGACTACGAGGTTGAGGTTCCGCAGCTTTCGGGGTGCGTCACATACACTCGCTTCCCGCTCTGGGTCGTCAATCCGCTGCTACTTGCGATAATCGTGAGCGGCTATTCGCTATGGCACAGCCATGAGAGGTTCTCCCGCTGGATAGGCAACGAGAGGATGGACGACGCCTATTCGTCGCCTTTCAGGATGCGCAGGCTCGACATCATCGCGCCAATCCCGAAGGAGGGCTCGAAGATCAAGTGCTACCTGCGTCTTACCGGCGTTACGCCGAAGAGCCACCTTTGCGACATAACGGTGTCCGACGGCGACGGCGGCGCGCTGGCCGTCATAAGTGGATGGGAGGAGCGGGTCGAGCATGTGAGGCGCGAGTATCGCGATCTGATAATGCAGCCGGCTACGAGCTTCATAACGAAGCCGGTGTCGGCAGAACAGCTTGGCAATCCGTCGCTCGACGTGTCTTCTGCGTTCGTCACCGACGTTCCGTATCCTGTGTTCGAGCGGGACGACGAGGTTTGGCTGCAGACGTTTTCGCATATCGTGCTAGGGGCGAAGGAGCGCAAGGACTTCCGTCTGATGCCTGGCTCGACGGCGCGCCGGACGGAGTGGCTGTTCGGAAGGATCGCCGTAAAGGAGGCTGTGCGCAGGTTCCTGAAGGACTACTATCAGGCTAGATGGAGTGATGCGGATGTCACGATATTCGCAGACGGCATGGGCAAGCCGTATGCGGTCGGCGCATGGATGGACCAGCTGCCGGTAAAGCTAGACATAGCCATCGCCCACACTTCGCAGTTCGTGATAGGGCTTGCCGCGGCGAACGCGAGGATAGGCGTAGATGTCGAGTCGGTGTCGCGCGACCTCTCGCAAGAGTTTACGGATGGCGTGTTCATGCCTGACGAGCTTGAGCTTGCGGCCGGCGCGGCAAACGCGTCGCTTGCGATAATACGGTTCTGGTGCGCAAAGGAGGCTGTATCTAAAGCTCTCGGCACGGGCATAAGGTACAGTCCGAAAGAGATGACCGTAAGCGGCTACGAGCCTGATACCGGAAGGCTCTTCATGCGGCTCAACGGTGCCTGGGGAGAGGCTTTTAGATCGTTGAAGGGCAGAGACCTGCCCGTAACCGTAAGGACAATGAACGACCATGCGCTGGCGTTCTGCTTCCTGCCGGCTTCCATGTTCACGGATGAGTCGTAACTTTCCAGAGTACGCGTGCGATTACGCACTGAAGCTGGCCGCACGCTCGCCCAGGTTCGCAAGGCAGGTCTTCGATCCAAAGACATCGTGCGAGCGATGTCGCGGCGAGGATGTCTTCGGCGCCGATCCGTTCGGAGAGCTCGCCGGTGCCGCCAAGGTGAAGGGGTTGAAGCAGAGGTTCCCGGACAGGGTTCTTGTAATGACGACCGAAAGATGTTTCGTCAACTGCAGGCACTGCACACGGCAGGGCATATTCGGGCGGACGAAGACGGTCGAGAGCGCCGATGACCTTGCAAGATGCGTTGACTACGTAAAGGCGCATCCGAAGGTGCGCGACGTGCTGCTCTCGGGCGGAGATGTTCTGACGCTCAACGACGGAAGGGTCATGGAGTTCGTCGACGCCTTCGCTAAGCTTGGGCAGATTGACATTGTGAGGGTATGCACCCGTGCGCTATGTGCAAATCCGGCAAGGGTGACGGCGAAGCTCGCAAGGTTGCTTGGAAGGTCCAGGAAGGTTTGGGTCAACACCCAGTTCAACTGTGCGGACGAAGTTACGGACGAAGCGTGTGCGGCGGCGGCCAGGCTTGTAGATGCTGGCATACCCGTGAGCTGCCAGACGGTTCTGCTCAAGGGGGTGAATGATTCGGCGGACCAGATGCTCAAGCTGTTCAGGGCACTTTCTGCGGCCCGAATCAGGCCCTACTACGTATTCATGTGCGATCCTGTGGCGGGCATAGGCAGGTTCAGGGTTCCGGTCGATAAGGCCAGAGCCATCGAGCGGAGGTGCGCCGAAGCGATAGGCGGCCTCTCGCTGCCGCGGTTCGTCATGGATGTGCCAGGTGCAAGGAGGAAGATGCCTATATGAACAAGATAGATCTGTTTAAAGAGTTCAAGCGCGCGCGCGATGAGCGTCCGCTATCCCCTGCGTTCCTTGTGGCGAGTGGCGACAGGTATCTGCCCATATCATGGCGGCAGTTCACTGACGACATAGCCGTAATCGCTTTCATAATCGAGGCGAACGTAAAGCATGGCGCGATAGGAATACTCGGCGAAAATTCGTACGAGTGGATGGTTGTGCATGCGGCATGCCTGTTCTCAGGATCGGTAGCAGTGCCGGTTGACGTGAACCTCAACGCCGACGAGATTGCGCAGCGGCTCAAATCTGTAAAAGCGCGTGTGCTGGTTCATTCGTCGCTGTTCTCGGTCAAGTCGCACGATGTCGCGGCAAGAATGCCTGGCCTGATAACAGGAAGCTTCGGTTCTCGCAAGACGGACTTTTTCCTCAACGCCAGCAAGAAGGCCATCGAACTTGGTCTCAAGACAATATGGTCGCGTGATTCGGTCGATGTCGAGCGCACCTCCGCCATCGTATTCACCAGTGGCACGACGTCTGAGCCTCGCGGTGCGGAGCTGACGATACGTGGAATAGAGACGTTCTGCGAGTGCGCGGCATCGGTCTTGCCGATGTCGCCGTCGGACAGGTCGCTCATGCTTCTGCCGCTCCACCACATATTCGGAATCGCAACTACGTATCTCATGCTGGTGCGAGGCGTCGCGCTCGGCGTGTGCCCAGACTTCCGCCGTATATACGACGCCGTCGAACGGTTCAGGGCTAACTTCCTGTTTCTGGTGCCGGCTTTGGCCGAGATACTGGCGGCTAAGATATCGCAGCATGGAGACTCGGCAGCCGAAGCGCTCGGCAGCCCGATCGACTGGATATTGACTGGCGGCGCCCCGCAGCCGAGCTGTACGTATGAGAAGATGAAGAGGCTCGGCGTAAAGCTCATCACAGGCTATGGACTAACGGAGACGACCTCGCTTTACTCGCTTTCGTCGTCCAGTGGACTTTACAAGCCGGGCAGTGCAGGTTTGGTGGCGCGCCATCCGGAGGTTGAGACGGCGGTTTCGGAGGATGGAGAGCTCCTCATACGCGGACCAAGCGTCATGAAGGGCTACTACAAGATGCCAGAGCGTACGGCAAAGGCGATAGACAAGGACGGCTGGTATCACACCGGCGACATGGGCAGAATAGACGACGACGGCTTTGTGTGGGTTACCGGAAGAATCTCAAGAACGATTGTTCTCTCATCAGGCAAGAAAATCGCGCCTGAGGAGCTTGAGGCGAAGCTACTGGCCCTGCCTGGCGTACTGGAGACGATAGTTTCCGGGGATGGCGCGAAGAGGGAGGTCGTCGCGACCATATACGGCGATGCTCCGGAGGAAGCCCTGCGACGGGAGGTGGTGGAGCTGAACAAGACCTTGCCTGTATACAAGAGGATTTCGCGCGTGAATGTGCGTACATCGCCGTTCCCTAAGACGGCTTCAGGCAAGATAAAGCTCAATCCGCCGGATGAGATACAGACTCGCTGAGAGGAGAAAAAAACATGTCCCTATTGACAAGCGGGGGTAATTTTAGGTAAAATACACGCCAAACATGGACGAACTATATACTAGATTCGTGACGGCCACGTTCATAGCGATGGTTGTCTGCACTGTAGCCGGCGGATGCCGCACTATTGGGAAGCTCTTCGAACAGGAAGATCCCATTGATGCGGCAGCTGTCGCGAAGTATTGGGATGGGCCGCGGATTGGCCCTGGCATGGCGCTTGAGATTCAGGTTGGCTCGGCCAGCACTGCGCCCAAGGAGATGAGCGTGCTTGTGGACCAGAACGGCGAAATCACGTTGCCTTACCTCCTGCAGCAACCGGTAGCATGCGATGGCTTGGGCCTTGAGGCTTTGAAGCAGAGGCTTGTTAAGGAGTATTCGGTCTACATACGTCAGCCGCAGATTACCGTTACGTTCGGCAGGTATGACGAGCGCAGCGGCGTAAGTCCGTGGGGCACGGTCACCGTGCTGGGCGAGGTCGGCAACCCGGGGCCCGTCAACATGCCCGCCACGATGGACATGACAGTCACTAAGGTTCTTCAGGTCGCAGGTGGCGTCAAGCCGTTCGCCAACAAGTCCAAGATCATTGTGACTCGTTGCGACAAAGACGGCAACCAAACGCGTACGCGCGTCGACCTGCACGAGATCGGCGAGGATGGCCGTTTCGACAAGGATATGATTTTGAAGGCCGGTGACGTGATATACGTGCCGGAAACATGGTATTGACAATCGTTGGAGGTATTACAACAATGAACAAGATAGTCAAGTGTGCAATTGCGATGGTCGCCGCGGCGCTGGCGGTTTCGTCTTTCGCTCAAGAGCCGGCAGAGACGAGGTACATGCCTTTGGCCGAGGCCCGCTCGACAATCAGCGAGGCGGTGAAGGATCCTGAGGTCATGACTGAGACCATGAGGCAGCTCTCACCCGAAGACCAGGTTATATACGTTGCCGAAGTCAATGCGGCGATTGCGAAGATGCCTGGATCGGCCGAGGAGAGGACGGCCGCGGCACTCAACGCCAACAAGGCTGCTCTGAGGAGCGCCGCGCCAGGGAATGTGGCGAACGTGCTCGCCGAAGTCTATGCGACTGCTCCGGTTGAATCGCTTGGCGTAATAAGCGAGAACTTCGGCAAAGACCTGTTCAACCGTGAAGCCGACCAGGCGCACACCTACTCAGACGCGCAGTTCACTGCGATTGCGGAGGCTGTCGTGAAGAAGATCGCCGATCGCACCGCAAACAGCGATGACGGTGGTGTTCGTAGCGCGTTCGGAATGATGATGATGGTCAGCGCATCGAACGGGTCTATCGAAAACCTGTCCGATACTCTCATAGAGTCTCTTCCGGTTGAGGTCCGCGAAGTCGCCAAGAACGAGTGGGTTCCCGCCGCAACGGGTGAAGACAAGAGCTACGAGAGCATGATTGCCTATTCGACCGAGGCCACGACGACCACTTCCGAACCGAGCGCGACGCTTGCGCTTCAGCTCGCCGGTCCGCAGATGCTCGACGCAATGCTTTCCGACGTGGCTGCTGGCGTTCTGGTCAACAGCGAGTCTGCGACTCCTATTCTCGACCAGTCGTTCGGTGGCTTCGGCGAGACTGTTGTCAATAACACGACTACGGCTGGCGGAACGACAATATCCGATACTACCGAGACCGCCAAGCAGCCTGATCCTGAAGAACCATGGAATCCGGTGAATCCTGGACCGTATCCGTGGGCTGACTGATTTTCAACGAAAGAGTGCTCTTATGAAGAAGTTAATGATTGTCGCGGCGCTTGCCTCCTCATTCGCCGCCCAAGCAGAGATAATGGATCGTCCTACCGGCTTCAAAGTCGGTCAGCGCATGACGGTTCGCCCATATGTTTCGATGTCATACACTTATGACTCAAACGTAGCCTCCACCGAGAAGTCGAAGGATGGATCCTCATGGAACATCGTACCTGGCTTCACGGCCGACTATCAGGGTGAGAACTGGAACCTGGAAGGCGGCGCGTTCTACCAATATCACGCCTATGCGAAAAACTCTAACAATCTCAACCAGCACAGCTACGGTCAGAACCTCGCCTACAACTGGGCGAACTCGAAGCCCGGCGAGCGCGGCTGGTCGTTGACGTTGCGTGAAAGCTTCCAGCAGATTTCACAGGATGACGATATGTCCAACCACGGTGGCCGTGGCGCGGGGCGTGATCGCAAGCAGTTCCAGTTTGCTGCGGCTGTCCAGCGCCGCATCACCGAGCGCTTGCATGGCGACGTCGAGGCGACATACTACTACCTCGATTACGACAACAGCGACCAGAAGTATGCGCCTATGTATGGCTGGCGTCGTTGGACGGCTGGCGGTCAGGTTGGCTATGCCGCATCCAAGTGGACCGATTTGCTTATTGCTGCCAACTATCAGGGCTATACGCAGGATAACGACGTCGATCGTGGTGGCGAGGATGCGTCGAAGGGCAGACGCAATGGCCACTACACTTCGGAGTCTAAGGGCTTTACGCTCCAGACTGGTATCGGAACCCATGCGACCGAGCGTATCAGCTACCGTTTGACAGGTGGCTGGAGCCGCTTCGAATATGCCGGTGGCGCCAAGGAGCTTGATGGCTTTACGTATCAGGCATCCTCGAGCTGGCAGATGAACAACCGCTGGACGATGATGCTTTTGGCGTCCAGCTACTATCAGCCTTCGGAGCAGGAATACGGTAGCGCCGTCCGCGTCGACTCGATTGGTTGGGGCCTCGGCCACACGATGGTTCGCGGCAAGTTGAACGCCACCTTGGATTTGAACTTCCGCCATGAGACTCGTGAATACACCGAGTATTATGCCAGCGAGTACGATCAAGACATCCTTACTGGCCGTATTGGTTTTAACTACACGATCAACCGCTTCCTCTCGGCGTTTACGAGCCTTGAGTACCAAGTCGACTGGGTTGGCGGCAACAGCTACGGCAGGGCTTCGTATGACTATGATCGCTGGCGTTGGACCGTCGGCATGCGCTTGACATACTAACGTGCTTACATTCGTGTCCAAATACGCTACGGCGGCGCACCTCGCATTGATGACGGTTGCGCCGCTCTTCCTATTCCCGTTCTGCGGGGAGGAAGCGATTGCCAAAGTTCTGCTTTGGTTTTCTCTTCTTGGGGCTGTTTGGATTGTGATGAGCCCCTCTGTGAAGGGGGATGAACGGCCTCATGATGCGCGTATGCGCTTTGCGTATGAAGTCATACGCGACCCGCTTTTTTGGGCTGGACTGGTGCTTGTGGCGTTTGCTGGCGTCCGTTCGCTGAATGGAGGCGTTGCGTTCGTCTACGATGCCGAGACGTATTCATGGTCGCTATCCCTGCCGACGATCGAGATACTGCCGGGCTGCGTCGACGGTGCCGGCACCTTGCCGTTTTCGATGAGCGTAGCGCTTCTTGTGCTGTTGCAGGGGTTCAGGCACGCCCTCGATCGCAGGGCTGTTGTTGGTTACCTTGTGTCGGCCTCTGTCCTGGCAGGCTTCTCCGCCATAGTCGCCGTTGCGGCGATGTCGTACGGCAGCAAAAGCGTACTTTCGCTGGTCGAATGCAGCTACCACACCCCATATTTCATAGGCACGGCATACGGCATCCATTTCATTTGCGGTTTCGCGGCGCTCTTCTGCTGCGTTGAGGAGAAGATGGTGGCCGCGGAACTGTTGACTGTTGTGTCTCTTGTGGCGATGGTTCTTGGGCTCGTCCTGTTCTCTCCGCCTGCGACCCTTGCCGTCTTCGCCTTGGCTTTCATTGTTGTAGCGCCGCTTTCGTTTGTCTTGCACAGGAAGGACGTCTCTGGTGCCGGAAGCCTCCGCTGCATGCTCGCTGTGGCGCTTATACTGCTATCGGCAGTTTCTCCGTTTTTCCTTTGCGACGAATCGCAGGCAATGGTTGACAGGCGTGACGCCATCATAGCCGTCAAGATGCTGCCGGACGGGTTTATGGCTACACGTCGAGCGCTTTCCGGTATTGCCCTTAATGTCTGGAAGGAAAATCCTTGGCTGGGCAGCGGACTGGGCTCGTTTCAGCTCGACATAAAGTATTTCGCGACCCCCGAGAGCTGGTCCGTTATCTCTCCGCTGCAAACTTCTGCTACATTCGGCTGGTGGCAGCTTTTGGCCGAGCGAGGCATACTGGGTCTGCTCATGCTCGCCATGACTTGCGGATTTCTGATTTTTACGTATGTGCGCCGGTTGGTGCTTTCGTTCGAGGCAGCGCACTTCAGAAGCGTTCACATCCTTGGGCCGCTTGTTTTTCTGGTACTTGCGGCAATGGCTTTTGTAGATTGCTCTTTCCTGCGTGTCGATGTGCTCCTTGCCGGAGCCGCCGCAATGTCCTTGTCTGCGGCGGCCCTGCCTGAAGCCAGACGCGCCGATTCCAATGCAAAGGGGGTAAGGTAAAATGGCAAGCGATAAGCCACTTTATTACGGTTCTTCATCTTCGTCGCCTTCCTATGGCGGTTCGCCCACGTACTACGGCAAGGGGCCGACCTATTACGGCGGCAAGAGCCCCGCATACTATGGCGGCGGACAGTATGGCGGCGGTCCGCAGTATGGCGGCGGCGGTGGTGCTGACGACGGCTCAATCGTAGGCACGATCACAATCGGACGAATGCTTAGGGTCATTTCGCAGCGCTGGCTGTCGGTATTCGTGTTTCTTCTCGTGGGTCTTGTGATCGCATTTGCGGTGTACCGCATTTCCCCGACCATCTACGAAGCCTCGAGCGAGTTCACGATGGATATTCGCCGCAGTTCTGGCGGCGCCGCAGGCCGAGGCGCCTTGGCCGAGGCCATGCCTGACTTCGGCAACAACTATGCGGAAATCTTCAATACGCGCATATCCGCATGGCGCAGCGACAAGATAGTCACCAAGATCGTTCAGCAGTATCGAGCCAACCATCCAGCGTCCACGGTTTCCGACGAGGAGATAATAGGCACTCTAGGCGGCTCGAAGCTCGAGCTTCAGCGCAATTCGCGAATAATCACGATAACGGTGCGTTCAAAGACGCCCGCCTTGGCTGCAGCGCTCGCCAATGCGTATGCCGAGGCAATTGAGGCTTTCACCGACGAGGAGAACAAGGTGCGTTGCGACAAGGCCGTCGCCAACATCCACAGCAACGTCGAGAAGAAGCGCCGTGAGGTCGATAAGATTGCCAAGCAGCTGCTTGACTTCCGGACGGCCAACAAGGTGGACAATCTTCATTCGAGCCGCGATACGGTTCAGCAGGGTCTTCAGAAGACGACAACGGACATACTGGCGCTAGAGACGGAGGAGACCCAGCTTATAGAGTGGGAGAAGATGCTCGCCGCCGTCCAGCAAGATCCGGAGTCTTACGGCAACCTCTCAACCGGCGTTCCGCGCGCACAGGAGATTGCCACCGAATATCGTGCGTTCCAGGATGCCTCCAGTGAATATCAGAGTATTCTCGTTGCATTCACCGAAAACCATCCTGAGGTGATCGGCAAGAAGAAAACCCTCGAAATCGCCCGTCAGCGCTTCCTCGATGCGGCGCAGCGAGCTCTTCTTACAGGTCGCTCGATGCTCCAGGTCACGCGCAACCAGCTCGCGAACCTAAAGGCCAAGCAGGAGGATCTGCGCAATGAACTTGCGAGCGTTGAACAGAGAATCGTATTGGCAGAGTCCGGTCTTGGACAGCTTGATGCGGAGTTCGGAGTCGCGAACCGGGTTCTCGAAGGGCTGATAATGGACGAGAACAAGGCTCGACTTGACGCCGAGTCGATAAACGAAATCATCACAGTCGGTCGCCCGGCGAACATTCCGACGAAGCCCGTGCTGCCCAACCCCGCGATCATATTCGGCGCTGGTGTTGTGCTTTCGATTGCCTTTGGACTTCTCTTCGTGCTCGTCCTTGACAACCTCGAGGACACGGTCATCAACCTCGCCGACATCGAGGGACGTCTTGCCCTCAAGGTTCTGGCCGTTCTGCCGCACGTTCGTCGCAAGAAGCGCGAGCAGGTGGCAAAGTTTCTTGTCGAAGACAAGTATTCGCAGTTCTCAGAGGCGGTTGCGGGACTTCGCAATCTGCTCGAGTCTCCACGCTACGAGTCGCTTTCGCGCTGCATGCTGGTGATTTCTACACAGCCTGGCGAAGGCAAGACGATCACATCGACCTCGATAGCCATCTCCTACGCGCAAACGGGCAAGAAGACGCTTCTTGCCGACTTCGACCTTCGCCGCCCCCGCGGACTTAAGGTCTGGAATCTTGCGCTCACCAAGGAAAAGAGCCTTTCGCACGCATTGCAGCGAGCCAACGACGGCGAAGATATCGACTTCTCGTCGCTCGTCAACAAGGTGGAGATCGACAATCTTGACGTGCTCTCCTCTCTGCCTCCCGAGGGGATCTCGCCCGCGACGATTCTTGGCTCCAGAATAGTGCCGGAGTTCTTCGAATGGGCCAGGGCGAACTACGACAAGATAATCATCGACTCGCCGCCGTTCGGTCTGGTGGGCGATGTGGTGTCTCTCGCGGTACTGGCGGATTCCGCCATCATCATGTGCTGCCCCGACCGCACCCACTTCAAGCCTATCCAGTACTGCTCGCGCAGCCTTACCGAGGCCGGAGCCAACATACTTGGTGTGATCGTAAACGACGTCGAGGTATCGACGGCTTCCGCGTTCAGCCCGTCTTCACATCGCCATCGTCACAAATATGGCTATGGCGGAGGTTACGGCTACGGAAAGGGCTATGGTTATGGTTACGGCTATGGCTATGGTTATGGATATGGGTATGGATCAGGCTATGGTCCGCGCCGCAACAAGAAGAAGGATGATTCCACTACCGAGAAGAAGACGGATGAAGCTCATGCCGCCCAGGAAGCGGGGGGGGGGGGGACAACCCTCTGACGACAACGCCATGACGAGCAATCAAACGCCGCTTTTAGGATAATCAAGAAAGGATCATTGTTATGAATCAAGCAGAGAAGGAGCGCCTTGCCAAGGTCGGTAAGGTATTCAACGCCAAGAAGTACATACAGAACGAGATCGAAGCGATTCGCGCTCAGGTCGGCGACAAGAAGGTGTTGCTCGCGATGTCAGGCGGCGTCGACAGCTCCGTCTGCGCTGTGCTGCTGCATAAGGCGATAGGCAAGCAGCTTACGTGCGTCTTTGTAGATCATGGTTGCATGCGTCTCAACGAGGCGAAGGAAGTCAAGGCGGTGTTCAAGGGCAAGTTCGGCATCAACCTCATACAGATCGACGCCGAGAAGCGCTTTCTCGACAAGGCGAAGGGCATTGTAGACCCCGAGCTGAAGCGCAAGTGCATCGGCGGTGAGTTCATCCGCGTCTTCGAGGAGGAGGCGAAGAAGCTTGGCAAGATCGAGTTCCTCGGACAGGGTACGATCTATCCGGACATCATAGAGTCCGGCGTTGGCGGACACAAGGCCGTCAAGGCACACCACAACGTTGGCGGGTTGCCCAAGGATATCGGCTTTGAGGGTCTGGTCGAGCCCGTGAAGTATCTCTACAAGGACGAGGTTCGCAAGGTCGGCAAGCTTCTCGGCATCCCCGAGGCGATGGTCATGCGCCAGCCGTTCCCCGGCCCTGGCCTCGCAGTCCGTTGTCTTGGCGAACTGACCAAGGAGAAGCTTGATATCCTGCGCAAGGCCGATTTCATCTTCCGCGACGAGATGGCCAAGGCCAAGCTTGACAAGAAGGCGCAACAGTTCTTCGCCATCATGACGAACGTGAAGTCCGTAGGCGTGAAGAACGGCGCCCGCACCTTCGGCTATGTCATTGCCATTCGTGCAGTCTCCACGGCTCAGTTCGTAAAAGCTGGCATCGTAGAGCTGCCTTTCAAGTTCGTAACGATGGTCGCAGAGAAGATAGCGACCAAGGTTCCTGGCGTGAACCGCGTCGTCTGGGACATCACACCCAAGCCGCCTGCCACAATCGA
Source organism: Kiritimatiellia bacterium (assembly GCA_017395505.1). GTDB lineage: Bacteria > Verrucomicrobiota > Kiritimatiellia > RFP12 > UBA1067 > UBA1067. The sequence goes on from JAFPUH010000005.1 coordinate 70,155, forward strand.
GTGGGAATGATGGCGTGAAGCGCGTCTTCATAGACGGCTCGGCCGGTACGACCGGACTCAGGATTCGCGAGCGGATTTCGGCCCGCTCTGACCTTGAGCCGGTCGTCCTGCCAGAAGAACTTCGCAAGGACGTCTCTGCCCGTAGAGACGCGCTCAACTCTGCCGACATAGCCTTTCTTTGCCTGCCAGATGCAGCCGCAATCGAGGCCGTTTCCCTCGTTGAGAACCCGGATACCGTAATAATCGATACCTCTACAGCCCATCGTACAGCCGACGGCTGGGAGTACGGCTTTCCTGAGCTTGCTGGGCGGCGCGAGCGGATCGCATCCGCCAGGCGTATCGCAAATCCCGGATGCCATGCAAGCGGGTTTATTGCACTGGTGGAGCCGCTTGTACGTGCGGGTCTCATTTCCTCGGATGTTACACTTTCCGCCTTTTCGCTAACCGGATATTCCGGTGGCGGAAAGAAGATGATTGCCGATTACGATTCGCGACTGGCGGTCAAGGATCAGGTCTACCTTGGTGGTCGCCAATATGCCCTTGGCCAGACGCACAAGCACCTTCCTGAGATGCTAAAGGTCTGCAATCTTAATGTTTCGCCTGCGTTTTGTCCCATAATTGTGCCGCACTTCAGCGGCATGGAGACTACCGTCACGCTTTTCGCCCGCGACTTGAATGGATCTCCGACCGACGTTCGCAGGGTGTATTCTGAACTTTACCGCAACAACGGGCTCGTCCGTTATGTTGATGATCCTTCGGAATCCGGCGTGCTCTCATCCGCCGCGCTTTCCGGTCGCGACGACATGGAGGTGTCCGTCTACGGCAATGACGAGAGGATCCTGCTTGTAGCCCGATTCGACAATCTTGGCAAGGGTGCCAGTGGCGCAGCCATCCAGAACATGAACCTTGCGCTAGGCAGCTCTGAAACCTCTGGCCTCGTCAGTAGCTAGAGAATCCTTATTGCGGCCTGTGCGGCGAATATGGTATAATATCGCCAGTTCAACAGGAGGAACGAATGATGAAACGACTGATTGCATTTGCGGCAGCCGTGCTTTCGGGCATGGCTTTCGCACAGCAGACATATACGACCACATCTACGACTGTGGTGAAAAATGTCGTCACGACAATCGTTGAGCAGGTGACTTGGGAAGAGCCAAACACCGATCTCAAGACAATTGCGGTGTTCGTGCAGAACCGCACCAACGTGCCGGGCATGGACGATGAGGTCGATGGCGTGCGCGATCGTCTCGCGGCAGCCTTTGCAGAGATTGATGGCTTCGCTGTGATGGATTCCGCGCAGGTGGCGGATACGTTCCGTCGCTACAAGGTGACGGTCGCTGAGGAGAAGGCCGATGTCTATTCAGGTATCTTCAGCGGCGGCTCAGTGCCGCGCGTCGCCCAGATGCTCAACTGCGACTATGTTGCCGCCGCGACGATCGTCAACGCGGGATCAATGCGCCGCAACATGGGCGGACGGCTCAGCACCGTATACACGCTTCGCATGACGCTGAAGATAATGGATTCCACTGGCGCTAGCGTGGACGGCATGCCTACGTGGGTTCGCCAGTATCCCGTGCTTGATGCGGGCGACGACCCGATGAACTTTTATCAGATCCTATTTGACCAGTGGGCGGGCGAGGTGACGTCCATCGTGGCGCAGAAGTCCGTCAAATGGCGCAAGCCCAAGTCGCTGGCCTCGAACCTCGTTAATTTCCACGTGTCGACGACAATCGACGAGACTATCGCCGAACTTGAGAGCCAGACGAAGGGCACAAGCGGCGAAATGCTTCTGGAATTGCGCAGGGTTGTTGGCGGCGCTACCGTCGAAATCGATGGTGCCGTCATAGGTTCGGCACCCGGCGACTTCCAGGTTTCTCCTGGACTGCACCAGCTTCGCGTTACACGCGAGTGGATGACGCCCTACACGGCCACTGTCAACATTCAGGACGGCACGTCCCTCAAGGTCGCGCTTGAGATGAGCGATGATGGCCTTGCGAAGTGGGGTAGCACCGAGGCTCTCAGGGCCGACCTCGCACGCCGTTACGCAGACGCCGCCCGTGAGCGCAACGTAAAGATGAACGTGAACGTCGATACCACCAACTGGCGCGATGTCGGCTCAGGCGCTTCAACGCTGCGCGTGATAAAGGAGTGACCCGGCGTTGCGTCGTTTCGGTATAGCGCTGATCGGATTTGCCGCCCTCGCTGTGGGTGGATGCGTCACCGTCGACGAGGATGCCCGCGACGCAATCAATGCGCTCAACTCAGGCAACGACGCCAAGGCGGTCGAGTGGAGCGGCGAGCTTGCCGACAAGAGCCACTATTCGCGCAACCTTGGTGCGGTCGAAGCTGGCCGCGTCAACATGCTAGCCGGCAACTACTCCGTCAGTGAGGTTCGCTTCAGGAACGCCGTCGACTCTGCCGTCGACCGCAGCGAGGCAGCGCCTAAGATGAAGGCGAGCGACCTTGCCAACACGGCGCTCGCCTCTACGGTAACCGACGATCGTACCCGCCAATACTACCTGCCGCCGTATGAGATCAACCTTGCGATAGAGTACGGAATCGTCGTACAGGCTCTGAATGGCAAGGTAGACGACGCTCTCGTCGACGCCAGACTCGCGGTGTATGTGCAGGACACTATCGCCGAGACGTATGGCGCCGATCTTGCGAAAGATGGCGAAGGTGGCACCGCCACAACCCGTAAGGTGATTGACGAGCAAGGCAAGGCGCTGGAGGAGATGATCGCAGCCACGCGCAATTCGTGGGAGAATCCCGTGTTGTGGTGGCTGACCGGCGTCCTGTTCGAGGCCGACGGCCAGGTGGACATGGCGCTTCAGAGCTACCGCAAGGCGGCTGCAATAAGGCCCGACAATGCTGTCTTCAAGTCAGATTCAGCCAGAAGCGAGCAGCAGCTTGCGCTGTCGCCTGGCAAGGCCAAGCTCGTGATAGTCTACGAACAGGGCTTCGTTCCCCGTCGCGAGTCGCTGAAGGTTCTTATTCCGCTGTATACAGGCTTCACCATCGACATTCCGCAGTATCCCGAAAACAGCTTTGCGTACGACAACGTATCCGTGAGCGGCAGCTCGAACGCTCCCGTGGCGGCGTCGCCCGCGCTTGACGTGAGGTCTCTCGCCGCGAGGGATCTCAAGGAAAAGCTGCCTGGCGTGATTATACGCAACGTGACGCGCGCTGCTGTTCAGGCCGGAGCCCAAGCCGCCGTCAACGCATCCGGCAACGACTATGCGAAGATTGGGGTCTTTGCCGCCAATCTCGTCGTATCCGCCCTGCGTCGCGCCGATACCAGGAGCTGGGTTACGCTGCCTGTTGCGCAGCAGGTCTGGCGCGACGGTGAAATGGCTCCCGGGGTGTATGACGTCGCAATCCACGTCAACGGAAGAAAGACGGTGGCTCGTGTTCCGCTGGCTGCGGGCGAGACGCGTCTTCTCTGGCTCGCCAACACAGGCGGTACATTGCGCGGCGCTTCCGCGTCCGTGGGCGGCAGGGGTTCGGCGCCGACCGATTTGAATGGCAAGGAGATAAACAGATGAAACTGAAAACAATCATGCTCGCGGCGATCGCCGCCGCTTTCGCAGGATGCGTCGAAACAGCCGGCACTCGCGTGTCGATAGATACCCGCACTGGAGACGCTTCGGTGCTCGAGAGCTCGACAAGGCTCGCCAACCGAGTCAGGGTCGTCGGAGTCTCGTATGACGATGTATCCGGCATAAAGAAGGCCACGGTCACGCTTGAGTCGCTCAGCCATAAGCGCCAGGAGCTTCAGGCGCGCATGGTGTGGATGGACGCAGACGGCGCAGAGGTAGACGCCGACGGCAAGCCGTTCCGCGCTATAGTGCTTGATGGCATGGATGTGACGACATTTACCGGCATGGCACCGAATCCCAAGTGCGTCAAGGCGAGGCTGCAGCTTCGCGAGACTGACACAGCACAGTAACGATTTAGTGAAAGGACACAGATAATGAAGTACATGGCAATTGGCTGCGCCGCTATGGCGGCGATGCTCTGCGGATGCGCCACCACGGTCGCCCGCGAAACCCAGCTCGACCGCAAGGCTATGACGGCTGCGCTTGAACCCCAGGACGTGCGCCGCACGGTTGAGAAGATGGTTGATTCGATGCTGCAGGATCAGGAGTTCATCGCTGAAGTCGGCGGTGACCGTCCCGTGTTGGATATCTCCGGCATCAAGAACCGCTCGTCGATGCACCTGGACATGGCCTCGATAACGGACTCGATCCGCACGAAGCTCATTCGCTCGCGCAAGTTCCGCTTCATGGATCGCACGACGTCGGCCGACGATCTCGAGTTCATGAACGACCAGGCGCTGAACGGTCTCACCGATCAGTCGAAGGCGATACAAGCCGGCCAGCAGTCCGCTGCCCAGATGTATCTCTATGGCGCTCTGAGCGAGATGCGTCAGCAGTCGAACGGAGTCACCGACCGCTACTACAAGTTCACGCTGAACCTGAAGGATCTCCGCACGGGCGAGATAATCTGGACCGACGAGCAGGAGATCCGCAAGCAGCAGGAGCGCTCGACATTTGGTCTCTGATATGGAAAACCGCCTAGTAGTGCATACCGCCAGGCTTGACCAGGAAGGTGAGACGCTCGAAGGCGAGGTCGATATCATCGACCTCGACGAGGAGTTCGTCAAGCCGTTTGGCGGGGTGCGCTACCGTCTGACCGCGCAGCTGTTCGGCACCGAACTGCTTGTGCGCGGGCGCCTCGAGCAGGATTTCGACCTTGTATGCAGCCGTTGTGGCAAGGATTTCGACACCACGGTAAAGGTGGACGATTTCACCTTTTCAGCGGCTGTCGAGGAAAATCAGCAGGAGGTCGATTTGACGGCGGACGCAAGAGAGAGTATAATACTTACCTTACCGACTTACCCGGTCTGTGATGAAGCATGTCCAGGAATCGAGCAGAAGGCGGATGACAAGCCGCATTTTGACGATCGTTGGGGGGCTTTGGACGGGTTGAAGGTATAACTTTGAACGAAAAAGAAAGCTGAAGGAGAAGAAACATGGCAAGTCCTAAGAACAGAGTGTCGAAGATGCGCAAGCGCCAGCGTGTGGCCTCGCTCGAGAAGCCCATTCTCGCGCAGGTTTCCACATGCCCTGCCTGCGGTGCGGCCGTCCGCTCGCACCGTGCGTGCCCGAAGTGCGGCACGTACAAAGGCCGTAAGGTTGCAGCCGCCGCGGAGTGATTCCGCGCGGTTGCACTCTAAGTCCGGCGGCGTGTCCGCCTTGTTCCGAACCAACTGACTGAAGATGGGAGGTTTACAAAATGACACGTATTGCACTTGATGCGATGGGTGGCGACAACGCGCCCGGAGAAATCGTCGTGGGTGCGGTGGAGTCTGCCGCCATGATCCCTGACGTGAAGATCCTGCTTGTCGGCCAGCTCGCGCCGATTCAAGCGGAGCTCGACAAGCTACCTCGCGATCTCAAGGCGGCCGCGCAGAAGGCTATGGAGAACGGCACTCTCGAAATTGTGCACGCTCCCGACATCGCCGAGATGGATGAGACACCTGTTGATGCCGTCCGCAAGAAAAAGGACTGCTCGATCAACGTTGCGATGCGCCTCGTCAAAGAGGGCCGTGCCGATGCTTTCGTCTCGGCCGGCAACTCGGGTGCAGTCGCCACAAGCGCGATACTCAATTTGGGCCGCATACCGGGCGTTAAGCGTCCTGCAATCGCAGCCATCCTCCCGACGCGAATCCCCAAGCGCCCGTTGCTCCTTTTGGACGCTGGAGCCAATATGGACTGCCACCCCGACTGGCTGGTGCAGTTCGCCCTAATGGGCAACGCGTACTCCAAGGCGGTGCTCGGCCGCACGGTTCCCTCGGTCGGCCTCATCTCGATCGGCACTGAGGACTGCAAGGGCAACGAGATGACGAAGGAGACTTTCCCGCAGCTCAAGGCTGTGAACGAGTTGAATTTCGTCGGCAACATCGAGGGTCACGACCTTTTCAAAGGCCAGATCGACGTCGCAGTGTGCGACGGCTTTGTAGGCAACGTGGTGCTCAAGACGACCGAGTCGATTGCGAAGGCGATCGGCTACTGGCTGAAGCGCGAGTGCTTCCGCGGGCCGCTGCGCATTTTCGGTGCGCTGCTCCTGAAGGGTGCCTTCCGTGCGCTCAAGAGTCAGATGGATCCCGAGGTCTATGGCGGTGCGCCGCTTCTCGGCGTTCCCGGCGCGGTCATCATCACCCACGGCAGCTCGACCCACAAGGCGATATTCTACGCCGTCAAGGCCGGTGTCGCCGCAGCGATGAACGATGTCTCGGGCCTGATCGCCAAGTCCATCGCGGAACACGCAGAAGACCAGAAGCAGAAATAAATGAGCGAATATAATTTCTCCGCCATCGAGAAGAAGTGGCAGAGGTTCTGGCTTGAGAACAAGACTTTCAAGACGGACAGCTCGAAGAGCGGAGAGAAGTTCTACTGCCTTGACATGTTTCCCTATCCGTCGGGCGCTGGCCTCCATGTAGGCCACCCTGAGGGCTACACTGCGACGGACATCCTGTGCCGCTACAAGAGGATGAAGGGCTTCAACGTCCTTCACCCGATGGGATGGGATGCGTTCGGCCTTCCTGCCGAGCAGTACGCCGTCGAGACGGGGACCCACCCCGCGGTCACGACGAAGAAGAACGTCGACCGCTTCCGCGAGCAGATCCGCGCTCTTGGCTTCAGCTACGACTGGGACCGTGAAGTGAACACGACGGATCCCAAGTACTACAAGTGGACGCAGTGGATCTTCGAGCAGCTATACAAGAAGGGCCTCGCCTACGTCGCCGAGGTTCCGGTGAACTGGTGTCCCGCGCTCGGCACGGTGCTCGCGAACGAGGAGGTCATAGACGGACGCTCCGAGCGGGGCAACCATCCCGTTATCCGCAAGCCGATGCGCCAGTGGATGCTCAAGATAACGGAGTACGCCGAGCGTCTCCTGAACGATCTCGACACCCTTGACTGGCCCGAAGGCATCAAGGAGATGCAGCGCAACTGGATCGGCAAGTCGACCGGCGCTCTTGTGGACTTCAAGGTAGCAGGCGATACGGTGACCGTCTATACGACTCGTTGCGATACGCTTTTTGGCGCGACATACATGGTGCTTTCTCCCGAGCACAAGCTTATTGCCAAATGGCTTGAGGAAGGCTCCATAAAGAATGTCGAGGCAGTGAAGGAGTATCAGCGCAAGGCGGCATCGAAGAGTGATCTCGAGCGCACTGAGCTGAACAAGGAGAAGACAGGCGTGCGCCTTGAGGGAGTCGCAGGCACGAACCCCGTTAACGGCGCAGAGATACCCGTCTTCATCTCTGACTACGTTCTCGCGAGCTACGGGACTGGCGCCATCATGGCTGTTCCCGCCCATGACGAGCGCGACTTCGATTTCGCAAAGGTCTTCGACTTGCCCATTGTTCAGGTCGTCGCTCCAGCCGACAGCGAGGCCGCAAAGACGGCCTCGCCCGATCCTGTGCCTTATACGGGCGATGCAGCGTTCACCGACATCGCTACCGGCGTTATGGTGTCTTCAGGCTTCATCACGGGCCTTTCCGTGGATGACGCCCGCGTCAAGATGATCGAGTGGCTTGAGGCCAACGGCGTCGGCAAGGCGAAGACGCAGTATAAGCTTCGCGACTGGCTCTTCTCGCGCCAGCGCTACTGGGGCGAGCCGTTCCCGGTCATACATTGGGAGGACGGTACGCAGTCTCTCGTCTCTGAGGACGATCTGCCGCTAACCCTGCCGGAACTCGCCGACTACAAGCCGACCGGCACCGGCGAGCCGCCGCTCGCCAAGGCGACCGAATGGCTGAATGTGGTCGATCCCGCGACTGGCAAGAAGGGCGTTCGCGAGACTAATACGATGCCTCAGTGGGCCGGCAGCTGCTGGTACTACCTGCGCTACATCGACCCGACGAACGACAAGTGCTTTGCCGACCCCGAGCTGCTCAAGGAGTGGCTGCCGGTCGATCTCTACGTCGGCGGTGCGGAACACGCCGTTCTCCACTTGCTCTACGCCCGCTTCTGGCACAAGGTTCTCTTCGACCTAGGATTTGTTCCGACTCCTGAGCCTTTCCAGCGCCTCGTTAACCAGGGTATGATCCTCGGCCTCGCCTACAAGACGAAGCGCGGGGTGCTTATCCCGATGGACAAGATCGAGTGGCGTGAAGGTAAGCCCTACGGCGCGGAAGAGGGCGGCGAGATGGAGGAACTTACGGAGTTTCCGGCCAAGATGTCGAAGTCGCTCAAGAACGTAGTCAACCCCGACGACGTCATCCGCGACTACGGGGCAGACTCGCTCAGGCTCTACGAAATGTTCATGGGCCCGCTGCAGGCCGTGAAACCGTGGTCCACGAAGGGCGTCGAGGGTGTGCACCGCTTCCTCAAGCGTGCGAACCGCCTCGTCGCCGAGACCCCTGTCGCCGACCGTGCGATGACGAAGGCCGAGGCCAAGTCGCTCAACGCGATGGTCAAGAAGGTCGGCGACGATCTCGAGGCGATGGCGTTCAACACCGCGATCTCCGCGATGATGGTATACGTCAACGAGGCTGAGGACTTCGCGAAGTCAGGCGGTCTTCCCCGCGAGTATCTCGAGAAGTTCGTCCTCTGCCTTGCGCCTTTCGCGCCGCATCTCGGCGAGGAGCTTTGGCAGTTCCTTGGCCACGCCGACACCCTCGCCTACGAGCCATGGCCGAAGTTCGACCCTGCGGCTCTCGTCGAGGACGAGGTAGAGGTTCCCGTTCAGGTGCTTGGCAAGCTGCGCGGACGCATCCGCGTTCCTGTCGCCGCGACTCCTGACGAGATGGAGGCCGCCGCAAAGGCCAACGCCGACGTTGCCAAGTTCCTCGAGGGCAAGACGATCGTGAAGGTAATCGCCGTGCCGAAGCGCATGGTCAACTTTGTCGTACGATAAGGGAGCGCCGTTCGTGAAAATCAAGTTTCTCAAGGTGAAGGGCACATGGCGCGAGGTCGCGGACGCGGCTCGCACGACCATACGCCTCGACGAAGGCACGAAGGAGCCTTCCCCCAAGTGGAAGAAGCGCATCCTCCTCGCCGAGCATTCGCCAATTCGCAAGCTCTGCTTCAACTGGAAGTGGATCGATCTGCCTTACTGGGTGTCAGTCCATTTCGTGCGCCACAAATTCGGCATCGAGCATTTTGTCTCGACACAGCGCACTGACCGTACCGGCGTCCAGCGCGACGCGAACCGCCAGGATGCGCCTGTGATGCACGAATGCTTCGCCAACGCCCAGTCGGTGATGTTCATCTCGCGCCGCCGCCTTTGTGGACAGGCCAGTGCGGAAACTCGCGCAGCGTGGCGCGCAGTGGTGGACGCGATAGCCGAAAAGGAGCCCGAGGTTGCGGCCTGCTGTGTGCCGGAGTGTGTCTATCGCGGCTTCTGCCCCGAGTTCAAGCCGTGCGGGTTCTGCGGAACCAAGGCTTACGAAAAAGCTCTGACCGCCTACCGCGAAGTCAAATAATTTGGTATAATACGCAATTCCAACTGGAGAAGAAAGCAGATGAACAGCGAACTTTTGAAGAGAGCCCACGAAAAGATTCCCTCGGCGGCCGTCCTGGTGAACCTGATTTCCAAGCGCGAGCGCGAGTTGATCAACGGTGCGAAGCCGCTCATCAAGCCCGAGTCGCTTGACGAGGACAAGTGCGATATCGCACTCCGCGAGGTTGCGGAGGGCAAGCTCATCGCCGAGATCGACTTCGATGCGATCGCGAGGGCTGAGGATGCCAAGACGAAGTGGAACGCCAAGCGCATGAGCGTCAACTCCCTCTTCGGGGACTGATGGCATTCAATTCCGTATTTGCCGAAAACCGCAAAGCGCGGCATGATTATACCGTACTCGATACCGTCGAGTGCGGTATCGTCTTGACTGGCACCGAGGTGAAGTCGATACGCCACGGTGAAGTTTCGCTCGCGGGGTCTTACGCCGCCGTCCTGAAGAATGAGCTTTGGCTCGTTGGTGCGGATATTTCGGCCTACAGGTTCGGCAACCGCTTCAACCACGAGCCGAAGGCGATGCGCAAGCTGCTTGTCCACGCCAAGGAGGTTCTCGACCTCAGACTCAAGACGGAAGCGAAGGGGCTTACGCTAGTGCCGCTCAAGATTTATCTCAAGCATGGTCGCATAAAAGTCGATCTCGGCATATGCCGGGGCAAGGCGTTGCACGACAAGCGCGATTCCCTTAAGGCGAAATCGCTTCGCCGTGATATGGATCGCGGTCTTTATTAATTGATTCGAACCGCTTCACAAGAACGGAAGAATATGGTATATTATCTTCATCTTGTGAAAACAATTTCATCACAACCAAAGGAAAGCTAAGGAACATGGCTAAGAAGATCATGGTCGACGGCAACACAGCCGCGGCCCAAATCGCGTTCGCGTGCAGCGAAGTTGCCGCGATCTATCCGATTACCCCGTCCTCGCCCATGGCCGAGACGTGCGATGAGCTCGCCTCCATGTGCAAGACGAACATCTGGGGCTCGATTCCCTCGATCGTCGAGATGGAGTCCGAAGGCGGCGCCGCCGGCGCTGTGCACGGCGCTCTGACGACCGGCTCGCTCACGACGACCTTCACGGCGTCGCAGGGCCTGCTGCTCATGATCCCCAACATGTACAAGATCGCGGGCGAGCTTACCCCGTCCGTGTTCCACGTCTCCGCCCGTTCGCTCGCGTCGAACTCGCTCTGCATCTTCGGCGACCAGGGCGACGTGATGGCCTGCCGCCAGACCGGCTTTGCGATGCTCGCTTCGAACAGCGTGCAGGAAGCCCACGATATGGCGATGGTCGCCCACGCGGCTACGCTCAAGTCGAAGGTTCCCTTCCTCCACTTCTTCGACGGCTTCCGCACCTCGCACGAGGTCCAGAAGATCGAGGAGATCCCGACGGATGTCATCCGCCAGATGATCGACGAGGAGTATGTCGAAGACTTCCGCAAGCGCGCGCTCGATCCTGAGCACCCGACGATGCGCGGTACGGCTTCCAACCCCGACGTCACGTTCCAGCTCCGCGAGGTCTGCAACAAGTACTACGATGCGACGCCTGCGATCGTCCAGGAGTATATGGACCGTCTCGCCAAGCTTACGGGCCGCGCCTACAAGCTCTACGACTATGTCGGCGCCCCTGACGCCGAGTACGTCGTCGTCGCCATGGGCTCGGGCTGCGACACGCTCCACGAGACCGTCGACGCGCTCGTCAAGGAAGGCAAGAAGGTCGGCCTCGTCAAGGTGCACCTCTACCGTCCGTTCTCGATGAAGGATTTCGTCGGCGCGTTCCCTGCGACCACGAAGGTCGTCACGGTCCTCGACCGCGTGAAGGAGCCCGGCGCAATCGGCGATCCTCTCTATCTCGACGTCGTCGCCGCGTTCCGCCAGGCCAAGCAGGGCGGCGTCTCGCAGTTCCCGAACTGCCCGCCCGTGGTCGTCGCCGGCCGCTACGGCATCGGTTCGAAGGACTTCACGCCCCAGATGTGCGCGAACGTCTACGCCAACATGACGAAGGAGAAGCCCATGGACGGCTTCGTCGTCGGCATCGTCGATGACCTCACCGGCCGCTACATCCTCGGCGACGACGGCTTCGTCGTTCCGAAGGGCGACCGCAAGGAGTGCATGTTCTGGGGTCTCGGCGCGGACGGCACCGTCGGCGCGAACAAGAACTCGATCAAGATCATCGGCAACTACACCGAGAACTTCGCGCAGGGCTACTTCGAGTACGACTCCAAGAAGTCCGGCGGCGTCACGATCTCGCACCTCCGCTTCGGCAGCGACATGATCCGCTCGCCCTACTTCATCAACTCGGCCGACTTCACCGCGTGCCACTGCTTCCCGTACCTCGAGAAGTACGACATGCTCAAGGCCGCCAAGCCCGGCTCGGTCTTCCTGCTCGCGTCGCCCTACACGGCCGCCGAGATCTGGGACCACATGCCCGATGAAGTCGAGGAGGCCATCATCGCCAAGCAGCTCAAGTTCTACGTGATCGACGCGGCGAAGATCGCCCGCGAGAACGGAATGGGCACGCGCACGAACACCGTCCTCCAGACCGCGTTCTTCAAGCTCTCCGGCATCAAGCTCGCCAAGGCCGACGGCACCGAGCTCGATCCTATCCAGGTCCTCAAGGACTACGCCGAGAAGGCCTACTCCAAGAAGGGCCAGGACGTCGTCGAGATGAACTGGAAGTGCATCGAGGCCGCCAGCGCCGCCATCGAGGAGGTCAAGTATCCTTCGACCCCCGCCGGCAAGCTCAAGATGCCTGCGACCGTCGCGGCAGAGGCGCCCGAGTTCGTCAAGAACGTCACCGCGAAGATGATCGCACAGAAGGGCGATACGCTCAAGGTCTCCGAGCTTCCCGTCGACGGCACGTGGCCTACCGCCACGACCCAGTGGGAGAAGCGCAACGTCGCCGCGTTCATTCCGGCGTGGGATCCGACCAAGTGCATCCAGTGCGGCCAGTGCTCGATCATCTGCCCTCACGCGGCCATCCGCATGAAGGTCTACGATGCCGACAAGCTCGTCGGTGCCCCCGAGACGTTCAAGTGCGCCGACGCCAAGACGCCCAAGATGAAGGCTCTCGGCGCGAAGGTCACCGTCCAGGTCGCCCCCGAAGACTGCATGGGCTGCAAGCTCTGCGTCGTCCAGTGCCCGATGTCGCAGGAGAAGTTCAAGGACGCTCCCGCGCTCAAGATGGTCGAGCAGATCCCGCTCCGCAAGCCCGAGGCCGCGAACTGGAAGTTCTTCCTCGGCATTCCGGACGTCGATCCCGCGAAGCTCGACACCAAGCAGGTCCTCGACAGCCAGCTCAAGCGTCCGCTGTTCGAGTTCTCCGGCGCGTGCGCAGGCTGCGGCGAGACGCCCTACGTCAAGCTGCTCACCCAGATCTGCGGTGACCGCCTCATCGTCGCTAACGCCACCGGCTGCTCGTCGATCTACGGCGGCAACCTGCCTACGACCCCGTACTGCCAGCGCGCCGACGGACGCGGCCCTGCGTGGAGCAACTCGCTCTTCGAGGACAACGCCCAGTTCGGTATGGGTATGCGCGTCTCGGCCGACAAGCTCTACGGCTTCGCCATGGAACTCGTCGACAAGGTGCTCGCGAAGGAAGATGCGCCTCAGGCCATCAAGGACGTCCTCACGAAGATCAAGTCCATCGACCAGTATGACGAGAAGGGCCAGGGCGTCGAGCAGATGCGCGCCGCTGTCGCAGAGCTGAAGGCGGCTCTCGGCGGTTGCGAGTGCAAGTGCCCGACCGGTCGCCAGCTCCTCGCTGTCGCCGACAACCTCGTGCGCAAGTCCGTCTGGATCCTCGGCGGCGACGGCTGGGCCTACGACATCGGCTACGGCGGTCTCGACCACGTCCTCGCCTCCGGCAAGAACGTCAAGATCCTCGTCATGGATACCGAGGTCTACTCCAACACGGGCGGCCAGGCTTCCAAGTCCACGCCTATCGGAGCCATCGCGAAGTTCGCGGCCTCCGGCAAGCAGCAGGCCAAGAAGAACCTCGGCCTCATGCAGATGCAGTACAAGAACGTCTACGTCGCCTACGTGTCGATGGGTGCCAACCCGGCGGCCACGGTGAAGGCGTTCAACGAGGCCGAGAACTACAACGGCCCGGCGATCATCATCGCCTACGCGCACTGCATCGAGCAGGGTCTCAACACCGCAACCGGTCCGGCGCACCAGAAGGCGGCCGTGGACTCCGTCCACTTCCCGCTGTGGCGTTACAACCCGGATGTCGCGGCCCAGGGCAAGAACGGCCTCACCCTCGACTCCAAGGACAAGTCCGACACGGTTTCCTTCGCGGAGCGCGCTCTCTCGAAGGACTGCGGCGAGAACCGCTTCAAGCAGCTCGTCAAGAAGGTCGGCGCCGAGAAGGCGGAGGAGATGCTCAAGCGTGCCGAGACCGGCTTCAAGGAGAACTACAAGCTCCTTACCGAGCTCGCCGCTCTGCCCCAGATGTAATACTCGGGGTAAGCGAAGCAAAAAGGGCGCGGCAGTCATCTGCCGCGCTTCTTTTTATATGGTATAATACGCATATGCGAATAGTATTCATGAGTGATATCCACGGAGTGCCGTCCGCTCTTGAGGCGGCGCTCAAGTCTGCGGATGCGCTGGGTTTCGACCGGCTTGTGCTTTTGGGCGATCTGCTATACCACGGGCCGCGAAACGGCGTGCCGAGCTTCTACGATCCGGTGAAGGTTGCGGCGATGCTCAACGGGCGTAAAGATCGAATCGTCGCCGTGCGCGGCAACTGCGACGCCGAAGTTGATCAGATGATGTTCGAGTTCCCGATGATGGCTGATTATGCTGTTCTCGAGGCTGGACGCGAGACGTTCTTCCTGACGCACGGACACCTTTGGAACGAATACCGCCTGCCGCCGCTCGGCATGGGCACGGTGCTGGCGCACGGCCACACACATATTCCGGAATTGAAGCGCCTTGAGTGCGGAATTTCCATCTTCAACCCTGGGTCGGTCTCGCTACCGAAGGGCGGCAGCGCCCGCAGCTTCGGCTATTTCGACGGCGAATCTCTCAGTCACTATACCATTTAACGAAGAAATATGATATAATGCCACCATATGAAACTAGATACTCTTTGTGTACAGGGCGGATGGACGCCCAAGTGCGGTGAACCCCGTCAGGTTCCGATCTATGCGTCGACTACTTTCAAGTACGACACGACACAGCACATGGCCGATCTCTTCGACCTCAAGGCGTCCGGCTATTTCTATACGCGCCTTGCGAACCCGACGAACGACCAGGTGGCGAAGAAGATCGCCGCTCTTGAGGGCGGAGTCGCCGCGATACTCACCTCGTCAGGCCAGGCGGCTTCGACGTTCTCAATCCTGAACATCTGCAACGCTGGCGACCATGTAGTCTCCTCGGCGCAGATATATGGCGGTACGTTCAACCTTTTCGCAGTTTCGCTCAAGAAGCTCGGTATCGAGTTCACGTTCGTCGATCCAGACGCCAGCGAGAAGGAGATCCAGAAGGCGTTTCGCCCCAATACGAAGTGCGTCTTCGGCGAGACGGTGGCGAATCCGTCGGGCTGCGTGCTCGACATTGCCAAATTTGCGAAGATTGCGCACAAGAACGGCGTGCCGCTTATCATAGACAATACTTTCCCGACGCCGATCCTCTGCCGTCCCTTCGAGTTCGGCTGCGATATCGTGACGCATGCGACGACGAAGTATATGGATGGCCACTCCTCCCAGGTCGGCGGCTGCATCGTCGACAGCGGCAACTTCGACTGGGAGGCCCATGCCGACAAGTTCCCCGGGCTGGTCGAGCCTGACGCCTCGTACCACGGCCTCAGCTACACCAAGACCTTCGGCAAGCTCGCCTATATAACGAAGTGCACTGCCCACCTCATGCGCGACTTCGGCTCGATTCCCTCGCCGTTCAATGCGTTCCTCGTGAACCTCGGCCTCGAGTCGCTGCACCTGCGAATCCGCCGCCACGCCGAGAGCGCCCTCAAGATCGCCAAGTGGCTCAAGACCCAGAAGAAGGTGTCGTGGGTCAACTTCGGCGGCCTGCCCGACTCCAAGTATTACAAGCTGGTCAAGAAGCAGTTCGACGGCCCTGCGCCATGCGGCGTGATGACGTTCGGAATCAAGGGCGGGCGCGAGGCGTCCATCAAGTTTATGGACTCCCTCAAGCTCATCGGTATCGTCACCCATGTCGCCGACGCCTGGAGCTGCGTGCTGCATCCGGCTTCGCACACCCACCGCCAGCTTACCGATGAGCAGCTCAAGGCCGCCGGCATCCCGCCGGATCTCATCCGCTTCTCGGTGGGCCTTGAGGACCCTGATGACCTCATTGCCGATCTCAAGCAGGCTCTAGCCAAGGTATAACAGACATGAAACGCAAATCAGGCTTCAGGTTCGACAAGGTCGACTGGCTCGTGGCGGGCGCCTTCGTGGCGCTCTCCTCGTTGCTCTACTTCACGACGGTCGCGTCATTCGCATATCCGGGCGAGAGCGCCCATCTTCAGGCTCTCTGGCGTGGACTCGACACGGCAAAGGTCGCCCCCTATCCGTTGATGGCCTTTTTTGCGAAGCTCTTCGGCGCGGGCAATATGCTCGCGCCGGTCTGTGGCGTGATTTCGACGGTCGCGCTGTGCCTCCTGACCACATTCTTCGTGCGCAGCCGCATCAACGGTGAGTTCATGGAGAGGTTCGCCCTGCCGGCGAGCCGCCTCGCCGGCGCGGTGGCCGCCGCGATGTTTATGCTTACGCCGTCCGTCAGGTCTGCGGCGACCCACCTTGAGCCCCGCATGTTCGCGTCGGCCTGGGCGCTCGTCGCGCTCACGCTTACGATTCCCTGGAGCAACGCGTCAGGCTTGGTTGCCAGGCTCTTCGCTCTCGTCTTCGGCGTGATGTGGGGCCTCGGCGCCGCCGATTCGCCGCTCTTCATAGTGCTGCTGCCTCTCGCCCTCGTTGCGGCGACGGTGATTCCGCTCAACCGCGGCTCCAAGCCGTATTCCGAGATCGCCCTCGTGCTTTTCGGCTCCGTCGTCGCGTTTTTCGCGATGGCTACCGCCGGAACCGGCGACCTCGCCGAGACCCTAAAGACGCTCTGGGCTCATTTCAAGGGCTATACTCGCGTCGATGGATGGATGATGGTGCTCTTCTTCTCGACCGTTCCGTTCGTCGTTTCGCTCTTTTCGAGCAAGAAGGCCTACAACGAAGATAGCGGATGGGTTCAGTGGACCTTCCACATCTCGATGGGCGTGGCGTCCATCCTGGCGATCGCGACTCCCCTCGCCCCCCACGCGATACTCGAGCCCGCCGGCGTGCTGCCTGTAGCGACCAGCGTGTTCGCGGCTTTCGTCGCCGGCTATCTGGCGGCCTACTGGCTGCTCGTGATGCGCTCTTCGGTGCGCATAAACGAGTCGAAGGATGCCGCGCCGGTCGCATTGAAGGGCAGGTACGTCGCCTATATTGCCGGCGGAGTTCTCGCCGTCGCCTACGTGTTTACGGCGTTCTTCAACCTCTTCTTCTTCGACACGACGCGCGGCGCATTCGCCGACAGGCTTGCAGCCAAGGCGCTTGACGATCTCGGCGACCGCACATGGTTCGTGACGGACGGCGTGCTGGACGACCATCTGCGCCTTAAGGCTGCTGATGCCGGACGCGAGCTCAACATCGTATCCCTGAGCCGCGACCTCGACAACGATTACCTTGATGCGCTTTCCAGGCTCGTCAAGGATAAGAACCTCGGCGGCGAGAAGAATGCCGAGCTTTCGCTCTCGCTCTCCCTCGGCGTGCTGCCTTTCGTGCAGGACTGGTTCTCGAACGATCCAGAAGCTCCGCATAACGTCGCCATATTCGGTGCCCCCGACCTCTGGTATTCGTCGGGCGTCACCCCCGTGCCGGAATTCATCTTCTTCGGCGCCGACCCCTCGCGCAAGGCCGACTGGAGCGAGTGGCGCTCGATCTACGCCGACATGCTCTCCGCCCCAGATGGCTGGGGCAGCTACCGCATCCGCAACGTGAAGAATCCCGTCGACAGGATGCGCCTCGAGCTTCGTCGCCACCTCGGCTTCGTCGCCAACAACCTCGGCGTGTGGCTTCAGGATCAGGGCCGCGACGACGAGGCTTTCGAGATGTACGACCTCGTGCTGGAGTCCATCGACCGCGACAACATATGCGCGCTCTTCAACGCCTTTGAGATGGCGCAGGAAAAGGATTCCAAGGCGTCCGCCAAGCGCTTCGACTACGAAAGGCGCCTCAAGGCGATCGTCGAGGATTCCGCCCGCCGCTACCGACTCTGGTCGCTTTCGACCTACTATGGCTACATCCGCCGTCCCGAGGTTCTGATACGCCTCGGCTACACGTGGGCGCGCTCGGGTCGTCCGGGCGAGGCGCTTTCGCAGATCCGCCGTGCGATCGACTTCGTGCCGACCGACAGCCGCAGTGCGCTTCTCAACATGATGGCCGCGCTCTACGCGAGCGAGGATGACCGTGCCAAGTCGCGCGAGGTCTACGAGCAGGTGCTCGCGAAGAACGCCGACGACCACGATGCCTTGATCGGCATGATGCGCCTGTCGCTGCTCGACGGCGACAACGAAAAGGCCCTTGAGTTCCTCGATCGCGCGACGGCCGCAGGCGGGGACGATCCTCGTATCCGCATTGAGCTCGCCATGGCCGCCCTTATGCGTCAGGACTTGCCTAAGGCCAAGGCGATACTGAAGCAGGTGACTGATTCCGACCGTACGGATCTTCGTGCCTGGTCGCTTCTCGCGGCCGTCACGATGCAGCAGAGCGATGCCGCGAAGACTCCTGAGGAGAAGGCCGTCTTCGACAGGGAGCTTGAGGACGCCATTCTGCCTGAGATGGAGAAGCAGGCGCGCGGCCCGAACGACTACTACGTGCAGACGACCAAGGCGTTCCTGCTCATGCGAAAGGGCGCCGAGAAGCGCCGCGAGGCCCGCGACGCGTTCGCTGCCGCCGCGAAGGAGCGTCCCGACATAGCCGCCACTCAGGATCTCGTGATGGGCCTCGACATCTCCCTGGACGATGCCGAGTCGGCTGAGCGCCATGCCCGCGATGTGCTTAGGCGCAACCGCAATTCGCCCCTCGCCAACTATGTCATGGGTTCGCTCTCGCTCAAGCGTGGCGACTACGATGCCGCCGAGCGCTATCTCAGGAAGGCTGCGGACGCCAAAAGCCCCGTCGCCCTCGCCATGAACGACCTGGCCGAGGTTCTGCGCCGCACGAAGCGCTACACCGAAGCCGAGCGCTACGCCCGGATGGCCGTCAAGGCCAGCCCCAACCTCTACGTTGCCTGGGAGACCGTCGGCTCCATCATCATGGACGCCAACGGCGATCTTGACGAGGCCCAGCGCTGCATAGAAAAGGCCGTCGAGCTGTCGAAGGTCGATGGTCGCAACGAGGATATCCGCATGCTCGTCTCGCTCGCCAGGGTTCTTTCCCTCAAAGGCGACAAGAAGATGGCGCGCGTGACGCTCAGAAAGATGCAAAGTCGCGTTGGCGAGCTTTCCGAGTTCGAGAAGCGCGAATATGACGAGTTGATGAAAAATGTTCGCTGAAACCCTGCTCCTGGCCTCGCTTCAGATCGGCCCCTTCTGGCAGCAGTGGGAGGGGCACAAGGCCCTATGTCCGCTCTGGTCGCATGAGACCGTCGAAGCATCCGACACGAAGGCCGAGGTCGATACGACCGATGTTCTGTGGCCCGTGTTCACCTCTCACCGCGACTGGTGGCGCTTCTGCTTCTTTACCCACTATCAGGAGCAGAACGACGGCTATTGGCAGTTTGACGTGATACCGATATGGTTCAACGGACGCGACCCCGAAAGCGGCAGCTACTGGGGATTCTTCCCGTTATGGGGCCGCCATCCTCACATATTTACGCTCTACGACTGGCGCTTCTGCCTGTGGCCGGTGTGGATGCAGTACAAGACGCCTCGTCCCTCGCTCCGGGATGAGGGCGGCGGCTGGATGACCTCGAACGTGGTGCTGTTCCCGCTCTTCCACTGGCGCGACGACGGTTCATGGGGCGTGTGGCCGCTCTGCGGCACCGGCCACCAGCGTGAGAGCGACCACCATTACGCCCTTTGGCCGATCGTCACCTGGGCGAGCTACAGGGCCGACCGCGATACCGGCGGCGCAGGGTATTCATGGATGTTCTGGCCGCTTTGGGCTAGCATAGAGCGAGAGCGCGAGTCGCAGTGGATGTTCATACCGCCTCTCTTCGGCTATGCGAAGACGCCTTACGGCAGCCGCCTGCGTGCGCCGTGGCCTCTCTTTGAGCTGGAGCGTACCTCCGCCAAGCGCAGAATCTCAATCTTCCCTCTGTATGAGGATGTTCAGCTCAAGCGTTACAGCGACGGCGTCTCCGAAACAGGCATTACCCGCTTCGGCTGGCGTCTCGTCGAGCTCTACCGCGGCGAAAACGGGCGCATCGAAGAGACGAGGGTCTTCCCGTTCTGGACCAAGGGCGGCACGATTTTCCGCGTTTGGCCGTTCTGGTCGTCCGAGACGACAGGCGAGAAGGGCGATGTCGTGCATACTCGCGTGCTGGAGCTGTTCCCGATACGCTGGGTCGACGCCGTCGACCGCAACTGGGCGCCTTACTGGACGTTCTACGAGTCGGTCTCTACCCCCGACCACACCGACCATTCGCTGTTCTGGGGCATCATCAAATGGCGTACCTCCGCGAACTGAGGCTTTGGGCGCGGGCGCTGCGCGTCGAGCAGTGGACCAAGAACGGCGTCGTCATGCTGGCGTGGTTCTTCTCCGTCGCCGACGCCACCCAGCTTGAGATCGTCCGCGGCTGGCAGTCGTTTCTGCTTGCGTTCGCGATGGCCGGCGCCTTTTCTCTGATATCGTCGTCGTTCTACCTGCTCAACGACGTGTCGGACTACGATGCCGACAGGATTCACCCGGTGAAATGCCACAGGCCGGTCGCTTCCGGCGAGATTTCGCGCATGACGGCCGTTCGCGTGGCGCTTACCCTGTTTGCGGTCGGCTTCGCGTATCCGGCTCTGGTGGTGATGATCCTGCCGTCGCGAACCCTCGCTTTCGGCACGGTCTTGGCCTATACCGTCATGCAGTGCCTCTATACCGGCTTCCTTAAGCGCGTGCCCTATCTGGACGTCATAACGCTCTCCGCCGGGTTCGTGCTTCGCGCAATCGCCGGCGCCGCCATCATATCGGCCTACATCTCGCCGTGGCTCCTCGTCTGCACACTGACGCTCTCGATGTTCCTCGCCTTCTGCAAGCGCAAGAACGAGAAGGAGACCGCCGCCGAATCTCGCGAGGTGCTGAAGCGCTACCACCCGCGTACCCTCAAGACGTGTATCGTCCTCTCCGGCGCCCTGTCGTTCTTGGAGTATCTCGCCTATACGCTTACCTCCAAGATGGGCGCGCGCTTCCCCGGGCTCGTCCTGACCTCGCTTTTCGTGCTGGCCGGAATCCTCCGCTACATGTTCCTCGCCTGGCGTAAGGGCGACGTCGGCCGCCCTGAAATGGTGCTTCTCTCCGACAGGGTTCTTTGGGGAATCCTGGCGGGCTACGCCGTCTGCTCTGTCGCCGCAGTTGCCGTATCGCTGTGAAATACCTCGAAGAGCTTGCGTCGCGAAGACGTTTCGGCATGCGTCCTGGACTGGACGCAATACGCGCCGTATGCTCGGCCCTTGGCGATCCCCAGAAGTCTTTCCGCGCGATGCATGTCGCCGGAACTAACGGAAAGGGCGCAGTCTGCGCGATTCTCGACTCCTGCCTCAGGGCTGCCGGCATACGTTCTGGGCGCTATACCTCGCCCCACCTCGTGAGGCTTAACGAGCGCTTCTTTGTGGATGGCGCCCCTGCCTCCGACGAGCTGATCGAAGCCTCCGCCCGCAAGGTGGCCAAGGTCGCGCCCGCCGATCTTACCTTTTTCGAGGCGCTGACCGCGACAGCATTCGACCTCTACGCCGGCGTAAAGCCAGACTACGTCGTTCTCGAGACGGGTCTCGGCGGACGCCTCGACGCCACAAACGTCTGCGAGCCCGAAATCGCCGTAATAACGCGCATCGGCCTCGACCACTGCGACTGGCTCGGCTCGACCATAGCCGAGATAGCCGCCGAGAAAGCCGGCATAATCAAGCCCGGCGTTCCGGTTGTCGTCGGCGCCAACTCCAACGAGGCCATAGACGTGATCGAGAGCCATGCCCACAAGGTCGGCGCCCCTGTAATATACGCGCCGGACGTCGTCGACCGCTCCGAGGTTCCGGACGACTTCAGCCTCGAAGGCTCTTTCAACCGCGAAAACGCCGTCACCGCCCTCGCCGTGCTGAAGACCATCGGACTCTCCGCCTGCGAAGCCGGCTTCAGGAACGTCGTCTGGCCGGGACGCTTCCAGCGCGTCGGCAACTTCATCGTCGACGGCGCCCACAATCCGCCGGCCGCCCGCGCCCTGGCCTCGTCTCTGGGTGAAGGCAACCTCACGCTCATCGCCGGATTCTGCGGCGACAAGGATGCCGAAGCAGTGCTCAAGACCCTCGCGCCCTGCGTGGCACGCGGCCTCGCGGTAAAGACGAACAATCCGCGTTCTCTCTCCGCCGAAGATACGGCGCGCCGCATGGTCGCCGCCGGAATCTCCGCCACCCCATGCGCCTCGCTCAAAGAGGCCGTCGCGCTCGCCGGCTCTGACGACGCCCTGATATGCGGCTCGCTCTTCCTCGCCGGAGAGGCCCTCGTCGAGCTTGGTGCCTATCCGTGGGGCGACGCGAAGTCGGTCGATCCGTCGGAGCTTCTCAAGGCGCAATGAGGATATATGTCGATATAGACGACGTGCTCAGCGAGACGGCCCACAGCCTCTGCGCCTTGGCCCAAAGCGAGTTTGGCCGCCGCGTCGAATACTCAAGCGTCCGCGAATTCGACCTACAGCGCGTATTCTCCCTCTCCGACGATGAGATGCAACGCTTCCGCGTGCTTTCCCACCTGCCGGAAGTCTTGGCGTCCTTCGCCCCTACCCAGGGCGCGGCAGACGGAGTTAAGTCGCTCGTCGCCGCCGGACACACCGTCGATCTCGTCACCGGCCGCCCCGCCTCGTCGCGCCTCGGCACCGAGATGTGGCTCAAGTCCGCCGGACTCGAAGATTTCGCCGTCACCTACGTCGACAAATACGGACGCTCCGGTATATACGAGAGCCGTCCTGACGATCCGCCGACAGTCGACATGCCTGCTCTCGCCGCCCGCCGCTACCATGTCGCCATCGACGATTCGCCGATAGTTCTGGCGAAGCTCTCCGCGTGGCGCGACACCAAGGTGCTCGTCTTCGACCGCCCCTGGAACGCCGACTTCATTCTCGCGCCCAACATGCGCAGGGTCTCCGCCTGGGCGGACATCCTCGAAATAGTCGGCGCGAGTTGATGAATTTATGGTATAATACTCACTAACACCCTAGGGCCTGTAGCTCATCTGGACAGAGCAACTGCCTTCTAAGCAGTGGGTAGTGGGTTCGAGTCCCGCCAGGCCCGCCAATAGCCAGTAAAGGATAACGCGAATGAATGTCTACAAGTTTGAAAACGGCAACGACCTCGCCAACCTCGCAAACCTCGATCCCAAACTGTGGTTTGCCATATCCATGCCGATCAAGGGTGTCCGCTTCGACCGTCGCATGCTCGAGCTGATGGATTCCGACCATGACGGACGCATCCGCGCAGACGAAGTGATTGGCGCGATAGATTTCCTCAAGTCGAAGGGTGTGGACCTCGACAGCGTGTTCAAGGTCGGCGAAGAGGACGAAAAGGCGCTGGCCGATGTGCTCGCCCGCCAGAGCGACCTCGCGAAGCTCGAGCCCAGCGACGAGGAGAAGAAGGCGATGTCCGACTGGACAGAGAAGGGGCGCGACCCCTCCGTCGCCGTGCTTGGCGAGGCGACTGCGTCCGCCGAAGCCGCCCTCGCCGCCGTCGAGCCCGCGATCGACGCCTTCTTCACCCCTCCGCCCGACATGCCCCTCGTAACAGAGGCTCCCGATGTGGCCCTGCCGCTCAAGGATCACCTCAATCCAAAATATCTGGAGGCGGTGGTCGCCTTTGCGGACAAGGTGGTCGCGCCGCTTCTCGGCGAGCGCGAAACCCTCTCGCGCCTCGACTGGAAGGCCGTGAAGGGTTCGTTTGCGGCCTACCGCGCGTGGGTCGCCGCCAAGCCCGTGATGAACGCCGCCGCTAAAGCCGCGCTCGACGACGAAGAGCGCGTTCTGCGCTACAAGCTGCATATCGTGGAATTTCTCGAGAACTTCGTCAACATGAAGCGCCTCTACCATGTGGACTCCCTCGCGATCTTCCAGACTGGAACCCTCCGCATCGACGCCAAAGAGATGAATCTCTGCTTCGACGTCGAAAGCGAGGCCGCCCACTCCGCGCTCGCCGCGAAGTCAAACTGCTGCATACTCTACCTCAAGCTGACGCGTCCCGCCGAAAAGGCAGAGCGCTCGGTATGCGCCGTAGTGACCGCGGGACGCGTCGCGGGACTCTACGTCGGGCGCAACGGCGTCTTTTGCGACCGTGACGGAAAGTACTGGGAAGCCGTCGTTACCAGAATCGTCGAGAGCCAGGTTTCGCTCGCCGAGGCGTTCTGGGCGCCGTGGAAGAAGATGGGCGAGGGCATTGCCGCCGCCGTCAAGAAGTTTCTGGGCGAAAGGCAGGCGAAGGGCGAGGCGGCCGCGCAATCGGCGTTGTCCGCCCAGCCGCCGTCGGAAGGGCAGAATTCCCAGGCGGGTGCGGCGATGGCTAGCTCTGTGGCGGCCATCGGCATTGGAATCGGCATGATTGGCGCGGCGTTCGCCTCTGTAATGGCGGTGGTGTCGTCGATGACATGGTGGCAGATACTCGCAGGAATCGCCGCGATAGTCGTGGCCGTCTCGCTGCCCAGCGTGATACTCGCCTGGTTCAAGCTTCGTCGCCGTGACATCGGCGCGATACTGAACGCGAGCGGCTGGGCCGTCAACCGCCAGATGAGGTTCTCCGTCAAGCGCGCCCGCGCCTTCACCCGCCTCGCCTGCGTCTGACCCCCGTCAATCAATCGTAAACATTGATTACTGCGCCACCGGCGCGACGACTCGCAACGACTCCGCCTGCGCCGATAGCATTCGTGCCATGAAAGACAACTCTTCGTTACTATTTGCGGAAGAGACATTTGCAATAAACCGTTGCATCTACGATGTCTTTGATTCTTTGCCCAGATTCGCGGAAGAGTCTCTTTACCAAGAGGCGCTTGAAATCGCCTTGTCGGACGCAGGGATCCCTTTTGTGGCGCAAAAATTGATCTCGCCTGTCTTTCACGGTCGTACTTTGGCGCACACATATCGACCGGACATCATATGCTACGACAAGATCGTAGTGGAACTCAAGGCCGTAAGACGTCTTGCCCCGGAACATTTTGCACAACTGCGCAATTATCTAGGACTTCTCGGCATGCGTGTTGGATTGCTTGTGAACTTTCACGGACACCCCAATGTCGAGATTCGTCGCATTTTCCTCAACGGCAAGAATGACGCTGGAGTCGTAGAGGATATTGCAACAGGCGAGACTACGCCAATCAAACTTCATAGTTGATTATACTTGCGCCGGTGGCGCAGACGACTTGTAACGACTTGGCAACAGTCGCTTGACGGAAGGCTTTACGCCGAGACCCGGACATGACGCCTGCGGCGTCGGTCTCGTCGTAAACCCTTATCCTTCCGTCAACCGCCTGTTGCAGCACCTTCATTACCTGCGTGGCGGACGGACGGGAGGATAGGCGCTTAGTCTTGAAACGTCGGAGCGCCGAAGGAGCTACGACAGTCCGGTTTCAAGACTAAAGCCTACCGTACGGACGCCGCGCCCAAGTCGCTCCCAGTCGTCTGCGCCACCGGCGCAAGTATAATCTCCCCACAGTCGTCTGCGCCACCGGCGCAAGTCCCACCCACCCCGCGTGTCCGTTTACTCCAATTCTCCCATTGACACGATGCAAAACTTTTGATATTCTTATTATCGTCAAACTGCGGAAAGGGCGTGTCGCCCGACCCCGTTCGAAGACAAGACAATGCAGAGAGCCAATAAAATCAGGCGTCCGAACGCATTAGAGCCGTCATATACAGGACGGCCGGTTCTCATGCACTCTCCCATCGCGGCTACATCTATCGAATCGCTCATAATTGATGTGCGCGGCGAAAGGGTATTGCTAGATGCTGATGTGGCGGCCCTCTATGGTGTTGAGACTAGGGCGGTGAATCAGGCCGTGCGCCGTAACTTGGATAAATTTCCCAATGGGTATATCCTTGAGTTGACTAGCGAGGAGTCCGCCTATTTGCGGGAGGCAAAAGATTCAAGATCACAAATTGTGATCTTAAATTCAGACAACAAGAAACAGGGACGAGTCGGTAACGGTCGTCACACCAAATACAACTACAAGGCCTTTACCGAAAAGGGTCTGTACATGCTTGCCACAATCCTTAAGAGCGAGCGTGCCACAGCCGCAACATTGGCCATAATCGAGACGTTTGCCAAAGTCAGGGAATTGAAGCGCGAACTTGTGGCGCTCCATGCAGAGAAGGATAAGAAGACCCAGGGCGGCAAGCTGAAGCACTTTGGCGAGTTGTTGGCGGATGTCGTGATGCCTGATTTGACGGATGTAGAGACCGAGTCTTCGCTGGAACTGAACTTTTTGGTCGGAAAGATCAAGCATACTGTAAGAAGAATAAAGAGGAAACTTAACCCACCTAACGACTAACGACTAACGACTAACAACTATTTCTAGAATCAACAAACAAACCAAACAAGGAAACCAAACAATGAAAACACTAATAACACGGATTAAGCGCTTAGCGCTTGCGCTGTGCTTTGTGACGCCACTGGTGTCATGGGCAGATGCGATTACCGCCGTCAACCCGGTAACGGGCGAAACGGAGACGTATACCTACAAGTATGTCGGAACAGGCGATTGGACTGCGACCGATTGGCAGGACGGTTCCGATCCGGCGGTCAATCCCGGAGCCGCCCCGCAGACCCCAAACTCCAATGTTTGGGACCCGCTTCTCATTGACGGAGCCTACACATTGACCTCGCCTACGTTGGAGGGGTGGGCCATCCGCCTCGGTGTCTACAA
Source organism: Kiritimatiellia bacterium (assembly GCA_017395505.1). Classification (GTDB taxonomy): domain Bacteria; phylum Verrucomicrobiota; class Kiritimatiellia; order RFP12; family UBA1067; genus UBA1067. The sequence goes on from JAFPUH010000005.1 coordinate 96,772, forward strand.
CGGTGCGAAGGTCACGGTTCCGACGCTGAATAAAATCCAAGCCGGCACCACCATGTGGTTCACGGTCGATGCAACGTCCAAGCTGACACTCTCGCCGCTCGGAACCGGACACTTGGGCGACAACCAGAACGTCAACTTCTACGTGGCGGCGCAGGATGGTCTTGTGTTCAACAGCAACTTCGCGACGACAGGAAACGATACCGACACCTTCAACTACTACCTCGCCGGCAGCGGTTCGGTTTCCTTCCAGGGAATCTCCGCCGGAACGCACAAAATCAAGATGGCTGACGTGACGCTCTCGGGGAGCGCAACGCCTTCGGTTGAATCCAAGACGCTCGTTTCGTTCACTTCCACCACAAAGACCTTCTCCGCTGACGCGACCGTCAAGGTCTACGACATGGATGGCTCGACGCTCGCGACTACCCAGTATCCCATCACGGTAAACACGACCGGCGAGACCACCCTCACCGCGTCCGATCCGGTCGGCACCGTCGAACTCGTCCAGACCTCCACGGGCATTGACCTCTATTTCGTGGACGGCGACGCTTCCACTATCACCACCAAGACCTATCTGCCTTCGATCAGCGTCAACTTCACGTCCGGCACGGCGCTTTCTACCCTCGCTGACATCGGCGTCGGCGACTACGCCGTCCCCGGCACCTCCTGGAACAACCTTATCGGCAACAACGGAACGCTTTCGACCGTGACGCAGGTCGACTCTACGGGCGCGGCGTCCACCGTCGCCGGAGTGGGCGTCACGATTTCCGGCACGCGTGGATACTGGACTTGCGACAGCGTTACCGCCGCGACCGACCTTCGCCAGGGCTATATCGACGACTCCGGCACCTATACATCCCCGCAGGTCGTCGTCTCCGGCATCCCCTACTACAGCTATTATGCTGTAGTCTATTTCTCCAACCACGATGCCAATGTCCCGTTCGGCTATGTGACCATCAACGGCACGAACTACAAGTGGGACAGCGAAAACAGCAAACTCGTCGAATGCGAAGGAACTTCTTCCGACAGCTGGGGTGCATCTTCCCCGACCGCTTGGACTGAGGGCGGCAACTACCTTGTGACGCCCACCATTGTCAATTCCGATGGTAATTTCACCATCGTCAGCCACCGCTTGTCTACTAGTGTTCGTTCCGGCATCGCCGCCATCCAGATTGTGGAAGTCCCGAAGCAGGCCGCCGACGGCGAACTTGTCATCAACGTCTCCGGCGACACGACATATACTGTCAGCGAGGATGAAACCTACACGACGGTCTACGTCACGGGCGCCGGCACGCTGGCTTTCTCCGGCGAAGGCGCAATCACGACGACGACGCTCAACGTCGGCGTCGGCGCGACCGTCCCGATGGGCTCTTTCATTACCCCCACCACCGTCACCGGCGCGGGCACGGTAGTCTATGACGGCGCTCAGCCTTCCGCCACCCTCGGCTTCGACGATTCCGCGAGCTGGTTCGGTACGGTCTGGGTCAAGAACATTGGCACTTCACCGGCAGGTGAAACAGCCAACACGGCTGTAACGCTTGGTACCGATACCAACACTGCCGCCGATAATACTATCAACCTTTGGGGTAACGTAAATTCCTGCGTCAAATTCACGAATGTCCGTGGCCATGTCGCGGCTTCGGACTGCCCGTGGACGCTCATCCTCGAAGATGACGGCGACAAATACGCCTGGTACAACAACAACGGCTGGACTGCTCAAAACAAAGATCCTGTCTTTGCAAAACTCACCGGCGAAGGAACATTCTACGATCAGGCGAATGTAGGATGCCGCCAGAATGTCACGTTTACGGATGCAACAGAGTTCTCTGGAACATTTACCGTTGCCGGCAAGCGCATCGGCTTGGGCGGAGTCAACACCGCCCCAAACAATGAGGCTTATCGCGGCACGATCGAAGTCGTGAGCGGCGCTGCGGCCACGATTGCTTCCGGCAAGACCTGGACGACGGGAACCGGTTTCCGCATCAACGGTACTCTAAATGTTAATGGCACGCTTGCGGCAGAAAGCACGGCAACCACTTGTGTGACCGGTTCCGGCACCGTGGTGTTCACCGGCCGCGCGCCGACACCGACGGGCGACACCTGGTGGAAGAACTCCGCCTGGACCGGCACCGTGCAGATGAAGAACGTCACAGATCTTGTCGGTGCGTCTAGCTACACCGGCACAAACTTCCTGCCGGTCGATTACGGCAATACGGGATCGGTTCTTGAACTCTACAACTGCTCCGGCTGGCTGCCGAACAACAGCAATTACCAGTGCACGGTGCCGCTGAAGATTACAGGCACGCTCACCATCAACGATGGCATATCCGGCAGCAAATTCGTCATCAGCAGTTTGAGCGGAAGCGGCACTATTTATACATCGAACAATAGTGCGACTATCACTTTGCAGGTTCTTGAGGCGAGCGGCTTTACCGGCAAAGTGCAGCTCAATTCCAAGCGCGTCGTGTTTGGCGAGACTTTGCCGTCCGAATACACAGTCGGCAACATTTATGTTGGCGAAGGGTTCTCGTTCACCGTACCCAATTCCGACGTGGCATGGTACGGCACCGGCGGCATAACTCTCGCCGGCGAGCTCAAGGCGGCGGCACTGAGCAATTTCGGCGGCGGCACCACCATCACCACTACCGACACTGGCGTGTTCACGCTCGTCTCGAACAGCAATGCGGACGACATGAATGTCGATTACACGCGCATTCAGGGAACCGGAACGCTGAAGTTCGAGGGCACGAACTACCGCACAATCTCCACGAACAACTTCCCGACGGCGATGATA
>JAFPUH010000025.1 GCA_017395505.1 Kiritimatiellia bacterium
AGGTTACTGTCGACATCGACGCCACCGGCATCCTGAACGTCTCGGCGAAGGATCTCGGCACCCACAAGGAGCAGAAGATCACCATCACCGCGGCGGGCGGCCTCTCCAAGGAGGAGATCGAGCGTATGCGCAAGGACGCCGAGTCCCACGCGGCGGAGGACGAGAAGCGCCACGCCGAGGTAGAGGAGCGCAACAAGGCCGACGGCCTCGCGTTCCAGGTCGAGAAGACTCTCCGCGACGCGGGCGACAAGATCGCGGCCGACAAGAAGGCTCCGGTCGAGGCTGCGCTCAAGGCTCTCAAGGATGAGCTCGCCAAGCAGCCGCCGGCTCCGATAGCCGACATCAAGGCCAAGCAGGATGCTCTCATGAAGGCGATGGAGCCCGTCGCTCAGGAGATGTACGCCTCGGCTCAGCAGGCCCAGCAGGGCGCCGGCGCAGAAACGCCGCCTCCTGGAGCGGGTACGCCGCCGCCGAACAACGGCGGTTCGCAGGAGAAGAAGGGCGGCGACGACGTCGTTGACGCCGACTTCACGATGAAGTAAGTTTAAGGTCAAGAAAACAACTTGAAAGGACAAAACAAAATGAAGATCAGACCTCTGGGCGACCGCGTGCTGGTGGAGCCCATCGAAGAAAAGGAACAGACCGTCGGCGGCATCATCATTCCCGATTCCGCCAAGGAGAAACCTATGCAGGGCAAGGTCATCGCGGTCGGCAAGAAGACCGACAAGGACGGCAAGGAGCTGCCCTTCGACGTGAAGGCCGGCGACACTGTGCTGCTGCCGAAGTACGGCGGGACCGAAGTCAAGCTTGATGGCAAGAAGCTGCAGCTTGTCCGTGAAGAGGACCTCTTGGGAGTTCTTGAGAAGTAACCCCAGAACCTCTAGAGCAACTAGAACATCTAGAACACTGAAAGGCAATCACAATGGCTAAGCAAATCAAGTTCGACGCCGAAGCGCGTCAGAAGATACTGGCGGGCGTCGAGAAGCTCTCCGCCGCCGTCACGTCCACACTAGGCCCGTCCGGCCGCAACGTGATTCTCGACAAGAAGTTCGGCTCGCCCCAGATCACCAAGGACGGCGTGACCGTCGCTAAGGAGATCGAGCTGCCCGATCCCTTCGAGAACATGGGCGCGCAGATGGTTAAGGAAGTCGCCTCCAAGACGAATGACGTCGCCGGCGACGGCACCACGACCGCCACGCTTCTCGCCGAGGCAATCTATCGCGAGGGTCTCAAGAACCTCACGGCCGGCGCCAACGCGATGGCCCTCAAGGCCGGTATCGACAAGGCCACGGCCGCTGTCGTCGACTCCATCGCCAAGCAGGCCAAGAAGGTCAAGAGCGCCGATGAGATCGCGCAGGTCGCGACGATTTCCGCCAACGGCGACGAGGAGATCGGCAAGATGATCTCCGATGCCATGGACAAGGTCGGTAAGGAAGGCACCATTACGGTCGAAGAGGCCAAGACGCTCGAGTCCACGCTGGACGTCGTCGAGGGTATGCAGTTCGACAAGGGCTACCTCTCGCCCTACTTCGTGACCTCGCCCGAGGATATGGAATGCGAGCTTGAGAATCCGTTTATCCTGCTCTTCGAGAAGAAGATCTCGAACCTTCAGGACATGCTGCCTCTGCTCCAGGCCGTCGCGAAGACTGGCCGTCCGCTCATGATCATCGCAGAGGATGTCGAGGGCGAGGCTCTTGCTACGCTCGTCGTGAACAAGCTGCGCGGTACGTTCCAGGTCTGCGCCGTCAAGGCTCCTGGCTTCGGCGACCGCCGCAAGGCGATTCTCGAGGACATCGCGGTGCTCACTGGCGGCCGCCTCATCAGCGAGGACATCGGCGTCAAGCTCGAGAGCGTCCAGCTCACCGATCTCGGCCGTGCGAAGAAGGTCGTCGTCGACAAGGACAACACGACCATCGTCGAGGGTCTCGGCAAGTCTGCCGACATCAAGGCGCGCACTGAGCAGATCAAGAAGCAGATCGAGGAGACCACGAGCGACTACGACCGCGAGAAGCTCCAGGAGCGTCTTGCGAAGCTCGCCGGCGGCGTTGCTCTGATCAAGGTCGGCGCTGCTACCGAGGCCGCGATGAAGGAGAAGAAGGATCGCGTCGATGATGCGCTGCACGCAACCCGCGCGGCGGTCGAAGAGGGCATTGTCGCCGGCGGCGGCGTTGCCTATCTGCGCGCCCAGAAGTCCATTCAGGCTCTCGAGCTAAGCGGCGACGAGGCGGTCGGCGCCAGCATCGTCGAGCGTGCCGTCGAGGCTCCTCTGCGCAAGCTCGTCGGCAACGCCGGACAGGAGGCTGCGCTCGTCGTCGCCAACGTCAAGAAGGCGACCGGCACGAATGGCTACAACGTCCGCACCGGCGAATACTGCGACCTGCTGAAGGCTGGCGTGGTGGATCCCGCCAAGGTGACGCGCTCCGCCCTGCAGAACGCCGCTTCGATTGCGGGTCTGCTGCTCACGACGGATTGCATGGTCACCGACCTTCCCGAGAAGAAGGAAGGCTGCGGCTGCGGCGGACACGGTGCGCCCGGCGGCATGGACGGCATGATGTAATCCTGGCCATCCAGGTTCGCGTCAGCGAAGATACGGGCTGCGGCATTTGCCGCGGCCCGCATTTTATGCTATAATTTCACATCAAACATTTTCCAGTAGGAGGTTTACACTATGGCAGATACTGAAGCGGTTGTCGTACAGCTCGGCGAATGTGCGGAAAAGCAGGATTTCGGCGTGGCTTTTTCGCTTGTTAAGGAGAACATGGCAGCGCTCGCCAAGAAGATCCGTCCCGAGGGCATCAGGGATGCATTGAAGAAGACGACGAAGGATCGTCTTCTTCTTTCTTTTTTGGACGGCGTGGATTTCGGCGTCAGCCAGCTCGACGAGTCGCTCGTCAGGCTTGAGAAGCTGCTGTCGTTCCAGCAGGGGGCTCTCGTGCTCAACGACACGTGGGGTCTTGGCGTCGTCAAGCGCCTCGACTACTTCTATCGCCGCATAACGGTTGACTTCAAGACTCGCAAGGGCCACCAGTTCACCTACGCGGCCGCGACCGACATGCTCGAGCGTGCGCCCGACAACCACATCCTCGTGCTGCGCCAGAGCGACCCCGCCCGCGTCGAGGCTATGCTCCGTGACCAGCCCGGCGAGTTCGTAAAGGCAGTGCTCAAGAGCTATGGCGACATGCCTATCGTGAAGCTCGAGGACGTCTGCGTGTCGAACGGCTTCGTCAAGGCCGTCAACTGGAAGGCTTTCTGGGAGAAGGCGCGCGTTGAGCTTCGCAAGGACAGCCTCGTGGCGATCCCCGTAAAGCGCACCGATCCGATTCAGCTCAAGGAGTCCGCCGAAGACTACGGCGACAGCTGGCTGACGGCATTTTCGCACGAGACCGATCCCAAGCTCATCCTCGCGGCCGTCCGCGAATATGTAGCGCAGGGCAAGTTCAAGGCTGTGGACGACGCGTCGAAGGCGAAGATAGAGGAGCGGCTCGTTTTCGCCGTTACTGCGGCCCGAAAGGTGGACGACGCTCTCTACGCCCGTCTCGCGTGCCTCGTGCGCGACCTCGGTTTCGCTAATCCGCCCGCTGGCGAGATGCGCGACTACCTGTGGGAGCGCAAGCGCTTCGTGAAGGCCGCTGCGACGCTTCCTGCGCGTGAGGTCGGCGCAATGGTTTCGTTCCTCGCTGTTGACGAGGAGTCGAAGGCGAGGCTCTACAAGGCGATCCCTGAGATGTGCTTTACGGCCGTCTCCGAGGTCGTTGCGCAGTTCGGCGGCGAGTCTGCATGCCGCGAGGCGGTCGCAGAATTCATGAGGCAGCCCAAGGCTCCTGCGACGCTCGTGACGCTCATCGTCGGCAAGTACGAGGGCTTCAAGGACTGGTCTGAACTGCCGCCGCTCATTACGATACTTACGCACGCGATCGCTCTCGGCGAGGGCCGCCAGGGTGGCGAGACGCTCAAGATGCAGAACATCGTTCGCCGACTCTTCGCCGACACCAAGTGGCTCGAGAAGGTGTATTCGTGGCTGGACGAGGGCGATCAGGCCCTCTTCTTCGAGCGCTTCCAGGCATCGATCGCGTGGGATCCCTCGACGCACCACACAATCGTCGTGCGCATGACGCGCATCGTCCCCGCGCTCGAGGCGCACGTTGTGAAGGTCGAGAAGAAGAAGGAGTATGCTCGCGTCACGAGCTACCGCAGCTTTGCTCTCAAGAAGGCCGAATACCTCAAGCTCATCAACGAGGACATGCCCGCCAACATCAAGCGCATCGAGTTCGCGAAGAGCTACGGCGACCTCAGCGAGAACGCGGAGTACCAGTACGCCAAGGACGAGCAGCGCGCGCTCATGCAGAAGCAGACGCTCATGCAGCAGGATCTCGAGACGGTCAAGCCAGACGATTTCGCCGATGCCTCCGTCGAGGAGGTGATGCCCGGCGTTTCGGTGCTGATCTCGACGCCCGACGGCGAGCGCACCTACCATGTGCTTGGCGAGTGGGACAACGACACCGAGCTCGGAGTGCTTTCTTCGAAGGCGCGCCTTGCGCAGAACATGCTCGGCAAGAAGGCCGGCGAAGAGTTCGAGCTTCCCGGCTCCGACGGAGCGACGCAGTTTGCTCGCATCGTACAGATCATGCCGCTGCCCACTGAGATTCGCGACTGGATGAAACTTCCCGACGGAATGCAAATATGATATAATACGCATTGTCGAGAACGATTAATTTCACGAAAGGAGGCTTTAGCATGGGAGTCACAGTAAAGAGCGCCGCGAAGAAGCCGACGGTCAAGAAGGCTGTCGCGAAGAAGCCGCTTGCAAAGAAGCTCGCGGTGAAGAAGCTCGCAGTTGCGAAGAAGGCAACCCCCGCGAAGAAGCCAGTCGAGGCCAAGAAGCCGGCTGAGCCGAAGAAGGAGCCGAAGCGCGTTCCGCCGCGCATCGTCCGCAAGCCCATCGTCATCGCCAAGCAGGTTCCGCCTGCAGCTCCAGAGATCGACACAGCCAAGGCCGTTGCCTTCGCAATGTCGATCGCAGAGGAGATGAAGCGCGCTGCCGCTGCCGCCTCGCAGTCCGAGTCGGCTGAGGCCACGATCAAGCTCTCGCGCCGTCCGACGACCCGCGAGAAGGGGCAGGAGACGGTGCAGTTCCCGCCGAACGACCTCAGGGATTTCCGCAAGAGGCTACTCGCCGAGCGCGAGAGGGCGCTTTCCGGCGTAGACGCCATGAAGGCTACGGGCTTCAACGAGTCCGATGACCATGAGGCTGACGGCGGCGACGGCACCAACCAGACGCTCAGGCTTCAGGCTCTCGGCCAGATGGGTTCGATCAACCGCACAATCCAGCAGATCGAGGAGGCCCTCCACCGCATCGACGACGGAACCTATGGCGTCTGCACGGTCTGCGGGCAGCTCATCCGCAAGCCACGCCTCGTGAACCAGCCGTTCGTACAGACTTGCATGGAGTGCCAGAACGAGATGGAGCGCAACCGCAAGGGATGAAGCGCTTCTTTGTGACATTCGCGGTAGTCGCGAACCTTCTGCTCGCAGACACCGTGGTCAAGGAACTCGCCGCAGGGCTCTTGAAGGGGTCTGCGGCGGTTTCGGTAATACCGGGAATCTTCGACCTCGCCTACGTTGAAAACAGGGGTTGCGCCTGGGGGATGTTCCAGGGCGCCGTCTGGCCGCTCGCGACTTTCGGAGCGCTTGCGCTGCTGTTTCTGATATGGAAGCGTCGCGCGGTGTTCGGCGATTCGTGGGCCGCGCCTTGCCTGATGTACGCCGGAATAATGGGCAATCTGGTGGATCGGCTGGGACGTGGCTATGTCATCGACATGTTTGACTTTCACTGTGGGGTGCACCACTTTCCCTGCTTCAACCTCGCCGACACTTACATATGCATAGCAGCGGGGCTGCTGATACTGGATTCCATCCGTCAGGATCTCAAGAAGAAGGTGAGCTGATGGATATCGTGCGCGACGCCTATCTGCTCGCCGGACCTACCGCGAGCGGCAAGAGCGCGATTGCCGCCGTTCTTGCGAGGCGTCTTAAGGCGCGCATCTTGAGCGCCGATTCCATGCTCGTCTACAAGGGTATGGATATCGGTACCGCCAAGCCATCGCCCGAAGAGATCGCCGAATTCGGCATGGGCGGCGTTGACGTCGTCACTCCCGCTGAGGAATTTTCGTCCGGCGCATGGCTTCGTGCCGCCGCAGATTGGGCCGCGAAAGTGCCTGAAGATGTGCCTATGGTGATCGTCGGCGGGACTGGTCTCTACTTTTCCGCACTGCTTCGCGGCCTTGACCGCAAGTGGGTTAAGCCGCCGCCGGAATACCCCGTGATCCAGATCGACCGCGCCACAGTTCGAGAACGCATCCGCGCGAGGCTAGACGACATGTTCATGTCAGGGCTGGAGGAAGAGAAGCGCCGTCTTCACGAACGGTATCCCGTCTGGTCGCGCACGGCTTCGCTGGCCATAGGCTACCGTGAAGGCGACGACCGCGAGAAGATATTCGTCAGGACCTGCCAGCTCGCAAAGCGGCAGGATACATGGTTCCGCCATCAGGCGACCGCGCTGTATGTCGAGCCCGACGTAGAGGCCGTCTGGAACCTCTGGCGGAGCAGGGGACCATGGAAGGTCCGCTTTGTATCGCCCAGTAGCGCAGAAACGCACAATATGGTATAATTTCTATCTATGGAAACGGAAGATAGACCTGTACTCGATCTCGGGGCGATCGACTTCACCCCTGATTGGGCAAAGAGGGACGCTGGTGTCAGCGTCGGCCACGTAAAATCCGAGCGCGAAACGCCGGAGCGCAAGAGCTTCGGCGATCGCAAGGGCTTTGGCGAACGCCGTCCTTTCGGAGACGCCAAGAAGAAGGGACCTCAGGGCCCGAGAAGCTTCGACCGCAGGCCGCGCGAGGCCGAAAGGCCCAAGCCTCTCGACGTCGATGTCAAGATACTGCCCGAAACCAAGGCTCTCGGCACCATCATCCGCAAGCTCCAGCAGGATTTTCACGCATACAAGCTGAAGGATCTCGCATACTTCTTCCTCGACAATCCATCGTCCGTGCTGCTTAAGATCACTCCTCGCGAAGAGGCCAAGACCGGTGCGGAGAAGATGTTCCGCCAGTGCAAGGCGTGCGGTTTTGCCTCGACGAACGAGGACGATGTGGTGCAGCATATCCTCACGGCGCACATTGGCGACTACTACGAGATCAAGGAGATCGACTGCGAGCCGCCTAAGGGCAACTTCAACTGTGTGGCGAAGTGCGGGCTTTCAGGCGTGCTGCTGGGGCCGCCGAACATACACGAGTTCAACGGTGTCGTCCGTGAGATGATCCGTACGCGCTACCCCAACATGACCGAAGAGCAGTACCGCTCTCACATCGAGATGGTTCGCGACGCCGATGCAATCGAAGAGTGGCGCAAGACGGCCGTAAAGAAGACGGTGTTCGTCGCGAAGGGCGCTGGCGAAGATGCTCCGCAGCTTACGCGCGAGCAGGCCGAGGCGGAATTCCGCCGCAACATAATGCCGGCCATGCTCGAGGCCACTAAGAATCTCATGATAACGGCCGAGATGGCGCTCAAGAGTCCTGTGAAACCACTCGTATGGGCGGTTCGCGATGCGCTCGAGGCCGAGCGCCGCGCCCCGTACAACATGTGCTTCGCACTGCGCGGAGCCTTCCACCACCGCAAGCTCCACTTCTTCCGTGCTAACGATGCGCGCGGTCCGGAGTTCGTTACGAGCGCCGACCTCAAGGAGTTCGATGCGGCCCATGCCATACCTGAGCTCGCCAAGGTTGCGACGTTCATCGCCGAGCATCCATGCTCGCCGCGCATCGACATCGTCACCGAGCCCGAGATAGAGAAGCACCTGGTATGGCTCGTTTCCACGGGGCATGTCGTAGCGTTCACGAACGGCGTCTACTCTGCCGTCGAGAAGTATCCCAAGTATGGCCCACAGTGGCAGAAGCGCAAGGAGGCGAAGGATGAGGCTCCCGCTCAGCTGGCTTAACGAATACGTCAAGATCGACGACATCGATCCCAAGGATCTCGCGGAGAAGCTTACCCGCGCGGGGCTTCAGGTCGAGTCTGTCGAGACCGTCGGCGCTGAGCCCCTCGACGATCATTTCGTCGTCGTGGAGGTTCTCGAGTGCGTTGCCCACCCCGACTCCGACCATCTGCATGTCTGCAAGGTGACGGACGGCTCGGAGACGCTTCAGGTGGTCTGCGGCGCGCCCAACATGCGTACTGGCATAAAGACCGCGTTCTCGAAGATCGGCGCTGTCATACCCAACGGAGGCTTCAAGATCAAGAAGGGCAAGCTTCGCGGCGTGGAGTCGTTCGGAATGTGCTGCAGCTCTGCCGAGCTCAACCTGCCCAACGGCAACCATGACGGCATAATGGAGTTTCCGCCGGAGACTCCGGCCGGCGCATTCCTGCGCGACGTGCTGCCCGGCGACAAGCCCGAGGTAGTATTCGAGATCGAGGTTACTTGGAACCGTCCCGATGCGCTATCTGTCGTGGGTCTCGCTCGCGAGTTCGGCGCCATACTCAATCGCGAGGTAAAGCTACCCCCCGTCGATTTCACTGAAAGCGACATTGATGTCGCAAGCGAGGTCAAGGTTGTCGTCGAAGACCCGGTAAAGTGCCCCCGCTACACAGCCCGTGTCGTTGTTTCGGTTGAGGACGGCCCCTCGCCTGAGCTAATGGCGAAGCGACTCGAGCTCTGCGGCATGCGCTCGCTCGGCCTTGTGGTTGACGTCACGAACTATGTGATGCTTGAGCTAGGCCAGCCTATGCACGCATTCGACCACACCAAGCTTGCGGACCGTACGATTGTCGTGCGTTGCGCGAAGGACGGCGAGACGATTAAGACCCTCGATGGCGTCGAACGCAAGCTCGACCCCTCGATGCTGATGATTTGCGATGCGGTGCGTCCGAATGCAGTTGCCGGAATCATGGGCGGCGAAGAGAGCGAAATCGCAGAGGGCACCAAGACGGTGCTTCTCGAGTCGGCGCTCTTCGATACGGCCTCGACGAAGTTCACGGCCACAAAGCTTGGCCTTGCCACCGAGTCGAGCTACCGCTACATTCGCGGCGTCGACAAGGATCTGGCTGACTTAGCGAGCCGCCGTGCGGCCCACCTGCTGCAGAAGTACGGCAAGGCGGTGATAGCGAAGGGCATCGTTGACGTTGACAATCGCGAAAAGCCCCTCAATCCCGACGTTTCGCTTGATTTCGAGCGGGCTCGCCGACTCATCGGCATTCCGGTCGGAAACGACGTGATGGTCTATCTGCTTAAGTCTCTCGGCCTCGTTCCTCGCGAAGAGAACGCCGGGCACTACGCCGGTGTCACGTCCGTAACCTTCGGCGTACCGAGTTGGCGCTACGACCTTTCTATGGAGGCAGATCTCGTTGAGGAAATTGCGCGTCTGTACGGTCTGGACAACATACCCGACACTATGCCGTCCGCGCCCTCCGTCTCTTCTCTCGACGACAGCGCCTTCCGTGCGAAGGCCAGGGTTCGCGAGGTCGCTACCGCCCTTGGCTTCTCCGAGGCGATGCACTATTCATTCCTTTCGCGCAAGGAGCTGGATGATTTCGACAGGCGAAACGCCGATTCGCGGCTTGTGATACCAGATCCCGTCTCGGCGGAGTATGGCGTCATGCGCGACTCGCTGCTGCCTCAGATGATGGGGTCGCTCGGCCGCAACGCCTCTCATCAGCTTGAGACTGCGCTTCTCTTCGAGATCGGCAAGGTGTTCTTCTTGAAGGACGGCAAGCCCGCCGAGGCAGAACGCCTTTCGCTCGGTTTCGTAGGTCCCGTCGCTCGCGAGGCTCTTCGTAGGCGCGCTGCGGTATCCGAGGAGGAGGCCGTGCTGTGGATGAAGGGTGCCGTCGAAGAGCTGGTTGCCAAGCTTCATGCAGGACACCTCGAGTTCGTCGCCGCGGAGCATCCGGCCTTCACGCCAGGCGCATCCCTCGCGATAAGGCTCAACGGCCGTCAGATCGGCATTTTGGGTGCGCTTTCCTCAAAATTGCGCCATCCATACCGCCTTACGACGCAAATGGGTCTTTGCGAGCTTGAGCTTGCGCCTCTTCTCAAGCGTGTTGATGAGCTTGGTAAGGTCTCGGCCGTGCCGCAGTTCCCGCTGGTTCGCCGTGATGTCGCCATTGTCGCCGAAAAGTCCGTCTCGAACGAGGCGGTAGTGAAGGTGATAAGGAAAAACGGCGGCAGGGAGTTGACCCGCGTCGAGCTATTTGATATATTCAAGTCGAAAGAACTCAAGGACGGACGCCGTTCGCTCGCCTATGCGCTCGAATTCCGCTCGTCCGAGAGGACTTTGACCGATGACGAGGTCGGAAAGACCTTCCAGCGGATCGTCGATGCCCTCAAGGCGACCGCAGGAATCGAGGTGAGGGAGAGCTAAAGGCCATTTTCAGGACGTGGGTCCTGTGTTGCACGCGGATTCAGCAGACATTTCTTCGACCGACATTAAAATAGGGGGCTTCGGCCCTACGTTTGGAACGACGGGTTCCGGGGATTCTGTGCTACGGCAACATGGGGCTTTTTAACCCTTAGACCGCAAAAGGAGGACGAGATGAAGAAGACGGCGATAATGATTGTTGCTGCGCTTGCCGCAGTATTCGCGCAGGCTGCCTTCGCGCCCAATCCCAAGGGTGCTTTCAAGGCGCTCAAAGGCGAGAAGAGCAAGCCCATCAAGACAGGCATGGTCTTCGTCGACGGCAAGTACCTTCCTCCGCCCTACAGCGTGGAGCGCTACGGCCTTGTTCTCAGGGTCAACAAGATACAGGTGACCGGCCCGGTGATCCCCTGGGATGAGTTCGTCAAGACCCAAGAGGGCGTCAAGGTGACGAAGAACGTTTCCGGTGGCGAAAATCCCGAGACTCCCGGCGAAACCCCCGCCGAGCCCGAACCCGAACCGGAGCCCGAGGAGGAGGAAGAGGTCTATTCTCTCTCGTTCGGTGATGACGATCCTCTCGCGGATCTCTTCGACGACGAGCCTTCCGTCAAGAAGCCCGCCTCCAAGAAGAAGGCGTCCAAGCCGAAGCCGAAGAAGCCAGTCGTCACGGTGACATACTCGTTCGACGGCGAGTTCAAGCACAACGACAAGACATTGGCCCTTCAGAAGAAGATAATGCAGGCCAGAGCCGATATCGAGACCATCCTTCGCGACGGCGGTTTCGTCTGCTTCGGCTCAAGCTATTCGCGTGTGACCGGCGACGCCGGAACGGCGAGAATAGTGCTTGGCAAGCTGCCTGGGCTTATGCAGTCTTCGCCTAATGCCAAGGCTCTCGCGAGCGGAATCCGCGCCAGCGGAATCACGTTCTTCCCCGATGCCCTCTGCCGCGACCTTTTCCAGAACAGGATCGACTACCGCCAGCTTCTTGAGCGCCAGAAGGCCGTCGAGGAGGATGAGAAGCTTAAGGCGCTCCTGAAGGGCGGATATTGATTTGAAACCATAGAGGAAACAATAAAATGAGACCAGTTGCATTCATCATCCGCGATGGTTGGGGCGTCAACCCCCGCGCCGACGGCAACTCCGTATATGGCGCGAAGACTCCCGTCATCGACCAGATAAGGGCTCGCTATCCCCACTGTCTGCTCGACTGCTGCGGCGAAGCCGTGGGCTTGCCCGACGGCTACCAGGGCAGCTCCGAGGTCGGCCACCTCAACATGGGCGCAGGCCGCATCGTGGTGCAGGAGCTGAAGCGCATCGACGACGGGCTTTCGTCCGGCGAGCTCTTCAAGAGCCCCAAGTGGCAGAACCTGATCGCCCAGTGGAAGGCCAACAACTCGCAGTTCCATTTCTTCGGCCTCCTTCAGGATGAGGGCGTCCACGCCCATCAGGAGCACCTCTTCAAGCTTATGAAGCGTGCGCGCTCCGAGTTTCCGGAGGGCCGAATCGTCGTGCATCCGTTCCTTGACGGACGCGACACGCCCCCGCGCTCGACCCTCGAGTACGTCGCCCGCCTCAAGGCAGAGCTCGCCGCCGTCGGCAACGCGACGATCGGTACGGCGATGGGCCGCTACTACGGCATGGACCGCGTAAAGAACTGGAAGCTTACGAGCGAGGCCTACGACTGCATCGTCAGCTGCAAGGGCAAGAAGGCCGCGACTATCGAAGAGTGCGTCAAGGCCGAGTACGAGACCGGCGTAACGCCCGACGGTACCCCGATGACTGACGAGTACATTCCCTGCTACGTGATCGGCGGCTATGATGGAATGAAGGACGGCGATGTCGTGATGCACACCAACTATCGCCAGGACCGTGCGATCCAGCTGACCCAGGCATTCGTCTGCGACGACTATGCCGGAGAGCGCTCGGCCCGTCCGAAGGTGACATTCCTCGGCTTCACCCGCTACTGGGACGAGTTTGAGGACTACCTGCTCGGCGCGATGGGCGCAGGCGGCGGAATGGACAACCTGCTTGGCGAAGTCGTCTCCAAGGCCGGTATCCGCCAGCTCCGCCTCGCCGAGACCCAGAAG
This sequence comes from Kiritimatiellia bacterium, assembly GCA_017395505.1. Taxonomy (GTDB): domain Bacteria; phylum Verrucomicrobiota; class Kiritimatiellia; order RFP12; family UBA1067; genus UBA1067. The sequence continues at coordinate 12,500 of JAFPUH010000025.1, forward strand.
TTCCGCCATGTGACGAGCTTCTTCAACGGTAAGTCCACCACCCCGAGCGAGGGCGAGGACCAGGTCGAGGTCAAGAGCCGCTTCGATCCCGCGACGTTCGCTTCGCACCCTGAGATGGATGCCTATAACGTGACCGACGAGCTTCTGAAGCGTCTGGAGTCCAACCCCTACGGTTTCATCGTCGTCAACTACGCCAACTGCGACATGGTCGGCCACACCGGCGACCAGTCCGCCGCGACCAAGGCCGTCGAGGTGACCGACGAGTGCATCGGCAAGATACTCCCGCGCCTGCTCGAGCTTGACGCCCATGTGCTCATCTTCGCCGACCACGGCAACGCCGAGCAGATGGTGGACTACAAGTCGGGCCTTACGAAGACTTCGCACACGCTCAACCTGGTGGATTGCTTCTACGTCGCCAACGATGCGGCCGGCGTCCGACTGACGCCGCTCGCGAAGCTCTCTGCGGTTGCGCCCACGGCCCTGCAGATGCTCGGCCTGCCGGTTCCTCCTGAGATGACGACCCCGTCGCTTCTCGCCGGCAAGGAGCCCTGGAGCAAAACCTCACTGAACGTGTGAGGTGGCCCTAAAACGGCTAATGATGGCGTTTCTCGTGTCGGCCATGCTGCCGACGCGAGTTTTCGCCATTAATGCCTCGGACCGATACAGAAGCCCAAGAAATCCGGAGCGCAAGATCCGCAGCTCCACTGAGTTGATCGTGCTTCATACGACCGAAGCCGCTGAGCATGGTTCGCTGGTGAAGCTCTGCGACCGTGGCGAGGCGCATTTTTGCGTTACGGAGGAAGGGCGTGTCTACCGCATAGTAGACCGCGACCGCGAGGCGTTCCATGCTGGCCGCTCGATGTGGAACGGACGTGAGGACGTCGACAAGTTCTCCATCGGCATAGAGTGCGTCGGCTACCACGACAAGCCCATGCCTATGGCGCAGATAGAGGCGATAAAGACACTCGTGAAGGAGCTTCAGTCGATGTACCGGCTCTCCGACGACAAGGTGGTCTGCCACAGCCACGTCGCCTATGGCGCCCCCAACCGTTGGCACCGCCAGAAGCATCGCGGACGAAAGCGCTGCGGAATGCTGTTTGCGATGCCTAGCGTCCGCGCCCAGCTTGGCCTCAAAAAGCGCCCAGCCTACGATGCCGACGTGCGCGCAAAGCGCCTCGTGGTCGGCGACGACTATCTCAGGAAGGTGCTTTACGGCAACATCGATACGATGAAATCCAGCTACAAGGACAAGTCCAGGTCTGCTGACGACAAGACCGGCATCTTCAGCTGGCTCAAGTGGCGCGGCTCCGAGACGAAGGCTCCGGCAAAGTCCGCTACAAAGACGACTGCTGCGAAACCGGCGGCCAAGACAGCTGCGAAGACTGCCACCGCAGCGAAGCCCAAGGCCACGCTTCATTCGGTGACGCCCCCTCAGACGAAGCAGGAGCTTATCATGCGCGGATACAAGATCAAGGGGTCGGTCTCGAAGGATACCACGGCCGCAAAGATCGCAGGTCCGAAGTGGAATTCGCCCGATACATACTACACAATCCGCGACAAGGTGATACCGGGCAACAAGATCGACCCAGCCCATATAGAGAAGGGCATGTTCATTTGGATGAGATAAACGTTTCAAGGAGACAACAATGGCGGGAGAATACCAGTTCAGTCTAATCGACGTCACAAAGCAGGCGGGGACAAAGACCATCCTGAAGGACGTCAACCTTTCCTTCTTCTACGGCGCGCATATCGGCGTGATCGGTGGCAACGGCGCAGGCAAGTCGTCCCTGCTGAAGATTCTCGCCGGGCTCGACACCGACTTGATGGGTACGGTGCAGGTGGCGAAAGGCACCAAGATCGGCTATCTGCCGCAGGAGCCGCAGCTTGACGACTCCAAGACGGTCGGCGAAGTCGTCGCCGAGGCCATTCAGCCGATCAAGGACAAGCTCGACCGCTACGAGGAGCTTTGCTGCAACCTCGACGACCCGAAGGCAGAGGCCGAGATGGCCAAGCTTCAGGACGAGATCGACGCCCACGACTACTGGAACATCGACTCCCTCGTCGAGCGCTCGATGGCCGCAATGCACTGCCCTCCGGCGGACCAGCCCGTTTCCGTGCTTTCCGGCGGAGAGCGCCGCCGCGTCGCGATATGCCGTCTGCTCCTCACCGAGCCTGACGTGCTGCTGCTCGACGAGCCGACCAACCACCTGGACGCCGAGACTGTCCAGTGGCTCGAAGAATACCTCAAGCCGTTCAAGGGAACCTTGATCGTCGTTACCCACGACCGCTACTTCCTGAGCGATGTGACGGACTGGATTCTCGAGCTTGACCACGGCATCTGCTATCCGTACAAGGGCAACTACGAGGAGTGGCTCAAGCAGAAGGAGGCAATGCTTGCGCGCGAGGCGAAGGCCGAGAAATCGCGTCAGAAGCTAATCGAAAACGAGCTCAAGTGGATTCAGACCAATCCCTCTGGACGCCACTCGAAGAGCCAGGCCCGTGTCAAGCGCTACGAGGAGCTGCAGAAGCAGGAGGTCTCGACCCGTGAAGACGATCTCGTCATCAGGATTCCCCCGGGTCCGCGCCTCGGCAACCTCGTCGTCCGCGCAGAGCACGTCAAGATGGCATTCGGCGACAAGGTGCTTTACAACGACCTCAACTTCGACCTGCCGCGCGGCGGAATCGTCGGAGTCATCGGCGCGAACGGCGCTGGAAAGACCACGCTCTTCAAGCTCATTACTGGGCAGCTCCAGCCTGTCTCCGGCACATTCTCCGTCGGCGACACCGTCAAGCTCAGCTATGTGGACCAGACGCGCAGCGAGCTCAAGGCGGACGAGACCGTCTACGAGGCCATAACCGGCGGCGGAGAGTTCGTTCGCCTCGCCGGAACCACGATGATGAACGGTCGCGCCTACTGCTCGCGCTTCAACTTCCGTGGCGCGGAGCAGCAGAAGAAGGTCGGAGTGCTTTCCGGCGGCGAGCGCAATCGCGTTCACCTCGCCAAGCTTTTGACGTCCGGCGGAAATCTGCTGCTGCTCGACGAGCCTACCAACGACCTCGATGTCGCCACCCTGCGCTCGCTCGAAGAGGGTCTTCAGGATTTCGGCGGCTGCGTGATGGTCGTATCGCACGACCGCTGGTTCCTCGACCGAATCGCCACCCACATCCTCGCCTTCGAGGGCGACGGCAAAACCACCTGGTTCGAGGGCGGCTACTCCGAATACCACGAAATGGCCGCAAAACGCCACTGATATTTGATATAATACTTCTATGAAAACTAGGGTCGACATACTGTGTGCTGGGGTGTTGCTTTGCGCTTTTGCAGGCAGGGCCGGAGATGTGATATGGAATGACAGGCCAGCGTCGGAAGACGCGCTGGTCTGGGAGTCGCAGCGCTATCCGATCGGCAACGGACGCCTCGGCGCGATGCTGACAGGCGGCGTGTCGAGGGAGTCGATACAGTTCAACGTCGATTCGCTTTGGACCGGCGACTGGAATCTCTCCGGCGTTACCGGGCTTACCGAGTCCGTCACGACTGACTTGACGGTCGGCGACTACCAGAACTTCGGCGAACTTACGATTGAATTCTTCGATCCGCTGACTGAAGAGGACATCAAGGACTACCGCCGCGAGCTAGACCTTTCGACGGCTGTGCACACAGTCTCATTCGGCGGCTTCAGGCGCGAGGCGTTCGCGAGCGCTCCGGCCGACGTGCTGGCGTTCCGCTTCACTTCGCCGCGCCCGATAACGAAGACTCCTCGAGTCTGGCTCGTCGACCCCCACGGCGAACCGATGCGCATAATGAGCCAGAACTCGGTGGTCATCGACGGCAAGCTGCCCAACGGCCTTGCCTACGCCGCAAGGGTCGACATAGACTTCAATCCTGGCTCGAACGAGGTGGTCGTCTGGCTTCGCGCCAGGACAGGCTACGACCTTGCATCCGAATCTTTCGGCCTCGGCGAACCCTGTCCGCAGTACATGGAGCCGTTCCACGGCGACTTCGATGCCCTCAAGGCCGAGCATATCGCCGACTACCGCCGCTACTACGACCGCGTCAAGCTGGATATCAACGGCTTCCACGACGACAAGTGGCATGCTTCGCCGACCTGCGAGAGGGTAGCTCGCGTGAGGCACGGCGCAGGGTTCTTCTCGCTTTTCGGCCTTGGCGACTACGATGCGGAGGTCCGCGATCTGGTCGAGACACAGTTCAACTTCGGGCGCTACCTGCTTATCTCTTCGAGCCGCCCCGGCACTCTGCCTGCGAATCTGCAGGGTCTCTGGTGCGCGCAGAACAAGCCGGCCTGGCACAGCGACTACCACACCAACATCAACATCCAGATGAACTACTGGGCTGTAGACTCGGCAAACCTTGGCGAGCTTTGGGAGCCGGCTGTCGATTTCTTCCTCGCGGCCAACCGCACGGCCCGGCGCGAGACGATACTGGCGTTTCCCGATTCCTGGGGCGTCGCGTACCGTACTTCGCTCAATGCGTTCGGCGGCGGCGGATGGCGCTGGAACTTCGCGGGCGCGCCGTGGATTGCGATAATGGCATACCAGCACTACCTTTTCACCCGCGACGAGACCTATCTGAGGCAGAAGGCCTGGCCGCTTCTCGAAGGCGCAACGTGGTTCATGCTCGGCCACCTCAAGGAGGGACCGTCGGGCGAACTTCTGATCAAGGATGGATGGAGCCCCGAGCACGGCCCGATTGCTGACGGCGTGATGCACGACCAGCAGATCATGGCGGAGCTCCTCGACGCGACGATCGCGGCTGAAGACATCCTCGGCGTGGACGGACAGTTCTGCAGCAGGTTCGGCGGCATACGAAAGGTCCGCGCGAAGCTGGGCGGCAACAAGATCGGACGTTGGGGACAGCTTCAGGAGTGGCAGCAGGATATCGACAAGAAGGGCGACGACCATCGCCACACATCGCACCTATTCGCCGTCTACCCCGGCTCCACGATTACGCGCCACAAGACGCCGGATCTGGCCAAAGCGGCCGAAATCTCGCTCAAGGGCCGCACAACTACGCTTGATTCGCGCAGAAGCTGGACCTGGCCATGGCGTGCCGCGCTCTGGGCTCGTCTCGGCAATGGCGACCTCGCCGGCGATATGCTCGAGGGACTTGTTCGCTACAACACTCTTCCCAACATGTTTGCGACCCATCCGCCTTTCCAGATCGACGGCAACCTTGGCATGGTGGCTTCGGTCTGCGAGATGCTCGTTCAGAGCCACGAGGTGACTGACGACGGCAAGGTGCTGATCCGCCTCCTGCCGGCGCTGCCCCACAGCTGGAGCAAGGGGTCGGTAAAAGGCCTTCGCGCACGCGGCGGCTATACGGTCGATCTCTCTTGGGATGAAGGCAAGCTTACTGCCTACTCCATAACCGGAGGAGATCCTGAAGGGTACGAGGTCGCCAAGTGACGGAACTCTTCGACACCCATGCGCATTTTGAAGGTTCCGCCGAAGAGATCGCGGCGACGCTGGGTCGTGCCGCAACGGCCGGCGTGACGCGGATAATGGCGGTCGGCGGCAGCGAAAGCCTCAATCGTGGTGTTGAGCTTGCCGCGGCTTCCGGTGTCGAAGGGGTCAAGGTCTACAAGGCGATCGGCTGGGACCGCGACCAGGTTTCGCGCGAAACCACCGGGCTGGACTACTCCGGCGTCGCCGCGGTGGGCGAGATCGGCCTCGACTACCACTACTCCCCAGATACGCGAAAGTCGCAGATTGACCTCATGGCCCGCCAGCTTGAGCTGGCAAGCGGGCTCGACCTGCCTGTCGTCATACATACTCGCGATGCTGACGACGATACCCTTGGTCTCCTGCGCGAGGTGCCGAGCAGGGGGATGATCCACTGCTTCACCGGTTCGCCGAAGTTCTGCCGCGCTCTGCTCGATCTCGGCTTCATGATATCCATCTCCGGTATCGTCACCTTCCGTGCGGCCGGCAACGTGCGCGAATCTGCCCTTATTGTGCCTGACGATCGGCTGCTCATCGAGACGGATTCGCCTTTCCTCGCGCCGGTGCCTCTTCGCGGCAACGCGAACGAGCCTGCCTTCATCACGCATACCGCCGCTTTTCTCGCGAATCTTCGCAAGACGCCTTATGAAGACTTTGCCGCGATGACGGTTCGTAATGCGATAGCCACCTTGGGAGGCGAATAGCATGCTCTTGGGCTGTGCCATGCTGGCCGTTGCGATTTCGGCGCCTCGGCCCGATCAGAAGCTCCCGTTCGTCGAGCGCTGCTACGTGCTTGGATCCGTCGAGCAAGGCGTGACGAATGTGGTTGTCCAGGGCGTGGATGTGCCAGTCTACAAGACCGGCGCCTGGGCAGCCTACGTCGATGTTGCTGAGGGCGAGAACACCATCACCGCCGTGTGCGACGGGCCGGATGGACGCAGCGAGGCGACGAGGCGCTTTACCGTCGCGGCCAGACCGAAGCCCAAGGCGGAAACGGCGAATGACGGCAAGCCGGCCGATCCTGTCCAGTACAAGAAGCTCGAATACGCCGGTGATTTCCCGAGGTCGCATCCCTCGGCGAAGACGCCAGGCGAGCTTACGGTCGTGGTCGACCCCGGCCATGGCGGCAAGGCCGACAAAGGCTGCATTTCGCCCCACGGCTGGTTCGAGAAGGACGCCAACCTGCTGCTTGCCGAGGCTGTACGCGAGGAGCTGGTAAAGCTTGGCTACAGGGTCGTTCTTACTCGCCGCAACGATCGCGAAATAAAGATCTACGACAGGCCTAAGGCGATATATGCCGTCGGCGGCGACGCCTTCATTTCGATACACCACAATTCGCCGCCGCTCAACCGCGATGCGTCCGTCCTGAGGTATGCGGCCGTATATTCGTGGAATCCCCTCGGCGACGCCATGGCCAGGGCGATCGCGAAGCGCATGGACGACGTTCAGCGCTCCGAGATGAAGAGCAACGGCGCGATGCATGCGAATTTCGCCGTGATACGGAATCCGGAGATCCCGAGCTGCCTGATCGAGGCCGACTTCATAACGCATCCCGCCGGCGAGGAGGCCGCGTGGGATCCCGTGCGCCGCCAAAAGCTCGCCGAGGCGATCGCCGCCGGATTCTCCGACTGGCACAAGGGAGTGCCGGAATGAGCGATTTTCTGATGTCCCTTAAGGATGTCTCGCTGGCGTTTGGCGGTCCGCCGGTGCTGGACAAGGTGTCGCTCTCGATCTCGAAGGGACTCCGCGCCGCGCTGACCGGACGAAACGGCGAAGGCAAGTCCACCTTGATGAAGGTCATCGCCGGCATGCTCGAGCCGGACGGCGGCGAGATCGTCCGTGCTCCCAACCTGAAGACCATCTACGTCTCCCAGGAGGTTCCTCACGACCGCGAGGGCGACGACGCCTTCAACGCGCTTTCCGGCGGAAGGCGCAGGCGCAAGATACTCGAGGAGGCTCTTCTCGCGAGGCCCGACCTGCTGCTGCTCGACGAGCCCACCAACCACCTGGACATGGAGGCTATAGACTGGCTCGAGGGCTTCATAAAGCGCCAGCGCGAGATGGCCGTCTTGATCGTCACCCACGACAGGCGGTTCCTGAAGCGCGTCGCGACCAAGATACTGGATCTCGACAGAGGCGAGCTCTCCGGCTGGGAATGCGACTACCCGACGTTCGTCAGGCGCAAGGCCGAACTTCTTGCCGACGAGGCCGTCTACTGGGAGCGAAAGTCGAAGAAGCTCGCCCAGGAGGAGGCGTGGATAAGGCGCGGCGTAAAGGCCAGAACCACGCGCAACGAGGGCAGGGTCGCGGCCTTGATGAAGCTTCGCGAAGAGTTTGCGGCGAGGCGCAAGACTGCGGGAACCGCTTCGATAAAGCTGGATACCGCAGCTCCCGGTGGCGTAAGCGTACTCAAGGTTAAGGACGTATCCTTCGCGTACGACGGCGGCAGGCCGGTCATATCGAACTTCACCACGACCGTCCTGCGCGGCGAGCGGATCGGCATATTGGGTCCGAACGGCGCCGGAAAGACCACGCTCCTCAACCTGCTGACCGGAAGGCTCGCGCCGACTTCAGGCGAAGTCGTCAGAGGCACGAACGTCGAGATGTCGTTCTTCGACCAGCTCAGAAGCGAGATGAAGCCAGAGCTGACCGTGGGCGAGAACATCGCGAGCGACAGGGACGAGGTGATCGTCGGCGGTGTCAAGAAGCACGTCTATTCGTATCTGGCGGACTTCCTCTTCACGCCCGAGAGGGTTCGGACCCCCGTCAAGGCGCTTTCAGGCGGCGAAAGGGCGCGTCTCATGCTGGCGAAGCTCTTCCTCAAGCCGGCGAACCTGCTTGTGATGGACGAGCCGACGAACGATCTCGACATAGAGACCCTCGAGCTTCTCGAGGAGCAGCTTCTCGCCTATACGGGGACGCTTCTTCTCGTGAGCCACGACAGGGAGTTTCTCGACAATGTCGTTACCTCTACCTTCGTGCTGGAGGGCGACGGCGAGGTGAGGAGCTATCCCGGCGGCTACGCCGACTACGTCGCGCAGAGGGGCCGCCGCGAAGAGAAGCCTGCCCAGGCCGCCGCGCCGGTCCAGCCCAAGGTAGCGACGCCCCAGCCGCAGTCGAAGAAGCTCAGCTACAAGGAGCAGCGCGAGCTGGACGCCCTGCCGGAGCGGATAGACTCTCTCGAGAAGGAGCTTGCCTCCATCCGCGAGGCCTTGGCGGACGGCACGATATACCGCAGCGACCCCGCTAAGGCGCAAAGCCTGACGGAGCGTCTGCCCCTCGCCGAAGCCGAGCTTGAGGCCGCGGTTGAGCGCTGGGCCGAGCTTGAGGAGCGGTCGCAAACCCGCACTTTATGATATAATACCCATCTTATGAGCGCAGATCTGTCCAAGGTAAGAAACATAGGCATCGTCGCCCACATCGACGCGGGCAAGACGACGACCACCGAACGCATACTCTTCTACACCGGCAAGATACACAAGCACGGCGATGTGCATGACGGCAACACCACTACCGACTTCATGATCCAGGAGCGCGAACGCGGCATAACCATCCAGTCCGCCGCGATCTCCTGCGAGTGGTCCGGCTACGCCATCAACATAATCGACACCCCCGGCCATGTGGACTTCACGATGGAGATCGAGCGCTCGCTGCGCGTACTTGACGGTGCCGTCTGCGTGTTCTGCGCCGTCGGCGGCGTCCAGCCGCAGAGCGAGACCGTCTGGCGTCAGGCCGACCGCTACAACGTGCCGCGCGTCGCTTTCGTGAACAAGATGGACCGCATGGGCGCCGACTTCCAGCGCGTCGTCGACGAGCTTCGCAACAAGCTGAAGGCGAATGCGTGTCCGGTAGAGCTGCCGATCGGCCGCGAAGAGGGCTTCAAGGGCGTAATCGACCTTCTTCAGATGAAGGGGATCGTCTACGACGAGGCTACCGAGGGCAAGAAGTTCACTGTCGGCGAGATTCCGCCGGAGCTGAAGGACGATGCGGAGCTCGCCCGCGCCGAGCTGGTCGAGAAGGTGGCCGACCTCGACGAAGGCGTGATGGAGGCGTTTCTCGAAAAGGGCGACCTCTCGAACGAAGAGCTCGTGCCGGCCATTCGCCGTCTCGTGGTCGCCGGCAAATTCGTTCCCGTGCTTTGCGGAACCTCCCTGCGCGACAAGGGCGTGCAGCCGCTTCTGGACGCGATAGTCGCCTATCTGCCTTCGCCCAACGACCGTCCGCCCGTCGAGGCGACTGACCTCAAGAGCGGCGAGAAGGTTACGCGCCGCCAGGAGGACGGCGAGCTTCTGACTTCGCTCGTCTTCAAGATCGCGACAGATCCCTACGTCGGGCGTCTCTTCTTCGTAAGGGTCTACGGCGGCGTCCTCAAGAAGGGCGCGAACGCCTACAATCCCCGCACAAAGAAGCGCGAGCGCATAATGAAGATCGTTCGCCTCTTCGCCGACGACCAGATCGAGGTCGACGAGCTCCACGCCGGCGACATCGGCGCAGTGGTCGGCCTCAAGGAGTGCACGACTGGCGATACCCTCTGCTCCGAGATGAAGCCGTGCTACCTTGAGCGCATAACCGCGCCGCAGCCCGTCATGTTCATGGCCATCGAGCCAAAGTCGAGCGCCGACAAGGACAAGCTCGTGGAGTCCATGAAGGCTCTCGCGGCTGAAGACCCGACATGCCAGTTCCGCGAGGACGGCGAGACTGGCCAGACCATACTTTCCGGCATGGGCGAGCTTCACCTCGAGATCCTCGTCGACCGTCTTAAGCGCGAATTCAAGTGCGCGGCGAATACGGGCAAGCCGATGGTGAGCTATCTCGAGACCGTCACGACGCCCGCTCTCAAGAACTTCATGTTCGACCGCGAACTTGGCGGCAAGCGCCACGCCGTCGAGCTCAAGATCGAGGTGCGTCCTCTCGAGCGCGGCAAGGGTCGCGTCATCTCGCTTTCGCGCGAGTTCAGGAACCTCGTTCCCGACAAGCACCTTCAGGAGTGCGTCGAGCAGGGGCTTCTCGACGGCGTCACGACCGGCGTTCTCGCCCGCTACCCGATGACCGACATATCGGTCGAGTGCCTCTCGGCGACGATCGTCGACCCCGAGGTGTCCGACGAGGTGGCGTTCAGGTCCGCGGCGATGATGGGCTTCCGCGAGGCTGCCGAGGCCGCCGCGCCGGAGTTTCTCGAGCCGATCATGAAGCTCGAGATAACTACGCCGCCGGAATCCGTCGGCGAGATTCTCGGCGACCTCAACGCGCGCCGCGGCAACGTGCTCGACATGGATATGCGCGGCGACCTTCAGATAATCCACGCCCGCGTGCCCATGGCCCAGATGTTCGGCTATGCGACGGCTATCCGCTCGCTTACGAAGGGACGCGCCGGGTATTCGATGGAGCCGGACATGTTCGAGCTTGCGCCCAAGAACGTGCGCGAGGATATTTTAAGCAGATAAGGGGAGATACGGCCATGCTGACTTGGATGGACAGCCTGAGAGGGCGCTCGCTGATGCGCCTTACGTCATTCACCGACGAGGAGATGCTCAACCTCATAGACCTCGCGGCGCAGCTCAAGGCCCGCCGCAAGGCGGGTGTGCGCGGAGACCTGCTGAAGCGCAAGAACATCGCCCTCATTTTCGAGAAGAGCTCCACGAGAACGCGCAACTCGTCCATCATCGCAGCCCGCGACGAGGGCGGCGGCGCGGAGTATCTCACCCGTCCCGACATACATTTCGGCAAGAAGGAGAGCGTCAAGGATACCGCCCGCGTGCTCGGCCGCATATACGACGGAATCCTCTTCCGCGGCTTCGCCCAGAAGACGTGCGAGGAGCTTGCGGAGTATTCCGGCGTGCCGGTCTGGAACGGTCTCACCGACGACTACCATCCGACGCAGATATTCGCCGACTTCCTTACGATAAAGGAGACCTTCGGCGACCTCAAGGACTGCACCGTCGCGTATGTGGGAGACGGACGCAACAACGTCGCCAACTCCCTCATGATGGGCTGCGCGAAGGCCGGCATCCGCTACATCTGCTGCACGCCTAAGGAGCTTTGGCCTGACGAGGCGATACTCGCCGAGGCCGACGAGGTCGCCAAGCGCAACGGCGTCGACATCCGCGTATTCGACGATCCCGTAAAGGGCGTGAAGGGCGCGAACGTGCTCTATACCGACGTCTGGGTGTCGATGGGCGAGGAGTCGAAGACGGCAGAGCGGATCAAGATGCTTCGTCCCTACCAGATCAACATGGACCTCATGCGCGCAACGGGCAACATCGACGGCAAGCTGATGTTCCTTCACTGCCTGCCGGCCTTCCACGACTTCAACACCGAAGTCACCAAGGATTCCGGTGCGCTCGAGGTGACCGACGAGGTTTTCGAGTCGAAGTATTCCAAGGTCTTCGACGAGTCCGAGAACAGGATGCACACAATCAAGGCGCTTTTCGTTTCGGCCCTCTGCGACAGGGCGGCCGTCTGAGCGCAGGCAAAGGAGCTTGTCATGGCTAACTATCCCGATTGGAGCAAATTCACCCCTGAATCCGCCGCGGCGGAGCTGCCCGGCCTCATCGACGCGGCCGAAGCCGCGGTAAAGGCCGTCGAGGCCGATTCCTCGACCGACTACGAAAGCTTCGTGTGGAAGCTCGACGACGCGACGCGCGAACTCTGGCACGTCTGGGGACGCGTCTGCCACATGCTTGGCGTGATGAACAGCGACGCGTGGCGCAAGGTCGAGCAGGACTTCCAGCCGAAGATCGTCGAGTTCTCGCTCAGGGTTTCGCAGTCGCCCGCGATCTACGCGAGGTCGAAGGCTGTGTATGCCGCGCTCGAATCCGCCGCGAAGGGCGGGGCGGCGGTTCCGTCCGTTCGCCTTCGCATAGTCGAGAAGATGATACAGGGCGCGGAGCTGGCGGGCGTCGGCCTCGAGGGCGAAAAGAAGACGCGCTTCAACGAGATCCAGGCGGAGCTTGCGAAGCTCGGCGCCGATTTCGCGAACGCCGTGATCGACGCGACGGCCGCCTTCAAGTACGAGAAGGACGGCAAGACCTACACCATCGACGACGCGAACTACATCGAGACGATGAAGCATTGCGCCGACCGCGAGGTGCGCGAGAGGCTCTGCCGCGCCCGCTCGACCCGCGCGCCGGAGAACGCCGATCGCATCGCCAAGCTCCTCAAGCTGCGCCGCGAGTGCGCCGAGCTGCTCGGGTTCTCGAACTACGCCGACCTTTCGCTCGCTACGAAGTGCGCGCCGTCCGTCGCCGCCGTCCTCAAGATGATAGACGATCTCGACGCGGCGACCGTGACGATCGCCAAGGACGAGGATGTCGAGCTCGCCACCGTGCAGGATGCCGGCGCGGGCGAGGTTCAGCCCTGGGACATCACCTACCTCTCCGAGAAGCTCCGCGAGAAGAAGTATTCCTACAGCGAGGAGGAGCTCAAGCGCCACTTCGAGTTCGCCGACGTCCTGAAGGGACTCTTCAAGATGGCGAAATTCCTCTTCGGCGTCGATGTCGAGGAGGTCGTCGGCGAGGCCAAACCGTCCGTCTGGCACCCCGACGTGCGCTTCTTCGCCGTCAAGGAGGAGGGACGCGAGATCGCCCATTTCTACCTCGACCCCTACGTTCGCACAGGGCTCAAGCAGGGCGGCGCGTGGATGAACGAGCTCTGCAACCGCGTCGAGCATCTCGGCCTTCTGCCGCTTTCGCTCATCGTGCTCAACTACAAGCTGCCGGACGAGAACGGCAAGACCTACATGCCGATGCGCGATGTCGAGACGCTCTTCCACGAGTTCGGCCATGCGCTGCAGTGCATGCTCACCCGCGTCGAGGAGGAGGACGCCGCCGGCATCAGCCTCGTCGAGTGGGACGCCGTCGAAGTCGCGAGCCAGTTCATGGAGAACTGGTGCCTTGACGACCGCACAGGAATCGAGCTGCCCGCCGACCTCAAGGCGAAGGTGATCGCGGCGAAGAACTTCCGCGCGGCCTCGGCCTGCCGTCGCCAGCTCGCCCTCGCCAAGACCGACCTCTCGCTGCACATCGCGGACGAGGTCGCCGACGCGAACGCCGTAAAGACCGAGACCTTCGCCCACTTCGGAATGCCTGTCGTTCCCGAGGACATCTTCCTTTGCGGCTTCACCCACATCTTCAGCGGCGGCTACTCGGCCGGATACTACGGCTACAAGTGGAGCGAGGTGATGAGCGCCGACTGCTACGGCGCGTTCGAGGAGGCCGGCCTCGCCGACGACGGCGCCATGCAGTCGCTCGGCATGAAGTACCGCGAGACCGTTCTCGGCCTCGGCGGCAGCGTCAACGCGCTCGAGGTCTTCCGCAAGTTCAGGGGACGCGCCCCTGAGATAGATGCTTTGCTGCGCCAGCAGGGCCTCAAGTGAACAGGATCCTCTTCGAGAAGGGGGAGATATCCCGCGGCGTCGCCACGTTCGGCGGCGTCCGCGCAGAGCATGTTCTCAAGGTCCTTCACGGCGAAGTCGGACAGCTTCTCAAGACCGGCGAGGTCGACGGACCGATCGGAACCGGCGAGATAACGGCGATAGAAGACGGCCTTGTGACCGTGCGCCTTAAGCACGATGCCGAGGCGCTCGCGCCGTGGGTGGACTTGATTCTCGCCCCGCCTCGTCCAAGGGTGATGAAGCGCCTCCTGCCGCAGCTCGCGTCGCTTGGCGTCGGGCGCATAGTGCTCGTCGGCGCGAAGAAGGTCGAGAAGGATTTCTGGGGCGCTACGCTTCTCAAGGAGGAGATATACCGTCCTCTTCTCATCGACGGGCTTATGCAGGCCGGCACTACGGCGCTTCCGACGATTTCCACAGTGCGAAGCTTCCGCAAATGGCTGCGCGAAGATCTCGACCGGGAGTTTTCGACATCGCGCCGAATCGTCGCCCATCCGTATGGAGCGGATTGCAGGCCGGAGCGCGCAGAAAAGTCCGGCAGGCTTCTTCTTGCCGTCGGACCGGAGGGCGGCTGGACCGATGAAGAGGTTGCGCTTTTGGAGGAGAAGGGCTTTTCGCGCTACTCCCTCGGCCCGCGCATCCTTCGCACCGATACAGCCGTCGTCGCCCTCTTCGCAAGGCTTCAATCCGTCTGATTTCTCTGCTCTCCGCCGATTGATTTTCAGCACGCAGGGGCAGACGGAGAGGGTGTTGGCGCCTTCACTGAACTGATTCTTAGACTTAATTTTCATTTTTGTTTTCCTTTGCTTGTTTTTTGATTGTTTGAGAAGAAGAGGGTTGCATACGCGGTATGGGTGTCATGCTCGAAGCTGTGCATGCCCCTACATAATCCAATCCAAGATTTCGGCGTTCTTGTCCAAAAAAATTTTCAAGAATTTTTCAAGCCTCGCGCGCGCCCGCGTTTTGTTGTTGTTTGTTTCTTGGGGTTTCTTCTTATAAGGGGGTGTGGGGGATTTTCTTCTTTCCCTTCTTTAGTTCGTTGTATACCAACTCCCAACTCACCCACTCCCCACTCCCAACTCCCAACTCACCCACTCGCATCCACCGAGGCATCGCGTCAAACCCCTAGGACCCCAAGCCATTTTGACTTAATCGCAAGACAATAAGGGTCCTAGGACTCAAGGCTTCAGACCCCTAGGACTTTGACCCCTTGGGTCCTAGGACTTCACCCCTCAAAGTCCTAGGACTTCATACCCCAAAGTCCTAGGGCTTTGCCCGCATGCTCGCCTAGGTGTTAGTGAGAACCTGCTGGCTTTCCATTGAGTGTGGTTTTAAGATTGGTCAGATTTTCATCTGTGGTTGAATTTTGACCGCGTAAGGTGGTCTACTGCTGTTCTGCCTTGATTTGGCACGGGTTGTGCTATGCATATGTGCAACAATTCAGGAGGAACTGCAGTATGCGAAAATTCAAGAACAATGTAAGTGAGGGATGGCTGATTAAGCAGGAGCTTCGGCTCTTTCGGAATTTCATGCGCAATTGGGACCGAGATGTTGATGATTGCGACTTCTTCGACATATTCGCCAATGGAAACTACACGAATGAAGTAGAGACAAAGGACATGCTAAAGAGGCATTTCTCGCTGGAGGAATTGGCGAAATGTGATAGTGTGTATCCGATATGCAGCAATGTCAGAAACGGCGAGACAGAGACAATAAGTGACATTCGCATACGATCTCAGTCCTTTGTGGATGGGCTGTTGCGCGAACTCTGGAATGGCGGTAAGATGTCGCGCACAAAGTGTCGCAGAATGCTCGAAGAATGGAGCAATGTAATTGAGCGCAGAAAGACTCGCGTTCGCGGAAAGAAGGACCAGATGGAGGAGCGATTCGATGAGATATGTCGCGTCCTCAAGCTAGATGATATTGAACGGGATATTCTAATATATTCAGCAGTGCGGATGATGACATGCTTTGACGATTTTCCTTCAAACTGCACAAATGGGCGCAATGAGCGGGCGATGTACTATGCGATGGCGATAGATTGTCCTTGTAGCGATGTTACGAAGGCGCTTTCTCCGAATGGCCGCCTGATGAAATACAAGGTTGTCGATAGAGACATTGATATTTGCCGTTCGAGCACCATCCGTAGGTTCATCGAAAGCGGCGACGGAAATATGCTTGAGGGTGAGTTCTATAAGAAGACGAGTGTGATTGACGCATTGCCGATGGATTACTACGGAAAGCTCGGGGATGAACATGGCGGCATCATCAAGGATATGATTTCGTCCGCTGGAGTTGGGCGCGGGGTTAACATTCTATTGTACGGCGCTCCAGGCACCGGAAAGACGAGCTTCGCCAAGACGCTGGCCAAAGAACTTGGCAGAGAACTGTTCGAGATACGACAGGGCGACAGGGATGGAGAGAGCAACTCGCCTGCAAGCCGGATGTCCGGAATATGCATCTGCAACGAGCAGGTGCCGATAGATAAGAGTATCATACTGGTGGATGAGGCTGACCAGCTCTTAAGAACAAGCATTGATTTCCTCGCCGCGCTGTTTGGCGGCATGGGTGGCGCGAGCTCCGAGAAGGGGGTCATAAACTCGATTCTTGACGAGACGAAGGTGCCTACGATATGGATATCCAACGCGCCTGCAGAGGCGCTCGACGATTCTGTGCGGCGGCGATTCGACTATTCCATAAGATTCGAGAAGCTAGGGGGCCGCCAGCGCAAGGCAATATGGAGGAACAGCGTAGAGAAGCTCCATATGGAAAATCTGGTGCCTCTTGAGATGTCCGACACCCTTGCCCAGAAATACACAACCAACGCAGGGGGTATTGCAATGGTTCTTGAGAATGTTAAGCGCATGCGCCCTCGCAAGGACAAGGTTGCTTCGCTCATCGATCGCCTTATGAAACCTCATTGCGAACTAATGGGTGCAATACAGACGGACAACAAGTTGCTGCCGTCGAAGGACTACTCGTTGGCGGGGCTCAACATAAAGGGTGACGTCGGGCTAGACCGCATTGTGGAGGCAGTGCGTCGCTTCCGCTCTGAGAAGGATGATGGAAGTGACCCAGACCGTCCTCGCATGAATCTTCTCTTGTGGGGCCCGCCTGGAACGGGTAAGACCGAGTTTGTCAAGCATCTTGGCAATACGCTAGACGCAAAGGTTTCCGTAAAGATGGGTAGCGATCTGCTGTCATGCTATGTTGGTATGACCGAGCATAATATAAAGAAAGCCTTCGCCGAAGCAGAGGCGGACGATTCGATATTGTTTCTGGACGAAATCGACGGGTTGGTTCAGGACCGTGCTGGAGCCGAAAAAAGCTGGGAAGTTTCGCAAGTCAATGAACTGCTGCATCAGATGGAGAACTTCAAAGGCGTAATGGTGGGCGCGACTAACTTCATGGATAATCTCGACGCTGCCATAATGCGTCGCTTCACATTCAAGTTGCAGTTCGACTATCTGGATGCGGAAGGCAAGCGCCTTTTCTTCGAAAGGCTGTTCAAGGCCAAGCTTTCTGATTCTGAAGTTGGACGTCTTGTCGAGATTCCGAATCTTGCACCTGGCGACTTTAGGACAGTCAGGCAGTCGCTGCACTATCTCGGCGGAGATGTAACGAATGCGATGCGACTTTCAGAGCTTGAAAAGGAGTGTTCCTTGAAGAAAGGTGGATGCAACCGCATAGGTTTCTGATATAGGACTAAAAGCATATGATGAATGGTGCTCTTAAATTGAGCATAGCGGTCAAAAATATGATACAATATCCACCAGAGCAAATTCACGAAGGAGGTGAACTGATGGGCATGTCTAGTAATCTCATTTTGACTGGCTGGGGCTACTTGGATTATGTGGTGGCTGCTGCTGCGGCTTACAAGGCGTTTAACGGTGACGCCGACATACTTGGAGTAAGCAAGAGACGTCTTCCTGAACTGTTGGATGAAATAGCCTACAGGAAGAAGCGGGGCGCCTGGTCGTCGATATGTATTCTGGGCGTTTCGCTTTCGGGTGATCCGGAGATGCTTGCCTCTGCATTGGCGAAGCTTAAGTCCAAAGGGATCGGGGTGACATGGATCAGCTCAATCGACATACCGGATCAGATTGCCGAAAAACTTAACGGCCTTGTCGAGACGCGCGTATCCGACGATTCGCTCGTTGCGGTTGTCGGGCAGGTGTTCTCTGTAGATGTCGAAGCATTTTCGGCTCTTCTGAATGAGTCAAGAAAGCTGTCGACCGACATGCGCGACTATCTTACGCTTATTGCGGCAGCGCAGTTCTATTACCGCAACTATCAAGACGAGTCTTTGTATGCGAAAGCTGTCCGCTATCTGGCGAACGGAGTAAGGCCTGCAGCCTGGGATGGAGAGGTGAAGGATGCCATCGCCCATTACGAGAGATATGGGGATCGTGAACTAATCGGCAAGAGTGCCGTTGTCGCAAAATTGCAGGAGCGCATAAACCGTGTTGCGCAACATGAACACGCGAGGGTTCTGATTCTCGGCGAAAGCGGCACCGGCAAGGAGACCGTCGCCCAGCAGATCCACACAAAGAGTCCGAGATGGAAGATGCCGTTCGTCGCCTTCAACTGCGCGAGCGTGACGAAAGACCTTCTGGAGGATCGGTTCTTCGGACACGAGCGCGGGGCGTTCACGAACGCCGTGGAGCGGACGGACGGTCTGTTCCTCCAGGCGGACGGCGGCACGCTCTTCCTTGATGAGATTGGAGAGATGTCGCTGGAGGTTCAGGCGCTACTGCTGCGCGTTCTCGAAGGAGGACGGTTTATGCGCGTTGGCGGCAAGGAGGAGCTGAAATGCGACGTGCGTCTCATCACAGCGACAAACCGCGACTTGCCGCGCCTCGTGGTCGAGGGTAAGTTCCGCGAAGACCTCTATCAGCGCCTCAATGTGGTGCAGATGAGAACGCCGTCCCTGCGCGAACACAAGGATGACATTCCGATCATCGCAAATGCGTGGTGGCGCAAGTTCCATGGTAATCGCACATTGAGCGAGACGCAGATCGCCGCCTTGATGGATTACGACTATCCCGGCAACGTCCGCGAACTCATCAACATCCTTGACAGGGCGACCGCCCTGGAGGAGTATGATTTTGAAGCCCTCATGCGTGAACACAAGGAGATGAACGCAGGGCTTGCCGGTGGGCTTGAGATCAAGGATGGGCGAATCCCCGACAAGCTGGAGGATGCGATTAGAATTCATGTGAGGCGTATTTACGAGAAGTATGGTCAAAACCTAACCCGTGCCGCCGAAGCGCTCGACGTCAGCCGCAACACAGTAAGGAAGTATCTATGATCAAGGTGACATCGATCGGGGTTGCACCCCGAACCCTGCCGTTCTTGGATTGAAGGGGAACGGCGTGAGGCTACAGTTCGACAAGGGTGGGCGGCGATTCTTCTTTCTCACTTTTTGCGTGAGGGGGCGGAGTGCCGTTTTGTCGCGCATAGTAGAGACGGTCGGAAGGGACGGGAAGCCGGCGTATGGTGTTGAATTGACAACGGCAGGTGAGGCAATGGCGGCGCTATGGCGCGGCGTTCATGCGAGATGGCCGTTCTTGACGGCCAGCAACTACATCATAATGCCAGACCACCTGCACTTGCTGCTTATAGTTGATTACAGCAAGGCGAGAGGGTTTGATATATTGGATTGGTTTCAGCGGTTCAGGCGTGAAGGTGAGGATGTCGTCTCGCCGATCATAGGCGTTAAGTCTGAATTTGTTTGGGAAGATCATTTTTGGATTTTGCTTTTAAATGCGGGGAAACCACTTGCAGCCGTTCGCAGATACATCAAGATGAACCCAGCGCGCAAGATCTGGAAGGATGGGCACCCCGATCTGTTCGTAAGACGCGGCGGATTGCGCCATCCTGTGCTGGACGCATCTCTGTCTTGGACGGCCATCGGCGATTTGACGTTGCTTGCTAATCCGTTCATGTTTCCTGTACGGCTGACGCGAAAGATGACTGTGGAGCAGCACGAGCCGGAAATAGCACGGATGGTTGAGCGGGCGCGGCGCGGGGAGGTGCCGGTTTGCGGATTTCTTTCGCCGGGCGAGAAGGAATTGGAGCGGCGGCTGAGGCAGGAGCCGCATGCGCGTTGGATAAAGACCGTACCCCACGGGTTGCCGCCGCGCTTCGACCCAACGGTAGAGGACTCGCGCTTCTTGGCGGAGGGGCGGCAGTTGTTGTTGAGCTCTTTCCCGGTGGATGTGCCAGTGTTCCCGGTAAATTATGATAATTGCCATCTCATGAACGCCCGCAATGAAGAGCTTTGCAAAAGGGCCTCTGCAATAGAAAGCGAAGAGATAGATGTTCGTGGGGCAGTCGTCGCTGGCATGGCCCAAGATGCATATAGCAGGGTTCGGGGTGCAGCCCCGGTCGATGTCCCAAGGAAGGAAATGCAATGATCAAGATAATCCAAGGCGATATAACCACACTCTCGGTCGATGCTATCGTCAACGCGGCAAACGAGATGATGCTTGGAAATGCGCCGAAGAAACTTGTTTCGGAGGGTAACTTCGAGCGTAGCGAGAACCCGAGTAACGCGAGGGCGCTCAAGCGGTCGCGCGGTGGCGTTGACGGCGCAATCCACCGGGCGGCGGGAAAAGAGCTTTTCGAGGCTTGCCTTAAGGTCCCGGAGGTGCGGCCGGGTGTCCGCTGCCCGACGGGCGAGGCGCGCATCACGCCGGGCTTCAAGCTGCCGGCGAAGTTCGTGATCCACACCGTCGGACCGGTCTACCGCGATGGCCAGCACGGCGAGCCGGAGAAACTCGCCGCATGTTATCGCAACTCTCTCGCCCTCGCCGCCGAGAACGGTTGCAAGTCAATTGCTTTCCCCTGCATCTCTACGGGCGTGTATGGCTATCCAATCGAAGACGCGGCGAAGATAGCGGTAGGGGTGGGCAGCACTTTTCTCGAATCGCATCCCGATGTCGAAGTAATCTTCTGCTGCTTCTCGGAAAGAGATGTGAAGGTGTATGAGAATTTAGTTCATTAATAATCAAGAAAGGAAAATGACATGAGTGACAATCCTGCGTTTGGAGTTTCTCTTGCGGATCTTTTTGCCAAGAGGGTTTTTAGGATTCCTGACTACCAGCGTGGTTATGCTTGGGGTGAACGTCAGTTGATGGAATTATGGCAAGACATAGAGGATATTGAATCTGTTGGTAAAAATGAATATCGTAGCCATTATACTGGCACCATCTATGTCGAGCAAATATCGTTGCCAGAAGATGCTTCCTGGCTCATGGATCATCATTGTTACTCTGTCGTCGATGGTCAACAAAGGTTGACGACAATCTCGCTACTTATGTTTGAGCTGTGGAAGGCAATTAGCGAAGATTTCGAGTACAGAGACGATATGCGTCGAGATTTCATTGTCTGCGAGAATAAGTCAAAAATTAAGCGTGTCTACAAGTTCTCGTACATAGGTGATCAGGAGCGATTCCTTCAAAAAGAGATATTTGAAGACGCAAGCATTCGTGGCGAGGTAGGGTTGCAAAACGTGTATACTCGAAATCTTGTTTCGGCTAAGAAATTCTTTGCTGAAAAAATCTCCTATCTGAGTGAAGAGGAGAAGAATGAATTATATTTCAAGTTGATCAAAGCTCTACGGTTCGACTTCCGTCCGATAAATGATCTTGATGTTCAAGCGGTTTTCGAGACGATGAATAATCGTGGCAAGCCGCTGACTGTTCTTGAAAAGCTGAAAAATCGGTTAATGTATCTTACAGATAAACTGTCGAATGAGGACGATGACAAAACTGAACTTCGCAAACAGATAAATGACACATGGGGAAATGTGTATCGGAAGTTGGGTCAGAATGCCGAGAATATTCTTGATGAAGACGACTTTATATCGGCACATTTGTCATTGTATAGAACACCTAACGAGCCCACATTCTCAACACAACTAGCTGAGAAAAAATTGTTTGAGATGTTCTCAAATCGCGCAGAAAACTATTCGCTTGCAGGGGACGACAAAATTAGAGAGCCCAAGGTCGATTTTGAGAAGATACAAAAATATATCCGTGATCTTGATAGGTTTGCTGAATATTGGTATGACATTAACAACTCATCAATTGAGATGGAGCAAAAGATTCTTGTGCTAAATCGCTCCAAAGAGTTAAAAATCTTCTTGTGTGCCTTGCATTCAAGTGGACTCGACTTTGCCGAGGCGCTCAATCTTGTGGAGAAGATACTTTTCAGAAATCGTGTGCCAGGTGCCTATTTTAAGGATGAAGGGTCTTTCGCAACGGCAGCCAGACGCTTGTACAGTGGCGAAGAAAATCTTGCCTCCATAGTCGCCACTATGCATTCAGAAATGGAAGAGAAACCAATCAGCCCGGCGAATGTCGCGCTCGCATTTGCTGGTCTTTTTGATTATCAGCGCGGAGGAAAAGGTTTTCATAGATGGGCTACTTTGAGATATTTCCTTTTTGAGTATGAATATCACAGGAAGGTTGAGGTTAAAGAGTATCGTGATTATGTGACCATTCGTGATTACGATGAGACATCTGTTGAGCATATCATCCCCCAGGATTACACAAATTGGCGGGGAGCCGTGAGCTCATTTGTGTCAAAAGTGCCCGATGGCATGGGGAAAGGAGAAGGATATTCTGAGAAAGTGCTGATCAACACTTTGGGTAATTTGATGCTAATATGGTCACAAAAAAATTCGTCTTTGAAGAATGATCCTTGGCCTGTTAAGAAGACAAGATACACAACGGGTACGTACAACGAACGAGAGGTGTCCGACTATCCAGAATGGACGCATAAAGAAATTGCGGAGCGAGGTCAGAAGTTACTCATGTTCCTTTCTGACAAACTTGGCATTGCGCATGAAGCATGGACTCAATCATTAATGGATCAAGCGTTGTATAATAACGAACTAATCGCATCGGCAATGAGAATCTGAGGTGTTTATTGAGGGTAGGTGTTATGATCAAAGAAAGGACGTGTTTATATTCTAAGGAAGAACGCGCTTTGTTGGTGAAACTAGAAAGCTTGCTCAATGCATGGCAGCAACGTTGGGACGGAGAGACCGGATGGTTCGTCTGGGATGGATTTTATCCTGGATACTTTAATGTGACGAAGAAGATCTTGTTTTTGGGACGAGATAGTTATGATATATACAACACATATGCTCGTCCAATTCCTCATTGTTGCTATGTTTCTGATTTCATCCCAAGGTATCAAAGTGGATGTATGGATGATGGGAAGAGTATCAATCGGGTTAGGTTCCATAAGTTGTTGCTACAAGTTGCCTACGGGATTCTCGGCAAGAGGGGTCCGTTAGAGTGGCGAAATGTGCTGGACGCAAAAAGCATTTGTGAAAATGGGTTGATATTTAATGAGGTGAGTTTTGCATTTATGAATCTTGGCAAAGTGAGTCACGAGAGCTGTGATCCTTGTGGGGTGAATGCAGACTGGGCTAAGATAGATTTCGCAGTGGACTTTTCTACGAAAAATAGAAATTTCATAAGAGAAGAAGTGGAATTGTTAGCGCCAGATTTGATAATAACAATGAATCTCAATGAGAATCCTCTTGGACGAGATTATTACAAATCAGTATTTGGGGAAAGCATTGCCAAGTCTAAAATACGCATTGACGATTGTACGATATATGAGGTCACATTGCCATGTGCGAAGCACATCCCGCTTCTTGACTGTTGGCATTTTTTCTGGTCGATTTTCTGAGGAGATGTATATATACCGCCCAATAATCAATGCACTGCGCGTAATAGATTTTTATAAAACAAATACATGACCTACTTCCTTTCCAATCGTGAAATCTACGAACGGGTAATCCGCGAGGTTGTGCCGCAGGTGAAGGAGCGGCTGTGGATTGCAACCGCTGACATCAAAGATATGTACGTGGACACTGGCGGGCGGGAGATGGTGCCGTTCTTGGAAGTGCTGGATGGAATGGTGAAGCGTGGAATCGAGGTGCGGCTTATCCATGCGAAAGACCCGGGGCCGAATTGGCGGGACGACTTCGACCGTTATCCGACACTTTGGACGGCGATGGAACGAGTGCTGTGTCCGCGCGTTCATTTCAAGTGCATCATCGTTGATGGCGTGAAAGCGTATTTCGGCAGCGCCAATCTCACCGGCGCGGGGATGGGCGCAAAGTCCGAGCGGAAACGCAACTTTGAGAATGGCATCCTTACCGACGACCCCGCGCTTGTCAATCCTCTCGTCGAGCAGTTCGATGCCGTCTGGCGCGGTGCTTTCTGCCGCGAATGTGGCCGCCGCGAACATTGCGGCGATCCATTGGTGTGATGCTCACATTCTGACTATCTGATAAGATACTGAATGGCGAGAGGCCGGGAAACACATGTTTCCCTAGCCTTTTTGTCGTTGGCATAGGTGTTGCTGATAAATTAGCGTAGACAATTCAAAGGAGGATAGAATGATAGAGTCAAACAGGCAAAATGGCGTATCCACTAAATCTCAGGCGATAAGGTTGGCAATGTTTGTGGCTGGATATGCCATCTTGGGAAGCGCGTTAGTTCCAAGCATGATGCGCTGGATGGATGCGCATGAAATTCCGCCGCTTATAGAAGACTTGATAATGTGTAGTGTGCTTGTGGCGGTTGTGGCTGCGGCAGCATTCTTTTGTCTGCGACATAGGGGAAAAGGCAGTCGGTCCGCATCGCTTAAGAAGTCTAGCGTGGCAGATTGGGAAATCCAGCGCGGTAGACTGGGAAGTCTGGCGCGGTAGATTATGAAGTCTACCGCGGTAGATTCGTCAGTCTGGCGCGGTAGACTTCCCAGTCTACCGCGGTAGATTTGCTATTGCCCCAGGAGTAAGGGATTAGAAGGCTGGAAGACAGACCAAAATGCATGCTTGCAAAATTATCAGCACTTGTGATATAATGCTTAATATCCAAGGCAGTGAAACACTAAAACCAAAGGAATATCAACGATGGTAGTACGTATTGGATGCAAGTATTCCGACGATTGGGATTTCAGCGACTATGAAGAGGGCGAGATAATTCGGATTAATCGGGATGCGTTATCCGCCAACTTCATGATTCTTGAAGACGAGGATCAAGACGAAGCATTGGACGGGCGTGAGGGCGAGTTGTCGACGAGTTTCGACTACGAGCTTCACGACGGGCAGCTCTGCGCCATCGTCGATGGCGAGTTCGTGCCTTGCGAAGATGACTACGAGTTTCAATGCCGGCTTGATGCGATGGGGTATAAACCGTGAGTGTTTATCTCCCGCAGAGGGCGCAGAGAAAATTTAGGTGATATTCTGCGGATTTCTTGAAAGGGAAAAGATTTGCTTGAAATGTTTCATAACAATTATGTAGGAGGTGTATGATGGGAGAACAAGATGAAAATAGTTTGCTAACGTCTGTTAATGACGTTATTGATAAGTGGTCTAAAAACCATAAATCAAAGGAAATTCACGGAGAAGCGTTTAATGTATTTTCTCTGTGTGGAGTTGATCATTATGAACTTTGGCATTCAAAGATTCTGGCTGAATTCTTAAACCCAGGAGGAAGTCATGGCCAAGGGACTCAGTTCTTGCAGTCTTTCGCAGAAATGTTTTTATCGGGTTGTGTTTTCTCGGATGACACTTCCGTATCAACCGAAGTAACCTCTTATATAAAGGACCTTCGGATCGGTCGTTTTGATATTTTGATTGAAGACATTGCGAAAAAATCTGTCTGCATAATAGAGAATAAAATATTTGCAGGAGAGCAAGAAGAGCAACTCAATCGGTACCATGAATGGCTAAAAACCAATCGTAGCGGATGGAACTCGTGTTTGGTTTTTCTTACACTAGATGGGCATATGTCGGCCACAATGTCTGACAAGAATCAATATTTACGAATAGCATATGTATCTGACACCAATCATCTTTCCTTGGCTGATTGGATAGAAGAATGTGCCAATTCAGTCAAAGAAATTCCAAGGCTATGCTACACATTTGTTCAATACAAGGACCACATTCAAAAACTAGCAAATGGAGATAAAGCAATGAGTAATAAAATAATTGATGCGTTCAACAAGAGAATGGCCGCCGCGCAATCCGTCTATGAAAACTATAAAACGGCATGTGTGGAGAAGGCCAATTCGATCCTTACGGACTTAGTTCTTAAGGAGCTAGGCGAAGGTTGGCGGACTGACGGGGGTTGCAGTTTTGAACGTACAAATTACGGAATACATTATATTCCACCAGAACCCAATCTAAAAGATCTACCGGTTAAAATTTATGTCGTCTTTGGTGCGACAAACTTATGGCAATGCCAAGTTGCATTGTATCAAGATATCAGCAAAATCCATTTAGCCGCCAATGACGGGCTAGAATTGGAGTATAGCGATGAAACATGGAAAAAAGATTTTAGCGAAACACAATCTTGGCCGCTATGGAGAGGTATAAACACAACTAAGGATAAACCCTGGGGCATGACCTGGGATGGAAAATTCTTTGACATGATGGACGCCGATGATGGATATAGGACGGGAATAATATCTGATATTGTCGAGTCAATTAAGGCGTTGCATTCATTCCTAAAGGATTATGCAAAATGACGCAATTCATAGCCATGCCATAATCTGAACGATTCTCAAGGACACCTCTGCGTCTCTGCTGGAAATCAATTTCTAAACAGTCGGTGAAATTTTGAGCGGCGGGATGGCGGCAAGCATCATCCCGCGTTGTTCTTTTCTCTAGAGATGCCGGCCAACACTCTAATCGGCCATATGATTTCGAGCCGTGCCCGCATCGATCTGTGGAAGATCAATGGCGATGATACCATTGATGGCGATGATGACATAGACAAGGAGAGAAGCGAGATGAATTCTCGTCTTGTAGATGCGAGAGATGCGCTGCGCTACGCCCCGATTTTCATTGAAGACGGTGAAAGCGCGCTTGATGTCTCGCTTGTTCGCGATAAGGCGCGCAAGGCGAAAAGCCTCCATAATATTGAACTTGTTGTAATCGACTACCTTCAGCTCATCTAGAATCGCGGCATTCCTGTGAACAGTAGAGTGGAGGAACTTGGCAGTATTGTTGCCGGGATGAAGGAGCTTGCCGATGAATTGGGCGTTCATGTGATTTTTCTAGCGCAGCTCCCGTATTCCATGCCTAGGGGAGTTGACAAGAAGCCAACATTTTCTGATTTTAGAGATATTTCAGGCGCTGAACAGATCGCAGACATTGTAATGTTTCTGCATCGGCCGCATTACGTGAATGGTGAAGTCAATAAAGATGGTGAGATTACGTTTGTCAATATAGCCAAGAACCGTCATGGAGAAACAGGTGAAGTCTCTTTGACATTCCGCCGCAAGTGCCTAAGATTCTTTGAAGAAATTTGAATAGGTGATAAAATTTTGAGCGGCGGGATGGCGCGAAAGCGCACTGTCGCCGCTCTAATTTTGTTGGCACGGATGTTGCTATGGTACATGCGAAAGGAATTGACGATGACAGAGACGAATGCGACAAGCAAATACTGCTGCACATGCCAGAGTTGGCAGAACGAGATAGTCGAGTGCGGTGATCCGGTAGAGATTGCGCGGAAGGTGAAACTAGCGTTCAAGAAGATGTCGGGCGAGATGGCGCTTGCCTGTTTCGCAAAGGTCATGACGGCGGAGCTGCCGCATCCAATAAAAGTGGCCGTGTGGGATGCTGTTCGCTACTCGCACATCTGGTGGGGCGTGGATGAGGTGCTAAAGGGCGATGTGATGAACAATCCGATCGTACAACAGGCTTTCGCGGATGCGGTTCCTATGCGGCGATGGATTGTGGATCATAGACTTCAAGGGTGGGAGTTTATATGTATGACCTACAATTCGGAGTTTGTCACTCAGGGACAGGTTGAGGGGGCCTTTACAAATAAGCCAGAACGTCGACTTCGACTGTTGATACATCTTATTACACACTTTCCGGATATAGAATCCGCGTATCTTATCCGAAAGAATCTATCAGGACCGGAAAATGCCGCGGCAATTGCCAATTATATTGATTTGCGAGGCAATAACATCCTTTGGTATCTTGCTTATCGAGATGACCAACAGGCCCAAGGTGGTTTTGCTTGTCCGCGCATCGAACGCGAACTGTTGCAACTTGGCGTCAATCCTAACCACCGCAATGACATTGGTCTTTGTTGGAACGATGTCAGGCGACATCTGATTAGGACGGAGTTATAGATGTGCAAAAGAGACGAAACTTCGATAAAGAAACTCAGAGCGGTTAAATTCTGATAGTCCGATAAAAGATTGAATGGCGGGAGGCAGGAAAACATATTGTTTCCCGGCCTTTTTGCTGTTGGCACGGAGATTGCTAATGTATATTCAGACAGATTCGGTATCGCTTGCCGAGTCCATAAACAACAAAACAAGAAAGGGAAAACAAATGAACAAACGACATGTGCTGACAACAATAGCGGGCGTCCTCGTTGCGATCGCCTATATCACTGGCACTGCTTACCTATTGACAACTTTGCAAGAAGACGACAGGTGGTGCTTGATTCTGTCCGAGGCTGCCGTTGCCGTCATCTTTCATCTGATTGCGCTTGTCAAAGTAAAGCGTGGCTCGTTGACCGTTTATAGAAGTTGGGGAGATTTTGGGGTTTCTTGCGCTTGGCCGGTTTCAGGCATATTGGCTGTCTTTATGGCGTTTCTTGCGCCAATAGTCGAAAGTTCAATCGGCAAGACGATATGCCAGATTCTCACTATAGTCTTTGCGGCGGCAGCATGTGTTGGTCTTATCTGGATGTTTGTCGGCGCCTTTAACAACAACAAGGGTAAGTTTTGGGGTGGATTGATCGCGCTCTCGGCGAGGATAACCGCATCCATGATGTTTCTGACATGGCTTTCTAAGCTACTTGAGATGAAAAACAAATATAATGACAGTAATGTTGGCCTCGGCGATTATGCAAAGGCTCTGATTGGGTTCATTGCTTTTGGAATATGGTTCAAGATGCTTGTGGTTCCGTTAGTTGCCGATAATAGAGAAGAAGACTGAAGTCGCATTCCATGGGAGCGTAGATGTGGGAGAGCTTATGGCCGTAATGCCGTTGAAGCCGATATTGTCGAATCTTGTCGAGGCGTATGGCGAGATCGCTGAACTTGACGATCGCATATACTATGCGGCTCGTGGCGAGTTCCGCAAGGATGGGCAGTGGGATGCTTGGCATGAAGAGAGATGCCCTCTTACCGAGGGCTCTCTTTTCGTAAGCTTTGAGCATGCCTATCACCACCTCAACTGGGCCAGCAACTGCCGCAATACAGAAGAAGAGAAAGTATGGCACTTTTCGGAAGAGGATGGCGAGCGGTGGGGCCGCTTCCCTATAGACGGATTGTTTGCCAAACTATGGCCACCGCCAAGCTGACGCAAAGGCAACAGAAAGTGTCTGATTGGCGGGCGAGGAAAGATTGTGGCTGAGGCCATGCGTCCGTGGCTTAATGAGGCGCGGCGTAAGTTGGACAACTTGATGTTCAGGGTGTCTTATAAGTTGGGCGCCGATTCGCCGTTTGCCATCGAGAGGCCCAAGAGTCTCAAGAAGGGCGTCGAGGACGAGCCTTTTACGGAAGAACTGTTTTGCCGAAAGATGTGGGGTGTATACAGCGCACTGAATACGGCTTGGAACAGTCGCAAGGGACGGCGATACAGGAGCTTCCTCTTCTCCCGTGCATTTTTATTGGGAGAATGTAATATGTTTTGCGTAGAGTAGGGAAGTTGCGAGTGGCGAGAGTTATGATATAATACAGCGTATGACTCATAACATGAAGGTTGCTGTTGTGGCGGTGTTGATTGTCGCCGGGTGCAGGTATGTGGATGTCGGCGGCGTTGAGCCGTTCACGTTCACGGAGCGCGAGAGTGTCGAGCCGGCTGCGAAGCATGGCGGCGGATGCTCGCTGCACATCTATTCGTTCGAG
>JAFPUH010000026.1 GCA_017395505.1 Kiritimatiellia bacterium
AAAGTGGCAGGGCAAAATAGTCTGGGGTCCTGGGACTTTGACGCCTTGCCCGCCTGGACCTTTACGAAGCACCGTCTCGCACGTTTCACCGCCCCGCATCATGTAAACGCATAGCAGAAATCCAAGCGCCATACTACACGCAAACTACTATAGTGTGTGGGTAGTGCTTTTTATGGTTCTTGGATTTTGAGGGTATGAAGTAATTATATATATGTAGTATATATATAGTATATATATCATATTATCTCCCTTGTTTTGGACAAATCCAAGCGCCATCCAAGCGCCATCCAAGCGCCACAAAAATCCAACGTCACCAACGTCACAAGGTTATGGCTTGTTATATGTGTACCCCCCTGTGATGTTGTGACGTTGTTTTTGTATGCAAAATATAATTAGTAATATATATCTTATATATACTATATTTCTATACTTACCGCGTCCGTTTTGCCCAAAACAACGTCACAAACAACGTCACAAGCCATGTGACGTTGTTTTTGCTCTTGGCCTGACGTCTTGCCGAATATCGCTGCCTGGGCCGCCAGACCTGAGCGATAAAGACGGCGTCTTGGTAGGCCGACTCTTAAGGGGCAGAGAGTGAGGTTGTGCAACCTAAGGGATTGCTCGGCTGCGATCCTGCGGGTTGCGTCGGCGCATCGGAACTCGTCAAGGTTGCGCAGCAAACATGGCTGAGGTTGCGCAGGGTAAGGCGTCTAGGTTGCGCAACCCAATCCTTCACCCCGCCAGAGCCTACTAACAACCAGCCACTAGCCACTAGCGACTAATTTCACTAACCACTAGCGACTAATGACTATTTTTTGGTATAATATGCATACCTCGTAAAGCGGTATGAAACCGCTGAAATGGGGCTGTTATGCCATACGACGATCCGACGCTCAAGGAGTTCGAAAACTACTATCATGCCCGAAGCGCGAGCCAGAGGGAACGCGCCGAAAACTGGGCTGTCGCCATCGGTTTGCAGCAAGTTGATGGGCTTGTCCCGTCCGAACACTTGATCTCCGTTGCGAAGCGCCATATCGAGGGTGAAATCTCAGGCGCTGAAGCGACAAGTCTCATCGACAGCTACTATGAAACAAAGGACGGACGCGACATTCCAGAGGATGTCAAAGAGGCCGACCGCGTTTCTGCGAGGATTAACGAAGTCATTGAAGAAGAGGGCTTCAACTTCTCGCCTTCATATCTTGTCGGGTTGCACGGCCTTATCTTCGAGGATGTGTTCCCCCACGCCGGATCGATCCGTGAAGTAAACCTTCGCAAGCGCGAGTGGGTCTTGCGCGGCGATAGCGTGACATACGGCCACGCGCCGGTCATCGAAAAGACCTTGGATTATGATTTCGACCGCGAGCGCGAGTATTCGTATTTGGGCAAAAGCAAGCGCGAGATTGTCTCGCATTTTGCAAGGTTTATAGCCGGGATATGGCAGATACATCCATTCCGCGAGGGCAACACCCGCACGATTGCGGTCTTTGCGATAAAGTATCTGAAGTCGATGCGCATCAAGGCGACGAACGATCTGTTTGCGGAAAATTCGTGGTTCTTCCGCAACGCCCTTGTCAGGGCAAACTATGAAAATCTTCTTGGCGGAATATCGCGCGACTTCGAGCCTCTTGAACGTTTCTTCGGCAGCCTGATGCTTGGCGAGAAGAACGAGCTTAAGAACCGGTATCTGCTTGTTGGGCTTAAGCAATCCGAGAAGGGACAGTTTGCCGCAGGCAAAGAAGATTGCCAGAATAAAGTTGTCAGAAAAGGGTTGTCAGAAAAAGGTTGTCAGAAAACAGCTGACAAACTCATCGAGCTAATAAAGTCGCATCCGTCGCTCACTCAGGTAGGCATGTCCAATGCGCTCGGCATTTCGCGGCAAGCCGTCCAGAAGCATCTTTCGAACCTTAAGAAATCTGGCCGTCTTCGCCGCGTTGGCCCCGACAAAGGCGGACATTGGGAAGCATTGGAAACGCTATGAACATCCGCTGCAAAATATTCGAGGTTGCCGTATGGATCTGACCCCTTGGATGCAAATAGGTATGAAACGATCGGCAAGAAGATGTGTACTATAAGAGCATTCGGGGCGGTCGAATAAGTTGAAAACCATATATAAATTTAGTCGTTTGGACCGAAGGAAAGATGATAATGGGTGATATGCCTACGATTGTGTTCGTTGACCTTGAGGTTGGCTGTCAAGATCGGCGTATTCATGATATAGGTGCCATTCGAGCAGATGACGCAGTCTTCCATTCTTCTAATTTATCGTCCATAAGGCAGTTCATAGGAGAAGCTAAGGTGCTTTGTGGGCACAATATTGTGCACCATGACATGCGGTATCTTTCTCCGCTTTTGGGAGAGCAAAGCTATACTCTTGTAGATACGCTTTATTGGTCGCCATTATTGTTTCCTGATCGTCCATATCATGCTCTTTTAAAGGACGATAAACTTCAGCAAGACGAGTTGAACAATCCTGTTAGCGACGCCAAAAAAGCCAAACGGCTTTATGATGACGAAGTTGCGGCATTTGGGGCTCTGGATGACGATATAAAGTGGATATACTCATATCTATTGGATGGGGTTCAAGAATTTGACGGATTTATCAAACTCAATGCATGCAAGAAGCTTTCGTGCTCTATTGAAGAAATGATTGCGCGAAAGTTTGGCGATAAAATATGTAGTCACGCCAACATAGCAGCAATTGTTCGTAAATATCCTGTAGAGCTTGCTTACGCGCTTGCACTTATTGGGACGATAAGCAAGGAATCCATAACACCCCCGTGGGTTGCGAGGAATTATCCTAAGGTTGAGAGTATCGTAAACTACCTTTGCAACACTCCATGTGAAGAGGGGTGCCCACATTGTCAAGGGATGCTTGACGTGCGTCGTGGGCTTAAGCGGTTCTTTGGCTTCGATGCTTTCAGAACTTATGGCGGTGAACCGCTACAGGAAAATGCTGCTCGTGCTGCGGTTCAGGGCAAATCGCTTATTGCGGTTTTTCCAACTGGTGGCGGTAAGTCGATAACGTTCCAATTGCCGGCTCTGATGGCTGGTGAGACTGCGCATGGATTGACGGTTGTAATTTCTCCTCTTCAGTCCCTCATGAAAGATCAGGTGGACAACCTTGATGCAAAAGGGCTGACAAATGCGGTTACAGTTAATGGGCTGCTTAATCCCATAGAGCGAGCAGAAGCATTTAGGCGTATCGCTGATGGTTCCGCCAATCTTCTCTATATCTCGCCAGAACAGTTGCGATCCAAGACGGTAGAGAGCATACTTCTTCGTCGTAATGTTGTTCGATTTGTAATTGATGAGGCACATTGTTTCTCGGCGTGGGGACATGATTTCCGTGTCGATTACCTTTACATAGGAGACTTTCTGCGAAAGTTTCAAGAAATAAAGTCGCTAACCAGACCTATACCGGTTTCTTGTTTCACGGCTACGGCAAAGCAGAAGGTAATTAGCGACATTTGTGATTATTTTAGAGGCAAGACGGGAATTGAGCTTGAGGTATTTGCATCCAATGCTGCGCGCGAAAATCTTCATTACGCAGTGCTTCATAAGGAAACAGATGCAGAAAAGTATTCAGCGCTTCGCATGTTGATTGAGCAGAAGGACTGTCCGACAATAGTATATGTTTCGCGTACAAAGAGGACGAGAGAGCTAGCACAAAAACTTACGGATGATGGTTTCCGCGCTTTGCCGTTTAATGGTAAGATGGATGCGGATGAGAAGATTGCGAATCAGGAATCTTTTATTAAGAACGAAGTAAGGGTGATAGTCGCTACCTCGGCTTTCGGAATGGGAGTGGACAAGAAGGATGTTAGACTGGTTGTCCACTATGACATTTCAGATTCATTGGAAAATTATGTGCAGGAGGCAGGACGCGCGGGAAGAGATCCGGCGCTGCAGGCTGAATGTTATGTTTTGTATTGCGATGATGATCTAGACAAGCACTTTCTCATGCTAAACCAGACAAAGCTTAGCTTAAGCGATATTCAGATGGTTTGGCGTGCTATAAAGCGAATGTCACCGACTGGTCGGCAGTTCTGTACATCTGCACTGGAACTTGCTCGCATGGCTGGTTGGAGTGATTCTGTCATAGATATTGAAACTCGTGTTAGAACGGCTGTAGCGGCGCTTGAAGAGGCTGGCTATGTGAAGCGTGGCCAGAATATGCCTAGGGTGTATGCAACCGGAATTCTCGCGTCCAGCATGGCAGAGGCATCTTCACGCATAGATCAGTCCAAGCGAATGGACAGCAATCAGCGTGAAATGGCTAAGCGTGTAATGAAGTCGCTGATTTCCGCCAGAAGCATATCAAAGGCAGGGAATGGAGATGCAGAATCTCGAATAGACTATCTAGCCGATATTTTAGGACTGGAGAGAAAGGATGTTGTTGGCATCATCGATCTAATGAGGCAAGATGGGCTTCTTGCTGATACGCAGGATATGTCTGCAACAATATTTCGAGATGACACGGCTAGAAAATCAACAAATGTAATTGCTCGGTTTGCCAATGCAGAGAGGCTCATATTGTCTCGAATTGGTAAAGACGATTCCGATCTGAGTCTCAAGGAGCTTAATGATGAGTTGTCTGGTGGAGCTGGTTATGCGAACGGTGTGAAGAACATGCGTACGGTAATTCGCTTCTTGGCAGCAAAAGGGTGGGTCAAGAAAGAAGAGCGGCAAAATAGTGATTATGTTCGTATTGTGCCAACTCTGCCTCTTGAAAAGTTGCAGGCGCGCTTTGAGCGAAGAATGACAATTGCCAAGTTTGTGGTTGACACTCTTTTCCGGAAAGCGCTACGGCAGCAATATGAAGAAGGAGTTTCTCATAACGCATCTAATGGCGAATTCACTGTTGAATTCTCCCTGGTTGGGATGCTGAAGGATTTCAATGATGCGCCAAAGCTTGACTTTGGAGATCAGCCTGCCAGTCTGGATGAAATGTCAGATGCGTTGCTTTACTTGTCGCGAATTGGCGCAATGAATCTTGAAGGCGGGTTCCTTGTAATTTACAATGGGATGTGTCTCAAGCGAGTCGTAGTAGATAATAAGCGGCTTTTCCGTAAGGATGACTATCGTACGTTAGATGCATATTACCAACTGAAGATACAGCAAATACACATAGTTGGTGAGTTTGCCAATATGATGGTAAGGGACTATGAATCGGCACTGAAGTTCGTCAATGACTACTTCCAGATGGAATATACTGCGTTCATAGCAAAGTATTTTGGCGGGGAAAAGGCAAAGAGCATACACAGGAGCATTACCAATGCCAAAAAGGAGCAATTGTTTGGAAAGCTTTCTGATGCTCAGAGGCGAATCATTGCCGATGACAGCTCTGGAGTAATTGCAATTGCGGCAGGCCCGGGTAGCGGTAAGACGTTTGTTCTCGTGCATAAGCTGGCGTCGTTATTGTTGCTGGAAGATGTAAAGGCTGAAAGTTTGCTGATGTTGACGTTCTCAAGGGCCGCGGCAGTGGAATTCAAGAAGCGACTCTTGACCCTTGTTGGCCCGACTGCACATTTTGTGGACATAAAAACTTTCCATTCGTACTGTTTTGATCTTGTTGGAAAGGTTGGCAGTTTGGAATATTCCGATATCGTTGTCAAGACAGCGGCAACAATGATTGAAAATGGAGAGGTTGAACAGAGTCGTATTGCGAAAAGCGTGCTAGTTATTGATGAGGCGCAAGATATGGATTTTGACTCCGCGCGTCTTGTGCATGCGCTTCGTGTTGCAAATGAAAGCATGCGTGTAATAGCCGTTGGGGACGATGATCAGAATATATTTGGATTTAGAGGCTCTGATTCTCGGTTCTTGCGGCAGCTTTCTGAAGAACCAGGGGCCAAGTTTTACGAGATGGTTGAGAACTTTAGAAGTTCGGCAATGATTGTTTCCTTGGCAAATGCATTTGCAAAAACCATTTCTGGGCGTATGAAGAGTTCGCAATTGCGGCCTTCTATTGGAGCAGGCGAAGGAGATGTGCGATTGATAGCACACTCGTCACCAAGCTTTGAGACGTCTGTCGTAAAGGATTGGGAGTGCGAACATTTCCCTGGAACGGCTTGCATCATGGCGTGGACAAATGATGAAGCGCTTCGTGTGTTTAGCTGTCTTGTTAAGAAAGGCGTCAAGGCGCGGCTAGTTCAGTCTAACGAGGGCTTTAACTTGGCCGATTTGGCTGAGCTTCGATATTTCAGACGCCATGTTATGAAACAGGAGAATGCCAGCGTCATATCTTCCAAGGTTTGGGATGAAGCGCGAAACAAACTTTGTGAGGTGTATGCAAATAGTGCGTGCCTTGCCGATTGCATATCACTCATAGATACATTTGCAGAAATAACAAAGAATAAGTATAAGAGTGACTTTGATGAATTTCTGACCGAATCTAAAATGGAAGATTTCGGGCGTTATGAGAAGGGGGTTGTCGCCGTTTCGACGATCCATAAGACGAAAGGGCGTGAGTATGATTCTGTTTACATCATGCTTGATAATATAGGGCAGCTTAATGATGAAAAACGGAGGGCTATTTACGTTGGGCTAACCAGGGCAAAGAAAGTGTTGAGGGTGCATTATTCTGACAAAAGTTTGTTTAGTGGAATAGATGTAGAAGGTGTTATTAAGACGTATGATAGCAGCACCCCGAAACAGCTTGAGAATATAATACTGCAGCTTTCGCATAAAGACGTAGTGCTTGATTTCTTCTTGGATAAGAAGGAGACTGTTTGCAGCCTCAGGTCTGGCGATAGACTTGATGTGGAAGGAAATTATCTTGTGGCTACGGTAAATGGGCGCCGTATGCGTGTAGCTAAGTTCTCGCAGTCATTTCTCCAGAAGCTATCAGATCTAGTGAATAGAGGATATCAAACGCAGTTTGCAAAGATACGATATGTAGTGGCATGGAAGAAGGATGAGAACACCGAAGAGGCTGCGATAATTCTTCCAGACTTATATTTGATTTAGTTGGGAAAACAGGTCTGTTTTCCCAGTCAGAAAGGAGATAGATATGGCGTTGACAAAGTGTCCTGATTGCGGAAGAGATGTGTCGACAATCGCAAAGGCTTGCCCTAATTGCGGTCGTCCAATGAACATCAACAAGGATGGCTCGGTTGTCACTATCCAGAAGACGAGCAAGAAGATAAAGGCTCAAGGATGCATTGGCGGGTTTTTGACGATAGTAGGCTTTATGCTCTTTTCGCTTGGGCCGGAGGTCTCCCCGGAAGTAATGGTTGTTGGCTTTCTGCTGCTGATTGTCGGCGTTATCATGTTGATTTGGTCGCGTATAGCGAAGTGGTGGAACCATGACTAGCTGATAGGTTGAAATGAAGCCGACGACAATACCTAAGACCAATGCCTTGCGGGCGCTGGACGCCGCAAAAGTGGCGTATGAGGTGCGGTGCTACGACTATACCGAGCATGGCGGCACCATCCAGGCGGCGGAGGGGCTGGGGCTTGATCATCACGCGACGATCAAGACGCTTATCCTGGAGGATGAGTGCAAAAAGCCGTTCGTCTGCCTGATGCACGGCGACTGCGAGGTTTCGACGAAGAATCTGGCGAGGGCAAGGGGCTGCAAGACGGTTGCGATGTGCGAGCCTGCGACTGCCGACAGGCATTCCGGCTATCATGTCGGCGGAACCTCGCCTTTCGGCACGAAGCGGCGCATGACGGTGTATGTCCAGAAGACGATCTACGATCTGGAGGAAATCTACATAAACGCCGGACACAAAGGCATACTTGTCGCCATCAAGAGCGCCGATCTCGACAAGGCGCTTCCTGGCCTTACGGTGCCGGTAGATGTGATGCAGAACCAGGCCGTAGGCGGCATGGATTGCCATGGGGCCGGACCCAATGGATGCACCTCAACTTAAAATATGATATAATGTGACTGCAGACAAAAATATGTTTACGCTGATTCTTTGCGCGGCGCTTTTGGCGGACGATCTAACTCCGCCGGCGGTTTTTCGCGAGACGGACGAGGCTCCTGTCGCGATAGTATGCGACAGGAAGCCTCTTCTGCCAATAGTGACGGATTCAGAAACGCGGAATGTCGCTGCGGCACGCGAACTCGCCTCTGTCGTAAACTCAATGACCGGAGTGCGGCCTGTGATAATCCGCGAGGCGCAAGGCCAATTGGCGAATGTGCAGCAAGCTCTTTTCATCGGTGGCGCCGCAGATTCAAGGCTGACGGATGTTTTAGCGCCGACGAACCACCCTGAGGCGTTCCGCGTTGTCGTGAAGGGTGGGAGCGTATATTTTCTGGGGCGCGCCGATTATGCGGTCTACGACTGGTGCGAGCGCCAACTTGGCGTTAGATGCTATTGGCGGGACGAGGACGGCGACGAGGGATATGCTCCAAAGTGTGCGAAAATCACCGCAAGTCCGGTGGATTATTCCGATTGGCCGGTCTATTCGAAGCGCATTTGCGGCTCGTGCGGAAACCAGCGCTGGGCGAAGTATGCGAAGAGCGGGTCATCCCATAGAGGTGGCGTGCGAGTGCATGCTCCGCATAAATGGTACAAGGATACCTCGCTAGTTGCGGAACATCCTGAAATCTTCGCCAGATCTCCAGACGGACGACGCGCGGCAACCCCGCTTCTCTGCTACGGCAACCCCGAGACGCTTGAATATTATGAGCGTCGCATAGAAGAAGCGATCGAGAAGGGGCGAGATTCCGGCGGCATAGTGGATGTCAAGCGCAAGGTAATCACGGTTTCGCCATGGGATGTCGCCTACGACTGCACATGCGATCATTGCGCTCCACTTTACGACTATTCCCTTGGCGAATTCGGCTACGCCTCGCCGATTGTCTGGGGCCGTTTCCTGAAACAGCTTGCCCGCTGGGTGAAAGAGCGGCATCCGGACTACCTCATATCGTTTCTGCCGTATTGGACGATGTGCGAGGTTCCGCCAGGGCTCGACCTCCGCGAAGAGGGCAACTGCGAGGCCGAAGTTTGCGTGATGCCTGGGCTGGCGCTATTGAAATCGGATACGTTAAAGGCTCGCGAGGAGCGGATAATTCGCGATTGGACGCGTATAACCGGGCGAAAGGCCATACTTTGGCACTACACCTGCTGGCCGGCGGAATATACCTTCGCACCTTATCTCTTCGGCGAGACGGCGAGGCGCCATTTTGGCGAAATGCGAAGTGACATCGACGGCTGCTTCATATGCGGAGGCGACGAGGTGCCGAGGCTTTCCCTGATGTATTATGTTATGATGCGCTGCATGTGGAATCCAAAGGTCGATGTCGATGCGATATACGATGGATTCGCCCAGCGCATGTTTGGTCCGGCGGCGAGGCCGATGCGGCGGCTTCTTGACTTGCAGGAGCGAGGCTGGATGAAGCGCTGGCCAAACGACAGGTTGCTTGACGGCAACATATACGGCTTTTCGTATCCGCCATGGACTGTCCGCGAGATGAAACGGTGCCTTGAACGCGCCGAAAGGCTTGCCGCAGACGATGCGCTTGCGCTCAGGAGGGTGCGCCGCTATGCGCAGATCTTCGATGACTTCTTCAAAGAGGCGGAAATCGTGGGTCGCGGGGCGCCTCGCCGTCCGTTGAGCATAACAGGTCCCAAAAGCGCAGAGCAACCTCGCAACTTCGTGCTGGCGGTCGGGCCACGGCTGGATTCCTCGCCGTCGATGGCTACCGAGGTACGGGCACGCTGGACGGAAGACGGCGTAACGTTCTCCTTCAGGTGCGAAGAGCCTGATGTCGCGGGCATGCCCACCGGCGTCGCTCAAGGCGATGATACGGCGCAAGACATGCTTGGCGTGATAATCGAGCATGGTGACGTCTGCTACCATATAAAGGTGGATGCCGAGGGCAGGACCAACCTGTTTGCGGATAATCTGCCACGACCGGCCGACACGGTCTCGGCCTCGGTCTCAAAGGGTGAGGGAGAATGGAACGCAGAGGTGGCTATACCGTTTGCGTCGCTTGGCGAAGGGGCCAAGGCGGCATTTTTTGCCAAGGAATGGCGCGGAAACCTCATAAGGTGGCGTCCGGATCACGAGACGGGGCACGGCGAGTGGAGCCGTCTTTCCACGCGCCGTTCTCGCCTGAACAAGGACCGCAACGCCCTTGTTCCGTTCGTTGCGACGCCCTTTTGAGGGGGTGGAATTCGCTTATCTTTTCACCCCTTGCGCGTTCCGCCGCGATATGATATAATACGCACTCAAATTTATCCGGCAAAGGAAGGAAAATCCAAATGGTAAAGCTCAGAATGCGTCGCACCGGTTGCACGAACCATGCGACATATCGTATCGTCGCGGCTGACGCGCGCAGCCCGCGCGACGGCAAGTTCCTCGAGATCCTCGGGTGGTATGACACCCAGATGAAGGATGCGAACTTCAAGCTCGATCTCCCCCGCGTCGACTATTGGCTCTCGCAGGGCGCGAAGCCCTCGACCACCGTCGCCTCGCTCATCCGCAGGGCGAAGAACCCCGACCTCAAGCCCCACCACGCCCGTAAGGCGCAGGCTAAGAAGGAGGCCTAATCATGGGTATCAAGCTTCTCGATAAGATCAATGCAGAGCAGACTGCCGGCCTTGCCGACAAGAAGTTCCCCGAATTCAAGACGGGTGACATCGTCCGCGTCTCGATCAAGATCAAGGAAGGCGACAAGTACCGCGTTCAGGACTTCGAGGGCAAGGTGCTCGCGATCGACAATGGCCGCAAGAACGTCACCGGCAATTTCACAGTGAGCCGCGAGAGCTACGGCGTGCGCGTCGAAAAGCTCTTCCCGTTCAACAGCCCCTGGATTCAGGCTATCAAGCTCGTCAAGCAGGGCAACGGCTGGCGCTCCAAGCTCTACACCGAGCGTACGTTCTGCTCGCACAAGGCGGTTCGCAAGCTCGTCAAGAAATAAGGCGCTTTTGCCGGATAGAGCCGCCAAGGCGGGTGAAGGGTGTTCCCCTCCACCCGCTTTGCTTTCATGCGCCGCTTCACAGACGGCCGGGGATTTGGTATAATACACGCCCAATGAACAGATTAGCTAAAGAGCTGAACGATTCGCTCGGCAGCGCGACGGCATTCCTATCATCCGTCGGGCGCAGGATGTATTTTCCCTACGGTGGCATTCTCGGCCAGGGTGCGGAGGCTAAGGGCTGCGAAATCAACGCGACCATCGGCATGGCGCTCGAAGAAGACGGCTCCCCGCTGGTTATGGACTGCTTCAGCCGCAACATAGGGCTAGACAAGCGCTCTTTCCTGTACGCGGGCAGCTTCGGCCTGCCCAAGCTGCGCGAAATGTGGCGCGAGATGGAGTTCAAGAAGAATCCATCCCTTCGCGGCAAGACGTTTTCGAACCCTGTTGTCACCAATGCGCTGACGCATGGCCTTCGCGTAGTGGCGGAGCTGTTCGGCGGGCCGCGCGACGAGCTGGTCATACCCGACCTCTACTGGGACAACTACGAGCTGATCTTTCGCGAGGCCGTCGGTTGCAAGGTGCGCAGGTTCAACACCTTCAAGGACGGCGCATTCGATGCAGATGCGATGCTTGAGGCCCTTATGGCGCCAGGCGAGAAGAAAATACTGATACTCAACTTCCCGAACAATCCTACCGGCTACACGGCGACCCTTGAGGATGCCCCGCGCATCGTCAACGCCGTAAAGGCCGCAGCGAAGAAGGGTAAGCGCATCGTCGTGGTGCTGGATGATGCCTATTTCGGGCTCGTCTACGAAAAAGGTGTGCATGGCGAGTCGCTGTTTGCGGAATTTTCAGATCTGGATGAGCGCGTTCTGGCCGTCAAGCTCGACGGCACAACGAAGGAGGATTACGTCTGGGGACTCCGCGTCGGCTTCATCTCGTTCGCGTTCAAGGGGGCGACCTGCGAGCAGCTGCGCGCTCTCGAGGCGAAGGCTGCAGGGGACGTCAGAAGCTCGATATCCAATTCGTCTTCGCTCGGGCAGAATCTTTCGATTGCGGCCTACGCCGACCCCGCCTACGACCGGCAGAAGCGCGAGAAGTACAAGGTTCTCAAGTCGCGCTACGAGGAGATACGCCGCATTTTGAAGCGCCATCCGGAATATCAGGAGTCGTTCGTGGCAATGCCGTTCAATTCCGGCTACTTCATGTGCGTGAAGCCTGTCGGTGTCGAGGCTGAGGCTGTGCGTCGCCGCCTGATTGACGGCTATTCGACGGGAACCATCGTGCTTTCTGGCCTCATACGCCTTGCTTTTTCGACCATACCCAAGAACAAGCTCGCGACGCTATTTGCCAATGTCGATGCCGCCGTGAGAGAATTGAAAGGATCCGTCAAATGAAGAGGGCTTTTCTCGCAATTGCGGCTTCGCTGGCGATTTCGGCGAATGCGTCCACATGGACAAAGGTCGCCGACATCCAGGTGGTGGACATGGCTGGGCTCACGCAATCCGTCATGAAGCTGGGCGAGATGTCTGGCAACATGATGATCGGCGCGATGCTAGCCGCGAAGATGTCCGAGATGCCTGGCAACGACTTCTTCGGCGCGATGCGCCAGGGCGGTTCGCTCTATCTCTCCTTCTACTCCGACTCCGAAAAGCTGGCGCAGCTCGACAAGGACGACGACTTGAGCGATGCGATGCAGCTCGCGGTGCTGTATCCGATGGCGCTTCCGAAAGATGAGTTCCTGAAGCTCCATCCTGGAGCCATCGAGACGAACGGCGCAGTGCGCGTATTCGGCGACATTTTCGCGTCGAAGGAGACGTGGGACGAGGATGATATCATATACGTGGTCTTTTCGGAGGACGGCAAATGGGCTTCAGCCAGCGACACGCCGGAGCAGGCAATTGTGGCTCTGTCGGATGTTCCGCTCGCCGCTCGCCCGATGGAAGGCGACGTGATTCGCATTGAGATTCTGCCTCGCGGGATGTCCGAGCTGCGCAAGGCCGCCGAAAAGGATGATGACGAGGACGTAAAGAAGATCTTCGGCGCTGTCGATTCCTGTCGCTTCGCATTTCGCGTCTGTGACGCCGGAATCGATGTGCATGGCGCCGTAAGACCTGTCGACGGAACCTTCCTCGCGAACGCGGGCGATGTGACGCTCGCGGAGGATCCCTTCGTCGCAGACGACGGCAACGCCTTCATCGCTGTTGCGACTGCATTTACAGACCAGACGGGCTCGCCGCAGATTTTCGATAATGTGTGCGATATCTTCAAGGAGGGCGGGCTCGACCTCAGAAGCTTCATCGCCTACGGTGCGACGGACGACGTATTCCGCGTCGCGTTCGACTTCAAGGAGCTTGCCAAATACTGCGCAAATCCGTCCAACAGGGTTGATGAAACCGCCATTTCCGCTGCGCTTGAGAAGTTCGATGAGATAGACGACGGCATTGACAAGTTCAAGATGTGCGACAGGCCCTACCTCGTGGCACTCTCCGCCGTTGGACAGAAGCCGAAGTTCTCCGCCTCGCAGCGCTTCGCGAAGGTGCTGCCTGAGGTGAAGGGCAAACCGCTCTTCTGCGCCGCGACGTATTCGATTTCGGCGATGGTTCAGCTTGTCGTCGAGGCTGTGATGGCCAATATGGACGATGTGGCTCGCGCGGAGGCCGCTCCGCTGGTGGCGATGCTGCCGAAGGAGTGCGAGGGCGGAATAGCTGCCGCCTACTGGCGCGAGAACGGCGAGATCAACCTGCTTGGCCGACTTTCTGCCGACGAAGTCAGGAACCT
This sequence comes from Kiritimatiellia bacterium, assembly GCA_017395505.1. GTDB lineage: Bacteria > Verrucomicrobiota > Kiritimatiellia > RFP12 > UBA1067 > UBA1067. The sequence continues at coordinate 13,661 of JAFPUH010000026.1, forward strand.
TGTAACCGGCATCTCGACGGCTGTCATGTTCTCGATGATGAAGGAGGGCTCCTGTCCGGAATGTGGGGTGTCCGATTGCGACGAGGACGATTTCTGCGACGAGGACGACGAAGAGGCTGTTCCTGACGAAGATGAAGATTGAGGCCTTCGCCAAGGTCAACTTCACGCTCGAAGTTCTTGGGGTGCGCGATGACGGCTATCACGCACTCCGTTCTCTAGTCGTTCCCGTTTCGCTGGGCGACACTCTCGAGATTGAGCCTGCCGATACGCTTTCGTGCGACACGGGGTATGCCGACGATCTATGCCTCAAGGCGGCGCGAGTGCTCGCGTCAGGCCGCGGCGCTGAGATACATGTCGAGAAGAGGATTCCTGCGGGTGGCGGACTTGGCGGCGGCAGTGCGGACGCCGCAGCGACCCTTGTTGCCCTGAACGAGATCTGGGCGCTTGGCAAAAGCCGTGGGGAGCTTGCGGAGGTCGGCGCATTGGTAGGTTCGGATGTCCCGGCGCTCGTTCATGGCGGGGCGGTTTTGATGGAAGGGCGCGGAGAGAAGGTATCGCCTTTCATGGTCGAGGGAGCGGCCTTCCCTAAACTGCATCTTGTGCTTTGCAACCCCGGAGTCGCCAGCTCTACGAAGGAAGTCTACGCGAAATGCATTTCGCGCGTGACAGACGACGCGTCAATATTGTATAATATGCGCTCAGCTCTCGAAAGCGGCGATCTTGGGCGCATCTCGTCCGCCATGGTCAACGACCTTCAAGCTCCAGCCGTCGAGCTCCATCCAGAGATAGGCGGCGCGCTGGAACTGCTTCGAAAGTCCGGAGCCGTCGGCGCGGCGATGAGCGGCAGCGGATCGACTGTCTTCGGTCTCGTCCCGGATGAAGCGCGGGGACGTGAAATTGCGGCGTTTCTGAACTTGCAGGGCTTTGCGGCCTGGTATGTTCACACTTGTCCCGTGATGTAATGGCAGCATAGGAGGTTTTGATCCTCTTCGAGGTGGTTCGAATCCACCCGGGACAACCAATGTGGGCAGGTTAACGAATGAGAGGGGATAATGGGGTTTTGCCTTGCTGTTGTTTTGGCGGCAATAAGCGTTTTGCCGCGTGATTTCGATTATATAGTTAAGTATGCGCCGCCTCAGGATGCGCCTTTGCCTGCCGAGTACGTTACGAACAACTGCCTTTTGGCGGCAGCCGCGAGAAAGTCCGCCATCGAGGAGTATCCCGACGAAATATACCTTGAATACGTGCTGCCGTATTCGGTGATTCGCGAGGGGCGCGACGACTGGCGCGGAGAGTTCCGCGAGAGATTCGCCCCGCTTGTAGAGGGTATGGACGACATGTATTCTGCGGCCGTCAAACTTGACCGTACGATATGGGACATGATTGACGTGCATTACGACACGAGACGCGACCAGGCGAGGCAGTCTCCGCGCCACTCAATGCGCATACATATGGCATCTTGCACCGGCATTTCGATAATTCTGATCGATGCCTGTCGCGCCGTGGGAATACCGGCAAGATTCGTCGGCTGCAGGTGGACGACGATACCGGGCAACCACTCCTGGGTTGAGGTGTGGTCTCGCGGCGGCTGGCATGTGCTGGCTTCGGGAGAGAAGGAGCGCGAGGACGACATATGGTTTCTCGACTACGCCTGTCAGGCGGACGCCTCGCGCGCCGATCGCCGAATCTACGCCAGCCGCTGGTCGACTTCGCCCGAAGGAACGCTTTTCTGGTGTACGTGGGATTTTCCATCGCGCGTTTCCGACGTGCCTGCCGACGATGTAACGACCGATTACCTGCCCGGAGGCCGAGCCAGCAGAAAACAACAGCCTGCCCATTGACGGGTTGGGGGTAAATTTGGTATCATATGCGCCTGTTGCAGGAGAGATGGCAGAGCCTGGTTGAATGCACATGACTCGAAATCATGCATACCCGCAAGGGTATCGGGGGTTCGAATCCCTCTCTCTCCGCCAATTGGTATGTTTTTAGTCTGCGGGCGTAATTCAATGGCAGAATAGGAGCTTCCCAAGCTTCACACGAGGGTTCGATTCCCTTCGCCCGCTCCAAACGATGCCTTGATTTATGCTTAGCAGGCTTACGGTTTCGAATCTGGCCATAGTTGAAAAGGCCGAGGCGGATTTCGCCCCGGGGCTCAACGTTCTTACCGGCGAGACTGGCGCCGGAAAATCCGTTTTGATGGGTGCGCTCGAGCTGGTGCTTGGCGGCCGAGCCGACACTGGCGTAGTCCGCGACGGCGAGAAGGAGGCGAAGGTCGAGGCGGAGTTCACGTTCGGTTCGTCGGCAGCGTCCGATGCATGTGCGGCCGTCAAGGCGATTCTCGATGATGTCGGCATAGACTTCGACGGCGAGAGTCTGCTTGTCCGCAGGACGGTCTCTGCTTCCGGGGGCGGACGCGTGTGGGTGAACGATTCTTCTTCCACTGTCGCCACCTTGAAACGTCTCGGCAGGGCGCTCGTCGACATACACGGTCCGCGCGCCAACCAGAACATTCTTGAGGAGAGGTTCCAGCGCGAGGCGCTCGATTCGTTTGCGGCGATCGACATGCGCGAGTATTCAAAGGCATGGTCTTCGTTGCAGGGTGCGCGAAGCCGTCTGGAGTCGCTTCAGGGTGAAGGGGCTTCCGAGGACGAACTGGACATGCTGCGCTATCAGGTGGACGAGCTTGAGGGGGCTAAGATAACGTCCGACGACGACGAGATAGCTGAGCGCCACGCGGCAGCCGCGCACGCCGAGGAGATCGTCGACGCCGCGAACGAGATAACCGAGGCTCTTGGAGGGGATGGCGGCGCAGCCGATGTGCTGATACGTCTTCAGCCGCGATTCGCGTCAGTGGCCAAGCGCATGCCTGCAGCCTCAGGCTGGGCCGACGAGGCAGAAGAGCTGACTTTGCGGATTCAGGAGCTTTCGCGCACAGTCGCCGATGCCGTGTCCGCGATCGATGTCGATCCCGAGACTATGGCTGCGCTCGACGAGCGGCTGACGGTTTTGAACAGGCTGAAGCGCAAATATGGCGCGGATGACGCGAGCGCCCTGCTTGCCGTGCTTGAGCGCAAGCGCGAAAGGCTCGAATCCATAGAGAACCGCGACGCGAAGATTGCTGAGCTCAAGGGCGAGATCGATCGTGCCTTGGCCGAGGTAGAGGTGCGCGGAGCGGCGCTTTCGAAGAAGCGCAAGACGGCCGGCGATAAGCTCGCAAAGGCTGTGACTGCTGAGCTCCACGACCTTGGTTTCCTTCAGGCGAAGTTTTCCGTGCGCCTTGGCCGCATCGCGCCCGAGAGCCACGGCTGCGATAGCGTGGACTACATGTTCGAGCCGAATCCAGGCGAAGCGGCGCGTCCATTGTCGGATATCGCTAGCTCGGGCGAGACGGCCCGCGTGATGTTGGCGCTGAAGAGCGTGATTGCTTCGCACGATTCGACCGACGTTCTGGTGTTCGACGAGATAGACGCGAACATCGGTGGGGAGGTCGGTGGAGTCGTCGGCACCAAGATGCGCAGCGTCGCCGCATGCCATCAGGTCATAGCGATCACCCACCTGCCGCAGAGCGCAGTGTTCGGCGACAGGCATCTAGTTGTCTCAAAGGCGGTGTCGGGCGGGCGCACGCGCACTCGCATCGAATCTGTCGAAGGCGAGGCCAGGGTTCGGGAAATCGCGCGGATGCTGGGCGGGGAGAACTCAACCAGCGTAGTGATGCGCCATGCGGAGGAATTGTTGAGGAGCGGACTGCAATGATGGAAGAGGCATATCCGATAGTTTTCACGAAAGATGCCTTTGGAGAGGGCAATTCAGATCTTGCGAAGGTGCTGAAGAGCGTCGCAGGGTGCGAGACCCCGCGTGTCATGCTCGTTGCTGACATGAACGTGGTGCACCACACCGAGGGGCTTGGCACGAAGATCGGGCGTTACATACAGGAGTTTGGAATCGACCTGGCGGCGAGTCCCGTAGTGATATCGGGTAGCGAGAAGGCGAAGGGTGACAACCTTCAGAGCGCTATGCGCGTCGCGACTGCGGCGATAGACTCTCGTGTCGGAGTCAACGACGTCATGCTTGTGCTGGGCGGCGGCTCTATGCTCGACATAGCCGGCTGGGCGGCGTCACAGGTTCGCGGCGGCATGAGGATCGTCAGGATGCCGACTACCGTGGCGGCGATGGCGGATGCGGCGTATGCGACCTGCGCCTCGCTAGACATAAGTGGCGTGAAGGGGTCTATGCGCGTCATGTCGATACCCGATGCGGTCGTTGTCGATACCGGCTTCGCTACGACTATCCTCGACGGAGTGTGGCGGGCAGGTTTCGCGGAGACCGTGAGGCTGGCGGCGGTCTCTGACGCCAATCTCCTCAAAAGGCTCGTCGAACTGGCCGCGCCTTTCAAGGAGCGCGACGCGGCTGCGATGGAAGAGGCTGTGCGCTCGACTGTTGAGCTTCGCCGTCGCAAGGGCGCCACATCGTTCGGCCAGTGGTCTGCCCTGAGGCTTGAATCGATGAGCAACTACAGGCTGCCGCACGGCTACGCCATAGCCTTCGGCGTCGTGATTGATTCGGCATACGCGCAACTTCGCGGGCTGATAACAGAGGATGAGAAGAACCTCATACGCGATGTGCTGCTCGACTGCGGCGCGATGGATTGTGCATTCTACAGCCGCCGGCTCCTCGAGCAGGAGGACAGCCTTTTGCGCGGCCTCGACGCCTGGCGCCTTTCTACCGGCAGCGAGGCGATAGTCCTGCCCAAGGGGCTTGGCGACAGCATGGTTGAAGAAAAACCAGACCGAGCCACTATGAAAGAAGCCATAAATATGCTAAAATAACCATCATGAAAAAAATACTAGCTTTGTTGGCGATTTTCGGCGCGACGGCCTATGCTGCCGACGTGGTTGACGTCAAGGTGAAGGTCCTCGACGATTTCGGGGGTGACGTAGGTTCGGTGCTGAACAGGTGCCAGACGAAGGTTGGCGAGGAGTTCGATCCCGTGACGGTGACCCGCGACGTGATGACTCTCCGCGATTCCGGCGACTTTGAGGATATCGACGCCGATGCTCAGTATGTTGACGGCGGCTGCGAAGTCACGTTCATCGTCCGTCGCAAGATGCGCTATCAAGCTCCGATGGTTGTCACTGGCTGCGATTTCTTCAACGAGTCGCGTGTCGCAAAGGAGGCGGAGCTGAAGGACGGCTTCCTCTACGGCGAAGGCGATCTGGCGGCTGCGGCCGAGAAGGTGCGCCTCGCCTACCTTAAGAAGTATTTTCTCGATGCAAAGGTCACGCCCGTCGTAACGCCTATTCCGGGCGGCAACAACTGCACAATCACTTTCATGGTTGACGAGGGTCGCCGCCAGAAGGTGCGCGATTACAAGTTTGAGGATGCGACCCACCTCGAGCACATCCCTTGGTGGCGTCCGGAGGGTTGGGAGCCCAGCGAAGGCGCTATCGACGAGGATGAGATACGCGATGCGATAGGGGACTATCCGTGGTGGAATCCGATCGGCTGGTTCACCGACTCGCCTGTCACCGAGGCCCAGTTCGCCCAGTGCGTCGCGAAGATTGAGGAAATCTACCGCAACCACGGCTATCTCGATGCGAAGGTGTCGATGCCGGGCCGTGAGCCCTGCGAGGATGACGACGAGAAGATCGACCTTGTCTTTCAGGTTGTCGAGGGGCCGAGGTACAAGATCGGCGAGATGTCGATATTGGGCATCACGAGATATCCAGAGGGTGTCGTTCGCGAGAAGAGCAGCCTGCCCGAGAGCGGCGCGGTGGCTGGCGAGAAGGTGCTTGACGACGCGGCGCACAGGATTGCCGTGACTGTCGGCTCCGGCGACTCTGGCCTCGCAGACACGCGCGTTGACATACGCAAGCTGCCGCGCGAAGACGATCCGCAGACAGTCGACATCGTGTTCGTCGTAACCGAGGGCGTGCCAGTCGTTCTCAACGAGGTCGTGATACGCGGCAACGACTACACGAAAGACAAGGTTATCCGCCGCGAAATTGCCCTCGGCCCCGGTGACAGGATGCTTGAAGACCACGCCGAGCGTAGCCAGAAGCGCCTCGAGAACCTCGACTACTTCTCTCGCGTCAGGTACTACCTCGAGAAGACGGACCGCGGCCTTGACGAGAACGGCGCCGAGTACCGCAACCTCGTTTATGAGGTGGAGGAGAAGAACACCGGTTCGTTCATGGTCGGCGTCGGCGCCAGCTCTGTCGATTCCGTGTTCGTGTCCGCCGAGGTAACGCAGGCAAACTTCGACCTGTTCGCGCCTAACAAGTGGTTCCGCGGCGCCGGTCAGAAGGGTCGCGCCTACGTGCAGTGGGGTCCGCGCATACAGACAATGGAAGCCAGCGTCACCGAGCCCCATCTCTTCGACCGTCTGCTTGAGTTCACCGTCGAGGGCTACCGCCGCGGCCGCTGGTTCGACCAGTACGATATCTACCGCAATGGTGTCGCGGCCACGATCTCGTATCCTGTGAAGTTTTGGCCGACGTGGGATCCCTTCGGACGCTTCGGCGTTCGCTACACTCTCGAGTACGTCGAGTTCGACGATATTGAGCGCGGCCCGTGGTCCTACAAGGGCAAGACCGTTTCGCTCGACCGCGAAGATGAGCTCTACGGCGATGCGTGGGAGTCTGTCGTACGCCTCTTCTGGGCACGCGACACGCGTGACAGCTTCCGCATGCCTACGACAGGCGGGCGCTCCCAGATATTCGGCGACATCTCGGCCGGCGGCGACAACGAGTACTGGCGCTTCGGGCTCAGCCACCGCCACTACTGGACAACGTGGAAGCGCTACCGTCATGTGCTGATGGCCGGTGTCCGATTCGAGACTATCGATGCTATTTCTGACGATGTGCCGATCTACGACAGGATGTTCCTCGGCGGTCCGCGCTCGATACGCGGTGTCGAGTATCGCCACGTCTCGCCTTTCGCCACCAAGAACGCCAACGGCACAGGCGACGCCATGCCGTGGGGCGGCCAGACGCTCTTCTGCGTCAACGTCGAGTACACCGTGCCGATCATAAAGATGCTCCGCATGGCTGCGTTTACCGATATGGGCGCGGTCGGCGAGGATGCCTTCGATCTCGACTTCAGCGACAACTTCGCGTGGACTGTCGGCATGGGCTTCCGCATCGACCTGCCGATGTTCCCGATACGCCTCGACTTTGCGACGCCGATCGAGAAGCCAAAGCATGCCGAGAAGGAGATATTCTCGTTCACTGTCGGATATGATTTCTAAGACGGACAAACAATCCAAGGAGTAAAGAAAATGAAGAAACTGATTCTGTTCACCGCGCTCGCCGCAGCAACCACGGTATTCGCCGACCTCAAGATCGGTACTGTTGACATGATGTCGCTCGTCCGCAACCACTCGAGCTACGAGCCCAACAAGAAGCTCCTGACCGAGACCGAGAAGGACTATACCAAGAAGCTCGATGCCATGAAAGCCGAACTGGACGAGATTCAGGAGGAAGGCAAGAACATGACCGATCAGCTGCGCAATCCGCTGCTCTCTCAGGGCTCCAAGACGAAGCTCGAGAAGGATTTGATGGACATTCAGAACAAGTTCATCACCGCTCAGCAGAGGATCCGCGCCGAGATGCTCCGTTCGCAGCAGGACCTTCAGGAACTTGAAGGGCGGCTCCTGAAGGCGACTACCGAGGATCTTCGCGAGAAGATCAACGCCTTTGCGGCGGCGAACAAGTATGATCTCATCGTCGACATCACCGCGGCGCCATTTGCCAGCGAGAAGCTCGACGTTACGCCCGCCATACTGAAGTCGATGGGCGTCGATCCCGAGAACACCGTCGAGAAGCTCGCCGAGCGTAAGGCTGCCGAGAAGACGGCCGCAGAGAAGAAGGAAGAGAAGTGATGAAAGCCAGCGAACTCGCCAAGGTGCTCGGCGGTACGCTAGAGGGCGAAGACGTCGAGCTTTCGGCATGCGGCGGTCTCGAAGAGGCGCGCCCTGGAGACCTAAGCTTCTGCAAAGACCCCAAGCACGTCAAGCTTGTTCAGGAGACGAAAGCCAGCGCGGTTCTTCTGCCGCCGGACTGGGACCGCGGTGCGCCTTGCGCCGTGATTCGCGTCGAAGACCCCAATCACGCATGTATGGCCGCGGCGAAGCTGTTCGCTCCGCCTGAGCCTGTGCGTACCCCCGGAGTTCACCCGACAGCCGTGATCGATCCCTCTGTCAATCTTGGAGAGGGCGTGCATGTCGGCGCATGCACAGTGATTGAGAAGGGTGCCGAGATCGGCGACGGCGCTGTCATCGAGGCTCAGGTCTTCATAGGCGAGGGCTGCAAGGTCGGCGCCCGCACCCATCTCTATCCTCAGGTGACGCTCCGCGAGGGTACGATCGTCGGCAGGGAGTGCATAATCCACTGCGGCGTGAGGCTCGGCGGCGACGGCTACGGCTTCAACAACGGCCGCCGCGAGGATGGCTCGGTCTTCATCGAGAAAATTCCTCAGCTGGGTATCGTGGAGATCGGCGACGGTGTAGAGATCGGATCCAACACGACCATCGACCGTGCGCGTATCGGCCGCACCTACATCGGTCCGATGACGAAGATCGACAATCTCGTCCAGATTGGCCACAACGTCAAGGTCAAGGGCTATTCGGGCCTCATCGCCCAGAGCGGAATCGCCGGCTCTACCGAGATCGGGTATGGCTGTCTCATCTGGGCCCAGGCTGGAATCTCCGGCCACATCAAGATCGCGGACGGTGTGCAGGTCGGGCCTCAGGCCGGCGTGCCGCAGTCGCTCGACGGCTCGGTCAAGTATGTGCTGGGAACGCCCGCAGAGAGCATGAAGGATTTCGGCGCGCGTACTCTTCTTCCCAAGATGTTCGCCAAGCTCAAGGCCGACGTCAAGGAGCTCAAGGCCAAGCTGGGGTGAGTGAGATGGCGGAGAGGACAGCTGTATATCCGGGAACCTTCGACCCGATGACGCGAGGTCACTTCGATCTCATCGAAAGGTCGTCCCGCCTCTACGACAGGCTGATCGTGGCTGTCGCCGCGACCAGCTCGAAGGAGGGCGCGATGTTTCCGGCTGAGGATCGTCTCGAGATGATCCGCGAGGATGTCGCGAGGGCTGGGCTCGCCAATGTCGAGGTCAAGGTGCTCGATACGCTGTTGGTCGATTTCTGCCGCCGCGAGGGAGCGAAGGTCGTCATACGAGGCGTAAGGGTCTACAGCGACTTCGAGTACGAGTTTCAGATGGCTCTCACCAACCGGCGTCTCGCGCCGGAGATCGAGACGCTGTTCATGATGCCCAGCGAGAATCTGGCCTACGTTACGGCTTCGACGGTTCGCGAGATTGCCCGCTATCGCGGCGACACCGCTCCGTTCGTGACCGAGGCTGTCCAGACGCGCCTTTCGAAGGGCCTTCAGAAGTAAAGGAACTATCCGGATGATATCAGACGAAGTTAAGAGCGGCAAGGAGCGCGCTCCGCACCGTTCGCTGTTTTTTGCGACCGGCCTCAAGAGGGCAGACATCAAGAAGCCTTTCATCGGCATCTGCAACAGCTACGAGAGCTTCGTGCCTGGGCATTGCCATTTGAACTACGTCGGCACCTTCCTCAAGAAGTGCATCGAAGAGGCCGGCGGCGTTGCGATGGAGTTCAACACTATCGCCGTCTGCGACGGAATTGCGATGGGCCACTCCGGCATGAAGTATTCGCTGCCTTCGCGCGAACTCATAGCCGATTCGGTCGAGACGGTCGCCCGTGCGCACTGCTTCGACGCGATGATATGCGTGCCAAATTGCGACAAGATCGTCCCAGGCATGCTTATCGGCGCGTTGCGCGTAAACATACCTACGATCTTTGCGTCCGGCGGCCCTATGGCTCCTGGACACCATCCCGCGACCGGCAAGGATACCGACCTCAACTCCGTCTTCGAGGCCGTTGGCGCAGAGTCGGTGGGCAAGATTTCCGCCAAGGAGCTTGAGAAGGTCGAAGAGACCAGCTGCCCCGGCTGCGGCAGCTGCTCGGGAATGTTCACCGCGAACTCCATGAACTGCCTCTACGAGGCGCTCGGCCTCGCCTTGCCCGGCAACGGCACGATACTCGCCATAGACCCTCGCCGTCAGGAGCTTTACCGCGCGGCCGCCAAGCGAATCGTGCAGATGGCGAAGAAGGGTGGCCCCCTGCCGCGCGAACTCGTGACGCGCGATTCGCTCGACAACGCGCTTACGCTCGACATGGCGATGGGAGGCTCGACCAACACCGTGCTTCACACCCTCGCAATCGCGCGCGAGGCGGAGGTTGACTATTCGCTTGAGCGCATGAACGAGATTTCGGCGGCGACTCCATATATATGCAAGGTCGCGCCTTCTGGACACTACCATGTCGTTGACGTAGATCGCGCCGGCGGCATAATGGGTGTGCTTAAGCGCGTAGCCGCCGTCGGCAAGTTCCTGAAGCCCGGCTGCCCGACCGTGAGCGGCAAGACACTCGGCCAGCAAATCAAGGCCGCCAAGATCACCGACGACGACGTGATACGCCCGATAGCCGACGCCTACTCGAAGGATGGCGGGCTCGCCGTGCTTTGGGGCAACCTCGCCGAGAAGGGATCAGTCGTCAAGAAGGGCGGTGTTGCGCCTTCAATGATGAAGTTCACCGGCAAGGCGATCTGCTTCGACTCTCAGGAGGAGGCTTGCGAGGGCATACTCGGCGGAAAGGTCAAGCCAGGCCATGTGGTCGTGATTCGCTACGAGGGTCCAAAGGGCGGCCCAGGCATGCAGGAGATGCTTGCTCCGACGAGCTACATCATCGGCCAGGGACTTGGCGAGAGCGTTGCCCTCATAACTGACGGACGCTTCTCAGGCGCGACCCACGGCGCTTGCGTTGGCCACGTGTCGCCAGAAGCTGCCGAGGGTGGCCTCATCGGACTTCTAAAGGACGGCGACGAGATCACGATCGACATCCCTGCGCGCGCGATAAACGCCAAGCTCACCAAGAAGGAGATCGCCTCCCGCGCCAAGTCCGCCAAGAAGTGGACGCCGCGCATAAAGGGCGGCTGGCTCGAGCGCTATTCCCGTTTCGTCGGCAACGCCTCGACTGGCGCCAGCCTGAAGGCGTAGGAGTTCGCATGATCGCCTACATTCGAGGAACTCTCGCCGAGAAGGACCCGACCCGCGTCGTGATAGAGGCGGCGGGCGTCGGCTACGAGCTTACGATACCGCTTTCCACCTTCGACCGTCTGCCCAAGACCGGCGCCGAGGTGAAGCTGCTAGCCTTCCACTGCGTACGCGAAGACGATGAAACGCTCTTCGGCTTCGCCACCGAGGCCGAGAAGGCGATGTTCGCGAAGCTTACCTCCGTCTCAGGCGTCGGGCCTAAGATCGCGATTGCGATACTCTCGGGCTCTTCCATCGGCGAGCTTTCTCTCGCGATAGCCAGCGGCAACGCCAAGCGCATATCGTCCATAAAGGGAGTCGGCAAGAAGACCGCCGAGAAGATATGCATAGAGCTAAAGGACAAGGTCAACGCCATCGAGGCTCTCGCCGCGACGGGCCGCGGAGGCAAGGGTGAGATTTCGCCCGTGCTTCACGACGCGATACTGGCGCTTACGGCGCTGGGCTTCAACGAGGAGTCCGCCAACAAGATGGTCAGTCAGGTCGTCGCCGCCCACCCCGACGCGAAGGATACCGAAGCGATAATCCGATTCGCGCTCAAGGGCTGACGCGCCTGTCGAGAAAGCCGCAGATCTTGTACAGATGCTCGACAAGGTGCTTGTCGAGCGTTTTTTCCAAATACGGCACGATCTTGTGCCTCACCATGTTGCGTTCTATCGAAAGGTCGCCGTTCGAGGCGTCTTCGCGCCATTCCTCGCCGTACTTTCTGAGGTAGTCCTTGAGCTCCGAATCGCGGCAGCCGAGAAGCGGCCTCACGAAGCGTATTGCCCCGACCTGCGAAGTCACCTTGATTCCGGCCAGCCCCGACGGACCCGATGCGCGCTTTATCCTCATGAGGAACGTCTCGGCCACATCGTCCATATGGTGGCCCGTTGCGATCGCATCTAGTTTGAGCGACGCCATGCACTTCTCGAAGAACGCAAGCCTGACGCGCCTTGCCGCCATCTCAAGCGATTCGCCGGCCTTGCGCTCGACCTTTGCGTGCGTGCCCTTGAACGGCACGCCCAGCCTCTTGGCTAGGGCTCGAACGAACCTGTATTCCTCCTTCGACTCGCGCCTGAGCCCGTGGTCGACATGAAGCACCACGAAGCGCTTTGCGGCGTTTCGCTTCTTCCCGCCCTTTGTTAGCAGGAACGCCAGCGCGACCGAGTCGGAGCCGCCGCTCACGGCGAGCCCGATCCTGCCGTTCGGCAGTATGCCTCTGTTGATCTTCACGACGAACATTATACCAAATTTATGGTATAATATACCCACCAAATCTAAACAGGAGACACACGATGAGTATTTTCAAAGCATATGACATCCGTGGCATCTATGGCAAGGACCTCGATGAGGCCATCTTCGAGAAGATCGCCCGCGCCTACGCCAAGTTCGCCGGAGTGAAGAAGGTTGTCGTCGCCCGCGACTGCCGCAAGTCGTCCGATTCGCTCTTCGCGGCGTTCGCCAAGGGTCTCACAGACGTCGGCGTCGATGTGATCGACATCGGTATGGCCTCCACGCCGATGAGCTATTTCGCCAACGGCACGCTCAAGGTCGACGGCAGCGTAATGATCACCGCTTCCCACAACACGAAGGAATGGAACGGCTGCAAGCTCTGCAAGGCCAACGCGGTGCCGATCTCCGGCGCTACGGGCATCAAGGATATCGAGAAGCTCGTCATGACTGGCGATCTTGGCGAGGATGCCGCCGTGAAGGGTACTGTCACGAAGGTTGACGTCTCCGCCGAATACGCCGAGCACGTCAAGAAGTTCGCCCACATGAAGCGTCCGCTCCACGTCGCGCTCGACTTCGGCAACGGCATGGGTATCGCCGAGTCCGCCGCGTTCAAGGGTCAGGATGTGCTCACCTACGATTCGCTCTTCGGCGAATACGACGGCGACTTCCCGAACCATCCGGCCAACCCCCTCGAGACCGAGACACTCGCCGATCTCCAGAAGCTGATCAAGGACAACCCCGGCAAGTATGCCTTTGGCGTCGCCTACGACGGTGATGCCGACCGCGCGGGCTTCATCGACGAGAAGGGCGACATCATTGCGATGGACTTCATAACCGCCCTCGTCTCCCAGGATCTGCTGAAGACCAACCCCGGCGCCGTGTGCTTCTACGACCTCCGCTCGACGAAGGCCGCAGACGAGGCGATCTCCGAGGCGGGTGGCCGTCCGATGATGTCGCGCGTCGGCCACAGCTTCATCAAGGCCCAGATGCGCGAGAACGACGCGATCTTCGCGGGCGAGCTCTCGGGCCACTACTACTTCAAGGCGAACTTCACTGCGGAGTCCAGCTCGATGGCGACCTACGCGCTCGCCAACATCGTCTCCGCCAGCGACAAGCCGCTCTCCGAGCTGATCGCGCCGCTCAGGAAGTATTTCCAGTCCGGCGAGATCAACACCCGCACCACGACCCCGCCCGCCGAGGTTCTCGCTAACATCAAGGCGAAGTACACGGGCTCGGCTAAGGTGTTCGAGCTCGATGGCGTGTCGGTCGATGCGTGGGATACCGAGGGCTGGTGGGCGAACGTCCGCATGAGCAACACCGAGCCTCTCGTGCGTCTCAACCTCGAGGGCAAGACGAAGGAGATAATGGAGGCGAAGCGTGACGAGTTCCTCGCGCAGATCCGCGCTTAAGATCACATTGCTGGCGGCGCTCGCCGCATCGTTCGCGGGCTGCGACAAGCCGACCGGCCTTCCGGAGCTTGCCGCGGCGCGCGCGGCCTATGAGGTTCGCGATCTCAAGAAGGCAGAGAAGATGCTCGAGAAGAGCCTTTCCTACAACGGTGCGAACGTCGACGCCCTCGTTTCCTACGCGATGGTCAAGGTCGACCTCGGCGAGATTCCCCTCGCCGAGGAGGCTATCGGCAGGGCTGCGGCGCTGGCCGGCGACGATATCGACGTAAGGCTGCTCGGTGCCCAGATCGCCTACCATCTGAACGACTACCCCAGAGCCTACAAGGCGTATAGCCAGATAGCCGCCGACGAATCGCTCGAAGCGCGCCTTAGGTCTCGCGGTTTCGCCGGAGCCGGTGTCGTGGAGCTCGCGGGCAACGAGATCGACCTCGCCAGGATATCCTTCCTCAAGGCGATAAGGCTCGACCGCAAGAACGCCGCCGCGTGGTATCACCTCGGCCTCATCTATCAGGGGCTGGGCTACTACGAGTCGGCGCTTGAGCAGTTCAACATATTCGTTCGCTTGGAAGAGCTCGCGGGCCGCCGCGTTCAGGATGTCCAGCGCAAGACGATTCCGATCATCCAGGAGGCAATCGCCCGCAAGGCGTCCGAGCGCCCTGGAGCCGCGAACCGAGATTCCGCCGCTGCGTCCAAGGCTCTCGCCGAGGCCGAGGCCGCGTGGAAGCGTGGGCAGTACAAGACCGCCAAGCTTCGCTATCATGAGGCTCTTACCGCCGATCCGCTGTCGTATCCTGCGGCGATCGGTCTGGCCAAGGCGTGGGAGAAGACCGACGCCACTGCCGCCGGACAGAAGAAGGTGTTCGAGTATTACAAGATCGCCTGTTCCGTGAAGCCCAGCGCCGTGAGTACCTTCCTCACGACCGGCGAGCTTGCCATCAAGCAGGGTCACTACGCCACGGCCGTCGAGCTCTACTCGCGTGCGATGGCGGCAGATCCTGTGAACATCTCCGCAATCGACGGGCTCATCCGCGCCCTGCGCAAGGTCGGCGGCAAGGCCGACGTTGCCAACGCCTATCAGGCCTATCGCGACCTGATCACCAAGAAGCGCTGAAGATGTCCCTCGGAAGCTCCGACTATATAATCCTTGGCGTCAGCCTTGCGGCGGCGATACTTGGAATGTTCGGCGGCTTTTCGGGGGCTCTCGCCTTTCTCGCGGGGGTTGGCGCGGCTGTCGCCACCCTCCGCTTCGGCTGGGGCTATCTCGAATCTCGCATCGAAACGCCTTGGGTTCTTGGGCTTGCGGCGCTCGTCTGCGCGCTCGTGGCCTTCGGCATCGCGCGGCTGATCGTCAAGAAGTGCGTGAAGAACCTTTTGGCCCAGCCGGCTGACGCCATATTCGGCGCGCTGGTTGCGGCGGTCGCCGGTTTCGCGCTCGCAATCGCAGGCGCTTTCGCCTTAGAGAAGATGTTCGAGATGCCCGTCGATTCCGCCATTCTCCCGCAGGTCGTCGGTCTCTTCAGCTGATTCGCCGATGGATAAGCCGTCCATCAGGCAGCATATGCGGCGGCTGCGCAAGGCGCTTGCCCCCGAGGTCCGCCGCGCCGCGTCCGAATCGATATGCCGCCGGTTGATCTCCCGTCTTGAAGGATTCTCCACTGTCGCCGTATATCTCGCGACCGCCGACGAGATCGACCTCTCGCCCTTGATCTCTGCGCTGCTTGAACGCGACGCAACGCCAGTCGCCCCCCGCTGGAACGGCGCCACCTACGACCTCGCAAGACTTGAGGGCCTCTCCCCCGAATTTCTGAGGCGCGGCCCTATGGACGTAAAGGAACCCGCCGCCGCCGACCTTGTCGAGCCTCGCGAGGTTTCGGCGTGGATCGTCCCCGGCCTTGCCTTCACGCGCGACGGAATGCGCCTCGGCTATGGCGGCGGCTGGTATGACAGGCTGCTCTCACGCGCTTCTGAAGCTGCGCCGCGCATCGGTGTCGCCTACTCTTTTCAGGTTGTGGATTCTCTCCCATCAGAGGCTCACGACACAATGGTGACGGAGGTTGTCTATGAAGCGTGAGGCAGGGGCGAGGTTCTTCGCCGGAATGATGGTCGTCGCGGCTCTCGCGGCTAAGGATGCGCAGGTGGACGGATGGCGCGGCGTCATTGATGCGCTCGTCGAGGGGCCGGAAGACACCGTCTGCGAGGTTTCGCGCATCGCATCGCCCGAGACGCTCGACCTGATACGCGCTTCGCGTCCGCGCTACGTCGCCTTCGTCATGAAGCCCGAGGAGGTCAGTTCCGCCTCGCTGCGTGCTGTCAGGGCCATGATGTGCGCGGTGGATGACGACCCGTTCGACGACGCGATATGGGGAATCGTCACCGGCCCCACGGCCGCAGACGCGCGTCGCGTCGCGCTCTGCGCAGCCCCTCGCGAGGTGACGGGTGTTCTTGCGACGACAGGCGTGGACGCCGATATTGTGGACGGACCCGTAACCGTGATCTCCGATGCCGCGCCGCCAGCCGAGGCAGATACTTCCGGCATGTTCGCCGACGCATGGAACCGCGACGATCCCGACCTTCTGCTGACGAGCTCCCACGCAAGCGAGCGCAACCTTGAAATGCCGTTTTCGCGCGGCAACATCGTCTGCGTCAGCAACCGCTTCTTCGCCGTCGCGAAAGTGAATCTGATCGACTACTCCACGGGACAGGCGAAGGATGGAGTCTCTTTCGACGGCGTGGCGCTGCGTCCGCTTGCGGAGCCGGTGCGCGAGAAGGTGTGGGTCGCGGCGGGCAACTGCCTCATCGCCAATCACAAGCCGGAAGGGTGCGACATGATAATGACCGCGCTCGGCTTCGGCAAGGTGAACCAGTTCGTCGGCTACACAAAGACGACATGGTTCGGCGACATCGGCTGGAACACGTGGCGGTATTTTGGCGCATACGGCCTCGCGCTGAACGAAAGCTGGTACGCGGCCAACCAGAACCTACTGAGGCGGCTTGCGTACGGACGCGACGCCCTCGACCAGCGAACCCTGCTCGGCCTCGCGTGGGATTTCGACGGCACAGCGTTCTATGGCAACCCGCGCCGCCGAGTGACGATTCCCGGCAGGGAGCACCATGAAGCCTACAAGGAAGGCGACCTGCCGCTTCTGGTGGTCTTTCCGGACTCCAAAAGCGGCCGTCGCCTTGTTTCGGCGCCAGAAGGCTTCGAGGTCTTTGTCGCGGACGATTTCGCCCTGGTGACGAAATGGCCCGCCCTTTCTCCCGACTGGCGCACCAATCTGGTTTTCGACTAGACGCCAGCTTACAGCTGGATGAAGAGGACCGTCTTGGTGGCGGAGCCTTGGCGCCGAGCTCAGCGCATTGCATGCTCCCTCCATAATCCAAGTCAATATTTCAGCAGTCTTCCGCCAAATATTCGAGAATTTTCAAGTCTCGTGAGACTCCTAGGGGTTTGCTCGCCTGTCCCCCAGCCCCATTGAAGCGGGAGGACGATATGTGGTATAATTTGCGGCATGAATGGGAAGGGTAATTTATACAGAAGCAGCGATGACGTGGTGATTGCGGGGGTGTGTGCCGGGCTCGCCAGTCGCTTCGATTTGAACGTATTTGGACTTCGCACGGTCGTGTTACTTGTGACGCCGATCTTCTCCGCCTTCATTCTGCCCGCATACCTTGTTTTGTGGGCGATTCTCAAGCCTCGTCCGACCCGTGATGTCATTGACGTGTAGAACCAAGCTCGCTGTTTCGGCGGGTGGCGATTGGTGCACAATTCTCGCAAAGTTGATTTGATATGGGTTGGACGGCTTGGATTTTGGCGAGCGCGGTGTTTCTGGCGTTCTACGACCTTGCAAAGAAGGCGAGCGTAAGAGACAATGCCGTTCTGCCGACGCTTCTCGCCTCGACATGCTGCGGCTGCCTCGCTTACGTCGCGGGGCTTGCGCTCAGCGGACACCTATGCGCAGTGGGCGGATACACGGTTGAAATCGTGGCGTTTTCGGCGGTGAAGTGCATCATCGTAGGAACGTCATGGGTATTCACGTTCTGTGCGCTTCGCACCCTGCCGATTTCGATAGCGACTCCGATACGCGCCTCTGCACCGGCGCTTGTGTTCCTGATTGCGCTGTTCCTTTACGGAGAGATACCCTCGCCGCTCCAATCTCTCGGCATGGTGATGGTTTTCGCCGGATACTTCATCTTCTCATGGGCCGGTCGCCACGAGAGTATCGACTTCTTCCGCAACAGGGCGGTATGGTGTGCGGTCGCGGGCGCGTTCTTCTCTGCCATATCCGCGATTTGGGACAAGTATGTCTTTCAGGTCAGGGGGCTTGATGTTGAAGCGGTGCAGCTGGCGTTCCAGATCGGGCTGGTCGTGTTCTATGCAGTCGCGCTCGCTGCGGGACGCGTCTTCAAGGCGCGAGGCGCAACATTCGAGTGGCGCTGGACGATTCCTTTCGTCGGCATCCTGCTCGCTGCCGCCGACTGGCTTTACTTTCACGGTCTTGCATGTCCAGATGCCCCCGTCTCGGCCGCTTCGCTCATGAGGCGGTTCTCCGTCGTCATAACGTTCGTGCTCGGCGCACGATTCTTCCGCGAGACGAACCTTTTGCGAAAGGGTCTCGCCCTCGCCGCGATAGTGGCCGGTGTCGCGCTTCTCTGCATGACGTGAACCGAAGCGCGTGGTTCTCCGTTGCGGCGGGCGGTGGTGAAATGGTATAATATGCGGCCATGCGACAAGGTAGGGTTTGAACTGAATGCAAGAGACGTTGCTCAAGATAGAGGGGCTCCAGAAGAGTTTCGGTGCGCTTAAGGTGCTAAACGGCATCTCCACGGAGATACGTCGTGGGGAGGTTGTGGTCATGATAGGGCCTTCGGGCGGCGGAAAGTCCACATTTCTCAGGTGCATGAATCTGCTGGAGACTCCGACGGGCGGCCACATCTACTTCGACGGCATGGATATCGTGGGTGCAGACGAGCAGACGAAAAACCGCGTGCGCAGCGAGATGGGCATGGTGTTTCAGCATTTCAACCTCTTTCCGCACCTCACCATACTCGACAACATCACTCTCGCCCCTTGTCTTATCAGGAAGGTTCCGCGCGACAAGGCCGAGGCAAAGGCCATGGAGCTTCTCGAAAGGGTGGGGCTGCAGGACAAGGCTAAGGCATATCCGCAACAGCTTTCCGGCGGGCAGAAGCAGCGCGTTGCGATCGTGCGGTCGCTGGCGATGGAGCCGAAGGTGATGCTTTTCGACGAACCGACGTCGGCGCTCGACCCTGAGATGGTCGGCGAAGTTCTCGACGTGATGAAGGAGCTTGCTTCAAACAGGATGACTATGGTGGTCGTCACGCATGAAATGCGTTTTGCGCGCGATGTGGCCAGCCGCGTACTGTTTCTCGAAGGCGGGAGAATCTCCGAGGAAGGCTCGCCGGAGCAGATCTTCGGCGCTCCGAAATCGGAGCGGCTTAAGCTCTTTCTCGGCAAGGTGAACGTCGAGAACGTGCGAAAGGGCATACTGGCCGACGGCGTTGTTGATATCGAGGAGGCCCGCCACCTGAAATCGCTGCTGGCGCCGTTCGCCGGCGTTGGCGGATTCAACGATGCCTTGGGCAAGGCGCTCGACGAGGTCATTTCGAAGGGGTGCGTGTCGGATGCGGATTCCAGCGCGTTTCGAAGCATACTGCTTGCCGCGGATTGAGATTTCATTCAATAAACAGGACACCAAGGAAAAACGAACATGAAAGCATTCACGATACTAGCTCCACTTGCGGTCGCCATGACGATGATTTGCGGCTGCGGACAGGAAGATGACGGCGTCAGAAGGTTCACGGTCGGCTTTGACGCCGATTTCCCGCCCTACGGCTTCAAGGAAGGGTCCGAATACAAGGGCTTCGACCTCGACCTTGCGCGCGCGGTATGCGAAAGGAAGGGCTGGAAGTTCGTTGCCAATCCCATAAACTGGGATGCGAAGGACATGGAGCTAAATTCGGGGTCGATCGACTGCATCTGGAACGGCTTCACAATGCAGGGGCGCGAAGATGCCTACACGTTCTCCTCGGCATATGTGGACAATTCGCAGGTGGTGCTCGTGAAGGCCGATTCGGCGATAAACGATTTCGCTTCACTCGCCGGCAAGGTGGTTGGAGTGCAGACCGACACCCCCGTGGCGAAGGCGCTTGCGTCCGGCGGCGACAGGCAGGATCTCGGCTCCACTTTCAAGGCGATCGTGGTTGAACCGAACTACAACCAGCTCGTGAACGAGCTTGACATGGGGGCTGTCGATGCTGTGGCGCTCGATGTTGGCGTAGCCAAGCGCAAGATGTGCGACCTGCCCGGCAAGTTCAGGATGCTCGACGAAATCGTCATGAAGGAGACTTACGGCATCGGCTTCAAGAAGGGCAACACGACGTTGCGCGATGAAGTCGAGGCGGCCTTGCGCGAAATCGCCAACGAGGGGCTGATGGCGGAGCTCGCGCGCAAATACGGCATAGACGAGCAAGCGCTCATCCTTAAGTAAAATGACGTTCTGGAGCATGTTGCAGGAGCTCCTCGGGGGGCTCTCGGTTTCGGTGGAGATATTCTTCTTCACGCTGCTTATAGCTTTGCCGCTTGGGTTCCCCGTGGCGCTGGGCAGGATGTCCTCGAACTGGGCGGTGTCGGGATTCTTCCGCCTGTTCATATCCATAGTGCGCGGCACGCCGCTCATGCTCCAGATAATATTCGTCTATTTCGCGCCGTACATATTCTTCAAGATGCCGCTTTCGCATTATCCGCGGCTGCTCGCCACGGTGCTGGCTTTCGGCTTGAACTATGCGGCGTATTTTGCCGAAATCTACCGCGGCGGCATACTTTCGATCGATGTTGGACAGCGCGAGGCGGCCAGAGCGCTCGGCATGAGCAGGCGCCAGACATTCCTGCGAATCATACTGCCGCAGACAATCAAGCGCGTGATTCCGGCCGTCGGCAACGAGGTCATAACGCTTGTGAAGGACACTTCGCTGGCGTTCACCATTGCGGTGACTGAGATGTTCACGATAGCGCGCCAGCTTTCTTCGGCCCATACGTCGATGATGCCGCTGATTGCGGCAGGAGTATTCTACTATATTTTCAACTATTTCGTGGCATTTGCCATGGAAAAGCTGGAGAAGCGTCTTTCGTACTACGGTTGACACCGTTTGCGGGTGTGACATATTGGCGCGACATTGTGTCGCAGTTGGCGCGGTTTAGGGGTGGATATAGCTGTTTTGTGAGACATTCAGCGGTTTGGCATGGTCTCTGCTAAATGTTTGGCACAGAAAGGTAGTAAAGACTATGGCAAAAGTATTAGGAATTGATTTGGGTACGACCAACAGCTGCATGGCTGTGATGGAAGGCGGAGAAGCTGTCGTAATTCCCAACAAGGAGGGCGCGCGTACGACGCCTTCGATCGTGGCGTTTACGAAGACGGGCGAGGTTCTTGTCGGTCAGGCGGCCAAGCGTCAGGCGGTTACGAATCCGAAGTCGACGATCTACTCCATCAAGCGTTTCATCGGCCGTCGCTTTGAAGAGATGACCGACGAGATCAAGATGGTGCCTTACGAGGTCGTCCGCGCGGCGAACGGTGATGCGGCCGTCAAGGTCGGCGAGAAGGTCTACACGGCGCAGGAGATTTCGGCGATGGTCCTTCGCAAGCTGAAGGAGGATGCCGAGGCGTTCCTGGGCGAGAAGATCACCGAGGCCGTCATTACGGTTCCCGCCTACTTCAACGACCAGCAGCGTCAGGCGACGAAGGATGCCGGCAAGATCGCCGGTCTCGACGTCAAGCGCATCGTCAACGAGCCGACTGCGGCTTCGCTCGCTTACGGTCTCGACAAGAAGAAGAACGAGAAGATCGCGGTCTACGACTTCGGTGGCGGTACGTTCGATATCTCCGTGCTAGACATCGGTGACGGCGTCTTCGAGGTCAAGGCGACGAACGGCGATACCCATCTCGGTGGCGACGATCTCGACCAGGCGATCATGAAGTGGATGATCGACGACTTCAAGGCGCAGCAGGGCATCGACCTCTCGAACGACATGATGGCTCTCCAGCGTCTCAAGGAAGAGGCCGAGAAGGCGAAGTGCGCCCTCTCTACGGCCACAACCTACGACATCAACCTGCCGTTCATTACGGCTGACGCGACGGGTCCGAAGCACCTCACGGCCACGCTCAACAAGGCGAAGCTCGAGGCCCTCACGATGGATCTCGTGAACCGCACCAGCGAGCCTTGCCGCAAGTGCATGGCCGATGCCGAGCTTTCGACGGTCGACGAGGTCGTTCTCGTCGGCGGCCAGACGCGCATGCCTCTCATTCAGGAGAAGGCGCGTTCGCTCTTCGGTAAGGAGCCTCACAAGGGCGTCAACCCAGATGAGGTCGTCGCCATGGGCGCGGCGATTCAGGGCGGCATCCTGAAGGGCGAGGTCAAGGATGTGCTGCTTCTCGACGTCACCCCGCTTACACTCGGCATCGAGACCCTCGGCGGCGTCATGACCCCGCTCATCGAGCGCAACACGACGATCCCGACCAAGAAGAGCCAGGTGTTCTCGACCGCGGCCGACAACCAGCCGGCTGTGACGATCGCGATCTTCCAGGGCGATCGCAAGATGGCCCGCGACAACAAGAGCCTCGGCAACTTCAACCTCGACGGAATTCCGCCCGCTCCGCGTGGCGTGCCGCAGATCGAGGTTACTTTCGACATCGACGCCAACGGCATCC
>JAFPUH010000027.1 GCA_017395505.1 Kiritimatiellia bacterium
CGGTTTCTCATCCCTTCCTCCTTCCCCCCTGCACCCCTCATCCTTCTTCCTGTCTTTTCCATGTGCTGACGCGCCTGGGATAAAATTCCGCACCCTAAGACAAAGACAGAAAATTTCATTTTAAATTTACAGTTGCTGACCCTTTTTACCAGTTTGTCATACAGATATCCTTTATCGGTCGGAATACTGCGTATTATACCATAAAATCGGTCGGCGCACCGACCGATACTCTGCATTATTTGGGTCTCCACCGTCCGATTCTGTCTTATTGGATTTCTCCTTTGTGGTGTTTGTTTCTCCTTGCCCCACACCGTGCGAAGGGATGGAGCCGCAAAGCTATTTCCCGTGAAGATATATCCATACCATTCCGTCTGCTTTCTCGAGTTTCAGTTGTGCCACACCGCCAAGGAAGCCATCAGGCAGTGTCCCGCATACAAAATAACAGCCATTCGTGTCCGTCACACGCCAAGGTCTCTCTGAAAGCACTCCCTTCCCGTAGATATCCACAAAGATTCTCTCTGCCATGCGAGCAGCATCGGCAGGGGATGAGCATGGATTGGCAACCAAAGTCTTGAAAACTATGGGCTTTGGGTCAAGCCACCAGACTTCATCATCGAGAATCCACACGGCAGTCGGGCCGTCCTCTCCACCAATTATGCCGATGGATTCCGCTTTTTTCACTGTGTCATCATACCCCGCCGCCGCGAGCGCGACCACCACCGCCACCGCAAGCGCGGCAAATACGATTCTCTTCTTCATGCTCCCGCTCCTTTCTCAATCCTGTCAATCTTGTAAATCCTGTCTAAAAAACCTCCCGCGCCAGCTCGCGCCCGCATCTTGGACAAATCCCTATGGGATTTTGGCGCACTGTTATTTGAAATTGCTGGAGGCGAACGTCCAGTTGAGGTGTCCGTCCACAACAGCCTTCACGTATGCGGCGCGGGCGTTCTGCCAGTCCAGGTAGTAGGCGTGTTCCCAGACATCGATAACGAGCAGCGGCTTGATGCCCGGCTTTCCGCACGGAGTTTCGGCGTTGGACGTCGATTCGACGACAAGCTTGCCGTCCTTAGTGGAACGAAATCGTCTTAGCGGAAATCGTCGGCGCAAGCGCGTCGTCGGCGTATGGAAGCGGTGCGAGCGTAATTTCTTTCATGGCGGATTCTCCTTTCAGGATTCGACTGTGAAGAGCCAACGCGGCACACGCCGCACCGGCAACGAACTGTCTTCTTGTCATGCTCATGGAGCATCTCCTCGATGAGTTGTTTTCAGTTTGCGTCTATATTATACCACAACCACGAGGATTAGGCCAACTCCAGCAGTCTACTCCACAACTCTCTACTCCACCAATAGGGTCGGGCCCCCGCGGATTTCCCTGGCCATTTATATTTATGGTATAATTCCCTTGTGCTGGAGAATGACGAAAGTTTCACCCTGTTGCAATCTGGTGACAAACAGATCGCCGGAATATGGTTTAATATGCGCCGTTGCCCCGCAACAGGGGCTGTCACAAAGAAAGGAACAAAAAAATGAAGAAGTCCATGATAACGATGTTCGGCGTGGCACTGGCCGCCGTCGCCTTTGCACAGGGTCCCGTCTGCGACGGAATGAAGCGCGGTCCGAGGCCGCAGTGTCCCCGCGAGGGCAGGGAGCGCGGTCCGCAGCCTGTTGTGCTGTTCGTGACCGAGCAGACCGACGATGCGGCTGTCGAAGCCTACAAGCAGGCCGTTCTCGCCCAGATAGACGAGGCTGTCGCCAAGCGTCGCGCTCCGATGCCGGAAGCCAAGAAGTGCGGATGCGAAAAGTGCGAGTGCGAGCAGTGCGCATGCGAGAAGAAGGAGATGCGCCGTCCGCCGCTCAAGATGGAGTTCTCGGTCGGCTGCAAGCCGCCGCGCTTCAATGGCGAGCGTCCGCGCTTCGGCAAGAGCATGCGCCCGCGTTGCGAGCGCGACCAGGGAGAAGAATGCCAGGGTGAAGGTTGCGCCATGCCGCCGCCGCCCGCCGCTCCCGAGGCACAGGAAGCCGCACCTGAAGCAGAGCTGTGAAATCGCTGAAGATATACATATTGACCGTGGGCGTCCCCGCGTTGCTTCTGGCATGCGCGGGCGTTCGCCTTGTACAGCTTGAGGCCCGCCACGCCGGACGCCCCCAGATCGAACGCCGCCAGTTCGACGAGCGACGCATGCCCGACATGCGCCGGCGTCCTCCCCAAGCTCGGCGACGCATGCCGCGCGTGTTTCGCGAGGACGAGACGGGCGATTCCGTCGCATACGAGAGGATGCTTTGGATCGGCGGGTGCGTCGTCGGCTTACTCTTCCTCTCGCTCGTCTCTGGCGCTTGGCTGCTTTTGAAAAGCGAGCGCAAGGCGCGCGAGGACGCTATGCGCAAGACGGACTTCCTCTCCAACGTCTCGCACGAATTCAAGACGCCGCTCACTACGATCTGCCTCTGCGCAGAGCTTGCGCAAGACGACGGCATGGACCCCGCCCGCCGCAAGAAGGCGCTGCGGTCCATCGTGTTCGAGGCGAACAGGCTTAAGGGACTCGTTCTTCAGGCGCTCGACTTCAGCAGGCTCGAGAAGAAGGCGCGGCGCTTCAACATCGCGAAGTGCGACATAGCCGAAATCGTGCGCGAATCGTCCGAACCGTTCAGGGAGCGCTTCCCCGAAGGCGGGCTTGTCGTCTCCGCCGACGCCCCAGCCACCGCAATGGCCGACGCTGACGCAGTACGGCAGATTGTCGCCGTGCTGCTGGACAACGCCGCCAAGTATGCCGCGGCCGGCGGCCCGGTAGAGGTGTCGTCCGGCATTTCTGGCGATGGCTGTGCGTTCCTCTCAGTGGCCGACAGAGGAGCTAGGCTCCCGGCTGAGGCTCTCCGCCACGTATTCGACAGGTTCTGGCGCGGTGACGACGCGACTACCGCAGAAACAGGCGGCTCAGGGCTTGGCCTCGCAATCGCCCGCGAGCTTGCGCTCGGCATGAAAGGCGACCTGACCGTGGCACGTCGCGGCGGCGGCGGACTCGTCTTCACGCTTACCCTTCCATTCGCAGGGACGGAGGCGCAATGACCGACATACTCTTTGCAGAGGACGACGCGGGAATCCGCGAATGGACCGCCATGGCTCTTGAGACGCCGACCTGCCGCGTTCGTGCGGTGGCGGACGGCGCCGCCGCCATAAAAGCGTATGAGGAGAAGACTCCCGATCTCGTCATACTGGACGTGATGATGCCCAAGATGTCCGGCTGGGATGTACTCGCCGGGATAAGAAAGAAGGACAAGGCCGTCCCGATAATGATGCTGACCGCCAAGTCAGCGGAAGCCGACAAGGTGATGGGCCTCGACTTGGGAGCCGACGACTATCTCGCGAAGCCTTTCGGGGTTGCGGAGCTTCGCGCCCGAGTCGCCGCCCTTCTCAGGCGTGCCGCCGTCTCGTCGGTGCCGGTCGCGGCGAAGTCTTCCAACTTTACCGTCGGCTTGCACACCGTCGATCCCAAGCGGTCTGTCTTGTCGGACGAGAATGGCGCCGAAACGGAGCTCACTTCGCTTGAGCTGGGGATATTGCAGCACCTTCACGCACATCGCGGAGAGATCGTTTCGCGCGACAGCCTGCTCGCCGGAATATGGGGCAACGCCTATCAAGGAACGAACAGGACAATCGACACGCGCCTTGCCCGCCTGCGCCAGAAGCTAGGAGCCGACGCCTCGCTTGTCGAAACCGTTTACGGCGCAGGCTACCGCCTAATATAGCGGCCACGACCCTTTGGGCGACAACTATCTGCGGTAGGGCTCAAGCTCGCGCCAGGGGATTGTGGCGGACAGCACCCCGTAGCAACCCGCCATGACGGAATACGCCGGGAAGGTCCAAGTGACGCCGTCGCTGCCGACAGTCATCACGAGATCGGCGGCAGACACCTTGGTCTCATGCTGCTCGAAGGTGTCTTCGATGGAAAGCTTGTTCTGCTCAAGCATCTTGACTAAGGCCAGCCGTCCAAGCGCATCAAGCTTATCCTTTGCGAAATAGTCCGCCGCACCAAGCCGCCTGCCGTCAGCAAGCGAAATCACCTCCGCGACAAAATAGGAGTGGCACCCGTTGCCGCCGTCGTTCGCATAGCCATCGTTAGTCAGGCAGATGACGGGTCTCGCATACCACGCCTCGCCACCCTTGAGGCCGAACGGAAGACCGACCTTCGCATCCACCACAAAGTTCCAATGGCTGCAGATGTGGCAATCCTCAATCCGGCGGCAACCAAGACGCCTGCGAAGCTCCGCCTTGAATGCGGCTTCGGCATCAGCCAGAGTCTTGGGGGGATTCTCCTCATCATATCCCCAGTAGTTGCCGGAGAACGCAAGCACTACCATCCGCCTGCGCACTACCTCAAGCATGTCGTCGCCAAGCCCCATAGCAGGCTCAGGCCATTCGACGCTCCAGCCGCCGGACACATCAGAGCCGGAATGTTCACCATGCGCCCTTCCAACACCCTCGAACGAATAGATGTGCAGCGAGCATCCGCCGCCATGCTTCGCAGCCGGCTCGACACTCTCGCGCTCCGTGAACGTGAACGGCTCAACGCCGCCGACATCCACATACCTGCACCCGGCGACAATCAACACCGCCACAAC
>JAFPUH010000006.1 GCA_017395505.1 Kiritimatiellia bacterium
CCAGACGCTGGCGGCCATCCCGCCCACAAACACCGCGTCTGCCGTGATGTTCTTGAATCCGTTTGACATCTTGAGCGCAACCGCCCAGACGACCTCGAACACCCCTGCGACAATCAATATCAACCAGTTCATGACGCACCGTGATTACGTTATTCCTCGTCGCATGGGATGGGCACGCCGAGCCGGGTGAAGAAATCGGCGCCCCACTTGTCCATCGCGTGTACGATCGGGACGGTCGCTTTGCCAAGGCCGGTCAAGGCGTATTCGGTCTTGGGCGGAACGACGGGATAGACCTTGCGTGAGATGATGCCGTCCGACTCCATCTCGCGGAGTTGCTGGCTCAGCATTTTGGCCGTGGCCTGCGGCACCCTGCGCTGTATCTCGCTGTAGCGCATCACGCCTTTCTCGTTCAGCCACCAGATGATGATGGCCTTGTACTTCCCGCCGATGACGGTAATCGCTGCCTCCACCGTGCAGTGCAGTTTCTTCGCCTCGCTCTTTGTCATTTTCCAGCCTTACTTTACTTTTGGTTAGTATTATACTAAAAAGTGCATTCTTGCGCTTGTGGCGGATAGTATAGTATAATCCGCGTCGTTCCGCAAGGGTAGGATTGACCTGCCCAAGCAAGGCAAAAAACAACGAAAAGGAAATGGCAAATGGCAAAGAAAAATCTAGGTGTCGTCCCGGCAGTCTATCCCATGCCGGTACTCATCGTCGCGGCATACGACAAGGGCGGCAAAGTGAACGCGATGAACGCCGCATGGGGCATGGTCTGCGACATGGACAAGATTGCGCTCTTCATCAGCGAAGGTCACAAGACGACGAAGAACATCCTTGAATCAAAGGCGTTCACCGTCGCCATCGCGGATAAGGCGCACATGGATGTTGCGGACTACTTCGGCATCGCGTCAGGTAACAACACGCCCGACAAGTTCGAGCGCACGGGCTACACGGCCGTCAAGTCGCAGCACGTCAACGCGTCGGTGATCGACGAGTTTCCCGTCACGATGGAATGCGAACTGGCCGAGATAGTATCGACTGAGACGATGTACTGCATCGTCGGGAAGATCGCCAATGTCGTCGCGGATGAAACCGTGCTGTCCGACAACGGCAAAGTCGATCCGGCGAAGCTCAACGCGCTCATCTTCGACCAGTTCCAGAGCGGCTACTACGTCACCGGCGAAAAAGTCGGCCAGGCCTGGAACGCCGGCAAACCGCTCATGCAGAAGAAGTAGCTCAGCTATGTCATGACCGGGCGGACTACACCCGTGCCGACTTCTTGACCTGCTCGTGGTAGAAGTAGTTGACGACGATGGGCGGCTCGCCGAAGTCCGCCATGCGGTTGTCCTCGGCGCAGTCCATCTCGCGGCGATGCTGAGCCGGATGCCGTTGCCCAGAAGCTCCTCAAGTAGCACCCGTGCGCGGCGAAACTTCGTCTTGACGTCGATGAAGACAAACGACGCAAAGCTGTTGCACGGATGCCACTTCGCCCTCCGACTTGCAGAACAACACGTCAACGCGCAAGGTCGTAAACCTTACGCATGACGCCGATAAGGATGTCGATCGAGTGCGCCTTCCATGCGTCGCTCTTCTGCGGGATGTCGTAGATGCGTCCATAGTGGCGGGCCATCGGCATCACGAAGACCGGATCGGCGGAGCTCTTCACGTTGACGACCAGAGCTTCAGCCCTGCGCCTCCCGGCGGCCGTGAGACGCGCCTGCAGCATTCGCGAAAGACCTAGTCCGTTGAAGGTCGTTCCAGTAACGCGCCCCTTGTCGTCGCTGCACGCTGCGACCACGTACGTGGTGAGACCTCCGCCAAGCGAGTGGCCGACGACCTCCACGCGACCCGACGTGGAAGCCAGCACGCCGTTCATTATCTTGAGCGCCTGCGCGTACTGGCTATCGAGATATCCGAAGTATTGCTTCGTCACGGAAGAAGCGTCCGTGAATCCGTTGGAGCCGTTGTCGAAGTCGCATCCGCTCCACGCCACTACTATGCCGTCAGACTCCCTGGACGCCATGAGTCGCGCGCGAAGGCCCGTCGCGTAATGCAGATAGCCGTCGCCGGCGTAAGGAACCATCGCGACGTCGAAGAGTCCGCACGCGCGCCATTCCGCATCGGTGAACGGCCTGTATCCGTCCGGAATGTCCACGCCTGGATACGCGGCGTTCGCGCATGCCACAAGGCGGACGAGATTTGTCTGGACCGCAAGGGGCTGGTCGAAGAACTTCTCCTCCTTCATTTCAAGGGAAAACATGTTCGGCGCAGACGGATCTACGGCATCGGCGGCGGCGGATAGCGTGTCCGCGACTCCAGAACGCACCCTTTCCACTCCTGACGACACGACACCCGCATTCTTGTTCTGCGCGCAAAGGTTCACGCCTACAAGCGCAATGCAACATCCAATGCATAGTTTCATCATTTCACTGCTCCTATTCCGCGAAGTAGTTCTGCGATGCCTACTTGCCCATGAGGCTCGCGATGACCGTTGCGTTTGACGCGACGCACCCACAGCCCATGTTCTCTATACAGCGCACGGCACACGACCATGTCCTCCAG
Organism: Kiritimatiellia bacterium; assembly: GCA_017395505.1. Taxonomy (GTDB): domain Bacteria; phylum Verrucomicrobiota; class Kiritimatiellia; order RFP12; family UBA1067; genus UBA1067. The sequence continues at coordinate 2,563 of JAFPUH010000006.1, forward strand.
CGTCTCGGAGTCTTTTGCGAACCCCTCGAGCCGGTACAGATTGCCTTTGAAATGTCGGAACGTCCGCCCGACCAAGCCTGCACGTCCATCTGACATCTATTCATATCCTTGTACCCAGGTCGAAGGCCGCCTTCATGAACTTAGTCTTCTTCACGGCCCCCGGCTCGTAGACGCCTCCGGCCTTGAGGAAGCTCTTGATCTTCGCGCCTTCAAAGCAATCGACAAATCCCTGAAGCGGCGCCTTCACGATATCCCAGTCCATGTTCTCCGCCATCGTCGCGACGAGGTAGTACGGCTTGCCGTTCGGCTCCGGCCACTTCGCGACGCAGCGGTCGAAGAGCGCCTTGAGCTGTCCGGCGATCGAGAAGTAGTACACGGGCGTGCCAAACACGACGGCGTCCGCCCTACATATCTTCTCGACGATTGCATTGGCGTCATCCTGGATTACGCACTTCCCGAGTTTCTGGCAGGCATAGCAGCCGGTGCAGAACCCGATCTTCTTGTCCTTGAGACGGATGAGCTCGGCCTTGTTGCCTGCGGCCTTCACGCCCTTGGCGACTTCCTGACAGAGCGCGTGAGAGTTGGAGTTCGGACGGAACGACGCCGAAATGATCAGAACGTTCTTTGTCTTCTTTGCTGTCTTCTTCGTGGACATGGCTATATCTCCTTTCGGGTTTAGAATCGGTGCGTCAGAGCGCATGGCTCCAATATTATATCATTTCTAGAGCACACATGGCACCTCGAGCGCGGCGAAAAGTACACGCTTGACATTCGTCCGACGTTCATTGACGAACTGGATCGCGCCGCTGCGTACATTGAACAGCACCTGCTCAACCCTGTTGCAGCTGATAAACTGGTCTCCGACTACACGGTCTATTACATCGTCCACGACCACGTCATGGAAGCACGCTGGTTCCGATACTCAAGAAGCACAAGAGGCCTGTCGTCCAATCCCGTTTACGACACGTCAAATCCCTACGCGGATTAGACGTTGCCGGGCGACTGGGCCGCGCAGCTTGACAGCGTCAAAGCCGTGCTTTGAGTTATCATGCGCCACCACTTCTTAAGCCAGCGCAGACTTGACCTCGCGAAGGACGCGCGGGGCGGTTCCGATCGCGAAACGATCCGCGACGGCGAGGAGATCGTCGTCCGTTATCTTCGACCGTTTGCCGTTAACGGACAGCTGATGTTGTCCGCCGTGCGCAGACCATGGATCG
>JAFPUH010000028.1 GCA_017395505.1 Kiritimatiellia bacterium
AATTCTACAAGAAGTACGCTGTTGCCGATCCGACGCGTGAAGCGGCGAAGTATCGCAACCCGATGACGTCGAAGTTGAAGGCCTTTGCGGAGGAGCAGGGGGCGAAGTTGTTGAAGGACTTCGGTATCGCGGGCGCGGAGTATTTCATCGGTGGATCGCTCGGCTACGATGCCGTGCTGAAGGGCGGATTCGACATCGACCTGCGGCTCCTTGTCCCTGGCGACTGGAACGACGTTGCAGTAAGGCGGAATATCGATCTCGTGCAGAAGGTGCTTGTCGATCAGGCGAAGGCAAATGGCAAGACGATCAAGTGCAAGTTCATCGACGAGGGCGGAACCAATTACATCCAGCACACAAAGCAGATTGTGCGGCGCGACTGGGCCGATGGCGAGATTGAGCTTACCTGGAACATCCAAGCGAAGGACTCCTACAAGAGCGTGGCCGGGATGTCTGCGAAGCTGCCGCAAATCGTCAAGAACCGCTACGTCGCCGCAAAGGGGCTTGCCAAGGCGGAATCAAAGGAATCCTATGACGCGCTGAAGGTGCACTGGCGCGACTTTATCGATTGGCTTGTTGATCATGAAGCACGGGACATGGACGACAAGACGTTGGCCGACCTGCTTCTGAAAGCGCGTGTCTCGTTCCCGCTGTTCTTGAAAGACAAAACGAATTGACCTTCATGCAGAATCGTACTCGAGCAAAGAATAAAACGAAACTTCGGATTCAGGAGATTGTCGATGGCATCCCCGACGAGGTGGTGGCGTTCTTCCAGAAGTTTGAATCCTCTCGAGACCGCTTGACGCTCACGCAGGAGGCGGATGTTCTGAATGCTGTTGCGCATGAGGAATACCTTGCATGTGCTGGCACGGGCGGAAAGGCGGGAAGACGGCCGACCGTGCTGATGAAGTGGTACGAGGTCTTTCGCGACATCTACATCCTGAGCCGAGCGAGGAGTTCCAGCGACGCCGAGATAAGGAAGAACCCCAACGGATTCACCACGTTCGCCCGCACTTTCGAGCCGCTCGCGTTTCTGCCGGACTTCTGGTTCGCGGCAACTCGTAATGTGTCATCGTCTGATATCCGCGACCGTGGCCACGGGTTGCGGCTGGCGTTTGAGAGGTATCTCTACGAATGTGCCGGTGGCGGCGTTTGGGGGGCGATGGACTGGGAGATGAACCGCTTCCTGCAGCGGCGCATCTACGAGACGCTTAAGTCCGATGAGCCAGGGGCGCTCCGCAGAATCGCCGCGTTGGCGCTTACGGCCCGTGCAGTTGCCGCTGGCGAACTGGGGCTGTATGTAGAGGAGCGTGACGACGTTACGTTGCCGCTTTCGGGGTTCTCCAACGTCCATAACGATCCTCGCAAGCAGAATCCGCTTCTGAAATACTACCACTACGACCGCTTTACGCAGCTCTCCTTCGCCCGTGAACACGAGTTCGCGATGGACCCGAACGTGTCCGGGACGCACATGCGCTTTGAGCGCCAGTGGGTTGCGATGGCGGTTCTATCAGACTTGATCCTAAAGGAGTCGGATGCACATTCGACGAATGCCGCCGCGACCCGCGTCATGCTGGAGTCGGTATCCCAGTGCATGCTGAAGATCAAGAGCAAGTTCAGGGGACAGCCGGCTCACAAGAAGATTCTTGCGGCGGCAGACGCAATCTACAACTGGGTTGCATTGCGGCCTGACGAGTTTGCGCAGCTTTCCGAAGCGGAACTTCTCAAACAGATCAGCATCCGCGAACGCCCGGTTGAAAGCCGATTCTACCTCGACAAGTGCGGTTTCGCCGATGCGCCTGCTTTCTGGGCTGCGGTTATGCCGATTTTCCGCGAGCTTGACGACGCCTGCGACGCCAACCGCGACCGAGTCGTCGCGAAGTACACCGAACAGCAGCGGCGCGAAGCCTTCAAGGACGCGCGTTCGGCTGTGCAGTTCGTGCGCGACGCGCTCGACAAGGGTAACGTCTCCGAACTGCCGGGCGCGGTCGGCAGGACGGGCGTGCGCGATGCGCTTATGACGCTTATGCTTGATGGGGCGGCGACGCTACAGTACGCCGTGATGGACAAGGTGCTGACAGGAAACGACAAGGCAACGGCGTCCCGTATCTCGTACTGGAGCAACGAGCGCCGCGTTGTACGCGTTCTGCCGGCAAGGATGCCGTTCACGGATGATGAGACGCCCCAGTTCCACGACTGGATCGTGCGCTATCTCATAGACCTCTCCTCGCAATGCGCCGCCGAGAAGAACTCGGCGATCCAGGGGCAACGCGATAAGTGGATCCAGGACTGGCATAAGAAGAATGGCGCGAAGAAGAGTCCAAAGCGCATCCCATTCTCCACCATCAGTCCCATTTCGTACAAAGGCATCGACTTCGGGGAAGTCTGTGCGGCGGCAGACAAGCTCTGGAATTTCTATTTCACGGCAGACGACGTCTGCCTCAATCGCTGGATCGTGTCGATTGACACGGCGCTGGACATCCTGCGTGACATGGATGAACATCACCACGACAAGCATACCTTTGGCAATTTTCCGTGGACGTGTACACCTGAAATGCGCAAGGGACTGAGTGCGCGTCTTGAGGCCGAGAAAGAGCAGTTTGAAGAGAAAGAACTATGGCCGGACAACATGGATGACCTCAAGGCGAAACTTGCAGCGGGGCCGTCCTGCACAATCGACGATCTCATGTCCGGCGAGTCGCGGATTCTCGTCATGGTCGCCGTATTTGCCCGCTTGATGGTGCATACCGCTGTGGCGCATGCCGCGCTCTGGGAGCGCAGGGCTGACCTCTTCGCGTTCTTCACGCATATCCTCATTGCCTCTAACCGTGATTTCGATCTCCCGTTCCCCTGGCACCTTGACATCACGTCGGCAAGCTACCTTCGCACGGGACGCACGCATACGCGGCAGACGAACGTGGTTGACGACATTGTAGATGGCGCTTTTCTCGACGAGTCCGAGAGGGCGCTATTCATCGTATTCGTCGCCCACTATATCGCCCGGCAGGCAGACGCAGGGCAGATTCTTGGTGCGATCTCCTCAAGCACACGGATGAAAGCGTATTTCGCCGACAACGATCTTGCCCTTGCCGAGCGACGCATCAAATTCCTGAAATCGCATTTTGAAGGGATTTCGTGATGGGCGACGGAACAACAGTATCGACCACTCCGATGGAATGGCGTTCACGCGTCCG
>JAFPUH010000007.1 GCA_017395505.1 Kiritimatiellia bacterium
GGCGCATGGTGAACATTCCGGCTCTGATGTGTCCGGCGGCTGGAGCGTCGAATGGCCTGAGCCTGCTATGGGGCTTGGCGACGACATGCTTGAGGTAGTGCGCAGGCGGATGATAGTGCTTGCGTTCTCCGGCAACTACTGGGGATATGATGAGGAGAATCCTCCCAAGACTCTGGCTGATGCCGAAGCCGCATTCAAGGCGGAGCTTCGCAGGCGTCTTGATTGCCGCCGGATTGAGGATTACCACATCTGCAGCCATTGGAACTTTGTGGTGGATGCGAAGGTCGGTCTTCCGTTCGGCCTTAAGGGTGGCGAGGCGTGGTATGCGAGACCCGTCATCTGCCTGACTAACGATGGCTACGCCAACGACGGCGGCAACGGGTGCCACTCCTATTTTGTGGCGGAGGTGATTTCGCTTGCTGACGGCAGGCGGCTTGGTGCGGCGGACTATTTCGCAAAGGATAAGCTTGATGCGCTTGGACAGCTGGCCTTAGTCAAGATGCTTGAGCAGAACAAGCTTTCTATCGAAGACACCTTCGAGCAGCATGAGGCCAAGGTGTCTGCCGCCGACCTCGTGATGACTGTCGGCAGCGACGGCGTCACTTGGACCTTCCCGGCGTATTCCGTCATGGCGGGTTGCTACGGGGTGCTGTCCGCCACGATTCCCTGGCGCGAGCTTGAGCCCTACCGAAAGTAACCAAATGACTATGTATTTTGTGTGCCCGCTTGCAAGGGGACACAATATTTGGTATTATATGAGCCATGAAACGTTTCCTTAGAGCTGTTTTGCCGGCTTTCATGCTGGCGGTCTCCGTAGGTCAGATCTACGCGTTCACAAACTTCTCCACTGAGATTGCCTCGTATATAGGCAGTACGCAGAAGGAGGTTCAGTTCGCATTCTCCTTGGGAATCTTCTTCCTCGGCATGGGTGCGGCGTTCTTCGGCAAGATCGTCGAGCGCAACATACGCCTTTCGACAATCATCGGAACGGCGCTCTTCCTCTCGGGACTTTGCGTGACCGCGATCGGCATAACCTTCAAGTCGCTGGCGCTGATCTACATCGGCTACGGTTTTCTGGTCGGAACGGGAACGGGCGTCATCTACATCTCGCCCGTCAAGACGATGATGCTGTGGTTCCCCGAGCACAAGGCCATAGCTGCGGCGCTGCCGATCATTTCGTTCGGCCTCGGCTCGACGCTCTCGACGATCGTCTACAAGGGCTTCGGCTTTGGCGGGGCCGAGTCGCTTTTCACGCTGCGCTTCCTCGGGTTCTACGACTACTTCAAGGTGGCCGAGGGTGGTCTCGGCATCGCGAAGGTGTTCTATGCCTTTGCGGTTTACTACGCCGTTCCGATGGTTGTGGCGTCGATGCTCCTCAAGAAGCCGAAGATTCAGGTGCAGAGCTTCGGGCATGGCATACCCGAGCTCGAGTTCAAGTATGTGCAGCTCGCGAAGGATTCGTTCTTCCTGCGCGCGTGGCTCTTCATGTTCCTCAACATATCCGCCGGCCTTTGCCTCATTCCGCTCGCGAAGCAGATGATGAAGTCGCCCGCAGTCGGATACTCCGAGGGGCTCATCACCACGATCATCGCGCTCTGCGGTCTCATGAACGGCGGCGGCAGGTTCCTCTTCGCGTGGTGGTCCGACAGGCTCGCCAAGCGCATCAACATACTGCTCATCATCCTTTCGATCTCGGCCGGCATAATGACTCTCAGCTTCTGGCCGCCCATGATCGGCCTCGCGCTCCTCGTGATCAACGCATGCTACGGCGCCGGCTTCTCGGTGATACCGGCGATTCTCGCCGACCACTACGGCATGACGAACATCTCGAAGATACACGGCGCCGTGCTTTCGGCCTGGGGCTTCGCCGGTCTCGCCGGCAACCAGGCGGCGATGTTCGTAAAGGCCAACTTCGGCGGCGACACCGCTGTAGTCGCGATGCTCGTGGTGGTGTATCTGCTGAACCTCGCGAACGCGATGACCCTGCGTCGCTGATTATGGTATAATATCACGAAATTTCAACAAGGAGAAACGAGATGGAAGAACAGATAAAGGCAAAGCTCGAGGAGCTTCGCGGCGGACTGCAGAATGACGGCGGCGATCTCGAGCTCGTGAAGATCGAAGGCAAGGTCGTCTACCTCAGGCTCGTCGGCCATTGCGGTTCGTGTCCCTTTGCGATGATGACACTGAAGCAGGGTATCGAGGTCGCCCTGCAGGAGATCGACCCCGAGATCACCGTCGAGCGCGTTCAGGGCTGATTCAAGATGAAGACCGTCAACGTCTCTCTCGTCGGCGTCGGAGGGCAGGGAATCATCCTGACGGCCGACATCCTCGCCAAGACTGCGGCCCTGGCCGGGCTTCAGGTCAAGAAGAGCGAGATTCACGGCATGGCCCAGCGCGGCGGAAGCGTCAGCTCGCAGGTTCGCTTCGGCGAGAGCGTCGCCTCGCCGATCATACAGGACGGAACGAGCGACATACTCGTCAGCTTCGACAAGCTCGAGGCCGTGCGCAACGCGCATCTCCTTTCGAAGGACGGCGTCGCGATCGTCAACGACATGTATCTCGTGCCGGTCACGGTATCTTCCGGGCAGCAGAAGGATGTCGAGGGTCTCGATTCGCGCGTCCGCGAAATCGGCGGGCTCAAGCTCGTTGACGCGATGCGCATAGCGACCGAAGAGGTGGGCAACGCGCGTACCATGAACATGGTCATCGCGGGCGCTCTTTCGGCGTTCACTCCCTTCGCCGAGGATCTCTGGCATCAGGCGATGGCCGAGATGCTCTCAGGTCCCAAGGCCAAGCTTCTCGAGGTCAACAAGAAGGCGTTCGCCCTGGGACGCGCGGCGATAGCCCGCTGAAGATGAGCAGGGTCGAGCTTCTTTCGCCTGCAGGCGACTTCGAAACCGCTCTCGCCGCATTTGAGGCGGGGGCGGACGCCGTCTACTGCGGGCTTCAGGATTTCTCGGCTCGCGCGTTCGCCAAGAACCTTTCGTTCGAAGATCTGCGGCACCTCGTGTCGTTCGCCCATTCGAAGGGCAAGAAGGTCTACGTGACCTTCAACACGATTCTCGACGAGGATGCCGTCGACGGCGCGATCGAGACGCTCGCAAGGCTCGAAGAGATCGGTCCCGATGCGCTCATCGTCCAGGATCTCGGAATCGTCAACATCTGCCGCCGGCACTTTCCGTCGCTCGCCCTGCATGCCTCGACCCAGCTCGTCGCGCACAACCTGGAAGGGGTGCTGGCCCTCAAGCGCCTCGGCTTCACGCGCGTAGTGCTGGCGCGCGAACTTTCGCTCGCAGAGATATCGTCGATAGCAAAGCGTTGCAGCGGACTCGAGCTGGAGTGCTTCATACACGGCGCGCTTTGCTACAGCATCTCCGGCCTCTGCCTGTTCTCCGCGATGGAGAAAGACCGCAGCGGAAACCGCGGCCGTTGCGCCTACTGCTGTCGCCTGCCGTATGAGGACGAGGCGGGGCGCAAGACGCTCGCTTTTTCGATGAAGGATCTGCGGCTTGGGGAGGATGCGCGCAAGCTCGTCGAAGCAGGCGTCGTATCCCTCAAGATAGAAGGGCGCATGAAGTCCTCGCTATATGTGGCGAGCGTCACGTCGTACTACCGCTCGATACTCGACGGCGGCGCAGGGCGCGACGCGACGACTGTCGCAGACCTCGAGACGGTCTTCTCGCGCCGCACCACGAAGCTCTACCTCAACGGTCCGGCGGACGATGTGATCGACCCCGTTTCGCTTGGACATCTAGGCACCCCGATCGGAACGGTGAAGCGCATCACGAGAGATCGCGAAGGGCTCGCATGGCTGCGCTTCCACACGTCGCGTGCGCTGGAGAAGCACGACGGACTTCAGTTCGCGGCGCCAGACGGCGGCAAGCCGCTTGGCTTTGGAGTCGGCGAGATGCGTCAGGCGATTTCGCGTGCGAACGTATTCGAGGTCGCCGCGGGGACAGACGTGGAAGTTCTTCTGCCTGAGAGCGACGAGGTTGATTGGATCAAGGCGCTGCGCCCAGGAGCGACTGTCTACTGCTCGATGTCGAACGCCGTCAAGCGGCGCTTCCCCGTGCCGGGGTTCCGTCCGAGCGAATGTCAAGGCACGCTCAAGGTCGATGTGTCGGTGGAGCTTTCGGCGACTTCGATATCCGCCGCCGCAACGTTCTGCGGACGCGAGGTCAAGTGTTCGGTCGGCGGAGATTTCGCGGCGGCGAAGAATCCGGAGAAGACATACGGCGCAGTCGAGAAGGCGTTTTCGAGACTGGGCGAGACCGACTATTCGCTAGGACGCCTGACGCTGGTGGATGCCGAGCGACGCTTTGCGCCGATGAGCCTTCTGAACGATCTGCGCCGCGATTTTGTGGAGAGGCTCGACGAGGTGCGCGACGCTGCGAGAAGAGAGAAGATCGCGTCCGCCGAAGCCGATTCGCCCGAGGTCGATCTGGCGCCATCGAAGCCTCGCCGCACGGTTAAGCTGCGCACCTCGCAGAAGCTGCCGCAAGGCGATTGGGATGAAGTCGTCGTCGCCGTGTCGCCAGAAGACTGCGACTTGCCGGAGATCGACCCCAGCCGTCTGCGCATCGCGTTGCCGGTCTACACGGCCGAGCCTGAATTCAACAAGCTGCGCGTATTGGTGAAGCGTCTCGTGCGTGAAGGCTTCGCGAAATGGGAGGCGAGCGATCTCGCGACGCTTTCGCTTTTGAAGTCTGTCGGCGTCGAGGACATAACGGCCGACTGGACGCTCTACGCATTCAACTCGCGCTCGCTCGCCGAGCTGACGTCGCTTGGCGTGAGGCGCTTCGTGGCGAGTCCGGAGAACGGACGCGACAACCTTCAGTATCTGGCGGAGAGCGGGTACGACGTCGAGTTCCTTGAGCAGCAGTCCACGCCGCTTTTCGTTTCGTTGACCAAGCCCGCCGCAGAGAAGGCGGAGGGGCTTTCGATGTTCAGGCGCGGACAGCTTTGGGTGACGACGCGTCCCGTGCCGCGTACGTTCGACGTGCCTGACGGCGCCTCGATGCGAATCGACCTCAGCTGGGGGGCTGAATGATCCGCAGGCTGATCGCGCAAGCCAAGAAGGTGTTCTGGCTTCTGCCGGGGTTCATGCTCTGGGCGGCGTTTCCGCCGATGGGCGAGATGACGGACTGTCTCTTCGCGCTCGCTCCCTTGATGTGGCTTTCGCGCAACTCCGATGCGGCGACATCCACGCGCCGCTGGTTCATCAACGGCTTCATCTTCTGGTTCGCGACGCTGTCGTGGATGCCGGCAATCGTCAAGAACGGCGGTCCGTGGCCCCTCGTCGTGCTCGGCTGGGGAGCGCTCGCGGCATACTGCGCGGCGTACTTTGCGGCGTTCGGCTACCTGTCGGCGAAGGTGTGGGGCGAGGTGAAGAATCGCGGATACGGCTGGCGCATCGCGACGATCGTCGTCGTCGAGCCGATTCTCTGGGCGGGACTCGAGCTCGTGCGTTCGCGCCTCTTCGGCGGCTTCGCGTGGAATCAGCTAGGCGTGATACCTGCGGTAGGCGGCTTCGGCGCGCCGGCTGCGATAGGCGGAGTATATCTGCTCTCCATGGTCGTCGTGCTCATAAACGGAACGGTCGCGTCGATAGCCGAAAGGGTGCTCAACCCGTCGCGCCGGAATTGGGCGCGCAGCGTGGAGACGCTTTTGCCGTTCGCGATGATCTGGTCGATCTATTCGGCCGCAAAGACGATCGACACATGCCAGATTGAGACGGAGGGATACGGCGAGTCGATTCCTGTCGCGATGGTGCAGCGCAACTTTCCGTGCGTGTTCAAGGGCGGCGACGAGAATCCCGTCGAGATATACGAAAGTCTTCTCGCCAACGTCGCGCCGCTTCAGCCCAAGCTCGTCGTGCTGCCGGAGAGCGCATATTGCGAGGTGGGGCGGATCGGTTCGAGGAACGCGCTCGAGTTCTCGCGCTGGGTATGCTCGCAGACCGGAGCGAAGTGGGTGCTCGCAGGCGGCACGAGGTTCGAGGGACGCAAGGAGTTCAACTCTGCTGCGCTCTATGGATTCGATCCGTCCGATTCGATGCAGACCTACGACAAGGTGCACCTTGTGCCGTTCGGCGAATACATACCGGGCGACAAGTGGATAACCTCGCTGCAGAAGCTTGCGCCAGTCGGCAGCTGCACGGCGGGCGAACTTAAGACGCTCGACTTCGACGGAGTGAAGCTCGGCGTGGCGATATGCTTCGAAGATACCGACTCCGCACAGATGAGGCGGCTCGCCAAGATGGGTGCGCAGGCTTTGGTGTTCATTACGAACGACAGCTGGTTCTCGAATTCCGAAGAGCCTATGCAGCATGCGTGGCAGTCGGTGGCGAGAAGCATCGAGACGGGACTCCCGGTAGTACGCGTAGGCAACTCGGGAGTTACCGGCACGATAACGCCGTGGAGCAGGGCGACGTGGCTCATTGGCGCAAACGGAAAACCCCTCGTGGATGAAAGCGGCACGATGTTCGACCGCCTGCCGTACTATCCGGAGTCAAAGGTTTGGACGCTCTACACGTGCGTCGGCGACGCTCCGCTGTTCGCCGCATTTCTCACGCTGCTCGTCGCGATCGGCTATGCGATCGCGCGCCGCTCGTAATCCCCCACATAAAATACGCATAAAGACCGCCGTTTAAGGCGGTTTAAAAAGCATCGAAAGATTTTTGAAATTCCCTATTGCATCATGGTGGGGAATAGTGTATAATAGTGTCACAAAATGTCAAGGAAGGAAGTCCAGAGTGTCGCTGTGTCGACTAGCGGAGAATCGAGCCCTCTGATGGGGCGCTTCGATCACGCGCTGGATCCCAAGCGCAGGCTGACCATACCTAGCATATGGCGCAAGGCGATGGGCAATCCAGACTTCGTCTACGCGATGCCCGACCGAAAGGAGCGCTGCGTCAATCTCATGCCAAAGGCGGAGATGGATGTATTGCTCTCGAAGATCCGTGAGAAGGCGCTCTTTGATCCGGCGCTGAATCGGGTTTTCCAGGTGATCGGCTCCATGAGCGAACAGCTCGATCTTGACGTGCAGGGACGAATCCGCATAAGCGACAAGCTCCTTCAGTATGCTAATCTGACGACGACGGTCGCCATGGTGGGTTCGTTCCGCATGATTAAGTTGTGGGATCCGGCTGCGCTTGCGCCGGTTGATTCTGTCGATGCAACCGAGCTCGATGCGGCGCTCGCCGCGGCGGGTCTCTGATGTAAGGAGGAAACGCCCAAGATGACGAACACAGCAAAGCACGTGCCTGTTCTCCTGAAGGAGACGGTCGATGCTTTGCGCGTCAGGCGGGGCGGGAGGTATGTCGACGGGACGCTCGGGAGAGCGGGTCACACGCGAGCCATCCTCGAGCTTGGCGGTGAGGTTCTGGGCATCGACCGCGATGCGCAGGCGATTTCGGAAGTCGAGGCGATGGGTCTAAAGGGTCTCACGGTCGTCAACGGCAACCATGGCGACATCGAGCAGATCGCCAGGGCGAAGGGGTGGAGCGACGTAGACGGTGTGCTGCTCGACCTTGGGGTTTCGAGTCCGCAGCTCGACGAGGCCGATCGCGGCTTCAGCTTTCTTCGGGAAGGTCCGCTCGACATGCGGATGGATTGTTCGCGCGGCGTGAGTGCGGCGGACATCGTGAACGGCGAGAGCGCCGAGGGGCTTGAGAGGATATTCCGTGAATGGGGCGAGGAGCCTCAGGCGCACAGGATCGCGCGCGCAATCGTGAAGGCCAGGGAGGAAGGTGCGCGCTTCACGACGACGACCGGCTTCGCCGAATTCGTCGAAAGGCTTGTCGGTCGGCATGGCGGACACCACCCTGCGACGCGGGTCTTTCAGGCGTTGCGGATGGAGGTCAACGACGAGATGGGCGAGCTGCGCCGTGCGCTCTCTGGAGCGCTTGCGCTTCTCAAGAGCGGAGGCAGGTTCGCGGTCATAACGTTCGAGTCGCTGACCGATCGCGAAGTAAAGAGGTTCTTTGCCGCTCATGCAGGACGCGAGGTTTCGCTCCAGCAGGGCGGAAGCGAATGGTGCGGAGAACTGCCCAGGGTGCGGCTTGTCGCGCGCAGGGCGGTGACAGCCGCGGAGGATGAAGTTTCAACAAACCCAAGATCGCGCAGCGCAAAGTTGCGCATCGCGGAAAAGGAGTAAAAACATGAGAAGAAACCGTAAGCGTTCGAAGAAGATGTCCGTGATGGCTTCGCGTTCGATGCATATTGGCGCGGTGCTGGTCATGTTCTTCGTAATGGTAATCTTGAACCTGCTCGCGTCGTCGAGCTGCACGCAGATCATGAAGTCGATCGGCGAGAAGGAGCGCACGCTCGCGAAGCTCGAGGACGAGCGCATGCGCGAGAGCGCCCGCTGGGACGCGATGAAGACTGCGGACAACATCGATCGCGCGCTTCTGAAGTTCGGCCTCTCAATGCGCTACGCGAAGGCTGAGCAGATTGTGCGCATGGATGCCGCGGGGCGTCCCAAGCCGGGGCAGCTCGCCGTGGCTCGTGCGCGCAGGAGCTCCTCCGCGCTGCGCACTGCCAGCACGGCCAAGAAGCGCTGACCGCAGAGTGGGGGTGCATGTCGATGCGCGGCGAAGGCAGGCGTTTCTGGATACCTGTAATAATACTGTCCGTCTTCGCCATCTACTCGTCGCAGCAGCTGGTTCGATCGCACATTGACCCTTCGGTAGATTCCAACGACTACACGTTCCGGCGCGAACTGCCTGGCAGGAGGGGTTCAATATTCGACGCGACCGGCACGCCGCTCGTAAAGTCTGTGCCGATTTGGGATTACCATCTCGATCCCGTGGCACTCACCAATCGCGTAGTTCGCCGGCGAGGCGAGCCGCCGCGTCCAAAGGCGGCGATAGTCAAGACAATCGCGAACGCCCTCGGGCTTGACTTCAAGAAGCTTCTCGCGATGAGCGACGATGTGCGCCACCGCTACCAGAAACTGGCTGAGTCGTCCGATCCCGAGGCACACAGGATACTGGCGGATTCCCACCTTGTCGCAGGAGTGTCGATAGAGGACAAGCAGATTCGCCAGTACCTTCACGGTAAGCGCCTCGCGCATGTGCTCGGTTCCGTAAATGCCGAGCATCAGGGATCTGCGGGCGTGGAGCTCAAGTACGAGAAGTACCTTGCGGGAGTTCCGGGTGAGATTCAGGGTATGAAGGATGCGCGCGGAAGGGAGCTTTACGACAAGCGCATAATTTCGGTGGACCCGATACCTGGCGCAGACATATACCTGACGATCGACCACACTCTGCAGTACGAGGCCGAGACTGCGCTCGCGTCGGGCATGGCGGAGTTTCAGCCAAGCTCGGGGTGGTGTCTTGTGATGGACGCGAAGACGGGCGCCGTGCTCGCCATGGCGTCGTTGCCAGACTTCGATCCGCTCCAGTTCGGCTCGTCGAGCGATTCCGCAAAGCTTAACCGCGTGACGAACTTCACCTACGAACCTGGGTCGGTCATGAAGGTGATCACTGCGGCGGCCGCATTCGATTCGGGGTTTGCGGAGCCGTCGAAGATGTATTCCACAAAGCGTTTCGACGAGCGCTACTACAAGCTTCCTGGCGACGGCTCGCACGTGTGGGACCCGATGATGTCAGTTAAGGACGCAATCGTGCACTCGTCGAACATCGTCATAGGCAAGCTCGGCTACGACATGGGTCCGCAGCGGCTATGGTCTTACATGAAGGCTTTTGGCTTCGGCGAGCGTACCGGCATAGAGCTGCCCGGAGAGGAAGTCGGCATACTGCGCGACTGGAAGAAGTGGGACAAGGCCACATGGTCGCGTGCACCGATCGGACAGGGCGTATCGGTGACGGCGATACAGCTGGCGTCCGCATATCAGGCCATCGCAAACGACGGCGCCAGGATGAGGCCGCACATCATAAGCAAGATCGTTGATGCACACGGAACAGAGCTTTACCGCCACAGCGACGAGCAGATAGGGCAGCCGATATCGAAGCAGGCCGCACGCAAGCTACGGTCGGCGATGCTTGGCGTCGCTACGCGAAGCGGCACGGCGAGGCGCGCTGCGATACGCGGCTACTCCGTTGCCGGCAAGACCGGCACTGCACAGAAGGTGATAGGGCGAAGCTATGCGCCGGGGCTGTACCGTGCGACATTCTGCGGCATGGTGCCGGCGACAGATCCCAGGCTGGTTGTGCTTGTGACGCTCGACTTCGACGAAAAGCGCAAGTACCACCAAGGTGGCAACTCGGCTGCGCCTGTGTTCCGCAGGATCGCCACGGCTGCGCTGCGCTATCTGATGATTCCGCCGGACAAGCCTGAAGAGCTGGACGAATTCTCCGACGACGATGAATTCGACATGATCATGGAAGAGCGAGCCCGCGCCGCGGGATTGGACGAGGAGGAAAATTTACCATAGACCTTGTCGCGGGAAATATGATATAATTTGCCGAAACAAACTAAAAGAAAACACGAAAGCTATGAGCGAACAGAAGAAATACGTCTACTTCTTCGGTGCAGGACAGACCGAAGGTAATGCCAACATGCGCGAACTCCTGGGCGGCAAGGGCGCAAACCTTGCCGAAATGGCCGGCCTGGGGCTCCCCGTTCCGCAGGGTTTCACGATTTCGACCGAGGCATGCACCCGTTACTACGACGATGGCAAGGTCATCGGCGAGGACATCATGGCCCAGGTCATGGAGTACATCGACAAGCTTGAGCAGTCGGCCGGAAAGAAGTTCGGCGACGCGAAGAATCCGCTTCTCGTCTCGGTGCGTTCCGGTGCTCGCGCGTCGATGCCCGGCATGATGGATACGATCCTCAACCTCGGTCTCAACGAGACGGTCGTCGAGTCTCTCGCGAAGCAGACGAAGAATCCCCGCTGGGCGTGGGACTGCTACCGCCGCTTCATCCAGATGTTCTCCGACGTGGTGATGGAGGTCGGCAAAAAGTATTTCGAGAAGCTCATCGACGAGATGAAGGCGAAGCGCGGCGTCAAGCTCGACGTTGAGCTTACGGCCGACGATCTCAAGGAACTCGCAGGTCAGTTCAAGGCAGAGTACAAGGCGAAGATCGGCCGCGACTTCCCGACGGAGGCGAAGGAGCAGCTTTTCGAGGCGATCAAGGCAGTCTTCCGCAGCTGGGACAACCCGCGCGCGAACATCTACCGCCGCGACAACGACATCCCCTACAGCTGGGGTACTGCGGTCAACGTTCAGATGATGGCGTTCGGCAACCTGAACGACGAGTCCGGCACGGGCGTTGCGTTCACGCGCGATCCTGCGACCGGCGAGAAGAAGCTGATGGGCGAGTTCCTCATGAACGCGCAGGGCGAGGATGTGGTAGCCGGTGTGCGCACTCCGATGCCCATCGCGAAGATGGCTGAGGTCATGCCTGAGGTGTTCGAGCAGTTCCAGAAGATCTGCAATACGCTCGAGGGCCACTACCGCGACATGCAGGACATGGAGTTCACGATCGAGAACAAGAAGCTCTTCATGCTCCAGACGCGCAACGGCAAGCGTACGGCCAAGGCCGCGCTGAAGATCGCGTGCGATCTCGTCGATGAGGGTATGCGCACCGAGGAGGAGGTCGTTCTCATGATCGACCCGCGCAACCTCGATACTCTTCTCCACCCGCAGTTCGACACTGTCGCCCTCAAGCGCGGCAAGGTCATGGGTCGAGGTCTCGCGGCTTCGCCCGGCGCGGCTTGCGGACGCATCGTGTTCACAGCTGAGGACGCCAAGGAGTGGAAGGCGCGTGGCGAGAAGGTGGTTCTCGTCCGTCTCGAGACGAGCCCTGAGGACATTGAGGGCATGAAGGCTGCAGAGGGCATCCTTACAGTTCGCGGCGGCATGACGAGCCATGCGGCGGTCGTCGCCCGCGGCATGGGCGAGTGCTGCGTCTCCGGCTGCCAGGAGATCGTCATGGACGAGGAGAACAAGACGTTCGTCCTCGGTGGCAAGGTCTTCAAGGAGGGCGACTGGCTCTCGATCGACGGTTCGACCGGCAACATCTACGACGGCGTTGTTCCTACGGTCGCCGCGACGATCGCCGGCGAGTTCGGCCGCATCATGATGTGGGCAGACAAGTTCCGCCGCCTCAAAGTGCGCACAAACGCCGACACGCCGCGTGACGCCAAGAAGGCGCGCGAGCTCGGGGCCGAGGGCATTGGTCTCTGCCGTACGGAGCACATGTTCTTCTCGCAGAGCCGAATTCTCTCGTTCCGCCAGATGATCTGCGCTGACACGGTCGAAGAGCGCGAGATTGCGCTCGCTAAGGTGCTTCCGTACCAGCAGGACGACTTCGAGCAGCTCTTTGAGGCTCTTGACGGACAGCCCGTCACGATCCGCTTCCTCGATCCGCCGCTTCACGAGTTTGTGCCGCACACCGAGGACGAGATCGCTCTTCTCGCCAAGGAGACGCACAAGCCGATCTCCCGCATCAAGGAAATCATCGACTCGCTGCACGAGTTCAACCCGATGATGGGCCACCGCGGTTGCCGTCTCACCGTCACGTATCCCGAAATCGCGGTGATGCAGACTAAGGCGATTATCCGTGCGGCGATCAATGTTCAGCGCAAGCACAAGGGCTGGACGGTCAAGCCTGAGATCATGATTCCGCTCACAGGCGACGTGAAGGAGTTCAAGTTCGTGAAGGACATCGTCGTCCGCGTAGCGAACGAGGAGATTCAGGCTGCCGCGATCAAGCTGAACTACGAGGTCGGCACGATGATCGAGATTCCGCGCGCCGCGCTTACAGCAGGCGACATCGCGGAAGAGGCGGAGTTCTTCTGCTTCGGCACCAACGACCTTACCCAGATGACGTTCGGCTTCAGCCGCGATGACGCTGGCAAGTTCCTCGGCGCCTACTACGACAAGAAGATCTACGAGAACGATCCGTTCGCGAAGCTCGACCAGACTGGCGTCGGCAAGCTCATGAAGATGGCTGTGAACGATGGCAAGGCGACTCGTCCCGAGCTGCATTGCGGCATCTGCGGCGAGCATGGCGGCGATCCGTCATCCGTCGAGTTCTGCCACAAGATCGGGCTGAACTACGTCAGCTGCTCGCCCTATCGAGTACCGATCGCGCGTCTTGCCGCGGCTCAGGCTGCCCTCCGCGACAGGAAGTGATCGGCACTGCGATCAGATGAAAACGAAGGCGGCGCTTCTTTCCGGGCGCCGCCTCGTAATACTGGAACGATTTTGGAAAGACACTGAGGACATGATGGAGAAACATTACGACGCGAAGGCTGCAGAGGCCAAATGGTACAAGAAGTGGGAAGAAGGCGGGTGCTTCCATGACGAGCCCGGCCAAGGTGAGCCATATTCGGTCGTGATACCGCCGCCAAACGTGACCGGTATTCTGCACATGGGCCATGCGCTCAACGAGACGATTCAGGACATCCTCGTGCGCTGGCGCAGGATGCAGGGACGCAACACGCTTTGGCTGCCCGGCACGGACCACGCCGGCATCGCCACGCAGAACGTCGTCGAGAAGGCGCTGCGCAAGGAGGGTAAGCGTCGTCAGGACCTCGGACGCGAGGCGTTCGTGGAGCGCGTTTGGGACTGGAAGCGTCAGTACGGCGGCACAATCGTGCGTCAGCAGAGGATGATGGGCAACTCCACCGACTGGAGCCGCGAGCGCTTCACGTTCGACGAGGGCTGCTCGAAGGCCGTCGTCAAGGTGTTCACCCAGCTCTACAACGAGGGTCTCGTCTACAAGGGCAACTACATCGTCAACTGGTGCCCGCGCTGCGGCACGGCGCTCGCCAACGACGAGGTCGAGCACGAGGCCAACCACGGCCACCTCTGGTATGTGCGCTATCCGGTCGTCGGCAGCGCGCTCGGCGTGAAGGGCGAGCCATACAAGGACTACGTCATGGTCGCGACGACGCGTCCCGAAACCTTGCCAGGCGATACCGCGGTTGCGGTGAACCCTAAGGACGAGCGCTACGCGCACCTCATCGGCAAGAACGTGATACTTCCGCTTACGGGACGCGAGATACCCGTCATCAGCGACGACTACGTCGAGAAGGAGTTCGGCACCGGCATCGTGAAGATCACGCCCGCGCACGATCCTAACGACTTCCTCGTTGGCAAGCGCCACGGCCTCGCCGAGATAAACATCATGACCGACGACGGCCACATGAACGAGCTTGCAGGCGCGAAGTACGTCGGCATGGACCGCTTCGAGTGCCGCAAGGCGCTGGTCGCCGATCTTGAGGCTGAGGGCTATCTCGACCACATAGAGGACTACGACAACCAGGTCGGCCACTGCTACCGCTGCCACGAGGTTGTGGAATCGCGCCTCTCCAAGCAGTGGTTCGTGAAGATGAAGCCTCTCGCCGAGCCTGCTATAGAGGCCGTGAAGAACGGCAGCGTCCGCTTTGTCCCCGACCGCTGGTCGAAGATATACTTCAACTGGATGGAGAACATCCAGGATTGGTGCATTTCGCGTCAGCTCTGGTGGGGCCACCGCATACCGGCTTACACTTGCACGAAGTGCGGTGAGCTTGTGGTCGGAGAGACCGCGCCCGGCGTCTGCCCGAAGTGCGGTGCGCACGAGTTCGAGCAGGACCCCGACGTGCTCGACACGTGGTTCAGCTCCTGGCTCTGGCCGTTCTCGACGCTCGGCTGGCCCGAGAAGACCGCCGATCTCGACTACTACTATCCGACGACCGATCTCGTGACCGCGCAGGACATCATCTTCTTCTGGGTGGCCAGGATGATGATGGCGGGCATCCATTTCATGGGCAAGCCGCCGTTCAAGAACATCGTTATCCACGGCATAGTGCGCGCCGCGGACGGCTCCAAGATGTCGAAGTCGAAGGGCAACTCGCTCGATCCGCTTGAGCTCATCGACGCGTATTCGGCGGATGCCCTCAGGTTCTCCATCGCGCTCATCACCTCGCTCGACTGCGATTCGAAGGTCAGCAAGGAGAAGTTCGAGATCGGCCGCAACTTCTGCACGAAGATATGGAACGCCGCTAGGTTCATGGAGATGAACGGTGCGAAGGACGCGGCGTTCGCGAACCTTACCGCAGACGAGAAGCACATCCTCTGGGCGACGGACCTCGCTTGCAGGAAGGTCAGCGAGCTTCTTGAGCAGTACAGGATCCAGGACGGCGCGCTCGCTGTGTACGACTTCTTCTGGACGCAGATATGCGACTGGTTCGTGGAGTACGCCAAGGACGCGCCCGACAAGGCCAGGGCGTTCGCGATACTGCGCGACGTGTTCTACAAGGCGCTCAGGCTGCTGCATCCCTACATGCCGTTCATCACCGAGGAAGTCGCGCATCAGCTCGGCTACCTCAATGACGGCGAGACGATCATGCGTGCCGATTTCCCGAAGGGCTACAGCGACGATGAGAAGGCGGCGTGGGGCATTTCGCAGGAGGTGTACGATTTCGTCAACGCCAAGCGCGAGGCAATCACTGCCATCCGTGCGCTTCGTGCCGAGTACAAGGTCGCTCCGTCCGCATTCGTAAAGGTGACTGTTGCGACCGACGACACGAGGGTTGCGGCCGAGGTGGATTCATTGAAGAAGGCGATGCGCGCAGAGACCGTCGAGTTCGTTCCTGCGGGCAGCGACCTCGCAATGCCGTCCAAGATCACTGGCTTCGGTACGGTCTATCTCTCGCTCGAAGGCCTTGTCGACAAGGCGGCAGAGTCTAAGAGAATCGCCGGCGAACTGGCGAAGTTGAGTGGATTCATCAAGTCCAGCGAGGCAAAGCTCGCGAACGAGAACTTCGTCGCGCATGCGCCCGAAGCCGTTGTGTCCGAGGCCAGGCGCAAGTTGGCCGAGAACAGGGAGAAGGTCGCGCAGCTTGAGAAGCTTGCGAAGCTTTTTGCATGAGGCAAGAAGATTTGCGCAACAAACACTGAAATGTGGTATAATACAAGCGTATGAAAGATACCGCCAACATGAAGGTTCGCATAACCGACACCACCTTGCGTGATGCGCACCAGTCGCTTTGGGCGACGAGGATGCGTACTGACGACATACTCAAGATCGCTGAGAAGATCGACGACGCCGGCTACTACTCGCTGGAGTGCTGGGGTGGCGCGACGTTCGACGTCTGCATGCGCTTCCTTCGCGAGAATCCGTGGGAGAGGCTTCGCCAGATAAAGAAGGTCTGCCGCAAGACGCCTCTTCAGATGCTTCTTCGCGGGCAGAACCTGCTTGGCTACAAGCACTACCCTGACGATGTCGTCGAGCGCTTCATCGCGCTGGCTTGCGAGAATGGCATGGATATCTTCCGCGTGTTCGACGCGCTGAATGATCCGCGCAACCTTGAGCAGGCGATAAAGTGCGTGAAGAAGTACGGCGGCCATGCGCAGGGTACGATAAGCTATACGACATCGCCGGTGCATACGATCGATGCATACGTCTCGCTTGCGAAGGAGCAGGTTGCGATGGGCGTCGACACCCTCTGCATAAAGGACATGGCGGGCATCCTCACGCCTGGCGCTGCGCGCGAACTCGTGGGCGCTCTAGTGAAGGCTCTCCCCGAGCTGCCGATACAGGTTCATTCCCACATGACCAGCGGAATGGCCGCTGCGATGTACATGGCCGCCGTTGAAGCTGGCGCAGGATGTGTGGACTGTGCGATTTCCACAATGAGTTCCTTCTCTTCGCAGCCGCCTACCGAGTCTGTAGTCGCGATTCTCGAGTCGGAGGGTTTTGACACCGGCCTAGATCAGAAGAAGCTCGCGGAGATCAATGCGTACTTCAAGGGTGTTAAGGCCAAGCGTCAGCCGGTCTCTTCATCAAAGGTTGAGGCTGTCGATGCCGGAGTGCTCGTGCATGCGATTCCGGGCGGTATGATATCCAACCTGCGCTCCCAGCTCGCTCAGCAGGATGCGCTTGATCGTCTTGACGAGGTCCTTGAGGAGCTTCCCAAGACTCGTGCCGATCTTGGCTATCCTCCGCTCGTGACCCCGACGTCCCAGATCGTCGGCGTGCAGAGCGTTCTCAACGTGCTTTCTGGCAAGCGCTATTCTATGGTCACCGATGAGACCAAGCGCTATGCGGCCGGCTATTATGGCCGTACACCAGCTCCGATAGAGCCTAAGTTGCGCAAGAAGCTGATGGGCGGTCTGAAGCCGATCACGTGCCGTCCGGCCGATTTGCTGAAGCCTGGCCTCGTGGCCGCCGCGGCGGAGCTGCCGCCGAACACAATCAAGGCCGAGGAGGACATACTTTCCTACGCACTCTTCCCAGAGGTCGCGCTTGGCTACTTCAAGTGGCGTAACGCAGATCCCTCGAAGCGCGAGCCCATTCCTGCCGATGTCGAAGAGGCCGCCCAGGCGGTTGCGCCGACTCAGAAGCCTTCGGCCGCTTCGGCGGATGCGAAGGGGTCCGCTCCGGCCGCTGCAGTGTCAGGCACTCCTGTGCTTGCTCCGCTGAACGGTACGTTCTACCGTAGCGATGCGCCAGGCAAGCCGCAGATGGCGGCTGACGGCGCCACCGTCAAGGCAGGCGACGCGGTGTGCGTGGTCGAAGCCATGAAACTCTTCAACCCAATCAAGGCTTCTGCTTCCGGCAGGATAACCTTCCTGGTTGAGCACGGCAAGCCTGTCACCAAGGGGCAGGCGATTGCTTCGATCGAATAAGCAAAACAGTTTAAGGAGGTATTCGGATGGCTAAACAGAATGCACGGAATCCCAGGATTCTTATAGTGACTCCGGAGATAACCTATCTTCCGGACGGAATGGGCAACCTGGCCGGTAAGATGTCGGCCAAGGCAGGCGGCATGGCTGACGTCTCGGCGTCGCTCGTCTCTGCGCTCCACGAGCTGGGGGCGGATGTACACGTTGCGCTACCGCACTATCGCCGCATGTTCCATGTCGAGACGGCCCAGCTGGTCGCGTCAGAGCTCCGCAAGTACAAGAGCCACCTCCCTGACGAGCGCATCCATCTCGCCGAGGATCGCTGCTTCTACTATCGCGACACCGTCTACGATCGTGGCGACGGCAATGTGAAGCTGGCGTTGGCGTTTCAGAGGGAAGTCATCAACAACTGCATCCCCTACATCCAGCCAGACCTCATACACTGCAACGACTGGATGACTGGCCTGATTCCTGCGGCGGCACGAAGGATGGGCATACCCAGCCTGTTCACGGTGCACAACATCCACACGCAGAAACTCAATCTCGCGCAGATAGAGGATGCGGGCATCGATGCGGCCGAGTTCTGGCAGAACCTGTACTTCAGCTATCCGCCCTATAACTATGAGGAGTCGCGCAACAACAACCAGATCGACCTTCAGGCATCTGGTGTGTTCGGGGCCCACTTCATCAATACCGTATCCCCGACCTTCCTGCAGGAGATCGTCAACGGCTGGCATTCGTTCATTCCCGACTCAATCCGGAACGAGATCCGCAACAAGTTCAATGCGGGCTGCGCGGCCGGCATCCTGAACGCGCCTGATCCATCCGACAATCCGGCGACCGACGATAAGATTCCGTTCAAGTACGGTCCAGAGAACCATCGCGAGATGAAGCGCAAGAATAAGCTTGCGCTCCAGCATGCTCTCGGCCTCGAAGAGAACGCCGACGCACCTCTCTTCTTCTGGCCGAGCCGTCTCGATCCTGTGCAGAAGGGTCCGCAGCTGCTTACCGACATCGCTTACCGCTTCCTTGACAAGTATTCGGCAGACGGTGCGCAGCTCGCGATTATCGCGAACGGCCCATACCAGCAGCCTTTCTGGGACATCCGCGAGTTTCATGGTCTGCACAGCCGTCTCGGCGTTCACAACTTCGATGGACGACTCTCGCAGCTCGGCTTCGCAGGCAGCGATTTCACGCTCATGCCTTCTCTCTTCGAGCCGTGCGGTCTACCGCAGATGCAGGCTCCGATATACGGCTCGCTTGCCGTCGCCCACAACACGGGCGGGCTGCACGATACCGTCGAGAACCTCGATATCGGCACATCCACCGGCAACGGCTTCGTGTTCGATACCTACGATTCTGGCGGACTCTTCTGGGCCCTCGACCAGGCTATGGCGTTCTATCGCCAGTCGCCGGAGGTCAAGGAGCGCGAAATCTCGAGAATCATGTCCGAGTCGCTTAGGCGCTTCAACCATGAGGCCTGCGCAAAGGAATACATAAAACTCTACGAGCGCATGCTTGATCGTCCGCTCGTCCGCTGATAAATCCGGAACCAGACGTTTGAAGTGTGAACTTTGCAACAAGCGTGACGCCGCTGCTGCGATACATTTGACGCAGGGCGGCGAAGATCGCGAGCTTTACGTCTGCCGCGAATGTGAGCGGCAGGAGCGTATGCGTCGTCAGAAGAAGAGCCACCGCACGCGGAAGGGCGGCGGTTTGCCCCCTGGCGTGTCAATTTCGGTTACTAGGGTCGGTGGCGACGGCGAAGCTCCGCCGCCTTTTATTGCGGCATTGATGAATGCTGTTCACGGCATGGTCTCCGATCTTGAAAACGCCGAGAGGGAGAAGTTGTCGCGCAAGGAGCCGATTTACAAAGCCTTTCCTTGTACACGCGTTGCGTCGGAATACAGGATCGGCGACTCCCTTCATCTCGAAGGGCTTCACCTTATTGGCGAACTTGGTGCGGTTCAGCGTGCGATGCATGCGCTTGACATGCGTCTTGTCGGCAAGGATGCCGACGGTGTTGCAGAGACGGGCCATGTCTATACGCTCGAGTATCAAGGTTCGACTGAACAGGCGAAGCGCGTTGTCAAGGATTTGATCGATCAGGAGCGAAATGCCCGTGTTCGCCTTTTCGAAGAATTGCCTCGAGTATTCGGTGATTCCCTTTGCAGGGCTTTGGCGGTCCTGAAGAACTGCCGGCTGCTCTCTCCGGGCGAATTCTTCGATCTGCTCTCGCCTTTGCGCTTGGCAGCGCTGGAGGATATGCTGGATGGCGTTACGCTTAAGGATATCGACCGTTGGCTCGCCGATGTGGATCTTTCATCCAGCGAGGATAAGCTCAGCCTTGAGGAACGTGATGCAGCGGATGCAGACCGTGCGGATGAAATGAATGCGCGATTCGAGGATGTCGTACTCAACGAATGCGCCGAGGGGAGATTTCTGTGAGTTTGCGTTTTTCAAAAAATGCGGCAGACGCCATGAACGCTGCTGCCAGTTGCGCCGCTCAGCTTGGCCATGATCATATAGGCAGCGAGCATCTGCTTCTTTCGATACTGGCGATCCCAAAGTGCGAGGCATCTCTGCGTTTGGTCAAGCTGGGGCTATCTCTTGATGAGCTGTCGGAATCCATGAAGTCTATGATCGCCGGAGATTCCTCTGGCGTCATACAGCGCGGGCCAATACCAGTTACGGCGCGAACCAAGAAGGTTGTTGAGATGGCCGGCATAGATGCCGGGCCAGGAAATGTCGTCGGCACGGTCAACCTAGTCAGCGGAATGCTTCGTGAGGGCGAGAACGCCGCGGCCCAGCTTCTGTTCAATGTCGGTGTCACTCTCGAGAAATTCCATGCGGCCGGCACGCAGGGCGAGAACCAGGATGGGACTGATCAGCAGACCGACGCAGAGCCGGAGGATGGCGAGTCCGGCGATGATGAGGGAGCCGAGGTCAAGCGCGGCGAAAACGGCAAGGCGCAGAAGACGCCAACGCTCAATTCTTTTGGACGCGACCTTACCGATCTCGCTCGCCAAGGCGGGCTGGACCCAGTAGTAGGACGGGAGAAGGAGCTTCGTCGTGTCATACAGATTCTTTCCCGCCGCACCAAGAACAATGCTGTTCTTATAGGCGAGGCTGGTGTCGGAAAGACAGCCGTCGCCGAGGGGCTGGCTCAGGCCATACACCGTGGCGAGGTTCCCGAGAAGATGCAGTCCAAGCGTGTCGTGGCTCTTGATATGGCAAGGGTGGTCGCCGGCACCCAGTACAGAGGACAGTTCGAGGAACGCCTTAAACGCATAATCGATGAGACGAAGCGAAGCGGCAACATCATACTCTTTCTGGACGAGATCCATACGATGGTCGGGGCTGGTGGCGCCGAAGGTGCGATGGACGCAGCAAACATTCTCAAGCCTGCTCTTGCGCGCGGTGAGCTTCAGTGTATCGGTGCGACGACCCTGAAGGAGTATCACAAGTCCATCGAGAAGGATGCCGCGCTTGAGCGGCGCTTCCAGAGTGTTCAGGTGGATGAGCCGTCTGTTGCGGACACGATAAGCATACTTAAGGGCATCGCGCCGAAATACGAGGAACATCATTCGGTCAGATTCTCTCAGGAGGCCATTCGGGCCGCTGTGGAGCTGACGGCCCGCTATCTGCCAGCCCGCCAGCTACCTGACAAGGCTATAGATGCGATTGATGAGACCGGCGCTAGGTTGAGGATGCGGGCCAGTGAGCGCCCCAAGAATCTTACCTCGCGTCAGGCAGACATAGATTCTCTGCGAGGTAAGAAGGATGCTGCCGTCGCACACGGCGACTTCGACGCGGCTGCACGCTACCGCGATGCGATAAAAACAGCTTCTCGCGAATTTGATGCGGCGCTCGCTGAGTGGAAGTCCAGCCATGCCGAAGAGACCATATCCGTAACGGCAGACGATGTTGCTGAGACAGTAAGCTCCATGAGCGGAGTGCCTGTCGAGAAGATGAATGCCACGACTGCAGAGAAGCTGATTGGCATAGAAAATTCGCTTGGCGAGGTTGTGATCGGGCAGGAACCCGCAATAAAGGCGATTGCCAGGGCTCTAAGGCGTAGTAGGGCGTTTCTTGCCGATCCTAAGAGACCGATAGGCAGCTTTCTTTTCCTCGGGCCTACCGGCGTTGGCAAGACCCACCTCGCGAAGATGCTCGCAGAGCGTGTGTATGGCGACGCCAAGTCCCTTATCACGCTCGACATGTCGGAGTTCCAGGAGAAATATTCCTCTTCCCGTCTAGTGGGAGCACCGCCTGGATATGTCGGATATGATGAAGGTGGGCAGCTTACCGAGAAGGTGAGGCGGCGTCCGTATTCTGTTGTGCTTTTCGACGAGTTCGAGAAGGCGAACGGCGATGTGATGAACATGCTGCTGCAGATATTGGATGACGGACGCTTGACCGACGGACAGGGCCGAATCATAGACTTCAGGAACACGATAATAATCTGCACGGCAAATCTCGGCTTCGACTTCGCCCGCGAGGGGCACACCCTGGGCTTCGCGACTGATACCGCCGAGACGAGCTACGACATGCTGAAGGATAAGCTTCTCGGAGAGGCGAAGAGGACTTTCCGTCCGGAGCTGCTCAACCGCTTTGATGAGACGGTGGTCTTTCGCAAGCTTGAGAAGGGCGACATGGTTTCGATACTCAAGCTTGAGCTGGGCAAGCTGCAGTCGCGCCTCAAGGATGCGCATGTCACTCTCACTCTGGACAAGAAGGCCACGGAATTCCTGGTCGAGAAGGGGTATGATTCTGCGCTGGGCGCACGGCCTTTAAGGCGAGTCGTGCAGGAATATCTGGAAGATCCTCTGGCCGATCTTCTGCTCGCAGGCAAGACGCGGCCCAGAATGCGGGCTAAACTCGCCAAGGATGGCAAGAGCCTTAAATTCTGACACTGAAAGGTGCGCGCGAAATGAACAGAACTGTTTTCGCAATATTGATACTCTCGGCGCTTGTCGGATGCCGTCGTGCCGACATACGAGAGATGACGGTTGAGATGCCAGAGCTTGTCGAAACCGACAAGCCTGCCGTCGTTAAGGCGCTATCAAGGTATGAGGGAATCGACGGTGATTCGTTCAAGTGGAATCTGGACAGAAAGACGCTCACTTTGAAGTACGACTCCATGACTGTTGCTCAGACCAACATACGCATGGCCATCGAGTCGAAGGGCATAAAAGTGGTGTTCCCGGAGAACACCACAGGCCGCGCCGGCTATTGATTCTCCGGTCTTTATTTTGCGAACTTGAAGTCGATCGGCGGATTGGCGATCCGCCATGCCTCGACCTCTTCGCCGAGAACCTCTATCGCCTTGTCCAGCTGGCTGTCGACACCGGCAGTAAGCTCCGCCGGCAGATCTTCCACTACATAGTCGGGTCTCGCCCCGTGATGCTCCATGTCGGTTCCATCGAGTATGAACCACCCGTAGCGAGCATCGCGGAAACTTCCCAGGTCGAGAAGGGCGGAGTCGTATGTTCCGATCACTCCGCCGCCGGTTTCGCGCCCAACCAGCTTGCCGCGCTTGAGCGTCTTTATCGCGTGTGAGAAGATTTCTCCGTTAGAGCCGGTATTCTCGTTGCAGAGCACAACTATGGGCTTGGACCATACAGGACGACCCCAATATCCGAAGAGGTAGCCCGGTTCGCACATGCGAGTTACTGCGCGGCTGTGGTCTGCGCCCATCAGAATCTGGAGCATCTGGTCTGCGGTGAATCCGCCGTAGTTGTTTCGGACATCGATAACCAGACCGTCGCGTCCATATCCCTCGGAAAACACCTCGTGCTGGAATATCCAAAGGCTCTCCTGGTTCATGGCGTCGATGTTCAGATATCCGAATCGTCCGTTGCTTCGCTCATGTACAGTGCGCCTTTTTGCCTTTACCTCTTCTGCTGCGATTTTGGTGCGGGCTTCGGTGAAACTGCACGAATTGACCACCACGGTGTTTGTGGCGCTGCCGTCCGCCTTTCGGTACGTCACGCGGATTTTGCGTCCGGGAGGCCCATTCAGCACGACCGTAGGGTCGATTCCCCAGCCGACAGGCGTGCCGTCTATGGCCGTTACGACGTCGCCGGGCGCTATGCCGAAGCCGTGCCTGTCCGTTGGACCGCCCGGTATTATGTCACGCACTACCCATCCGTCGACCGCCGATTTGCGCTCGAACCGGAGACCGAGGTGTGCGGTCTGCTCATTCCATGCTCCGGCCGAGGATTTCTTGGCCCATTCCTTGGTGCTGTTTTCGTCGGCGTAGAATCCGAGGTGCGACGAGTCTAGCTCGCCGAGCACCATGTTCATCACGCGGATGAACACGGAGTAGCTTGTCGCGTAGCGAGCTGGCTCCAGGAACTGTTCGCCAATCTTCAGCCAGTCTG
Source organism: Kiritimatiellia bacterium (assembly GCA_017395505.1). Lineage (GTDB taxonomy): Bacteria > Verrucomicrobiota > Kiritimatiellia > RFP12 > UBA1067 > UBA1067. The sequence goes on from JAFPUH010000007.1 coordinate 23,980, forward strand.
CGCCGTGGGTGTTCGGGTCGTAGTAGAGGTCGCGAATGCGTGCCCAAGCCGTTCTGAAGGCAAGTTCCTGATAATCGGCATAGTAGGTGTTCTGGTAGACGTCAAACTTAAGCTGTCGCTCGCCTATGGCCGGCAGGCGTCCGACCACCCAAAGCACGCGGTCGCCGCGCTCAACCCAAGCCCTTGGCACGCCGGAGCACGAGAAGAGCCTTTCGCCGCCAAGCCTGTCGGGTACATGCACCATATCGGTCTGACCGCCCTCATTCATGTAGGCTATTGTGCGCGAATCCCAGCGGAAGAAGGGCATTCTGGCGTTGACACGAACCGTGCGGACGCGATCCGAAAGGTCGGAGAAGTCGATGGTCAGGCCTTCGCTCGCCATAAAATGTTCGCCAAGCAGATCCAGGTTGGCGTAGCGCTCGCCGTCGGTGGCGTTGTCGCGTATCGTCCGTCTCGCCTTGTCAAACTCATAGACGTATGTCTCAAGCTCTTCGACCGCCTCGTCCAGATAAACATAGCGCAGGAATTTGCCGTTGCCGATTTCTGGGCGCTCAGAGACGAACGCCACCATCTTGCCGTCCGGACTCCAGGCCGGTTCGCCGTCGTACTTGAAGTTGCGCGAAAGGTTGTAGGGTGCGCGCTCTCCATCCACAGACACCAGCCAGACGTCGGAATTGGCGAACTCGTCCGACAGCTGCGCAACGATCCAGCGTCCGTCTGGGCTCCATGCATAGCCGCCAGCCGATGTCGCTGCAGGACCGCGGCCAAGCCTCACTCCGTTGGTTGTCGCGAAGGTGAACACTCCGCTTGGATCATGCCATGCGAGGCGAGATCCGTCCGGACTGACGGTAAGGCCTATGCGCTGTCCGGATTCGCCGGATATTACGGTCTTGATGAAGGCCGAGTTCTCCCACCATGGCTTTGAGGGGTCTTCCGGTTCGGCCTTTATCACATAGCATGTGTCGCCTTGATCGCTCAAATAGTAGAGCGCGCGCCCGTCAGGCGAGAAGGCACATTCGCGCTCGTGGGTGCTGGTTCCGCCCTGAACCAGCGTCGGCTTGCAGATGACCGTATCCATTACATAAAGGTCGCCGCCTGTGGTGAATGCGACCTGCATTCCGTTGTCGCAGAAGGTCACATCTCCGTCGGTGTCGTTGTTCCAGCAAAGCTCGTAGCGGCGACGTTTTACGTTGCTTCGGGCTACGTAGCCGGGTTCAGGCCTGAGGTAGATGATCACTGGCGACGATGAGGGGTCCGTCGGGTCGAAGCGCCAGAAGTCGAACTTCTGGCGGAATACCATGACGTGGCCGTCGGCGCTGAGAGACGGCTGGAACACATGATCCGTATCGAAGAAGGTCAGCTGTGTGTCGGTACCTGTGGCAATGTCGTGCCGCCACACGTTGCGCACGCCACCCTTTGCGTCCAGATAGTAGAAGCCCGACCCGTCAGGCATCCATTGTGGACTGCGGCAGTCGCTTTCGTGCACTACCATCGGCGTGAACTCGCCCGTAGCAATCTCATAGCGCCAGATCTGTCCGGCGGCAGGGCTGAGGGAGTTGCGGCGCTTGCGGTACAGCTCGTCGCCGCGCCTTGTGAAGAGTACATATGCGCCGTCGGGACTCATTACGGGATCCGTCGCCTGCATGTCGAACAGCGTCTCCTCTGCGCGGCGTTCGTCGGTGCGTACGGCGAGAATCCTGAGACATGTCTTAGGACCGGCATCGTCGCGATAGCCTACGCAGAGCAGTTTCGACGAACCGGGGCACCACGAGCGTGGCATCGTGCTTTCCGAGTGGTATGTCACCTGGCGAACGCGATCTTTGGTGAAGTCGAACTCGAATACCTTCATGCCGCCGTCCCTGTCGGAGGCGAAGGCCACCTTGCTGCCGTCTGGGCTCATCACCGGCCATGTGTCGGACGAGGTTCCGTTGCCGAGTCGTCTCGCGTAGCCGCCTTTTGTGGACGCTATCCATATGCTGTCGTTCCACTCGAAAGCGAAGTTGCGGCCGTTTCCGTCAACGCTAGGATTTGAGCCGAGGTATATCCTCGACCAGTTTTCGGTAGGGTCGAACTGCTCGGCCAATGCCGTGCCGGACAAGAGGAGTGCGGCGAGCGCCGCTGCAGCTGTCTGTTTCATGTGCATATTATACCAAATCCCTGTGCGTCCCGCCACAAGGTGACTTGCCGCCAAAAATCAAGGGCGCCTCCAAAAAGGAAGCGCCCCGTATGCTTTCAGCCATTGGCTGAACGCGCGTTACTTGACCGTGATCACGGAGTTGAACGTACCCTGGTCGTTAGCGACGGCCTCGGCGTTCTCGGGATCGGCGCACCAGGTTCCGTCGATGACGTACTTGTACTGGTAGGTGCCGGCGGCGAGCTTGAGGGTCGCCTCGTAGATACCCTTGCGAGCCTTGTACGCCATCTTCTTGGCGGTAGGATCCCAATTGTTGAACTCACCGGCTACGTAGACGTCCTTGCCCTTTTCGGCGTGGATCGTGAACGTAACGGTCTGCTTGGCAGCAGCCTTGGGAGCTGCCACTGTCGTCGCTTTCTTGGCCACCACCTTGTCGGCGGTTGCCTTCTTGGTGCACTTGATCTTCATGCCTGAAGTTTCCTTTCTTACCACATGCGACGTTTGAGTCGCTTATTTTGGTTAAACTGGTGAATATTATCTCATATTTTTTGAAATTGTCAATGGTGAATCTGAAAAATTTTTGGTATAATTCACTCCATGACAGATTCCTGGAAAGACAAGTTCGTAAAGTACTTCGCTCTGACGCTCGTTGCTGCCGTGTTTGTGGGCGGGTTGCTGGTTGCGTGGCCTACCTACAGGCGAGGGCAGGCGCTGAGGCGGAATGACGCCGAACTGAGCCGTCGTATCGAACTGAAGCGCGCCGAGATCGCGAAGCTGCTCGACAACCAGCGTCGCTTCAAGACCGATCCCGATTTCGTAGAGCACATCGCCAGGCAGAACCATCGCGTGTTCCCGGGCGAGCTGGTGTTCATGTTCAACGAGGGCAAGTGATGGCTCAGTTCTTGAGAGTGCTCGTCGGTTTGGCTCTTCTCCCTGCGTGCTGGGCGTTCGCTCGTTCGCTCGTTCATGGTGTGATGGTGGCTGCGGGTGGCGCTGCGTTCTCGGTCGAGGCGATATCGCTTCTGGCCGGTATGGCCGCTTTCGCCCTCTGCTGGGCGACGATAAGCCATCCGGTACGGATGTATGTGCTGGGTCATGAACTTACGCATGCGCTTTGGGGGCTTCTTTTTGGAGCCAGGCCATCAGATGTGCGCGTCAGCGAGTCCGGCGGCAGCGTCAAGCTGACGAAGTCGAACATGCTCATCACCCTAGCGCCGTACTTCTTTCCTTTCTATACGTTCGTGGTTATCATTGCCGCGCTGGTGACTTTCGCCTTTCTGCGTCCGTTGCCGTTTCTGCCGCTATGGATGTTCTTGATAGGCTTCACATGGGCCTTCCACCTGCTCTTCACGCTAGAGACGCTTACGCAGCGCCAGCCCGACGTCAAGCTGTACGGCAGAATCTTCTCATGGGCGTTCATCTTTCTTGTTAATGTCGCCCTTGTGCTGATCTGGCTTGCGGCGACGACTCCACTTACATTCGCTCAGCTTGGCGGCATACTAGTTGAGCGCGTCTTTTCCGCATATATTGCGGTCGGGCTTTTCGCATGGCGCGGCTGCCTTTGGCTCTGGAAGCTCTGCACTGGACGGTGACCGATGTTCCCCGATCTCCTTGACCTGGGCTTTCTCCACCTGCGCACGTACGGCGCATGCATGGCCGTAGGCTTTCTGCTTTGCTGGACGCTCATCGAGCGCCTCTCCGGACGCAAGGACCTCTCGAACTTCATCTTTTCTCTCATGGTCTCCGGCATCGTCGGCAGCCGCGCCGCATATGTGATCGAGCATTGGCGGAGCGAGTTCGCCGCGCGGCCGATGGATGTGATACGCGTGGATCAGGGCGGGCTCATGTTCTATGGCGGCCTCATTCTTGCGATAGTCGTATTCTTTGTCTGGTGTGCCGTAAAGCGCGAACGGCCGCTTGCCTTCGCCGACCTGTTTTGTACGGTCATTCCTCTCGGTCACGCATGCGGCAGGCTTGGCTGCTTCTTCTACGGGTGTTGCTACGGACGACTCTCCAGCTCGCCGTTCGCGGTCGCCTTTCCCCGTCATTCTCCCGCGTGGTACCAGCAGTTGCAGGATGGCCTGATTGACAGCTCCGCCTCTGTCTCGCTGCCAGTGCTGCCGACTCAGCTCTTCGAGGCGGCGGCGCTGCTTGTGCTCTTTGCGGTACTGTACGTCGTCTACCGTCGCTTTCGCCGCTACACCGCCGCCCTCTATCTGATTGGCTACGGCGTGATCCGTTTCGGTCTAGAGTATCTGCGCGGCGACCCGAGGGCTGCCGTCGGGCCATTCAGCATAAGCCAAACCATCTCCATCTTGATGATCGCGCTCGGCGCGGCCTTCTTCGCATATGGCAAATCTTCACGTCATAACGGGTGAGGACGACTATCTCGTCTCAGAGGCCGCCAAACGCATAATCGGCGATGGCGTGGGGCTGGAGGTCATCGACTCCGTCAATTCAACCAACGCAGAGCTTCAGCTTGCCGACCTTCGCGAGGCCGATGCGTCTTTCCTGACTCCGCCGTTCCTCGAGCCCCGTAAGGTGACTTGGTGGAAGAATGTGCGATTCCTGCCTCAAGGCGGGAAGGGTGGTCCTTCGGAGGGCGTCAAGACGGCGCTTGAGAAGTTCGCCCAGAAGCTTGCGGCGAATCCTCTGCCCGAAAACCAGCACTTCATAATATCCGGCCCAAAGCTGCTTATGACATCCATCTTCGCCAAGACGATGAAGACTTGCGCCGAGATGGTGTCGTTCGCAGCCGGCAAGCCGTGGGAGGCCGCGAAGAACGCAGCCGTACGCGTGATAGACCTTGCCGCAGAGATGAACCTCAAGTTCGAGCCGGGCGCGGCCGAGACCTTCGTCTCTCGCGTCGGCACCGATTCCCGGTCCCTCATGCGCGAGCTTGAGAAGATGCGCGACTACCTCGGCAAGACTCGCCATACGGTTACTGCTTCCGACATAGCCGAGATAACTTCGCAGGGTGTCGGCGTCGAACTTGAGATATGGTCCGTCACCGATGCGATCGGCGCCAGACGGACGGATGCCGCGCTCGAGGCGCTTTCCCGCTTCGAGGGCGAGAGCGGCTTCGCCGTGATGATGACCAACGCCATAGAGAGGTTCTTCCGACAGCTCGTCGAATTGAAGGATGCCCAAGAGAAGGGTCTTTTCGAGCAGGCTACGGAGGGTATGGCGCCTTTCGCCGTCAAGAAGACGGCCGGATTCCTGCGCAACTGGAGCCTTCGCGAGCTTCGTGTAGCCCGAAGCAGGTTTGTCATGCTGCGCGAGAAGACGGTATCTTCGTCGGGCTCAGCAGACGTGCTCGTTCTGACCGAGCTTCTTCGTGTGCTGCGGCGACCTTGACGGGAGCATCCAATTTCGGATATACTAACTTCAACCATACAACCAAGGAGCTCTAGATCATGGCACAACTCGACGCAAAGTCTCTCTTCAAAATCAGCTACGGCCTCTATGTCATCACGACAAACGACGGCGAGCGCGACAACGGCATGATATGCAACACCGTCGTTCAGGTGACTGCGGAGCCGCCCAAGGTCGCCGTGACCATCAACAAGGTGAACTACACGCATGACGTCATCAAGAAGACCGGCAAGATGAACGTCTGCACGCTTTCGAAGGTCGCCCCGTTCGCCGTTTTCGAGGATTTCGGATTCAGGAGCGGACGCGACGGAGAGAAGTTCACCAGCACCGGTCTTGTGCGCTCCGAGAACGGCCTGCCCGTGCTTTCGCGCTACTGCAACAGCTTCTTCTCGCTCTCTGTCGAGAGCTACGTCGATCTCGGAACCCACGGTATGTTCATCTGCAGCGTCACCGAGGCGCAGACCATGGCGGACGAGCCGACGATGACATACGACTATTACATGTCCGACGTCAAGCCGAAGCCTCAGCCCGCCGCCGCCTCGTCCAGCGGCGCCAAGCGTTGGATATGCCCGATCTGCGGATACGTCTACGAGGGCGAGGGCCAGCCTCCGGCCGACTATTTGTGTCCGCTCTGCAAGCATCCCGGCTCGGAGTTCGAGGAGGAGGCTTGATTTTTTAGGTGAAGATCGGCCGCCATCTTAAGCTCGACGTCTACGGCGAATCCCATGCGCCGCAGATCGGTATGCGTCTGGAGGGGTTTCCTTCAGGCGTTGCCGTAGATTTCGCTGCGCTTCAGACATTCATGGATCGCCGCGCCCCTGGTCGCGATGCTCTCTCCACTGCCCGCAAGGAGCCAGATGTGCCGGAGTTCAAAAGCGGCATTTCGGACAGCGTTACGACAGGCGCTCCCATCGAGGCGATAATCCGCAACACCGATACGAGAAGCGGCGACTACGAGAAGACCGTGCCCCGCCCCGGCCATGCGGACTATCCGAGCTGGGTGAAGACGGGTCGAATACCCGCCGGCGGAGGGGCGAACTCCGGCCGCATGACGGCCGCGATGTGCATAGCCGGAGGGCTCTGCCTTCAGGCTCTTTCGCGTCGTGGAATCACGGTCTCTGCCCGCGTCGAGAAGGTCGGCGATATTGTTGCGGCCAAGACCGGCGGCGATTCCGTTGGCGGCATCTTGCATACAACTGTCGAAGGACTGCCCGTCGGATTGGGCGGGCCAATGTTCGACGGTCTCGACGGTGCCATAGCTCAGGCGATCTTCGGTATACCGGGCGTAAAAGGCATCGAGTTCGGCAACGGCTTTGCCTGCGCCGATCTTCGCGGCAGCGAGAACAACGACTCCTTTGCTGTTGAAGATGGTCGCGTAGTTACGCGAACTAACAGGCATGGTGGCATCCTCGGCGGAATGACAAGCGGAATGCCTCTTGAGTTCCGCATTGCCATGAAGCCCACGCCGTCCATCTACAAGCCGCAGGATAGTGTCGACCTGGCGACGATGACGCCGGTTACGCTTCAGATCCGCGGAAGGCATGATCCGTGCATAGCCCTTCGCGCAGTGCCTGTCGTTGAGGCGTTGACCGCCTTTTGCGTACTGGATGCCATGCTCGCCGAAGATAGCGGCATCGAGTTCCGTTCCATAGGCGACGGTGAAGATCTAAAGAATGTCGTGATCGACGCAAATGTCGCGCGGCTTTACCCCAAGCTTGCGGAGAAGGCGATTTGCGTAGTGCCTTCAGGCGAGGAGCACAAGACCATAGAGACTGTCGTGCAGCTATGGAAGGTTTTTGCAAATGCCGGACTCGGGCGCAAGGATTGCGTCGTTGCGATAGGCGGGGGTGTGACAGGCGACCTTACAGGCTTCGCCGCAGCAACCTTCATGCGCGGAATCGACTGGATCAATGTGCCGACTACCTTGCTTTCGATGGTTGACGCCTCATATGGCGGCAAGACGGCCTGTGATCTCAAGGAGGGCAAGAATCTCGCCGGAGCGTTCCATCAGCCGCGTAAGGTCGTGATAGATGTGGAGTTCCTCAAGACACTGCCTCTTCGCGAACTTCGCAGCGGACGCGCCGAGATGATAAAGCATGAGGTGATCGGCGGCAAGGTTTCGCAGGCTCGGCCTGACGGCATTCCCTCTGCGGACGAGATAAGCGCGAACGTGGCTGTAAAGGTTGCGGTCGTGAAGAGCGATCCGCTTGAAAAGACCGGCGAGCGCATAAAGCTCAACTGCGGTCATACCGTGGCCCACGCGGTCGAGACAGCCACTGGCTACGCCGTTTCGCATGGTGAGGCGGTGGCCATAGGGTGCGTCGAGGAGGCTCGCCTGGCCGAACGGCTTGGCCTGGCAAAGCCAGGATGGGCTGACGAACTCAAGGCGCGTTTCGCTGCTGCGGGGCTTCCGGTCGAGCTGCCGGACGGCATGACTTTCGATAGCCTCAAGCCGCTCATGAAGGGCGACAAGAAGCGTGAGGGTTCGGCCGTGGTGTTTGCTTTGCCATGTGGTTGGGGTGATGTGAGGGTGCGATCGATATCTATATGAGTTTGTTATGAATTGGACTCCTTTGATTGTGGCGGCAGCAGCAGTTGTGGCCTTTTTCTTTCCTGCGACATTCGGTTGGGTCAGGGGCTATTCGCAGACAACGATTCTCGGCATCATAATGCTTACGATGGGCATGACGCTCAAGAATGAGGATTTTCGCGTTCTGGTTTCGCGTCCGCTTGACATGGCGGTGGGGTCACTGGCGCAGTTCGTGCTTATGCCGCTCATCGCATGGTCGCTTGTAAAGGTTCTTGGCCTGCCGAGGGCCGTTGGTGTCGGCCTCATACTCGTCGGCTCGTGCCCTGGCGGCGTATCTTCGAACATAATGAGCTTCCTCTGCAAAGGCGACGTGGCCTTTTCGGTTGGCCTTACGACCGTCTCCACGCTGCTTGCGCCGCTCACAACTCCGTTTCTGATGCTTGTGCTGGCGGGCGAGAGCGTGGACATAGACGCCATCGGGATGTTCAAGTCCATATTGATAGTGACGCTTATGCCGGTCGCAGGCGGCTTTCTGCTGAACTCCGCGTTTGGCGGACGTGAAGTCTGGCGAAAGATCGTGAAGGTGATGCCTGGCTTTGCGGTGGCTGGCCTTGCCTGCATCGTCGGTGGAGTCGTCTCCGCGCATGGCGCAAAGTTCGCTCAATCCGGGCTTCTCATATTCGTGGCTGTTTTCCTGCACAATGCGCTTGGATATGTGTTCGGCTACGTCGCCGGTGTCGCCGCCCGTTTCAACAAGGCGAAGCGCCGCACCGTATCCATCGAGGTCGGCATGCAGAATGCGGGACTTGCTACGGTTTTGGCGGCGCGCCACTTTCCGCTGATGCCTGAAGCCGCAATCGCCTCCGCCGTCTCTTGCGTGTGGCATTCGGTTTCTGGCGCGCTTCTCGCCGGCCTCTTCAACGCCGCCGATGGTGCTCTGAAGCGCAAATAGTCCGAGAGCAATATGACAGGCACGGTTTTATCGATACTTTTGGGTGTGGTGATGTTTGGAATGGGCCTCGCCACAAGGCTCGAGGACTTCAAGGTCGTGTTCAGCCGTCCAAAGGACATCGCAATCGGCTGCGTGGCGCAGTTCACGATAATGCCGGCGCTGGCTTGGGTGCTTGCACGCATTTTCGGGCTGGACGAGGCGCTTACTGTCGGTGTGATTCTCGTCGGATGCTGCCCGGGCGGAACGGCGTCGAATGTGATGACGTATCTCGCGAAGGGCGATCTTGCGCTTTCCGTCGGAATGACGGGAGTGTCGACGCTTTTGGCGCCTTTCCTGACTCCGGCGCTTACGCTCCTTCTCGCGGGCAAGACGGTAGACGTTGACGCGCTGGGGATGTTCATCGGCATACTTTGGGTCGTTATACTGCCGATATGCCTTGGTCTTGTGGCCAAGCGCTTCTTCCCGAAAACGACAGAGCGTGCCGTGCGATTCATGCCCACCGTGTCTTCCGTGGTGATTGCGGTTATCATTGTGCTTGTTGTTTCCGCTAACGCCAGTCGGCTCGCCTCCGGAGGAATCGCCGTGCTTCTCGTCGTGATGCTGCACAATGCCTGCGGATTGGCTCTCGGCTATCTGATCGCCGCCGCTTTGCGGCTTGCGGAGCCGAAGCGCCGTGCGCTCTGCATCGAGGTTGGCATGCAGAACTCTGGCCTCGCCGCGAGTCTCGCCGCCGTACATTTCGCGGCATATCCCTTGGCTGCCGTGCCGGGCGCCATATTCAGCGTCTGGCATAATCTGAGCGGAGCCATCGTCGCCCGTATCTTCTCAAAATCCAACCCCTTGAACGATGAACTGCATTTGTAGATACAAGACGCCCGATGGATTCGACGATCTCGTGATGAGCGGCGACGGCGAGACGTTGACCGGACTCTGGTTCGCAGGTTCGCGGCCCTGCATGCAGTCGCAGAATGGTACCGTCGAATCATGCGAAGCGCCTGTATTTCGCGAAACTCGCCGCTGGCTTGACGAGTATTTCGCCGGACGCGACCCCGGCTTCATGCCGAACTGCCGGATAGAAGGGTTGACGGATTTCCGCAAGGATGTGATCGACAAGCTGTTGCGTATCCCATACGGAGCGACGGTTTCGTATGGTGATATCGCCAAGGCAATCACCAAGAAACACGGCGGCAAGTCCGTTTCCGCGCGAGCGGTCGGAGGTGCGGTGGGATGGAACCCTATTGCCATAATAGTTCCTTGCCACCGTGTTATTGGCGCGAACAATGGCCTTACCGGCTACAGCGGCGGGCTCTCCAATAAGGTTTCCTTGCTGGCGCATGAGGGGTCCGACCTGTTCGACGCCAGAATCTCCGCGCCAAAGGAAAGTTCGGACGAGTTTTTCCTTTCCTTTTGGCGCTCTCCTGACATCAAGGAGCAGAGGCGTCTTAAGCGGAAGCTTGAGAAGTGGATTGCGGCGGATGCATCATGGGGCGAGGGCACCAGCGAGATGTGGTGGCTCGGCGCTTTTCTCTCCAAATGGACGAAGGAGTGCACCTTCACCTACGAGCAGCTCCAGACGCTCACGCAATGGTATCTTGAGCGTCAAATGCCTACAAGACAAGGCATAAACTAGCAGAATATTGGAGAGAACATTGTTTATACTCGACGAGCCGTATGTTTCAGACCTGGCGTTAAAGACTCTTGAGGCCATACGCGCCCCGGTCTTGAGGAATGACTTCGCGTCCAAGGTCGAAAGTTTGGACCTAAATCTGGTAGACGGGATTGATGGGGACGCCAAGATATATTCCAATTCCGAAAATGCGATCGGCCTCGTGCTTCAGCGGCTTCCTGGGTCGAGAGTTGCCGCGCAGGTCGAGCTCTGCAAAAACAAGTACGAATTCAGGCGGCGGCTTCAGCCAGTCTATCCGGATTTTCGCTTCATGCGCATTGTGCCGGAGGATTTCGACTTGGAAGTCGACTTGCCGGAGAGGTTCATCATAAAGCCGACGGTCGGCTTTTTGAGCATGGGCGTTCACAAGGTCGAATCGAGGGATGACTGGGAAAAGGTAAAGACTTCGCTTAAGGCGGAGATCAAGGATTTCAGGCGGAACTTTCCCGAGTCTGTCTTGAGTCCCTCCGAGTTCATCGTCGAGGAGCTGATCGAGGGCGAAGAGTTCGCGATTGATGTCTATTTCGACGACGAAGGCGCACCGGTGATCTTGAACATATTCAAGCATCCGTTCGCCGACAAGGATGACGTGAGCGACCGGTTGTACGTGACTTCGAGGGAAATCGTCGAAGCCAACCTCGCCATCTTCACCGCCGCGCTTGAAGGCATCGGAAGGGCGTTCGGGCTCAAATCATTCCCTGCGCACATCGAAGTGATAAGGGAAAATGGCGGCAGGGTGGTCCCTGTCGAAATAAACCCGATGCGTTTTGCAGGGTGGTGCACGACCGATCTTGCCTATTTTGCGTACGGAATCAACGTCTACGAGCATTTCCACCGCGGCCTTAAGCCGGATTGGGGCGAGATTCTAAAAGACAAGGGCGGAGAAACGTACTATTTTGCGATGGCGGAGACGCCGTCCAACATTGACAGGTCGCGCATAGCGTTCGATCATGAAGCCTTCAAGCGTTGCTTCTCGCGGATATTGGACTACCGTCAAATCGATCACAGGCAGAGGCCTCTCTTTGCGATCGTCTTCGGCAGGACGGAGTCGAAAGACGAAATCGACCGTATCCTGAAGCTCAAGACGCAAGAGTTCATCCGATAGCCAACGGATGGTGCACTTGCGGGATTGCACAGGAAATGGTAAGATACTCACCATGAACTCTAAACCACATTCGATTTTTGCGGCCATTGCGGTCATTGCGGTTGCGGCGCATGCCGTCTGCACATCCGGCTGCGCAACAGTCCACACATCATCCTTGGGCGCGATCGACGGCATCGAGCTGAAGGGCGTAAGTTTGACATAAAGGGTCTGATGAGTCAAGGAGTCGGTGTTGTAGAGCCGAAGACTATCTCGCTGAAGCTTCCCGAGGGTGGCTATCGGCTTGAAAGTGGCGGTCTTTTGAAGCGGATCGACGTGCGCTACGAGGAGTGCGGCGCGCCGATGCAGGATGATAACGTAATCTTCATATGCCATGCGCTGACTGGCGACGCCCATGTGGCGGGTATCCGTCCGGGCGAGGAGAAGCCAAGCGGCTGGTGGGAGGAGATGGTAGGCCCGGGTCGCGGAATCGACACGAACAAGTTCCATGTCGTCTGCGCCAACGTTCTCGGCGGCTGCAGCGGAACGACAGGCCCGATGTCCATAAATCCCGACACCGGCCATCCCTACGGCTCGACCTTTCCGCAGTATACGATGTCCGACGCTGTGGATGTCTACCGCATGCTTCTCAGGCAGATCGGCGTAAAGCATCTCGCGGCGCTTATCGGCGGCAGCTACGGCGGCATACAGGTGATGGACTGGGTCACGCGTTGTCCCGACGAGATGGACCGCGCGGCCATAATCGCGGCGAGCGCGAGCCTCAACACCCAGGCGCTTGCGTTCGACGTGGTGGGCAGAGACGGCATAACCAAGGACCCCGAATGGAACGGCGGCGACTACTACGAGGTTGGCGACGGTCTTGGCCCGAAGCACGGCCTGGGCATGGCGCGCCAGCTGGCCCACATAACGTACCTTTCGCGTGAACTGCTCGAGGACAAGTTCCACCGCAGACTCCAGCAGAATTTCGTCGATGCCCCCGCCGACGAGCGCGAAAGGCGCGACCGTGAATTCAAGACGTACTTCCAGATCGAGAGCTACCTCGACTATCACGCGCGGAAGTTCCTGAAACGCTTCGACGCGAACAGCTACCTTCACATAACGCGTGCGATGGACCTATTCGACGCTGGCGAACGCTACGGTGGGCTAGATGCGGCCTGCGCGAGGGTGAAGGCGAAGTGCCTTGTCGTGTCGTACGAGCGCGACATACTTTTCGCCGAATGGCAGTCGCGAGACATTGCGAGCGCTCTTCTGCGCAACAACAAGCGCGTAACCTACTGCCACCTTGAGGCCGGCACCGGCCACGATTCGTTCCTGACCGATATTGAGGACCTTTCGCCGCTTCTTGGCGGATTCCTGAACGATCGCGAGACGAAGGTCATGAAGTGGCAGAAGCGGCTCTACCGCAACGTCGTCGGCATGGTCAAGCGCAACGCCCGCGTGATTGACATCGGCTGCGGCGACGGCTCGCTCCTCAATGTTCTGCGCGAGACGAAGAACGTGCAGGGCGACGGTGTCGACATCGATATCGACCGCTTCAGCGAGGCGGTCGCCGACGGCCACGACTGCTTCTGGGAGGACGCCGACGAGGGGCTTTCGATAATACCCGACAGGCACTACGACGTCGCCATCTGCTCCGATACCCTGCAGGAGGTTAAGAATCCGCGCGGGCTTCTTCACGAGGCGCTCAGGATCGCAGACGAGGCGATTGTGACTTTTCCGAACTTCGCGGCCTACAGGATCAGGCTTACGCTCGGCTTCATGGGGCGCCTGCCAGTCTCGAAGGCCTTGCCGTTCAAGTGGTACGATACGCCGAACATCCACTGCGTCACGCTGAAGGATTTCCGCGAGCTTTGCAGGGCCGAAGGGCTCGACATACTGGAGGTGCGTGCGGAATCGAGGCACCTCTTCGGCAAGCTGCTTTTGATGCTTGGGCTGAAGAATCTCGGCGCGAGCCGCATAATCGCGAGGATCGCCAGACACGGGGAGGCCAATGGGTAAGGGCCGAGCCATCCTGCGCGAGTTTAGGCATCTGCTGCCGATAACATTGGCGTGCGCTGTCTATTCTGCAGCTTGGACGGCTTTCATACTGCCCTACGGCATAGTTTCCGGCGGAGTCGCCGGCCTTTCGAGCCTTCTCTACTACGTGGCGCACATACCGGCTTCGCTCTCGTATGCCGTCGTCAACGCGCTGCTCTTCATCGTCGCCCTCAAGCTGCTCGGCTGGAAGTTCTTCGCCAATTCGATATATGCGACGGTGGCGATAACGTTCTTCCTGTGGGTCGGCGAAAGGCTGCTTACCGACCCCGCGACCGGCGACCTCATAAGGATTCTCGAGGACGAGCGGTTCATGGCGATGCTAATAGGCTGCACGATCTGCGGGCTTTCGGTCGCGGCGCTTTTCGCCTGTAGCGGGTCTTCTGGCGGTACCGACATCATTGCGGCCATAGCGAACAAGTACTTCGGCGTTTCCATCGGCGTATGCCTGATCGTCATCGACCTCTTCATCATCGGCAGCGGACTTTTCATCCCTAGCCTCGGCTCCACGCTCGAGCGCGTCCGCTTCGTTGCGTTCGGCTTCTGCGCGATGGGCGTGGAGTGCATGACGATAAGCTATGCCCTAAACGTTCGCCGGCGGTCGGTGCAGTTCATGATATTCACTCGCAGGCACGACGAGATCGCCAAGGCGATTTCCGACGCCACCGGCCACACCATGACGCTGCTCGACGCCCACGGCTGGTACACCGGCGACGAGATGAAGGTCGTGTGTGTACTCGCGAAAATGAGCGAAAGCAACGTGATTTTCCGGATAATCCATTCAATTGACCCTAGGGCCTTTGTCAGCCAGAGCCGCGTAATCGGCGTATGGGGCGAGGGTTTCGACGAGATGAAAGGCTTGAAGCATGCTTAAGGCGGAACGGATTGTAGCCTTTGTCGCGGCGCTTGCCGTCGGCGGATGCTCGACGGTCGAAAGGGCTCGCGAGACGCAGCGTGGGATGGAGGGGCGCGGACAAGGGGCTGTCGTAAGAACCGAGTCTTGCCCTGAGATCGGCGCATCCCTTGAGGAGATGGTTTCGTATGCGCTTACCAACAGGCCGTCGATGGTGTCCGCGCGCCTTGCCGTCGAGGATGCCCGCCTCGCCCTGAAGGAGATCGCGGCCAGTGCTCCTCTCGCCAGCGCCACGCCCTGGAACGCAGTGGATGCCGGAGCGAGCGGCGGATACTCTGCCTCAAGTTCGCCAGCCCATCTGGACAAGCTGAAGGGCAAGACAAGCGGCAACTGGTCGGCGGCGCTTTCGCTCGACATTCTCATCTACGACTTCGGGCGCAACGATGCCAACGCGAAGGCCCAGGCCGAGCGGGTCGTCGCGGCCGAGCTGGCTCTCGTCAAGACGGGCTACTCCGTTTTCGAGCAGGTTTCGTCGGCATACTTCAAGCGGCTTGAGGCGGCTGCGCTTCTCGAGGTCGCGCGGACTAACGAGCATATGCGCGTCGAGCATCTGGCTCAGGCCGAGGCCAGGCTTCAGGAGGGCGAGGCTCAGAGGCTTGACGTGACCAGGGCCAGGCTCGATCTCGCGGAGGCCAAGGAGAACGTCGTCGCGGTGTCGAACGACTTCGTGCTGGCCGGGGCTGACCTCGCGAGCGCGATAGGCCTCGAGGCTTCGTGCGGACCCTCCCTGCCGCTTTCCGACTGGCGTTTTACGAGGGTCTTCGCGCCGACCGACGCCCCCTCGGTCGACCTCTTCGACTTCGCCCGCACGAACGCTCCGGCGATTCAGGCGAGCAGGGCTAAGCTGAGGGCCGCTTCTTCGGCTGTCGACTACGCCGTAGCCGACCTGAGGCCTACGCTCAGCGCCTCGCTTTCGCTGAACTGGACGGATCCAATGTGGTACTGGAGGTGGGGCGTGAGCGCCGCGCAGTCCATTTTCACCGGCTTCAGAAAGACTACCGCGGTCGACAGGGCGAGGGTCGCTCTCGAGTCTGCCGCCTATGAGGTGGACGCCGCAGAGCTTGAGCTTTCGCTTTCGATCGAGAGCGCTGTCGCAGAGCGTGACAACGCCCGCGAGGCGTTCGAATCGGCGATTGCGAGCGTGGCAAGCGCGTCGGAGAACCTCGAGACGGTCTCCGCCCAGCTTGCCGTCGGCGATGCCTCGCGCATCGAGTATACCGACGCTGTCGCATCCTTCGTCTCGGCCATGGCGAACTGCGAGAAGGCTTTCTATCGCGGACAGATCGCCGAGGCTAAACTGTTTTCGCTTGTCGGCGTGGAGCCGCAATATGGCAGTGGAGGTGAAGAATGAGAAATGCTGTGGTTTTTGCCGCCGCGGGGCTGATGCTTCTGGCCGGATGCGGCGAGAAGACGCCGCTTGCGGCCAAGAAGAAGGGGCCTTCCTACAGGCTGGCTCCGATTGCACGTACAGATGTCGTAAGGTCGGTCGAGGCCACCGGAACCGTCACGCCGCGCAATTCGCCTTCGGGTATTCCTGTCGGCGCGCAGGTGAACGGACGGCTGATCAAGCTTTTTGTGGACTACAACTCCGTCGTGACCAACGGACAGGTTGTCGCGCTCATCGACCCGCTCGTCTACGAGGCGAACTACAAGAGCGCCGTTGCCAGGCTTCACGTCAGCAAGGCGAACGTGGAGGTCGGCGAAGCGTCGGTCAAGTCGCGCGAGGCTGAGCTGGCCTTGGCCGAGAAGACGTATTCGAGGAAGCGCCAGCTTGTCGACAAGGCGCTTGCGCCGCTCGCGGAGCTCGACAACGCCGAGCAGGCCCTGGCGACGGCCAGCGCAGGTCTCGAGTCAGCCAAGGCCTCCCTCAAGAGTGCCGTAGCGTCCGTCGAGCAGGCGGAAGCCGAGGTCTCCCAGGCCGAGGCCAACCTCAAATACTGCACGATAGTGTCGCCAGTGGACGGCATAGTCATAGACCGCAAGGTCGAGGAGGGCGAAACCGTCGTCTCCTCGATGAATGCCGTGCCGGTGTTGACTATCGCCGAGGACCTCAAGACCGTCTGGGTCGAGGCTACGATACCCGAAGCCGACGTCGGCAACATCAAGGTCGGGCAGCCCGTGACCTTCACCGCCGACGCCTATCGCCGCAAATTCACCGGCAAGGTTATCCAGATACGCCGCGCCGCGACCACGACCAACAACGTCGTGACGTTCCCCGTAATAATCGAGGCGGAGAATCCCGACGAGATGCTCTTTCCCGGCATGACGGCCACTCTTTCGATCGAGACCGCTCGCGCTGAGGATGTGCTTGTCGTAGCTGCCGCGGCGTTCAGGTTCCGTCCCCATGATGAGGATATCGCCGACCTTGGCGAGCTGCCTCGCGGACGCAAGCTCTGGCTTCTCAAGGACGACGGCAAGATCGAGCCGATTGTCGTCACCGAGGGCGTAAGCGACGATTCCTTCACCGAAATACTGGCTGACGGTGTCGACGCCCTTGAGGGCCGCAGCGTTGTCGTCGGCTACCAGACCGTCGCGACGGCCAAGCAGGACGAGACGAGCAATCCGTTCATGCCGAAGTTCCCCAAGAAGCAGAAGGGCACGGCTCCGGAGCCTAAGAAGTGATATGGCGCATCTCGTCGAAATAAGGGACATGTACAAGATATACGCGATCGGCGACGAGCCGGTTCACGCGTTGGACGGCGTGTCCCTTTCTATCGACGAGGGTGAATTCGTTGCCATAATGGGGTCCTCCGGCTCGGGAAAGTCGACGATGCTGAACATCCTCGGCTGTCTGGATGTGCCTACCAGCGGGTCGTACCTTCTGGACGGCATAGAGGTCGCCTCACGCAGCGCGACCGAACTTGCTCACATAAGAAACGCCAAGCTTGGGTTCGTCTTCCAGAACTTCAACCTTCTGCCGAGGACTTCGGCGCTTGAGAACGTGGAGCTGCCCGATCTCTACATGGGGCGGCTTTCTATGCGCGCTAGGCGTCGCCGTGCGCTCGAGCTTCTGAAGCGCGTCGGTCTTGGAGGACGCCACTCGCATACCCCGGCGCAGCTTTCCGGCGGTCAGCAGCAGCGCGTCGCCATCGCACGCGCCCTGATGAACAATCCGCCCGTCCTTTTCGCCGACGAGCCTACCGGAAACCTCGATACAAAGAGCTCCGTCGAGATAATGGAGCTGTTCTCCGAACTTTCGCGCGAGGGCATAACGATCGTGATGGTGACCCACGAGGACGACATCGCCGCCTACGCAAGCCGCCACATAGTGATGCGCGACGGAAAGGTGATGTGCGACGACCACGGCGAGGGCGGGCGCAAGACGACCGATCAGGTTGCCCAGCTTGTGAAGGAGGCCCTCGCATGAGCTTCTGGATGATATTCAAGGTCGCCGTCAGGGCGATATTCCGCAACAAGACGCGTTCGCTTTTGACGTGTCTCGGCATTATCGTGGGCATTGCGGCCGTAATTGCGGTAATGGCGATTGGCCAGGGCGCCCAGACGATGATGGTCAAGGAGATATCGTCGATGGGCAACAACCTGATGATGGTGTTTCCCGAAGGCCGCAACCAAGGTCCGGTATCCGGCGGCATGGGCCAGGGCCAGACGATGACCGCCGAAGATGCCGAGGCCGTGAAGCGCGAGCTTTCGCACCTCATACAGGGCGTGAGCCCCCAGGTCCGCACAGGCGTGCAGATGATGTATTCCTCGAAGAACTGGGCGGGCAACGTTCAGGGCGTCTCGCCCGACATCCTGCTCATAAGCAACTGGGTCGTGAACGAGGGACGCTTCTTCACCGACGAGGAGGTCGAGCGCTCGTCGCGCGTCTGTGTAGTCGGCACGACCGTGCGCAAGAACCTCTTTGAGGATGACGACCCCATCGGAAAGACGATACGCCTGAAGAACATCACGTTCAAGGTTATCGGCGTGTTGGGCTCGAAGGGCGCGAACAACTGGGGACAGGATCAGGACGACGTCATAATGGCGCCCTACACCAGCGTCCAGCGCTACCTCCAGCGCTCGAAGTTCAACAACATCAACATGATGAACCTCTCGCTGATCTCGATGGACGATCTCGACGAGGCCAAGCGCGAGGTCCGCGCGCTCCTTCGCCAGCGCCACCACCTTGCGGACTATCAGGACGACGACTTCGAGACGCGCGACACCACCGAGATAATGAACACCATAGGCTCCGTAACAGGGCTTATGACCGTTCTTCTTACGGCTGTCGCAGCGATATCGCTGCTTGTCGGCGGCATCGGCATCATGAACATCATGCTCGTCTCGGTTACGGAGCGCATAAAGGAGATCGGCCTCAGAATGGCCATCGGCGCGACGCCCGCCAACATACTTACGCAATTCCTGCTTGAAGCCGTCGTACTGTCTACCGTCGGCGGAGCGGTGGGCGTCATAGTCGGCATAATAGGCGCAGAGACTATCGGAGCCGCGAAGGGCTGGCCGATACTGATACAGACCGGCTCGACCGTGGCGGCGTTTCTCTTTTCTGCCGTCGTCGGGATGTTCTTCGGCTTCTATCCGGCCTACAGGGCGTCGAAGCTGAATCCCATAGACTGCCTGCGTTACGAGTAGCGAAATGGCCGACGGTGACTACGAACGCCGCGAGCGGAAGGCCGCGGAATTGAAGCGCATGACAAGAATCATGCAATCCGCGCGTCTTTCTGCGAAAAATAACTGTGCGAACGATACGAAATCTCCGCAGTTTTCTTCAGATACGAACGAAAGTTGGGAATAAATGCAAATCCCCCCTTGCGTGGAGGGGGGCGGAAATGGTATACTATGCCCTCGTTCGCCCCGGAAGGGTTCGGACGCGATCTTTGAAAACCGGGAGTTGGAGATTAAAGAGAATTA
>JAFPUH010000029.1 GCA_017395505.1 Kiritimatiellia bacterium
CATGATCGCTTCCATATCGGAGCCGTCCAACGCCGTGTCTATGGTGCGTGTCGATTTGAGGAACAACGTCATCGTTTTGGTTTACGAGAACGGGCGCACGGCCATGCAGACATACACTCCCTCGGGAAAGGCGAAGCGCAAAAAGGCATCGAACCCCCCGAAGTATGATGGCAAGTCTTCATTTGAGGACAAAGAGTACAATGCCGACGGCTGGCACGTCATCGGCAAGAAGAAGGAGGAAGACTGTGTGCATGAAGAACACTGAAGAGGGTTGCATCCTCCAGAAGCAGCAAGCCGAGCTGAAAGGCAAGGTGTCGGACCTCGAAAGTCGTCAGGCCGAAAAAGCCACCACCAACATCGTCACCGTCGTCGTCAAGCCTGACACCCCCACTGTCGTCGTCACGGCCGGAGCCGCGACGGAAGATCTATGAGCAATCAAAACTCTACATCCAGCAAGTTCGTCCGCGTCTTCGAGACGCTGGACGACATCAAGACGTCCCTCACGCGCCTTGAAACCCGCGATGAAGCCCGAAAAGAGGAAATCGATGAAATCAAGGTGAAGGTAGAGGCGATCCAAAAAAACCTATACCAAATTGTCGGCAAGGAATCCGTCAGATCTTCGATCTACGGCGTTATCGGCGCAATCGTCGCGTCGGTCGTGACCTGGGTTATCAAACTAGCAAGCGGAGGTAATTGATCATGGGAGTAAGAATCCGATACATCGGCGGTGAAGTCTACTATGGCGATGTGCAGATGCCGCACGTCCAGGGCGTCGAGGGCAGCGTCTATCGCCTCACCAGCGACTGGCGTATTTCCGGAATGCTGCCGGATGGCACCGTCTACAAGATAACGATCCGCGCCGGCTTCGAGTTCGATGGATGCTCAATTCCTCGCGTTCTTTGGAGGCTTTGCGGCCATCCGTGCGAAGTGCCGCGCGTCGCCGCCGCCCTCGCTCATGATTTCCTCTACCGGACGCACATCTGCGAGCGCGATATGGCGGACGCAATCTTCAGGCAGATTTGCGCCGACGTCGGCATCGGCAAGATCCGCCGCAATATCGAATATGGAACGCTTCGCGTCGCCGGATTCGTCGCCTGGAACGGGCACGACGAATCGACGCAGAAGGCATCGCGTCAGATGGGTTCGCTTGTGCTTTATTGTCCAGAAGATCTCGGCGTCATCAAACATCGGCCGAAGATCCCTGAAACGGCCCGCCTCGCGGCAAAGGCCGGGATCGCGCTCGTCGCGACGCTAATACTCGACGGCTGCTATCGTTCCATCGAGGTCATCCGCAAGGGCGACGACTATTCGGCGCGATATCGTTCCGTCGGCTATCGCACCGACGTGGACAATATCGAGGTCGAAAAGTCACCAGATGGCAACGTGCGCGTCAAGGTCAACGGACTCAAGACCGACGTCTCGAGCGAAAACAAGGAGATCGTCGCAGCCGGCGGCACTGCCGTCGGCAATGTCGCCGAGAAGATCATCGAGGGCGTCAAGAAGGTGCAGTGATGGCGCGGTACGTCCTGAGCGAATCGTCAGCGCGGAAGTTCCGCGAATTGTGCGCCGGCAAATCTGCCGGCGGACGTCGCGAGGCCGCTGGTGCCGCCGTCGCGTTCGACGCCGACTTCCCGCCGCCCTTCACCGTCCAATGGGCCGCGTCGCTCGACAGTTGGCTGATATGGCTTCCGGCCGACAATCTTCTTACCGTCGGCGTTGAGAATGTCGATATCGCATCCGCGCTCACCGCCGCCGAAGGCTATCCATCCGGATGGTATATGCTCGACGCGCTTGATTCGACCGGCGGCGAGCTGCTGATTGAGGTCGTTCGGGATGACGAGGGCGAGCTTTCCGCATCGTTCAAGGTCGCGCCGGGCGACGACGACACCGAGGGCGTGGTCTGTCGCGCAACCGTCGCCGTCGTCGAACGTTCCACGGAATCCGGAATCGTCAGCGTTCGTCAATGCATCGATTCAGCGATCGTCTTTGTGGATGGCGCCACCGCCGACGGCGATTCTATCGACGCGAACGGTGGCGAGAATGGCGGCGAGTTGCAAATTGCGCATTTCAACGATGACGAACGCGACAGCGGCAAGGGCCTAGCGTCGCGCCTGTCGGTCAAGGATGGCTCGATCGTCGCTGAAGATGACGGCTTGATGCTGGTCGCCCGCAAGGATGGCAAGGTCATCTATATCCCAATGTCAGGCGAGGGCGAAGATCCTGACGCTTCAGGCGAGAGCGACAGTTCCGATCCTTGCGACCATCCGGGCGACAAAGGCAATGCGGGCGGAGTCGCCGCCGACGACGACGATGAACATTCCGCCGGAGGTGTCGCCGGCGGCGGAGATGGTGGAGTTGGCGCCGAGGGCGGCACCCATCCCGGCGATGACAACTGCAATTGTGACTAAAGAGAAAGGTCAAGAATATGTCCACAT
Organism: Kiritimatiellia bacterium; assembly: GCA_017395505.1. Classification (GTDB taxonomy): domain Bacteria; phylum Verrucomicrobiota; class Kiritimatiellia; order RFP12; family UBA1067; genus UBA1067. The sequence goes on from JAFPUH010000029.1 coordinate 2,436, forward strand.
ACAAATACAAGATCAAGGGCGCCCGATTCCTCCGCAAGTATACGGCTCGCACATCTACGCCGACGTATGCCGCCGAGACCGACGCCCAGACGATCGTCGATCTTTTCTGCGAAGTGCCGTGGGTTCCGGTCGCCGTCGATCAGGCCACTATGACGTCGCACTCCGAAGCGACCGCCGAGGGCGATACCATGTCCGGACTCGACCGCAACGTGGTCGAGCGTGACGGATTCGACGCGGCGCTGTTTTGCGCGGGTCATGCGGGCGGAACGCACCGCGCTTACGCCAACGCAGCTTGCTACGTTTTCGAGCTCCCAGATTCCGCGATCGGAAAGACATTGACCGCGCTATCTGCCCGCGTCACGAGCGACCCGTACAACTCGGCTGGCGCAAGACTTCACATCTTCACCGGATCGACCGCCGAGATCCCGATGAATTGCCACACGCTGCGCGGCGAGGATTCTTCCGGTCAGGTCGTCGCCGACGGATCCACATTGTCGGCCGTCGCGCCTCGCGAGTCGCGCACTTCCGGAAGTTCCACAACCTGGCACGCCAAGACGGCGACGGCGACCCTTGAGCCGACCGGCGGACTCACTTTGCAGAAGTATCTTTTTGTCTTCGTCGGCCTTGAAAGCTATTCGACGGTGCGCGGCAACTGGCTGGAGGGCTGCTCTTTCATCCGGAATGAGTTGGAGATGGAGCTTTCGACGGCTTGCGGAGATCTCGACGCCGACGAGTTGAACGACCTCTCACCGCTCCCGGCCGCCGAGGCTGGCGTAATGCTGCCGATATATTCTTATGACAGATCGACATCGCCGCTTCACGTCAGAACCTTTACGCCGGCGCGTCAGGATGGATCGGTCACGCCTGAAATGCAGTGGGATTTCCCGGCGAGCTATACCGGCCAGAAGTCGATCTGCTGGCTGCCTGGCGCGACGTCCGACATGGCTTTCATCGCGTGGGTTGGCGGCGATGAGTGGCAGCCGGGCGACCCGTTCGGCTTCACCCCGGCCGCAAGCGCCTCGAACGTCCAGGCTATTGCCCTCACGCTCATGTCGCCAATCTGCCCGCGCATCAAGCTCTGGGACAATAACAGTGACAGAAAAGTATGCGTCGGCGAGTATCCGTGGCCCGAGGCGAATTCGGATTTCAAACCAAGCGAGGTAGCTCAATCAGGTCGCAGGATGTGCGCGACGGTGCCGACGTCGAAGTGCGCAAGGGTCCGTGTGCAGTTGATACGCGCTGGAAAGTATAGTGTAATTTCCGCCACGACGGGCTTCACACTTCTCGATTGCAAGCTCAACCGCGAAGGACGGAACTTCTTGCACGAGGGAGATTTCCTCACGTATGGCAGGCTCGATATCGGATGGAATGTCGTGGCGGACCAATTTGTCGGAGTGTCCTCAGGTACCGACACGTCAAGCATCGTCTTTGCTATCAACCTCAGTCTATGGGAGCATGATCTTTGGAGCAAGGATGGCAACACTTACCGGGACAAGATCGAAACTTACCCTGAACTGATTTTACGCTTCCTTGAGACGACCCGCACCGCGCCCACTCCCGTATCATGTGATACCTCGACCGGAGCATTCACCTGGCGTATCGACGGTGAATGGAATTGGGCCAAACTCTACGGCTCGACCTACACGGCCTTCAAGATCAAGGTGTTCTCAGGCGCGAACGGCACCGGGACGGTGCTGCACGAGTCGAGCATCATTCGCATGCCGCCGCAGGAGTTCGACGGATCATATATCTGGAATGCTCCCGCAGAGTGGATGGCCGATATCGCATCATGGGCATCCTGGCGCATCTTCACCTACAATTCACGATGGAAAGACGACAGCGTGAGCGGCGTCGTGAATATCTGACGTCTCACTACCGCGCGGCGCGTTCGAGCGCCGCGCGTTTCGCATCTAGATGGTCGTCATGGTCGTACCGCTCGGCGGTTGCGTCCACACGATGGCCGAGAAGCGCCTTGCGCGTCTCTATGTCCGCGCCGGTCTCTGCAAGGCGAGTCGCTGCCGTATGACGCCAGGAGTGGATCGTATATCCCGCATCCTTTAGTCCGGCCGCCGTCAAGACTTCGCGGAAAGGTATGATGCGGCTCGCCGGGCCGCGTTGGTCGTAAAGATCCGCGTGGAGTGGAAACAAGAAGTCGCCCGTCTTTGGTATCGTCTTCAGCACTTCGCGGATCGGCTCGGTGATCGGAATCGTCACGGCGATCTTGTGCCGCGTCGTTTTATGAGGCGTGAGGCGTATGATGTCGCCGTCGATGTTCGCCCAGGTAAGCCGTGCGACGTCGCCGTATCGCTGTCCGGAATGTCGCATGATGACGCAGATCGGATACCAATCCTTGCCGACGCGCCTGGCGGCCTCTAGGATGCGCCGCTCGTCGGCGGGTGTGAATGCCTTGCCGAACTTGCCGTCCACGTCCTGGGGCCGCAGAGACGCCCACGGGCTGCGGATTCCGGTCGAGGCGTGTTCAAGCATCTTCCAGATGGTGTTTAGTTCTGCGATATTGTTGATTCGCGTCTTCGTTTTAAGCTTGAGGACGTTCGCAAGGTATGTCGCGAATCCGGCCGCAACCGGACCCGTCACCGCTTCGATTGTCCGGATCGTCGCGCGTTCCTTCTTCACCCATTCGATGAAGCGCGAAAGTACGAGCTTGCGACGTCTCAGCGTATCATTCGAGATCGCGGCCTTGCCGGTCGCCTTTGCGAGTTCGATGTAGACATCCCACGCTGAATCAATCGGCAGAAACCCTTCGACCGGCTGCTTGTAGAACATCTTCAGGACCGCGACGGCTTCCTCGAACGTCGGCATTTTCTTTGCGGTGTCGATTTGCGACGCCCAAGCCTTGGCGACGTTGTATTTCTGAGTGTGGGTAGTTTGGCGATGCCGCACACCGTCAACCTGATATTCGACCCACCATGTCTTCCCGCGCTTGTATAGAGTCATTCCCTTCTCCGTTTGGTGTTTTTGGTGTCAGTTGAAAGTCCCCACACACTCCCCACAACCCGACACGCCGAAAACACCATCCCAGCCGCTAAAATCAAGCACTTCACACTGGCGGAGGGGGGGGGATTCGAACCCCCGGTGGACTTGCGCCCACACAACCTTTCCAAGGTTGCACCATCGACCACTCGGACACCCCTCCAGTCGTTTCGTTCGCGATACTGGTGCCAGGAGCGGGACTCGAACCCGCACATACTCACGTATAGCAGATTTTGAGTCTGCCGCGGCTGCCATTACGCCACCCTGGCGTTGGAGCGGGCGAAGGGAATCGAACCCTCGTAGCCAGCTTGGAAGGCTGGAGCTCTGCCATTGAGCTACGCCCGCTTCACACGCGAACAGCGTATAGTATATCATAATTGCCCTTCTGCGCGCAAGTGGCGAGGGTCAAAAAGTCTGCCGGCGGCGCACTGCTATCGAGCGCACAAGCCACATTGAAAGCCCAAGCACCGCATACCATGCGGCGCAATCCCAGAAAGTCCACGGCTCCGTCTTGACGCTTGCGAACGGCAGACGCGAAACGGCCCACGACACGCCGACCATGGCCTTTGCGAAAAGGGCAGCCGCGTAATTGAGGTGCGCGGCGAGAGCCGTCGAGACGAAGCTTGCGGCGACACCCAATACAGCCGCGCAGACGAGGCAGCCCGCGGCCGGCACAAGCAGGAAGTTGGCAACGATGCCGCCAGGCGTCAGCCTGCCGAACATATGCGCGACAATAGGCGCTCCCGCAGCCCATGCGGCGACGGTAAAGCCGACGATTTCGATGGCTCGGCTCCTGAACGACCTGGCCCATTCGACGAAGAGCAGTATGCCGAGCATGACGGTGAAAGAAAGCCTGGAGGCGACGCTCATGATGCTCTCCGGCCACACGAGGTGAAAGACGACGAAGGTTGCGGCCCATGCAGAGATGCCGTCCGGACGCCTCAGCCAAAGAGGCGCCAGCATGCATATCGTCGCCATCGCCGCTGCTCGCACCGCGCTAGGGCCGGCGCCGACCATGCCTACATAGAACCACAGCAGCGGCACAGCGACGACACCCGTAAACCTGTAGGGAACGAACAGAACGACCAGTGTTATGATGAATATCTTGGCGACGATGGCGACATGCAGCCCCGATATGGCAAACATATGGAGAGTTCCTGAATCGACAAACGTCTCGCGTACGTCATGCGGGAGCCTCGAGCGCTCGCCGAGAATCATCGCCCTGTTGACGTCGGCGAATGCCGAATAGCCCGTGCCCTCAAGCCCTATGCCCATGCGCCGCGAAACGCCGCGCCTAGCGGAGTCGAAGAACGCGCGCATTCCAGAGCGTCCGCCGCACGTCTCGCGGACGGCGAAAGTGCCCCGACCCTTGATCCATACCCTGCGCCGACGGAAATCGTCGGCTGGACGGCGCTCGAGCCAACCCGCGCAGCGCCAGGTCTCGCCGACTAGCGGAGGCTCCACGCCATCGTCGAGGTGAAGCACGACCCGAACATCCACCCCCTTGTATGTCGCGTCGAATGAGGTCCAGCCGCTCCTTCCCACGCCTTCAGCCGGAACGCCCTCGACGACGAGAGAGGCTTCAAGCGGGCGCCCCGGCTCGGCAGCGTCGCGCAAGGTGCGCCGGCGCACGTCGGACGAATGCAGTGCCAGCGCAAAACCCGCGAGAAACACGGCGGCCAGTCCCCAACCGCGAATGGCACGGCCATAGCCAACCGATGCCGTGAGCAGAAAAAGGAATGCTGCGAGGGGCCAGGCCGATCCTATGGTGGAGCTTGCGAAACCGCAGAATTCGCCGAAAGCCAGCGCAGCAGGTATCGCGAGCCGCCACATGGCTACAGCTCGGCGATTATTACGACTGCGCCTCTGGGCATCAGCATCTCAAGCTCGGCCCGATCATCAGGCTGAAGCAGTATGCCCTTCTCCGCGCACAGCTGCCTCAGGCGCTCCGGCATCTCGTACGCACCGACCTCGCCACGCACCTCGCCCTGCAGGTAGTAGCGCTTGAAGAATTTTCCGTTAAGCGAAAGGTCGGCTGTCTTTGTAAGGCGATGCACGACCAGGCTGAAGCGCGGATGCTCCATGACGATCATCTTGCGTCCGAGAACGACCTTGTCTACGTTGCCCCCGTTCAGCTTGGCGAATGACGCCAGTGTCGAGCCGTGCTCGTATGCTATCCGCGTGGCGGTATCGCCGCGCTTGACGACGATTTCGGTAGTCCAGGGCGTCTTGTCGTGTCCGAAAAGCCGCCGCATGTTGAGCACCCCAAGGCGTCGCGCCAGGGGATCGTCGAGATCGGCCGCCGGATTGCCCGGCAGGCTTCTCAACTGTTCGATGGCGTCGATGGCCATCGCGATATCGCGATTCTTCTCCGCCGTCTCGAGCCGCATCAGCAGGTTCGTGACCTTTGTAGGACGCTTGGCGGTTCCTGCTGCGGCTATCTTTTCTGGCGGCGGCAGCTCCGGCTCGGGCTCAGGGGCAGGCGCTTCGGCCGCCTCGCCTTCCGGCAAAGGCTGCTGCACAACATCCGCCTCGCCTTTAGAAGCGAGCGATGCGACGTCCACGCCAGAGCTTTCGATCAGCGCACGAACCTCCGCCTCGTCACGCGCCTCTCGCTTTGCGCGCGCCACAAGCGTTACGACAAGCGAGATCATCGCCACGACAAAGACGACGCCGAGCGCCCACGGCAGAAGGCCCGACGGATCATCGCCGGTCTTCGCCGTGTTGTACTCTATGCCGAATCTGCCCCTGGCGAAGGACATCAGCCGTCACTTGGCGGCGGGCTGGGTCTCGTCGACGACTCCCGTCACGGACGCGCGAGCGACCTCGATGACGGTACCGGGGGCGATCTCGACCTTGAAGGTCTTCTCGGTCGCCTCGCTGATCGTGCCCATCAGGCCGCCTGCGAACACCACCTTGGCTCCGGCGCGAAGGCTATCGATCATCTTGCGGCGCTCCTTCTCCTTGCGCTGCTGAGGACGGATCATCATGAAGTAGAAGATCGCGAGTATGAGCAGCATGGGCACAAGCATGCCCATACCTCCCTGCTGCGGCTGCTGGGCAGGCGCACCGGGCTCGGCCACGGGCTGAACTTCTGTTGCTGTCGTCTCATTCATGGGTTGTATCCTTTCTTACTTGTTCTTTCCATTCTGCGAAGCTGCCGTCGGCGATCGCCGCGCGCATGTCTTCCATAAATCTGTTGAGGGCATGGACGTTGTGTATCGTCAGCAGCCTGAGGCCGAGTATCTCGCCCGCATTCAGCAGGTGGCGCACGTAGCTGCGCGTGAAGTTGCGGCAGCAGTAGCAGTCGCACCCTTCCTCGACCGGCCCTTGGTCGAACGTCCATTTTGCCGCCTTGATGGCGACGTTGCCCTTTCTTGTGATGGCTGTTCCGTGGCGCGCCACGCGGGTAGGTATCACGCAGTCGAACATGTCCACGCCGCGCGCTACGCACTCCGCCATCTGGTGCATCACCCCTAGCCCCATCACGTAGCGCGGCTTGTCCTCAGGCAGATACGGCACGCTGGCGTCTACAGCCTTGTACATGCACTCCTCGGGCTCGCCCACCGAAACTCCGCCTACGGCATATCCGTCGAAGCCGATCTTTACGAGCTCCTCCGCACAATGGCGACGAAGGTCGTCGTATACCCCGCCCTGCACGATGCCGAACACCATCTGCCCCTCGGCGTGGGGCTGTTCCTTCGACGCCTTGGCCCAGCGGATCGTCTGCTCGACGGACTTCTCGGCGCGATCCCTTTCGCAAGGATACGGCAAGCACTCGTCGAACACCATAGCGATGTCGCTGCCCAGCACCCTCTGCATCGCCATAGACTCCTTGGGCCCCAGAAAAAACTCGTGACCGTCGAGATGAGAGTTGAAGCGGCACCCGTCCTCGGTCATTTTGCGGAGCTTCGCGAGGGAGAACACCTGAAAACCGCCAGAATCCGTGAGTATCGGACCATCCCACCTCATGAACTTGTGAAGCCCGCCTGCCGCAGTTATGACCTCAGCCCCCGGCCTGAGCATGAGGTGGTAGGTGTTGCCGAGCACCACCTGAGCGTTGTTCTCCTTCAAATCGCGCGGTTCAAGGGCCTTTACCGTGCCTTGCGTGCCCACATCCATGAAAACCGGAGTCTGCACGACACCATGCGATGTCGTGAGCCGTCCAAGCCGCGCTTTGGTGGCCGAATCAGTCTTCAAAACCTCGAAACTCATTGAGGGAGTATTATACCAAATTTCCGCTGTCGTGGAAAGTTGGCGGGGCACTTGCCTAAGCGAAGGTAAATATGGTATAATATGCCCCGTTTTGCGGACCCGTAGCTCAGTCGGTCAGAGCAGGTGACTCATAATCTCCGGGTCGTGGGTTCAAGTCCCGCCGGGTCCACCAAGCTGTCGCGCTAATCCTCGAAGTCGAGGGATGGCGCGACATCTGTTTTCATGGCCTCTTCACCCGTCTTGTTGCGGCGATAGTAGGCCAGCGCGGCGATCATCGCCCCGTTGTCTCCGCAGTATTTGGGCTTGGCCATCAAAAGCGGCACATGCATCCTGTCGCAGACTTCGGCGAGAACCGTGCGAAGGCGCGAATTGAGCGAAACTCCGCCGCCTACGATCAGCGCCTTGTATTCGCGGCGCTTGAGAGCGGTCAAGGTGCGGTCGGCGACTGCCTGCACTATCGCCTCCTGATAGCTCGCCACGACCTGAGGCAGACGCCCAGAGGCTGAAATCGCCTCGGCTCCACCCTCCTTCTGCACATACCTCAAAAGCGCCGTCTTGAGACCCGAGAACGAAACGCAGCATTCGGCTGGAAGCCCTGCGAGGGCAGTCACCCCCTCCCGCGGACGCCCCTTCGGGAAAGGTATGAGTTCGCCGCTATATTCGCGGGCGATCTTGTCCACCTTCGGCCCTCCGGGATACCCCAGCCCAAGCAGCTTGGCCGCCTTGTCGAACGCCTCGCCCGCGGCATCGTCGAGCGTCTGCCCGACTATGCGGTAGGTGCCATAGCTCGGCATGTCTATCCACGTCGTGTGGCCGCCGCTGATTGCAAGGCCGAGAGCCGGCATTACTGTCGACGGCTCGATCTCTGAATCGAGGAACGGAGTATGAAGGTGCGCCTCGATGTGGTTCATCGCGAACAGCGGCACCCCAAGCGACTTGGCCAGCCCCTTCGCCGCGTTGAGCCCGACGATCAGCGCAGGCGAAAGCCCCGGACCGTACGTTACGGCCACTGCATCCAGCTTGACGCCCTTAGCCTCCGCCATGGCCGTCTTGACCACCTCGGATATCTTCTCTATGTGCGCTCGCGAGGCTATCTCAGGCACGACGCCACCATAAGGCACATGCAGCGGAATCTGCGTATAGACGACGTTCGAGAGAACCTCGCGTCCGTCGCGTACGACAGCCGCCGCAGTCTCGTCGCAGCTCGTCTCTATGCCGAGAATGTTCATCGCGTCACCAGAACTTCCACCACGGGTTCTTCTTGGCCTTGATGCCGCCCGATTCCTCGTAGAGCTCCCTCACGCGCTTCGAACCTGCCGTCTCGGGGTCCTGTACAAGCTCGCGCCGCACGAATTCGATTCCGTCCGGCACCGACCAGAATTCGCTGCGCACGAAGCTGTCGGGGTCGATGCGGTGCAAAACCACTATCTCGCCCGTCGGCATTATGGATATCGTGGGACGCGTAACCTTCATCATCTCGCCGAGGTCGAAAGTCTGGTAGCCGCAGTCCACAGTGCCAGAATCGCGGGTCGTGATGAACAGGTGCGAAGTTCCGCCGCGGTTCCAGCTTACGAGCTCGAACTCGCGCCGCAGCCCGTCGTGGTTGACGAACATCTGAAGCGCGTTGGCTACGCGCATGCCGGGCACTACGTCGAAAGTCCTCAGCTGACCCTCGTATCTTATGTTGCGGTGCACCAGCACCGGCCTCGCCAGAAAGCGCCCCGGAAAGCGCATGTCGTAGAGATCGGCGATACGCGTGGCTAGTTTCTGCCCTTCGTTGGGCTTTATGAGGAACGGCGCGATGAAAGGTCCGTTGCTGATGCGCTGCAGCTGCGACATGTCACGCGACCTGAAAAGCTCGATGAAGAAGCGGTCCTCGGAATCGGCGTAGCCGGCGCTCAGGTTGTCCGGCGAAACGTTGACGATGTTTACGACGGCTCCGACGCTCTCGCCGACGACGAACTCGTCGTAGTCGAGCTTCAGGTCGACGGTAATTTCGCTTGTCGCGGCCAGCGCGGCGAACGGCGCTGCGAAAAGTGCGAGGCTGGCGAGTTTCATGTTCATTGGATGCTCCTTCTCAAAGTTCGATTGCGAGACCGTCGTACGCCGGCTCCACGCCGTCCGGCAGGCGTTTGAGCCATTCCGCGTGGCTCAGGTCGTGGCACATGTGTATGAGCCTTGTGTCGCCTGGCTTGATTTCGTCGATGTAGCCCAAGGCCGTCTCAAGGCTGAGGTGGGTCGGATGGAAGCGCTCGCGCAGGCAGTTCAGCACCAGATGGTCCACGCCCTTCAGCTTCGCGATCGTCTGCGGCGGCAGCACGTGGCAGTCAGAGCTGTAGGCGAGGCGCCTGCCTGACGGCGCGGTGAGCAGATAGCCGCAGCAAGGGAAGGAATGCTCCACCTCAAGCCGCTCGAGAGCGACATCGCCTATCGTGAAAGGCTCGGCGTTGTCGACGAAGTTGATCATCGGACGGAAGAGCCCCATCTCGTTCTTCTTGTCCGAAATGTACGGGAATATCCTGTGCATCTGCTCGATCGTCTCGCGCATCGCAAAGCAGCGCATGGGAACGCCGCCGTTTATCGTATTGAAGCGGCGCACGTCGTCGAAGCCGGCGACGTGGTCCATGTGCGCATGCGTGAGGCAGATGGCGTCAACCTTGTCTACGCCATGCTCTATGCAGGCCTCGCGCATCTCGGGCGGGGTATCAATCAGAAACGCGACCTTCTGCGAGCGAACATAGGCGCCGCATCTGCGGCGCCTGTCGCGCGGGTCGGTCGAGGTGCAGACCGGGCATTTGCACCCTATCTGCGGAACCCCGACCGAGGTTCCCGTACCTAGAAAGGTGAAGGTCAGGGTCAGTCCTTCTTCTCTGGCATCTTGCCGGTCGTGAAGTATTGCTCAATCTCCTCAAGGGTGCGGCCCTTCGTCTCAGGCATGAAGAACGCCGCAGTGATGAGATATATGACGGTGAATCCGGCGAGCGAGAAGAAGATGCTCTCATAGCCGAACTTGTCCGCCCACGGCAGGAACGTCGAGGCGATGGTGGTCGAAACACCCTGGTTGATAAGGAGCGCGATGGACATGCCATTGGCACGGATGCGATTGGGCATGAGCTCGGAAAGCGCGAGCCATACGCAGACTCCGGGACCGACCGCATAGAATGCCATGAACACGACGAAGCCCGCCATTACGACGAGACCGGATGTCAGAGACGGCGCAATCCAACCACGATGCAAGGCAAGGAACGTCGTGCCGACCAGCGCCAGACCGACGATGATGCCGCTGGTTCCGAGCTTGAGGAGGAATGTGCGACCCTTCTTGTCGACAAGCGCAACCGCCACCAACGTCATGACAACGTTCACGATCTTGAATCCGAGATCGGCCCAGTTCGCAAAGCTTCCCTGGAAGCCCGCCTCCTGGAATATCTTCACGGAGTAGTTGAGGGCGGAGTTGACGCCGGTAGCCTGTGTGCAGGCGAGAACGACGACCGCAAGTACAAAAGGAATCACGTACTTGCGCTGGAACAGCGAATCCTTTGCCGCGGCGTTCGCGGCTTTCTCGGCTGCGGCCGCCTCGTCGGCCTTGACCATCTCGTTCAGAATCGCGCGAGCCTTCTCTTCGCCATTGTTCGCAGCGAGCGACGCAAGAGCCTCATCCTTCCTGCCACGGCGGTACAGCCAGCGGGAGGATTCCTTCAGTTTGAACGCACCGAAGAAGAGGATCAATCCGGGAATCGCCGAGCACCAGAAGATCGTCTGCCAGGCAGCCGTTTTCGAAGAAGCGCTGACGGTCATGTCGTCCGACGCGCCGACCAGATATGTCACGGCAAGGCCTATCACGGCGGCGAACACAAGACCGATCGTGAGCAGCAGCTGGAACATTCCGGTGCCCTTGCCGCGAGAGTCGGCATCAAGGCACTCTGCGAGATACATCGGAACGACGACGCCAACAAGGCCGGCGGATGCGCCCTGCAGAATTCGGCCCAGCGTGAGGCACATAAAGCCGTTCTCGAAAAGCACACTGGCACAGATGATTGGAATCGACAGCGTGAAGCAGAGGGCCGAAATCAGTATCACTTTCTTGCGGCCAAGCCACTCGGCGAGAGCGCCGGCGAACAGAGACGAAAGCACACTGCCCAGCAGAACAGCGCTAACCACAAAAGAAAGCTGCTGGCTTGTGTACGAACTGGTCTTCTCTATGTACGGAAGCGCAGCGGCAATCACGCCGACGTCTATTCCGTACAGCAAGCCGCCAAGGCCTGCCATGACCATCAGATATTTTGCGTAACCTTTTACTGTCATTTGTTTACCTCCCTAGTATTGCTTTTTGGAAACCGCCGTCGCCCAAGCCTGAAGTCGGCGCCTGGATATCGGCCTCCATGACCTCGACCTGCTCGGAATCTATCCAGAACTTGATCTTGCGGCCCTTGACCACCTGGTCCTGCTCCTTCGACTCGTCGCGGACCTCGGCGGGACGACCCTCGCCGCCGTAGAGAACGACCATGCCGCCCTCCTTGTAGTACGACACCTTCACGCCATACGCGCGCTTCGTGTCGTTCGTCATCGCGATGTTGCCGATCGCGACTATGCGGCGCACGTCGTTCGTGCCGCTCAGAAACACATACGCCTTGTCGGCGTGAAGCTGATACTGCTCGTCATCCACATAGACATCCTTGTCGAAGTAGATGATGCCCTCCTTGCGGTCGTAGTAGGTCGTCGCCGACGTGATGCGCGCAGGCCTGCCCGAAGTTGCCGCGCCGATCGCAACGGTCGCGGCGAGAACAGAAAATGCTGCCAGTAGTTTCTTCATAGTTGACATTATACCAAAAAAAGCGGTTTCATGCAGTAAGTCCGTTTTGCTGCGCGACGAGCGCGACGGCACCGTACATCTCGCGAAGCTTGGGCTTCTCGATCTTGCCTGTCGGATTGCGCGGCACTTCCGCGAAGATGAACTTTCGCGGACGCTTGTAGCGCGGCAGTCCGAGGCAGAAGTCGACGGCATCGGCCTCTGTCATTGTCGCGCCCTCCTTGACCGAAATGATGGCCGCGGCGATCTCGCCGAGCCTCGCGTCGGGCAGGCCGATCACCGCTACATCCTTCACTGCCGGATGCGCACGCAGGAAGTCCTCGATCTGCACCGGATAGAGGTTCTCGCCGCCCGTTATGATAACGTCCTTCGCGCGGTCCACGAGATAGATGAAGCCGTCGCGCTCCTCGGCCATGTCGCCCGTCAAGAGCCAGCCCGGCTCCTTCATGATCTCGGCCGTCGCGTCAGGGTTCTTGTAGTATTCCTTCATCACCCCCGGACCCTTCAGCGCAAGTTCGCCGACCGTGCCTGGCTCGACGGGCGTTACACCGTCCTGAGCGACAATCTTCGTCTGCCAGCCGTAGCCGGCGACGCCGATTGCGCCGACATGGTCGATGTTCTCGACGCCGAGATGCACCGCGCCGGGGCCGGTCGATTCGGAAAGTCCGTAGTTCGTATCGTAGTCGTGCTTCGGGAAAACCGACTTCCAGCGCTTGATCAGCGCCGGCGGCACCGGCTGCGCGCCGATGTGCATGAGACGCCACTGGTCGAGCTCGTAGTCCTCGAGCTTCACGTCGCCGCGCTCGATCGCGTCGAGTATGTCCTGCGCCCACGGAACCAGCAGCCAGACTATCGTGCAGCGCTCCTCGGAGACGACCCTGAGGATCCACTCCGGCTTTACACCCTTCAGAAGCACCGCCCTTCCGCCTACCAGGAAGCTGCCGAACCAGTGCATCTTCGCGCCAGTGTGGTAGAGCGGCGGAATGCAGAGGAAGCAGTCGTCCTTCGTCTGGCCGTGGTGGGCCTGCTCGACCCTGCATGAATGTATGAGACACCTGTGCTGAAGCACGATCGCCTTCGGAAAACCGGTAGTGCCGGAAGAAAAGTATATCGCCGCCTCGTCGTCTGGCGTGAGCCCTATAGCTGGCGACTGCGACGAGCAGTAGCCTATCAGTCCGCGATAAGACTCGGCGAACGTCGGACAATCCTCGCCGACGTAGAAAAGAGACTTGACCTTGGGAATCCTGTCCGCGATCTGCTCGACGCGTCCGATGAATTCAGGGCCGAACACGAGAGCTGCGGCGTCCGCGAGGTCGAGGCAGTAGCGTATCTCGTCGGCCGTGTAGCGGAAGTTGAGCGGCACCGCCATGCACCCCGCCTTGAGAACGCCGAAGTATATCGGCAGCCACTCGAGGCAGTTCATGAGGAGAATCGCAATCTTGTCGCCCTTCTTGTATCCGCGCGAGAGAAGGAAGTTTGCGATGCGGTTGGCCCGCTCGTCGAAGTCGCGCCATGTCATTTCGGCGCGGTACGACCTGTCGGGGACGGGTTCTACAAGCTCCGCCTCCCTCCAGGTCTTGTGCCGACCTTCGTCGGGCGTGTCGATCTCGACAAGCGCGACGTCATCGGGCCATTCGCGGGCATTGCGCTCAAGAATTTCTGTGATTGAATTTATGTTGGCGTTTATCATGGCGCAATGCCCGGAATGTGTTTTGGTCAGTTACTTGGCCGAACCGAACATGTGCGGATCGAAGTTGAAGAACACGAAGAAAGGCAGGAAGCCAGTATCGTTGATGCAGACGAGGCCGAGCTGGAGCGAAGCCGACTTGGCCTTGTTCACGAATGCGCACTGCACGCCGTTGCGAAGCTCGATGGACTGGCTGTAGCCAAACGCACCCTGCACGCCGGAGTTGAAGTTCTCGTTCTTGTTGAAGAGAACATCGAGCTGGGCGCCCTTGACGTTCGTGAGCTGCGAGGCGATACCGAGCGAGCAACCCTTCATCTCCGTCTTCTGGGGCTTGTCGGCATTGCTGGTGGTCCACCAGTTCCAGAGGAAGTCGGCGTTGGCCGAGGTAACTCCGAGGACAATCGCGCTGAGCGCTATCATCAGTTTCTTCATTTCTTTTACTCCTTGTGTGTGTTTGCTTGTGTTGTGGAAACTTCGTTGAAGGCGTTGGCCAGCATTGGTATCGCCCTTTCGAACGACACGCCGTACCAGTGGTCGGACGCCGTCTCGCGAATCGCCTCGCAGACGATGTCTGCCGCAAGTGCGGCGGCATCCTTCGCTGAGCGGCCGCGCATCAGGGCACCGGCGAAGACCGAGGCGTAGACGTCGCCAGTTCCGTGGCTCATGCGGTCGATGCGGGGATTGAAGTCGTACTCGATGATCTTGCCGTCGCTTATCGCGCTGCCGAGCTCGTCGGACTTGAACGAGACGCCCGTGAGTATGACGTTCTTCGCGCCAAGGCCGTGGAGCTTTGTGATCAGAAACTCGATCTCGTCCTTCGTGTAGCCCGAAAGCTTCGGCTCGTCGCCGACGAGGAAAGCCGCCTCGGTGAGGTTAGGCAGTATGTAGTCGGCGCCGTTGCAGAGCCGCGCCATCTTCGACGGAAAATCATCCGCAAAACCGGCGTAGAGCTTGCCGTTGTCTGCCATCGCGGGATCCACCACGCGAATAGCCCCGGGCGCAGCGCACGTCTCCATGATCGAAAGTATCGGATCGATCTGGCTTTCGCAGACATAGCCCGTATAGAAGGCATCGAACGTGATGCCGAGCTCTATCCACTTCTTCTCGACGTTCGAAAGCTCCGGCGTCAAGTCGGCGAAGGTCCAGCTGGAGAAGCCCCCCGTATGGTTGGAGAGCACCGCGCTGGGCAGAATCGCGCACTCGACTCCGCAGGCTGAAACCAGCGGCAGGGCAACGGTCGTGGAGCATTGTCCTACGCAGGAGATGTCCTGTATTGTCAGTAGTCTTTTCATACGAGGGGGTATTATATCATAAATTTTGAGGCGGTGCGTCGTTTCGGCGCCGGTGAATGGATGTTTCTATATATGTTGGTGTCCACGTGGTGGACCCAGCTTTGCGAGGACTTTGCCCGCCTGCAAATCTGGACAGTAATTTTTATATCCGCGTGAAATTGCTGGGATATGGTGCGGTATGGCTACTATTGTGGGGCTGACCCTTTTGACAAATTCCATTCTACCGTGTCAACACGCCGAACACGAGCACAAGTCAAGCACAAGGATCTCAACGCCGCAGCCGGGTTCGGGCCTCCTCGTCGCGGTTGAGCACCTCGACGAAGAACGGCGCGTGCCCGCCGCGGCAGAAAAGGCCATGCACGGAGTCGACACCGTCGTTCGCGATCACGTCCTTCACGAGCCGC
>JAFPUH010000030.1 GCA_017395505.1 Kiritimatiellia bacterium
GAGATATTTATCCAATGCACCAGAACGCTTGCAAAGAGCATACGCCTCGGACGGCGACATGCTCCAGGCCGCCGCAAGGATATGCATCATAAAGACCACAAACGTCAACTCTCTACCTGCGGACATTGGTTAGTTCCTCAAATTGTACGCGAATATTATAACACATTTTTGTTGCGACGGGTACTGTCCTGTCAAAAACCCTAACCCCTGAAAGCGAACTGCGAAGCATATCCACCGACCAATGGTCGCTGCCGAAGGCAGTCGCTAGAGTGGTGCCGCAAGGAGCCACGCGCGTAAGGCGCTTTGCGGTGTCTATCACGGTTTCAATGCGCTGATGGGGCAGACGATGATTCCGTCCTTACGAGTATGGGCATAGTCTCCGACAGCTGTGAGAACCATCTTAAACGCTGGAGGCTTCATACGGTCTGTATCAATTTTCAATGCAAGACTGTTCAGTGCATCCACACCCTTCTCGATCAACGGCTCGCCGCCAAGCTTTATTTCGACAAGGCCATAGTTTCCGTCTTCGTCGGAAATGATGGCATCGCATTCAAGACCGTTTCTGTCAAGGTAGTGCCTAACTTCTCCTCCAAGAGCATCGGCATAGACGCGTAAGTCGCGAACCGCCAACGTCTCAAATACAAATCCGAATGTGCGCAGGTCCGCAAGAAGGTTCTCCGGCTTCGCACCAAGCGAGACGGCTACAATGGACGGATCCACGAAATAGCGCGTATCGGATGTGCGGACGGCGGACTTTGACCGAAGCGCCGGACTCCACGCCGGCAAGTCTTCGACGACGAAAATGCGTCTAAGCGCGTTTAGATACTCGCGGATGGCGTTGTCGCCCATGTCGCCAGAATCATGTGCACGCATATCCTCGCGGATCGCGGATATCTTCGCCTGCGTGCCTTGAAGCCTCGCATAGGATCGCATCAGTTTTTTTACTCGATCGGGATTACGCGGTACGCCATCGACGCGAGAAATGTCAGACTCCGTGACAGACACATAGTATTCATGTGCATATCTGAGCGCACTGCGGCGTGATTCAACCAAGGTGGAGACTGGCCATCCGCCGCGGCATGACAGAAATGCCACATCTTCAAGACGCATTGGCTTGGCCTTGGCAGACAAGAACTTTTCGCCTCGCAACAGCGCCCCTATGCCAACCTCCCCGGATGAATCGCCAGCCTCGAAAAGGCTCATCGTACGCATCGTCATCTGCGCGATTCGACCGGTCCCCGTATGATGGATCTTCCTGATTTCCGGTTTTGCACTGGCATCGGTCTCCGGCGGCACTGAAGAGCCCGTCAAGATGAAATGGCCGAAACCCGTAGTGTGGTCAACATCGTAGCGCACGGCATCCCAGAACTGCGGCGCAAGCTGCCACTCGTCAATCAAGCGGGGGTGGTCACCTCGTAGCAGATCTTTTACATTGATGGCGGCGTAGTCCTGATATTGCGTCATAAGCTCAGGATCATCCAAGTAGATGGCGCTCTTGGCAATCTGCTCACATGTAGTTGTCTTGCCGCACCACTTTGGGCCACGGACAAGAACTGCTCCCATGTATGAGAGTTTATCTGCCAAAACAGCATCAGCAATCCTACTCTTATACGCAATATTCATGTGCAAAGTATAACATATTTTTTGAACGACCGCAAGTGTCACGGGGGAGTTTGACGGAGTGTCACGGTGGAGTTTGACGGAGTTTCGCGGGGGAGTTTGACGGAGTGTCACGGGCATCAATGGGGTCGTACAATGGGGTCAGACCCATGGATGCCTATATTCTGCCATAACGAGAGGAATTATACCATATTTATTGGGCATTTGTCAATGCGCTTTGTCAGTTGGCGCATTTTCACTTTGCCAGTTGGCGCGTTTTCGCTTTGCTGTCTGGCGCATTTTTCGTCCGGCGGCACTTTGTACCAAGTTCCGCAGAATTGGTAAAGCAGCGATATGATTAAAAGTAAAGTAGGTTGCTCAAGTAGACAAAACAAGCCGCCACCTTTGCGGGTGACGACCTTCCATGGGGTCCATGGACGCAAGTGTATATTATACCTAAAACTCCGCGCCCCTGTCAAAAGCCGCACTCCCGCCCTCGGCGCAAGTGGGTGTTTTTCTGTTTTTTGAGGCCGCGCGGCCCGGCCCGGCGCGTTTTCCCGTCCGGCCTTGGAGATAGGCTGCGCCTATTGAGAGAGCAAAAACAATCCGATTGCCAGTTTGCTGCCCGGCTGTGGTAAACTATACCGCGTCGAACGACAAAGAAAGGAATCATACAATGAACATCAACAAGAAAGCAATAGCGACCGCAGGCCTCTCCCTATTCGCAGGGCCGCTTTTCGCAGGCGTGCCGCTCAACAACCTGCAGGGCGCGGGCGGTATAGCGTTCAATCCGCTCGCATACACCGCGGGCCGACCTTGGAGCGACGACGGCGGCGACGGGACGAACTCGGTTGAAAAGTCGTCGCTCGACGGCATAGTGTCGCGTCCGCAGGTCGGCGCGTGGTATGTGAGCCTCAACGACGCCAAGATTGACTGGGGCGCGTTCGGCGCGGCGTTCACCTTCGCCGACAGGCTTGAGGTGTCGGCGGGCTACGAACTTGTCAACGCCCGCAAGTACGGCGACAGGTCGATCAACAAGTACAACCTCGGCGCGAAGCTCAAGCTTCTCGACGAGAACTCATTCGACACGTCATGGATCCCCGCGATCGCCGTCGGCGGTATCTACAAGTATACCGACTCGAAGACCGTCGATGCGCTCAAGCTCGACGACGACGGCTTCGACGCATACGTCGTAGCATCCAAGCTCATCACGCAGACCCCTGTTCCCGTGCTCGTCTCGGCGGGCGCCCTCTACACGGATGAAGTCGTCAACGGCGTCGTAGGCCACAACCACTACGATCTCGTGGCGTTCGCAAACGTAGACGTTCTGCCGGCCGAGAACATCGCGATCGGCATCGAATACAAGCAGGGCGCGAGAGTCGGCGACGGAATCCGCAACCACGACTACTGGGACGGACACGTCGCGTGGTTCGTCAACGAACGGCTCACGCTCGTCGCGGCGCTCGTGCAGACCGGCGACAAAGACAAGTTCTACAGGCACGGTTCGGCAAAAGACCTCGGCGTGGGTTCGGGCCTCGTGCTAAGCGCACAGTACCAGTTCTGACCGGACAGCCAGCACGGCAAAGAATGGAGCATCCAACATGAGCAGCACGGTAAAAACCATTCTTGACAAGGCCGGCGGGACACCGCTCGTTCCCGCTACGCTTGAAAACGGCGTGGTAAAAGCGACGGACGGGGTTTCGGCGTCGCCCCGGGGCAGTCGGCAGTCCTCTATTCGACGCAGGGATTCATCATCTGCGGCGGCACAATCGAAGAATGATTTCATAAAAGGAATACAGAATGAAACTTACATATCAGGGCAAAGAGACGGAAGCGGCGCCTTCGACCGTCGCAGAGTTCCTTCAAGCGCGCGGCGTCGCCATAACGGAATCGGTCGTGGAACTCAACGGCGAGATTCTCACAGGGGACGACGCCCTTTCTACGGCGCTTGCGGAAAACGACGTCGTCAATGCATTCCACATTGTCGCTGGAGGCTGACATGCCGGCCAACACGTATCTTATCGAACGCGAACGCAGGGTCCTTGAGTCTGCGCGCGTAGGCATAGCAGGCGCAGGAGGGCTCGGCTCCAACGCAGCCATGCTGCTTGTGCGGGCGGGAGTGAAGAACCTCACAATCGCAGATTTCGACCGGGTGAACGAGTCGAACATCAACAGGCAGTTCTTCTTCCGGCGGCAGATAGGCCGCAAGAAAATCGACGCCCTAGCGGAAAACCTGCGGATGATCGAACCGGACGTGAACCTTGAAATGCTTGACATGCGCCTGACGCCCGCCAATGCGGTGAAAGTGTTTTCGAGATGCAACATCGTAATCGAGGCGCTTGACTCCGCCGAAGCGAAGAAGATGCTCATAGACGCGCTTCTGCCTTCGGGCAGGCCTCTCGTATCTGCGGCGGGCCTCGCCGGATGGGGCAGGTCGAACGACATACGCGTTCGCAGGGTGGGGCGCAATCTCATCCTGGTCGGCGACCAGACGCGCGACGTTCGCGGCGGGCTGGCGCCTGTCGGAGTGCGTGTGTGCATAGCCGCCGCGATGGAGGCCAACTGCGCCGTGTCACTTTTACTTGGAGAGGAACTATGAGACAACTCAAAATCGGAAACAGATCGTTCACGAACCGCTTCTTTCTGGGAACCGGCAAGTTTGCGTCGAGCGAACAGACGAGGGCCGCGCTCGCCGCCAGCGAGACAGAGCTCGTCACCGTTGCACTCACACGCGCCCGCGAAAACGATCCGGCAGGCGATGACATTCTCAAGGCCATCGACCGCGACAGGATCGAGGTGATGCTCAACACGTCCGGCGCGCGAAACGCCGACGAAGCCGTGCGCATAGCCAGAATCGGCAGGGCGGCCGGCTTCAACTGGCTCAAGATAGAGATACACCCCGACGCCCGCTATCTTCTGCCCGATCCTGTAGAGACGCTCGCCGCAGTGCGCGAATGCGCGAAACTCGGCATGACGGTCCTGCCGTACATAAACGCCGACCCCGTCCTCGCGCGACGGTGCGAAGACGCTGGCGCGGCGGCCGTGATGCCTCTCGGTTCGCCGATAGGCTCCAACCGCGGCATACGCACGCGCGACATGATAGAGATAATCGTCGAGCAGAGCCATGTGCCGGTGGTCGTGGACGCGGGGATAGGACTTCCAAGCCATGCGGCAGAGGCGATAGAACTCGGCGCGGACGCCGTTCTCGCCAACACAGCGGTGGCGGCCGCAGACGACCCCGTAAAGATGGCCGAAGCGTTCAAGCTCGCCGTGCGCGCCGCCGAGCTGGCGCTTGAGGCGACCCCTCCGCGCGCGACGTCAAGCGCGAACGCAACAAGCCCTATGGACATATTCCAGTAATGTTCCCACTTCTCAAATACAGCGAAGAAGAGGTCGCCCACCACCTCGAAAGCGTCACGGCGAAGGATGTTCTCGCCTCGCTTTCGGCTGCGCGGCACGGATGGTTCGATCTTTTGAACCTCATAAGCGCGGCGGCCAGGCCTCATCTCGCCGAGATGCGCCGCGTTGCGCAGACCGCGCGGCGGCGGTACTACGGGAAAACCGTAAGCGTGTATGCGCCGCTCTACATCGGCAACACCTGCGTGAACTCGTGCCGATACTGCGACTTCCGCCGTCAGCACACCGGCACTGCGCGGCGCAACCTCTCTCTGGACGAGATACGCGCTGAGGCGGAGTCCGTCCGCTCAAGCGGAATCGACTCTCTTCTCATAGTCGCCGGCGAGGACCCGAAGGTGAACTCCGTCAAACATCTCGCCGAGGTCGGGCGGCTTCTCAAACCGCTATTCTCATACCTCGCGCTTGAGGTCGCACCCCAGACGGAAGACGCCTACAGGGAGCTTTTCGCCGCCGGCTACGAGGGGCTCACGTGTTTCCAGGAGACATACGACCGCACGCTCTACCGCGAGATGCACCCCTCCGGCCCGAAGGCCGACTACGACTGGCGGCTCGGCACGCAGCTTCGCGCGGGACGCGCAGGCTTCCGCGTTCTCGGATGCGCGTTCCTGCTCGGGCTGGGCCCGTGGCGCAGGGAGGCCGCCAGTCTCGCCGCGCACGCGCTCCACCTCATGCGCGAATGCTACGAGGCGAAGATACAGTTCGCCTTCCCTCGAATATGCCGTGTCGACGGCGGCTTCGTACCGCCGTGCGAAGTGGACGACGCCGACCTCGAGCAGATGATGCTCGCCTTCCGCATAGTCTTCCCGCAGTGCTGCATGACTGTCTCGACGCGCGAGTCGCCGGACTTCCGCGACAGGATCGTCCTCACCGCGGCAGACAACATGAGCGCGGGCTCGCGCGTCACGCCGGGCGGCTACGCCTCGGCGCGCAAGACCGAGACCGCCCAGTTCACACTTGCCGACGCCCGCTCCCCGGCCGAGGTGTTCGCCGCCATCCGCGCAAATGGACAGGAGGCGGTTTTCAAGACATGGGACAACAGAATCTGAAAGGAGAAAAAAACAAAATGGAAGACCGGCAGGAACTCAACAGAAACCTGGCGCAGATGCTGAAGGGTGGAGTCATAATGGATGTGACGACGCCCGAGCAGGCGAAGATAGCCGAGGCCGCGGGCGCGTGCGCGGTCATGGCGCTCGAGCGCATACCGGCCGACATACGCGCGGCGGGCGGCGTCTCGCGCATGAGCGACCCGGCGATGATCAAAGGCATCCAGGCCGCCGTCTCGATCCCCGTCATGGCGAAGTGCCGCATAGGCCACATCGCCGAGGCCAGGATACTGGAGGCGATAGAGATCGACTACATCGACGAGTCGGAGGTCCTTTCCCCCGCCGACGACACGCGTCACATCGACAAGACGAAGTTCGCCGTGCCTTTCGTATGCGGCGCGCGCGACCTCGGCGAAGCGCTGCGGCGCATCGGCGAGGGCGCGACGATGATACGCACGAAGGGTGAACCTGGGACGGGAGACGTGGTGCAGGCCGTGAGGCACATGCGCAAGATGCAGAGCGAGATACGCCGCGTCGCCTCTCTGCGCGAGGACGAGCTTTACGAAGCGGCGAAGGAGCTTGCCGCGCCGTTAGAACTCGTGAAGTTCGTCCACGACAACGGCAAACTGCCCGTAGTCAACTTCGCGGCCGGCGGCGTCGCGACGCCCGCCGACGCGGCGCTTATGATGGAGCTCGGCGCCGAGGGCGTGTTTGTGGGGTCTGGCATCTTCAAGAGCGGCGACCCTGCGAAGCGCGCTGCGGCAATCGTCCAGGCCGTCACCAACTGGCAGGACGCCAAGCTGCTCGCGAAGCTCTCGGAAAACCTCGGTCCGGCGATGGTGGGAATCAACGCGGACGAGATAGAGACCATAATGGAAGAGCGAGGGAAATGAAAGTCGGGGTGCTGGCGGTTCAAGGCGCGTTCGCCGAGATGAAGGCGTTCTGGCGCGCGCAGGGCGCCGA
>JAFPUH010000031.1 GCA_017395505.1 Kiritimatiellia bacterium
AATGACAACAGGCACAAACCGTTCGAAAGGACAAAACATAAATCCGGCGTTCCGTCCCGATCCGTTCCGTTGCGGAGAAGAGGGGGAACCTTCAGGAGGGGGAGAAACGGAACGGAGCGGAAGCGGAACAAGTAAGAGTAATAATTCAATAAGGGAGAGGGTTCGGGAGAGGGCGATCGCCTTCGCCGCCTCTCGGAAGACGAACGACGCTTCGCTCGCGCCGTGCTTCGAGGCGCAACATTCCGCGAGCTGGGGATAAGCAAGCAGCTCTTTTCCTACAGGCTTTCGAGTGTCGCAAAAAAACTTTCGGAAAAGTTTTGACCCACCCCATGAAAATCCTCGCATCAAGACTTGAGGGGAGATGCGGTTGCGGAGCCCGAGCGAAACAGCAAAGACCCGCAATATCTCCCAAGCCCTTCGGGGCGTCGATCTTTGACAACCGAGAACGAAAGACAAAAGGCCGCCTGCGGATATGCCGCCGCCCGCAGGCGAGCAACCAGGCGGCACAAATTTAACAACCAACAACAATTCAACACAACAAGAAAGGAACAGACAAATGAAACTGACAAAAGCCGACATCAAGCGGAAGCGGGCCGAGCTCGTGGAGGTCCTGCTCAAGATCGAGAAGCTCAAGAACGACAAGACGTCCCTCGAAAAGACGCTGGACGCCGACTTCGCGGACGGCGGCTCCGCCACCAAGACGGTCCGCTTCGTCCAGCTGTAACGACAAAAGAGGCGAGGCCGAGCGTAGCAGCTCGGCCCCTCTCCGCTTTCGGTGCGACCTCGCCGGCCTCAGTAGTTCTGGGGCTCGATCTGGAAATAGGCCTTCGGGTGTGCGCAGACGGGGCACATCTCGGGGGCCTTCTCGCCTTCTATGATCGCGCCGCAGTTGCGGCACTGCCAGCGGTTCTTGCCGATGCGCACGAAGACCTCTCCGGTCTCGATGTTCTTGGCGAGCTGGCGGTAGCGCTCTTCGTGGTGCTTCTCGATCTCGGCGACCTTCGCGAAGAGGAACGCAAGACGGTCGAAGCCCTCGGCCTTGGCCTCCTCGGAGAAGCGCTTGTACATGTCGGTCCACTCCTCATGCTCGCCGGCTGCGGCCGCGAGAAGGTTTGCGGGAGTGTCGCCGATGCCGCCAAGCTCCTTGAACCAAAGCTTCGCGTGCTCCTTCTCGTTCAGCGCGGTCTCCTGGAAGATCGCCGCGATCTGCTCGTAGCCGTCCTTCTTCGCGCGCGAGGCGAAATAGTCGTACTTGTTGCGCGCCTGGGATTCTCCGGCGAACGCCGTCCACAGGTTCTGCTCGGTCTTGCTGCCCTTGAGTTCCATCTTCGTGTTCCTTTTTTTGGTTGTCCTTGAGACACATTATACCATAAATCGGGGAACGCGATACGGAATGTCGGCGACGGTCTGTGTTGCGACGAGAAGCAGCTTGAGCTGGATTGAACTTTGGGGGATGCCCGTCAAGGCCGCCAGCGCGGCGCGGTAGGCGAGCATCTGCCCGCGATAGGCGCTGCGCATTCTCGAGGTGAACTCCTCAACGCTCTCGCCCTCGCGCCGGGCGTTCGTCTTGAAGTCGCAGATCGCGGCGCGGCGTTCGCCACCCTCGCGCCAGAATGCGACGCGGTCGAACTGCCCGGACTCCCAGCTGCCGTCGACGAAAAGTTCGTAGGCCCTCTCGCGCCACAGCGTCGCATCGCCGGTCGGGCGCACGAGCTCGCGTTCGAGCGCGGTCTTCGCGTCGGCTGGCTCTAGCCATTCGATCTTCTCGAATCCGGCATGGGCCTCGACGCCGCGCCGTGCGGCCGCGCCGAAGTCGTCCGCAAAAAGCGCGTCGCCCTTGAGTCCTGTGAAATACGATTCGCTCGGACGCAGCTTCGCGACATCGCGGCGAGGACGGCGCACTATTCCGGGCGCGGGGACTGCGGACGCCTTCGCCTCGGCCTCTGCTGCGGGCTTGAGCTTCAGATACCACTCGCGGTCGCCGCCTGTCGTCAGCCCCACGAGCCGCACGAGGTCGCTGAACCTCTCGGGCGTCGCCGGCGGCTTCTTGTTGCGCGGATGCAGTATCACGGTCAGCGCCTTCTTCGCGCGCGTCATAGCGACATAGTCGAGGCAGAGCGCGTTGTAGCGCTCGGTGTGCTGGCGGCGTCGCTCGGCGGCTGCGAGAACGGAATCCGTCATCGCGGCGTCGTGTCCCGGGTTGTGGAGAATCCACGACGGACTCTCGCTCTCGAGGGGACCCGCCTTCTGCACGCTGCCCGTAAGCTTGTCGCGTTCGTAGAACGGAACGATCACGTGGTCGAAGCCGAGTCCCTTCGACTGGTGCATCGTCATGATGCGCACGACGCCGGATTCCGCGAAGTCGCGGCGCTTCTTGTTGGCGAGGTAGTCGGTGAAGTCCGACAGGCGCGTCTTCGCGTCGCGCATCTCCTCGAACTCGGCGGCGCACTTTATGAAGTCCTCGAAGCGCGACTCGGTGAAGTCGTTCCATGTGTCGGGCACGCGCTTCAGGGCCTCGCGCACGTCGCGGAACTTTCGCACCATGCCGCAGCGCGTGAAGTCTGCGAGGAGAGAGGCCGAAACCTCGGCCGCCTCGCCGATGCCGTCCGGCCAGAGGGCGGCGGCGAGCGGCGAATGGCGGATGTGCGCGTAGGCGAAGGCGTCCGCCGGGTGCTCCGCGAGAGTCACGAGCTCGGCCATCGCCGAGAGCACGGGAGAATCGGCCACGTTGCTCTCGCCCTCGAAGACGACCTTGTCGACGCCGACCGACTTGAGGTAGGCGAGTATCGCCTCGCCCTCCTTGTTGCTCCTGACGAGTATCGCGGACGTGATGCCGCGACGCCACGGCTCGACCGCCTTCAGGGCGTTGGCGATCGGAGCGAAGAAATCCCTGATGTTCGCCTGGCGGCCGGACTTCACGGCCTCGACGACCTCGACGAAGCCTTCGCTCGACTTGTCGTAGCTCTCGTGGTCGCGGCACCGCCACTTGGCCCCCTCGGGGGCGTCGTCCATGTCGAAGGCGCCCTGCACCGTGGCTTCGCCGAAGACGAGGTTGACCGCGCGGGAGATCGCGCCGAGGTAGCGGCGCGAGAGGTCTAGCGGATGCAGCGAGCCGGTCGCCCTCGCCTTCTCGGCCTCGGCGCCGAGAATCCTCACGTCGCCGCCGCGCCATTCGTAGATGGACTGCTTTCTGTCGCCGACGATGAAGACGCTCTTTTCGCCTTCGCGCTGGGAGCTTTCGTCGATCAGGTTTTCGATGGCGCGCCACTGGCTGCGGCTCGTATCCTGGAACTCGTCGAGTGCCCAATGGTCGAAGCGGGTGTCCATGCGGTACTCGAGGGCGAGGCGCTCGCCGGCGGTGAGTCCGCCAAGAAGCTGCGGCATGTCGTCGAAGGCGACGAGTCCCTTGGCGCGGACCTTGAGCGCATAGGCCGCGTCGTATGCGCGCATCAGGCGGTATACGCCGCGCGTAGCCTCGAGCGACCTCGCGACCCGCGGATCGATTGCGTCCGGCATGGCCTCGCCCCATATGACGGAGGCGTCGCCCCATGAGCTCACGTCGGGGCGCTCGCGGTAGTGCTTGTGCCACGCTTCGATGAAGCCGGCGAATCCGTCGAGAAAGCTGCGAGCGCCGATGGTGCCGAGGGCGAGACGGAACGCCTCGCGAAAGAGCGTCTTCGACTCCTCTCCCTCGAGGCGCATGATGTCCGCGACGAGACGCAGGCGTTCGACGGGAGTGCGGTGTTCGCTCAGGACCGTCACCTCGCCCTCAAGGCCGAGCTCGAGGGGCATCGTGCGGATGACGCGCATCATGAAGCTGTCGAGAGTTCCGATGAGCGAGAGATGCTGGCGCGCGATGACCTTGCGAAGCATTGCGGCGAAGTCGGCGCGAGAGAGCGGACGGCCGAGGCGCCCGGATTCCTCGCGGGCTGTCGAGTCGTCGCCGGCCGCCCTCGCGAGGCGCTCTATGAAGCTGTTGAATATCTCGCCGGCCGCCATGCGCGAGAACGTGAGAGCGACGATTCGCTCCGGCTCGACGCCGCCGAAGATGAGGGTCATGAGGCGGGTGACGAGCGAGAAGGTCTTGCCGGTCCCTGCCGAAGCCTCGATGACGGTGCGCGGTTCGAGCGTCATGCGGCGCCATCCCTTCTCGCGGCCTGATCGGCGAGCCACGCGCGGTCGATGCCTTCCTCCGGAGACTCCCAGATGAGGCCGCCGTAGGCGCGCTGCCACATGGAGTTCTTCGACGGCGGATAGAACACGCCGCGGGCGAGCGAAGTCAGAAGCTCCACGATGCGCTCCTCGGCCTCGGCCTGTCCCCCTTCGCGGTAGGCATGCTCCTCATCGAAGACGGTGTCTTCGTCATGTTCTGCGAGTATGCAGTAGAAGGCGCTCGCGCTGCGGGCGCGTTCGGCGGCGAAGCGTCCCGAGGCCTCGACCATGGCGCGGTAGAGCGGCAGCTGCACGCTGTCGTACCTGTATTCGTCGGCGCGTCGCCACGTCTTGTAGTCGATGATCGCAAGCTCGCCCGTCGCCTCGTTCTCGTCGATGCGGTCCACCTTGCCGGTGATGAGCGTCGGACAATCCCTTATGCGGCAGTGGAGGCTGAGTTCGCTCGCGACGATGCGCCAGCCGGCGGCGCGTCTGGCGGACTGGATCGCCGCGAATGCGCGGAGCCTCGCCACGGCGGCCTCGCACTGGAGCTCTATCACGACGGGCAGCGTATCGCCGAATACGGCGAGCTGGCGGCGGACGGAGCGCTCCAGGAAGTCGCCTATCTCGCGCTCGTCGGCGGAATCCCTGAGCGGACCTTTCGCGAACTCCTCAAGCGCCTCGTGGCATATGGTTCCGAAGGCGGCGGCGTCCAGCTCCTGCGCGCGATCGTCCGAGCGGTCGCCGAACGTCTCGCCGAGGAAGAACTCGAAGGGACAGCGAAGGTAGCGGTCGAGGACGGTGGCGGAGATCCTGTCGCGCCACGCGATGCCGTTCGGCGGAACCGGCAGCCTCAAGCGCCAGCCGTCGGGGAGCGATTTCGGTGGCGCGCCCGAGCCGCCCTTGGTGACGGCGTAGAGGCGCATCGCGAGCGAAGGCAGCTCGTCGTCGCCGATGCCCTCGAAGAGGATTCGCGAAGGCTTCATCACACTCTTGTCGCCCGCGATCTGGTGAAGGCTCAGGCGAACGGCTCCGCGCGCGCGGCAGCGGACGGCCTCTGCGAAGATGAAGGAGTCGCGCATGGCGCGGGCGGCGTTGGTCGAGAGTCCGAGACGCGAGCGCAGGGAGTCGGGCAGGAAGGGATGACCCACGACGTTCTCAGGCACGCAGCCTTCGTTGAATCCGGCGACGAGAAGTTCGTCATCGGGACACCACGGAATCTCAAGCCAGCCGAGAGTCGCGAGAATGTGAGGCGCGGTGGGCTCAAGCATGTAGGCCGCACGCTTGAGGAGGCGGGCGTAGAGGCGGCGGCGAAGCCACGGAGGCACCAGCGGGCTTTCGCACTCCGAGCGCAGGTCGCGCGCAACCTTGGCGGCGGCGATCAGTTCGCGGTCGGCGCTCTCGCGCTCGTCAAGCACGAGGGTCGAGAAGATGCGGCGCAGGAAGGCGAAGGGATCGGCCAGCGCGCCCTTTATCTCGACGATGAGGCGGGCGAGGTTCGGCGATTCGATCTCGGCGTGGCGCAGCACGTCGTCCATCGTCCGCGGAAGATGCGCGTTCTGGAGAGCGTCGAGCGAGCCGACGGCCTTTGCGACTTCGGCGGGGGTCAGCGCGAGGGCCGAAGCCGCCCAGCGGGCGACGTCGCCTGTTCTGACGAAAGTGGAGAACGTCTCGTAGTCGCCGTGCTCCGCGAGCTCGAGCATGCAGATGAGGAGGCGTCCGAGAGCCGAGCGTGCGAACGATTCGCGCGACGGATTGCGAAGCGTAAGCACGTCGCCGCTGAAGTGGTTCTGGAACGCGCCCTCGAGCTCGGGATACATCTCGGCGTCGCAGACGGCGAGGGCGGGGAGCGCGTCGGACTTTGCAACGGCGCGGAAGTGGCGGGCTATCTCGTCCGCCTCGACGACAGCAGTCGGGGCGGGGTTTACGTCGGCCGCGGAGATCGGGGCCGCAAATGTTGCGGCGGGACGTCCCCACTCGTCGAACATGCTTGATTCGCTCGCGTCCGAATGGATGAGCACGGTGACGCGCTGGCTGGAGTTCTTAAGGTACTCGACGAGCGCGCCCGAAACATCCACGGCGGAAGGAAGCACGATCTCTTCGATGCCGCCTATTGTGCAGCCGCGCGAAACTGCGTTGCGGCGGGCAATGGCGCGGGACACCCTGCCCTTCGACTCGAGCGCGGAGATGAAGAGCGCTTCAAGTCTGGCGAGGTCGGCCCAGCGCCCGGAGTCTTCGGCAGGCGAGACGTCGCGCATGAGAAGCGCGCGTTCGCCGAGAACCGAATAGAGGCCAAGCATCGTCTCGGCCATCGAAAGGGTCCAGTCGCCGCTGCGATCCTGCGGCGGCTTCGGAAAGAGGCTATTGAATTCGCCGAGGTCGCAGCCGGAGAGTATCTGCGCGAGGGTGGCCAGCTCTTCAGCCTCGGTGGCGACGGCGGGCGAATCGCCGGCAAGAAGACGGCTCGCCATCTCGGTGCGCGGCGGCAGGACGCCATCCGGAGCAAAGGCCTCGGCGAGGGCGAGGCGCAGGCTTCGGGCAGACTGGGCGGTGGGAACGACGACGAGGATGTGGGCGAGAGACTTCGCGCCTGAGGGATCGATGCGAACGCAAGGCAGAAGGCGGCGGACTACTTCATCCACCAGCTTGCGCCTGGGGTCGAGGAACTCGCGGACGGCAATCATTCCACGGCGGACAGCAGAAGGCCGAGGGCGTGTTCGACGGCCGCCGCACGAATCGCGGCGCGGTCGCCTGAGAATATGCGGCTTTGAGTAGTGACGCCTGATGGAGTCGCGAGGCCGAACCACACGAGGCCGACGGGCTTCTCGGCGCTGCCGCCGCCAGGGCCGGCAATGCCTGTGAGGCTGACGGCGAGGTCGGAGCCGATGACGCGCCTGGCGCCGGTCGCCATCTGCGAGGCGACTTCGCTTGAGACTGCGCCTACGCGGGCGAGGGAGTCGCGGGATACGCCAAGCACGTCGGCCTTGACGTCGTTGGAGTAGCTTATGACTCCGCCGAGAAAAACGGCGCTCGAACCGGCGACGGACGTTATCGCACTGCCCACGCCGCCGCCTGTGCAGGACTCGGCGGTCGCGCAGGTCAGGCCCTTCGATCCGAGGGCTGCGACGAGGTCTGCGGCGAGACGGGATGTTGTGGACTTCATAGGAAGTATTCTACCATAACTGCCATATGCTGACAATGCGCCGCATCGGAGATTATGGTATAATATGCGCATTCAACTGTTGGAAGGTTGGCGGAGTGGTTGAACGCGGCGGTCTTGAAAACCGTTGACTCGAAAGGGTCCGGGGGTTCGAATCCCTCACCTTCCGCCAATTCAGACGAGTCCGGTAACGAGCACCGCGATTATCAGCGCGGGCACGACATAGCGAAACACCGGACGCATCCATCCAGGCAAGGCGACGCCACGACCGGCGGAAGCCTCTTCGCGGAAAGCAGTCCAGCCCCAGCCGAAGCGGTACGAGACGAAGAGCGCGAGGGAGAAGCCGCCGAGAGGCAGCCAGAACTTGCTGAAGATGAAGTCCTCGACATCAAGGGCGCCGTCGATCAGCACGCAAGGTAGGGAAAGCACGGCGACAGCGAGGCCGACGGCGATTGAGACGGCGGTGCGGCTGCGGCGCGCAAAGTCGAGGATGCCGCCTATCAGGCACTCGAAGACGGCGATCACCGTAGTAAGCGCGGCGAGCGAGAGGAAGAGGAAGAACGCAAAGCCCCAGATGCGTCCGCCGTTCATCACGGCGAACACTTTCGGCAGGGCGCGGAAGATGAGGCTTGGGCCGCTCGCGACATCGACGTTGAACGTGGCGCAGGCGGGAAAGATTATGAGGCCGGCGGTGAACGCGACGGCGGTGTCGATCAGGATTATCCAGAAGCTCTCCTTTACGAGCGATTCACGGCGGTCGATGTAGCTGCCGAATATCGTCATCGCGCCGACGCCTATCGAGAGCGTGAAGAACGCCTGCCCCATCGCGTCCAGCACCACGCGGCCGGGGTTCGCGAGAAGCGGAGTCCAGTCGGGCTTCAGGTAGAACTCAAGCCCCTTCGCGGCGTTTTCGAGGGTGAGCGACTTTACGGCGAGCACGCCCATGATCGCGAGAAGCGAGATCATCATCCACTTCGTGACGCGCTCGACGCCGCGCTGCACTCCGACGGCGCAGACGGCTGTCGCGATGACGACGGTTGCAACCATCGAGGCGAGGCAGGTCGGTTTTGCGGCCACGAGCGCGGAGAAGTCGGGCGGCGAGCCGGCGACGGCATACGCCTCGGTGAACTTAAGAAGCCAGCCGGCGACGTCGGTGTAGTAGATCATCAGGAGCAGGTTGCCCGCGAAGACCGCAAGGCCGATGAAGCCCCAGCCGCGTCCGCCGAGCGAGCGGAGCGCACCGGCTATGCCAGACTTGGCGCCGCGTCCGACAGACAGCTCGGCGAGAAGGATCGGAAAGCCGAAGAGCGCGAGGAAGAGCAGGTAGACGAGAACGAACGCGGCGCCGCCGTTCTGTCCGACGACGAACGGAAAGCGCCACACGTTTCCGAGGCCGACCGCGCAACCCGCGGCAAGCATCAGAAAGCCAAGCCTGCTCGCCAGCCTCTCGCGCACCTTGAGGGGAATTACTTCTTCTTGGCGGCTGTGGGGTTGACGGGGGTCGCCTTGACCAGCTCGACGATCTTGGACGTGACCTCGGGATGCTCGCGGAGGTAGTCGATGGTGGCGAGCGAACCCTGCGCCAGCTGGGAGTCGCCGAAGCCGAGCCAGCTGCCGCGCTTCTCGACGATGCCGCGCGCGAGGGCCGCGTCAAGCACGGAGCCTTCGTAGGAGATGCCGCAGGTGTAGAGTATGTCGAACTCGGCCTCGGTGAAAGGCGGCGCGACCTTGTTCTTCACGACCTTGACGCGGGTGCGGTTGCCGACGACCTGTCCGGCGGTGTTCTTGATCGCGCCGATACGCTGCACCTGAAGGCGGCATGAGGCGTAGAACTTGAGGGCCTTGCCGCCAGGGGTCGTCTCGGGGTTGCCGAACATCACGCCGATCTTCTCGCGGACCTGGTTGGTGAAGATGCAGAGCGTCTTCGTGTTGGCGAGAACGCTCGTCAGCTTGCGCATAGCCTGCGACATGAGGCGGGCCTGAAGACCCATGTGAGAGTCGCCCATGCTGCCGTCGATCTCGGCCTGCGGTGTGAGGGCGGCGACGGAGTCGACGACGATAACGTCGAGCGCGCCGGACTTCGCGAGCTGCTCGCAGATCGTAAGGGCCTCTTCGCCGGAGTTGGGCTGGGAGACGATCAGGTTGTCGAGGTCTACGCCGATCTTCTTCGCGTATGTCGGGTCGAGGGCGTGCTCGGCGTCGATGAACGCCGCGACGCCGCCTGCCTTCTGGGCGTTGGCCACGACATGAAGCGCAAGCGTCGTCTTGCCGGAGGACTCCTGGCCGTAGCACTCGACGATGCGTCCGCGCGGCAGGCCGCCGACGCCAAGCGCCAGGTCGAGCGAGAGGGCGCCGGTCGAGATCACGGGGATGTCCTTCACCTCCTGATCGCCGAGACGCATGATCGCCATCTCGCCGAACTCCTTGCGGATCTGGCTCATTACCGCATCAAGCGCGGTGTTGCCTGTCTTGGTCGTTTCCTTTGCCATAGAGGTCTCCTTTGTTTTGAAACTACTTTGCGTTGCGGAAGAACATCTTCATGTCCTGCGGCGTCTGGCACTTCAGAAGCCTCGCGTAGCCGTCATCGACGCGAAGCACGCGGGAGATGTTGGCCATCAGCTGAAGGTAGGGCGTCTGCGCCTGGTCGTTGGCGATCGTGAGGACGATGATCTCGACGGGGCTGTCGTCGATGGTCTTGTAGTCGGCGATGCGGCGGCCCGACTCGGCGCCAGAGTTGTCGACAAGCACGACCGCGCCGACGATACCGTGGATCGAAGGGTCGCGTCCGTGCGGAACTGCGATGCCGTGATCGAGGCCGGTGGACATCGAATCCTCGCGGCGCATCACGGCGGCTGTAGCGGCGGCGACGTCGCGGACGTGGTTCGGGCACTCCTTGGCGATCTCGGCGACGATCTTTTCGATCGCCTCCTTCTTCGTGGCCGCGCGGAAGCCAGTCATCATGACGAAGCCCTGAAGGTAGCGCAGCATGTTGCGGCCGGCGCACTTCTTCGCCTTCTCGGAATCCTTCAGCAGCTTGTCGAAATCGTCGCGGCGCATCGGCTTGGATATGGAGCGCGCGAGGTCGTTGACCTTGCTCGCGACCTCCATCCAGGCCGTCATGACCATCGCCTCCTCCTCGGGGGTGCATTGTATGTAGATGCGACGGCCGTCGCGGCGGACGGAGATCTCCATATCGTCCATCGCGATCTCCCAGATGTTGTCCTCCTTGGAGAGCAGCGAGGTGAAGAAGCCCTCGTCGCGAAACTCGGCCACCAGCTTGGTGGTTACGTAGTCGGCTATGTCGCGGGCCTCCATCTCGAAGCATATTTCGCGGGAGCCGTTGTGGCTCGACTTGGGATGGCGCACTCCGCGGGCTTTCGGCTTGAAGAGCGCGACGAGGGCGGGGGGCGCGACCACCGTCGTAACGAGCGTCATGAGGATGCCGATGCCGAAGATCTCCTGGGTGAGATACTTGGACGAAAGACCGATGCCGGCGATGATGAGGGCAACCTCGCCACGAGGCACCATACCGGCGCCGATGCGAAGACCGCCAAGCGCATTGAAGCCGCAGCACATCGACGGCAGCATGCAGCCGAGCACCTTCGCGGCGATCGCGAGCACGGTGTAGATCGCACCGAATATGAGCACGGGCGTCGAACAGAGCTGGGTCACGTCGACCATCATGCCCATCACGCAGAAGAATATCGGCACGAGGAAGGTGTAGACCGGCGAGAGCGTCTCCTGGATCATGTGCTTCAGGTCGGTGCGCGAGAGAGCGAGGCCCATGACGTAGGCGCCGATGATCATGGCGAGACCCATGAACTCGAAGAAGCCCGCAAGTATAAGCGAGAGGCCGAACGCCATCGTGGCGATCACTATGGGCGAGCGGAAGAACTTCTTGAGGAACGTGGAGATCTTGCGGGCGGCGAATACGCCGATTGCCGTGGCGCCGAGCCACACGCCGAACGCCTTTGCGGCGACAAGGCCGATCGCGGCCCAGTCCATACCCTTATCGGCGGCGCCGCCGCCGGCCATCGCGGCGTTTGCGGCGATTATGCCGTTGCCGATGGCGAGCACTATGAGGCCGAGGACATCATCGATCACCGCGCCGGCCATTATGGTGGTGCCTTCCTCGGAGTCCATCTTCTTGCGCTCGGAGAGGATGCGGGCGGTGATGCCGACTGAGGTGGCCGTTGACATTATGCCCATGTAGAGGGGAGCCTCGCGGGTCATCGCCTCCGCGAGAGGCAGCTCGCCAAGGAATGCGAAGTGCTCGAAGAAGCGGGGCAGCAGATAGACGGCGCAGAGGTCGCCGAAGAGGAATGAGACGAGAACTCCGCCGACGCCGACCATAGAGCCGACAAAGGAGTATTTGAGGAACATCTTGAGGTTCGTCTCAAGACCTGAAAGGAAGAGCAGTATGACGGACGCAAGGGTGGCGATTCCGTAGAGGGCCGGTGAGGCGGCATCGAAGGCGACGCCGGTCGATGCGGCGATGTCACGCAGGGCGGCGCCATGGAAGAGGCCTTCGGCAAAGAGCCCGTCACCGAAGCCGATGCCGCCGAGCGCCCACGGACCGATGACGATACCGGCTGCAAGCTCGCCTAGGATCGACGGCAGTTTGACGAGAGAGGCGAGCATTCCGCCGAGCTTGGCGGCGAATATGATGACGCCGATCTGAAGAACGAGGAACATCATCTCCTCTGTTCTCGGCAACCCGAAGTTGGGATACGGCGGCGGGGCTTCGTGGCCCGCAAACGCGCACGCCGCAGCGAAAACGCATGCGGCCAGAGTCAGCATCTTCTTGGTCTTCATACGATTGTATATTATACCATAACGTATGGTTCGCCGCAAAAGGAACATATGGCGCCGTCATGCACCGGCGAGCCGCAGTTCGGACAGCGGCGCTCAAGCACCTCGCCGCAGACTGCGCAGAAGCGTCCGCCGACAGGATCGGCGGCGGATCTGTCAGGACGGGCAAGGCTGCGCCCTTCAACCTCGTACCTTTGGTTCGAAGGACAGTTCGGGTTGGGGCAGAAGCCGGAGCGGGGCAATGCGGCGATCGGCCTCGCGGGGGCGGGCTGAGGCGCGGATGTGCCAGTAGATATGTCTATGCCGAACTTCTTTGAAAGTTTGGCTATCACATCGTCGTTGAGCTTTGTGCCGTCGCCCTGCTCGAACATTGAAATTGCGGATTGGTTGCAGCCAACCTCAGCAGCCAATTCACCTTGGGATATCTTGGCGGCGCGGCGCGCTTCACGTATCTTGCGGCAGAAATCTGGATTAAGGTTCGTCATAGCTCGTTATCAACATTATCAACAACTTTATCAACTTATCAACAGTTGTTTATAGAATGTTCATAGTCGTTGTTGATATTATCAACTGTAGAGGGTTAATATGTGCGCTTCATTATTTCGGAAGCAAGGAGGAATTCTTCACCCTTCTTGTAGGGTATTCCGCAACGGTTCAACTCGTCTATCACGGGACCGGACAGGATATTGCCGTTGTCGGCGAAGAACTTTTCGAGAGAGGCGCGTTTTTTCGCAAGGCTGCCGTCAGGCTCGTTCGTCACAAGCACGCCCTCCAAAAGCTGCGCACGGCGGATTCGGCCGTCGGCCTCAGCCTGGTCGCGGGCCTCCTTGATCACTTCTAGCACATGGTCGCGGGTCTCGCCAGGGAAACGATCAGGCAACTCGACATCGCGGTCAAGCAGGGCCAGCGAGTTGGGATTGCGCGACTGTTCATCAAAGTGGCGCTCCTGCTCGTCAAGCAGCTTGGACTTCAGGTCGGCTATCTGCGACTTGAGGTTAGCTATCTCGGTGTCCTTGTCAGCTATCCGGCGCTCGAGTCCGGCGATATGCTGCTGAAGCTCTTCAAGCTGGATGTCGAGCTTAGCCTTGTCGGCCGCCAGCTCTTCGACCACAGCCTTTTGGATGTCTAGCTCCTCGGGTTCGGCGAAAGTTTCTTCGGCTGTCTTTTCGGGCTTCTCTTCGGAAAGGAATTCTTCAAAGTTCATGATGCGTTTTGTCCCTTGAGTTCACAGCCGGGATAGATGAACAGCCGGCAGTCGATGGGCCCGTTGAAAAACGGAACACGTGTTCTGTAGTAGAGGTTCACAAGACGGGCGAGATCGGGATTACCGGTTATCAGGCCACCAGTCCAGCCAGCGCAGCGTTCGTTCATGAAAGAGCCTATGCGCTCGTAGACCGGCGCGAGCTCCTCATACGTACCGAGGCGGATGCCGTATTCGGGGTTGAAGAACACGCAGCCGCGCCCTTCCGGAATCGGCGTATCGGCGAAGTCGCAGGCCTTGAAATCGATATAGGGGGCGACACTTGCGGCGATTGCGTTAGTATGGGCGTTCTCGACAGCCTCGGGCGAAATATCAGTAGCAACTATCTTGGGCAGGTTATCGGTCTTCTCCTGATCCTTGGCGTCAATGAGAAGCTCCTTCCATATCTGCTCGGGCGAAGCGCCGGCGCGTTGGCGGGGCGCAACCCTAGGAGCGCTCTCGCCTGGTATGATGCGGCTGTAATCCTTTATAGACTGGAAAGCGAAGTGGCCCTTCAAGGTTCCGGGAGCCTTGTTCATCGCAAACATAGCGGCCTCTATCGCAGGGGTACCGCTACCGCACATCGGGGAGAGGAAAGGAGTCTTGCCGTCCCATTGCATCGCCATCAGGCAGGCGGCGGCAAGCGTCTCCTGCATGGGAGCAGAGCCAGGTATCTTACGGTAGCCTCTCTTGGAAAGCGGTTCACCGGAAGTGTCGAGGTAAATGATGACCTCTTCCCTTTCCCAATAAACGAAGACGGCGGCGCCTTTGTTCTCTCCACCGGAGTCGGGGCGGCGCTGGCACTTCTCGCGCATACGGTCGGCTATCGCGTCCTTGGTGTAAAGGGAAGGAAGTCGAGTGTCGCGTATCGTATAGTTATGGACGATTGAGGACACCGAGAAATATCCGTCGGCCTCTATGAGATTCTCCCAATCGATGGACAAGGCCGCTTCGTACAGGTCACGGATATTGCGGCAAACTGTACGAAGAAGAGGCACGAGAATGCGGTGAGCCGTACGGAGGCGAAGGTTGAGGTTCATCACATCCCTCATGCTTCCGCGCACGACGACCGTGTTCTCGGTCACTTCGATAGGCTTGTAGCCAAGATCGAGAACCTCTATCTCGGTCCAACGCGAAAGCTCCTTCGCGCAGGATATGATTATTGGATAATTCTTGTCTACCCAGATTTTCATCGATCAGTTTATGCGAAGCGGCATGAGAACGTAGAGGAACGGTATCGAGCACTTGATTACGGCAGGAGAATGCCCGTTGTTGAGGTTGATTGAAACCTCGTCGTCGTCGATTGCCTTGAGAGGATCCATAACGTAGTTGGGATTGAACATTATCTCAATCTTCTCACCGGCGTATTTGATCGGCACCTCGTCCTTGGCTTCTCCGATCTCGCTGGCGGCGGAGGTGACGGTAAGCCTGTTGGACTCGAAAATGAGCTTCGTAGAATGAGCTTCATCCATCGTCATGACGCTTGCGCGCTCGAGAGCGTTCAAAAGAAGCTGGCGATCGACTACAATCTTCTCGGCGCACTCTGCAGGTATGACCTGACGGTAGTTGGGATAGGCGTCATCCATCAGCTTGGAATATATCTGCACATCGCCGAAGCTGAAGCTTATCTTGGAGTTATGGACGTTTATGCGAACATCGCCGTCTCCGTTGAGCGAGCGCTGAAGCTCCTGGACAGCCTTAGAAGGAAGCACTATATCCCTCTCCGCGTTCTTCGGGAACTCCATCTCCTTTTCAACGAGGGCAAGGCGGCGGCCGTCGGTGGCGACCATGGTGAGGCGCGAATCCTTGAAACTCATAAGAACGCCCTTGAGCGTACGGCGGGTATCGTCCTGAGAAGCGGCGTATGAAGTCTTGCGGAGCATCTCCTGAAGGGTTTGGCGAGGCATTATGTACTCGTTCGAGTCTTCGCCGGCGTTGAGGCGGGGAAATTCGGACTCGGGTTTTCCGTTGAGCTTGTAGCTGGCGCTACCTGCCTTTATTGTAGCCTGCTCGTTGGTGTCTATGGTTACTTCGACCTCGCCCTCCGGAGCCTTTACCATAAGGTTGAACAGAAGCTTGACCGGCAGGGTGGAAGCGCCTTCCTCCTTGACATCGCAGGATACAGTGCTGCGAATTGAGATATCAAGGTCGGTCGTGGTAAGCTCGATTGCGCTGCCCTTGGCTTCGATCATCACATTCTGGATTATGGGCAGAGACCCCTTTCCGGCAACAATGTTCTGGACGGACTTTAGTCCTTCAAGAAACTTAGAACGCAGTATAGAGATTTTCATCGTATGTCCTTTCATGTCCCTGTTGAGGGGTTTGGTAAATTGTATCAAATAATGCTGATAATATAAAGAGCCTTTATTACTATACTATTAGGAATGTTGATAGTGTTCACAACTCTCCAAACCCTCGAATAGACGGGGTCGCATTGAAGTTAGGGTTGTTGACTTTAATGTGCACACAAGAAGACAAGCGATCATTGAAGCGGTAGTCATGTTCACAAGAAGAGTTCTCTATACAGGCAATCAACATATTTTCATCAATGTGTGTTTACGCATCGATCCTGTCATCCATGGTATATCCGAGTTCGGATATTATGGATATAAGGTTGTCCCTCAGCTCAGGCTCCACATCAAGGCGCCTTGCAATCGACTTGACTCCGTGGATGATAGTGGCATGTGTCTTGTCGAACTGCTTAGCGATTTCAGGCAGACTCTTTGTAGTGAACTTTCTGGCTATGAACATTGCCAGCTGCCTTGGAGTCACAACTGAAGCAGTGCGCTCAGCCGAGACCATTTGAGTCATAGTTACGAAGTACTTCGCAGCTACAGCCTTTTGTATCTCCTCTATGGAAACCTTCTTCTGCGTCTTTTCTTTTTCAATGAAGTCCTTGAGAAGATGGGATAGAATCTGCTCGTTGAGAGGAAGCGATGGATTCATCTGAACCATCACGTTGACTTTGGCAAGGGCGCCTTCCATCGCACGAACATGACTCTTAATGTTCTGTGCAATGAACTTCAACGTTTCATCAGGTACCTTTGGTCGTATGGTCTCAGACTTCTTTTTAAGAATGGCAAGACGAGTCTCGTAGCTTGGAAGCTCTATCTCTTGAACCATTCCCCATTCGAAGCGGGATATGAGACGGGTCTCTATACTTGGCAGATCTTTTGGAGCCACATCGCTCGTCATCACTATCTGCTTGCCCTCTTGATGAAGGGCATTGAAAGTATTGAAGAACTCTTCCTGGAAGTTCTTTCTCTGGCCCATGAACTGTATGTCATCAACCAGAAGTACGTCTATCTTACGGTACCGGTCCCTGAATTGCTGAATCGAGTTGCTCGTAAGGGCGTTGACGTATTCATTCATGAAACGTTCGGCAGTCAGATAGCAAACTGCCGCCATAGGATTCTTTCGCTTGATCTCATTTCCTATGGCCTGCATTATGTGAGTCTTGCCGAGACCGGTGCCGCCATGTATGAACAGAGGGTTGTAGCCCTTCTTGCCTGGCTCCTGCGTTACACCTCTAGCTGCAGCGTGAACATAGCTGTTAGAAGGGCCAACAACAAATTCATCGAACGTATAATCCTCTATAAGAGGCATTGTCGACTCGAAATATGTAGATGACTTTTCCGAGGGCTGCTGATCTGATGACTGCTTTGGTATTACTATTGCAGGTATGCTGCTCTCATCAAACTTGAATTCAATTTCGATAGGCTTGGAGACACCAGCAAGGCTAAGGCAGTTCTTAAGCTTCGATGCATACGAATCCTTAAGAAGCTCAGCCGCAAACTTGTTCGCCGTATAAACTGTGAACACTCCATCGCTGAAGGATACGGAAGTTATCATGCCGAAGTATCTTTCAACTTGGCTTTTCTCGTCGGGCGTAGGAAGGGTGGAAAGATAGATCGTGATTGCTCTATCCCATGCACCTTTCGACGCTGCATCTATGGTGTTGCTCATGCTGAATACCCTTTCTGCTATCGTGGCATATATAATACCATATATGATGCGTGTTGTGCAAAACTTTTAATCATCTTATGTCTACATTTTATCAACATAAAATGTTAATAACTTCCACGTTTAATGATTATGGCCAATATAGCGATATCAGAAGGGTTGACTCCAGGTATGTGAGATGCTTGAAAAAGGGTTTCCGGCTTGAATTTCTTGAGTTTTTCGCGGCTTTCATAGCGCAGAGCCTTGCACTTGTCATAGTCCAACCAGGAAGGTATCTTTAATTTTTCGTCATTTTTTGCCCTTTCGGCGGCCTTTATCTCCTGTTCCACATATGGTGCATAATGACGCATAACGCCTAGTTGTTCCTCAAGTATATCTAGTGAGTTATGGTTGCCGTCAAGCAGTGTAGGATTTCTATCGGACAAGACAGCCTGTACAGATTTGCCGCTTACCAAGGCATCACTCAAAACAGTTGTCAACATTTTGGTTTCTTGTCTATACTCAGGTGAATGTAGGCCAACCTTATCGGCAACATCTGCCAATCTATACCTCGCATTGTCTTGTCGAAGTATAAGGCGACGTTCAGCGCGGCTGGTGAACATACGATACGGCTCATCAGTTCCCTTGGTGACGAGGTCATCTATCATAACCCCGATATAAGCATCTTGACGACTCAATACAACCGGATCTCTATCCAACACCTTAAGTGATGCATTTATCCCTGCCATAATCCCTTGTGCCGCAGCCTCTTCATATCCTGTAGTACCGTTTACTTGACCAGCAAAGAAGAGTCCTGAAATGCGCTTGGATTCTAAGGTATGTTTAAGTTCTCTAGCATCTATGCTGTCATATTCGATTGCATACGCATAGGCCAGAAATTCTGCATCCTCCAATCCAGGGACAGAGTGAATCAACTTCTCCTGAATATCTCTTGGAAGGCTGCAGCTTAGTCCATTAGGATATATCACATTACCAGCTGAATCTTCAGGTTCAAGCATCACATGATGCTGATCGGCAGTTGAAAATCGAACAATCTTGTCCTCGATTGAAGGGCAATATCTCACTCCGACACCTTCAATTGCACCGCCATACAAGGCAGAAGAGGATAAATTGTCACGTATTATTCTGTGAGTTACTGGTGTAGTATGGGTAAGCCAACACGGCAACTCACGGCCATAAGCGTTGCTTGTTCCACGTGGAACATCATCCCCATATTGACCTGCGAGCGCGTCCATATGAGGTAAACGTTCCATGTGGAACAGTGGCCCGTAGTGGAATAGCGGACGCGGAGTATCTCCTGATTGTTGCAGACATTTCGAGAAATCGCAAGTCGAAGCCTTTAATCTTGGGGGTGTGCCAGTCTTTAACCTGATAAGTTGAAAACCAAGATTCGACAGTGAATCAGACAATCGATTCGCTGGAGGTCGCCCGTCGCCAGCACTTTCTTCTCCGGTCTTTCCGATCCATATCCGCCCGCGGAGACTTGTGCCGGCTGTTATGATGACGCACTGTGAACGGATATTTCCGCTTATTGATGTCCTGATTCCGTAACATTCTCTGTCTGTGGGGGCATTATTACCAGTGACACATCTGGTAAGTATATTGGTTGCTTCATCCTCAAGTACATCAAGATTTGTGCTGCCTGCGACGATTCGTTGCATCCTCTCGGCATATTCCTTCTTGGCGCACTGTGCACGAGTTGCCCAGACTGCAGGTCCACGACTCTTGTTGAGTATCTTGGCCTGCAGCGCGCAAGCATCAGCATTGACTCCCATTTCGCCGCCTAGGGCATCGATCTCGTAGACAAGGTGACTCTTTGCCAATCCACCTATTGCCGGATTGCATGGCATCTGAGCAATTGCAGATTTCTTTGATGACACGAGTAGTGTCTTGATGCCCATTCTTGCTGAGGCAAGAGCGGCTTCGCAACCGGCGTGTCCTCCGCCGACGACAATGACCCCGTATGAATCCGTGTTGTTCATATCGTCCTTATTATAGCATATTATCTACTGGATTGTGAACATAAAAAACACGAACGTTATGCGGCTGAAAAAAAGGAACGGAAAATGCTCAAACCCCTATAAAATAGGGACGATCTCGCATTTTGTCCTCCTGTGTCAAGTGGGAAAATGTAAACTCATGTCAACACTTATCAAATACTTATCAACACAAGTGACAAAAGTGCTGATATTTGATATACTACCTAGCGTGAAGATATTGTTCTTGTTCATAGATGGCGTAGGAATACGCGAAAAGGCGGCCGACAATCCGGTGAATCCCGAGGTT
The DNA here is from genome assembly GCA_017395505.1 of Kiritimatiellia bacterium. Taxonomy (GTDB): domain Bacteria; phylum Verrucomicrobiota; class Kiritimatiellia; order RFP12; family UBA1067; genus UBA1067. Next base: position 19,614 of record JAFPUH010000031.1, read on the forward strand.
TGCCCGACGCTTTGGCGTCTCATAACGGAACACTCGAAGAACATCGATTCATGCCTTGGCGTTGAAGGTCTGCCGCAATCCGCGACCGGCCAGGCGACGATGTTCACAGGGGTAAACTGTCCTCAGGCCGTCGGCAAGCACTGCGAGGGCTTTCCGAGCCCTGCGTTGCGCCATATAATAGAGGAAAACAATCTTTTCCTTCAGTTGAAGAAGCGCGGCAAACGGATCCGCTTTGCGGACGCCTATCTTGTGGAGTCGCCCGAAGACCTTTCCTCGCGCCGCTTCAAGTCCGTCACAACAGTAATGGCGCTGACCGCACCCGAGACGATATCTACCATCGACGACCTCACTAAAGATACTGCCGTGATGCAGGACATCACGCGCGAGACGATACAGGATCGCTATCCCGAAATCCCCGTCATAACTCCCGAGCGCGCGGCCGAGCATCTCTTCGGCGTCGCCCTCAAGAACGACTTCACGCTTTACGAGTTCTTCCAGACCGACGTGTCGGGGCACTCCCTCGATTATGCGCGCGCTTGCATCGTGTTGCGCACCTACGACAAGTTCCTCGCCTCGCTCGTAAGATATACCTACACTGCCGGCATAACCCTTGTCGCCACTTCCGACCACGGCAACGTCGAGGCGATGTCCGAGCGCGGCCATACGCGCAACCCCGTGCCGTTCATAGCGTTCGGTCCGAAGGAGGCGCAGATACGCGAGCGAGTGAACTCCCTCGTCGATGTCACTCCGGCGTTGCTTGCGGCTTTCGATACTTTATGATACAATTTACATACAGTGTGAAATACATAAACCAACACCTATAACAAGGAGAAGACGTCATGGCATGCTCATGCAGCAAGAAAAGCAAATGTAACACCGAGTTCGTCGCCCCGATGAGCGCGCTCTGGGAAATCTACGACGGTATCGGCGCAAAGGCCGACGTCGTGGCGATTGCGTGGGAACGCGAGGACGGCAAGGTCTTCCGCTACGATCTCCCGATTCCGCAGCGTCTCGACCCGCAGGCCGCCAAGAAGGTAAGCTATGTCGTCGACAGGATCGCCAAGTTCATCGTCTGGTCCGCCGGCGGCTGGAAGCTCTACCTCGCCGGTCCTGACGCCGTCGTCCAGCCCGTCGCCAAGGCCTACACGAAGAAGGGCTCGCGCAAGTTCGACTACGGCTTCTTCTCCGATCTCTACGGCCGCCCTGTCGAGGCCGTCGTCGTTCCTCTCAAGAAGATGCCCGAGATGAACGAGACGCTCACGAAGGTGAAGACCGTCGCCGACGGCTGCCGTATCGGCTTCGACCTCGGCGCGAGCGACTTCAAGATCTCCGCGCTCAATGAGGGCAAGGTCGTGTTCTCCAAGGAGTTCCCCTGGGATCCCCGCAACAACCCCGACCCCGAGTACCACTACTCGCTGCTCACCGCCGGCCTCAAGGAGGCCGCCGCGACCCTGCCCCGCGTCGACGCCATCGGCGGCTCGACCGCCGGTACCCTCGTCGGCAAGAAGATGGGCGTCGCCTCGCTCTTCCGCGCGATCAAGGAGAAGAACCCCGACAAGTATCCCGTCGCGCAGGACATGTTCTTCCGCGTCGAGAGGGATTGGGGCGTTCCGTTTGAGATCTACAACGACGGTGACGTCTCCGCCCTCGCCGGAATGATCACGATGGGCAAGAAGGGCATCCTCGGCGTAGCGATGGGTTCCTCCGAGGCCGTCGGCTACATCGACCAGTCCGGCGCGCTCACGGGCCGCATCACCGAGCTCGCGTTCGCCCCTGTCGACTTCAACCCGAACGCTCCCCGCTGCGAGTGGTCCGGTGACGCCGGCGTCGGCGCGATGGCGTTCTCGCAGCAGGCCGTCAACTGGCTCGCCGAGAAGTTCGGCTTCGAGTTCCCGGCCGAGATGAAGCTGCCCGAGCGCCTCAAGGTCGTCCAGGCCGCGATGGAGAAGGGCGACCAGCGCGCCCTCAAGGTCTACATCCAGATCGGCCGCTTCCTCGCCCACGCGATTCCGTGGTACAACGAGTTCTACGACTACTCGTCGATGATGCTCCTCGGCCGCGTGACCTCCGGTCTTGGCGGCGACGTCATCCTCGAGACTGCTCAGACGATGCTCAAGGACGTCTATCCCGAGTGGGCCGAGAAGATCGAGCTCTTCGTCCCGGATGAACACTTCCGCCGCCTCGGCCAGTCGGTCGCGGCCGCGCAGATCCCCGTGATCAAGAAGGCGCCTGCGAAGAAGGCCCCCGCCAAGAAGGCCTCCTGCAAGAAAGGCTGCAAGAAGTAATATGAGCAACCGCGAATACACCAAGGAGCAGCTTGATGCGGCCCTCGCTTCGATGGGCGTGACGGACCAGACGGACGTCTCGCGCTACGGCTCGGGCCACATCAACGACACCTTCAAGGTCGAGACGAAGTCGGGGACGCGCTACATTCTGCAGCGCGTCAACACCGACATCTTCCCGCCCGAGATGCTGAAGGACAACGTACTCCGCGTGACGGAGCACCTCGCGAAGAAGGGCGTGAAGTCCCTCGTCGTCAAGGGCTACGCGAATCCGTGGCGCCTCTATGCGTTCCTCGAGGGCTACACCTCGACGGACCTCGTGACGAACCCGGCCCAGGCCGAGCTCGTCGCCGGCGCGTTCGCCAAGTTCCAGAACGACCTGGCCGACCTGCCTCCTCCGCGTCTCGGCGAGATTATCCCGAAGTTCCACAACACGGTCGACCGCTTGCGCCTCCTCGACGAGGCCGCAGCCGCCGACGTGAAGGGGCGAAAGGCGTCCGTCGCCGCGGAGCTCGCGTTCGTCGAGGCCCGCCGCGAAGAGGCCGCCAAGATCGTGACGATGATGGAGCGCGGCGAGATACCCGAGCGCATCACCCACAACGACACGAAGATCAACAACGTGATGCTCGCGCCCGACGGCACCAATGTCGTGATCGATCTCGATACGACGATGCCCGGCTCGGCCCTCTACGACTTCGGCGACATGGTCCGTACCTCGTCCGCCGCCGCCGCAGAGGACGAGAAGGACCTCTCGAAGGTCTACTCCAAGAAGGAGTACTTCGAGGCGCTCGTCAAGGGCTACCTCGCCCAGGCGAAGTTCCTGACCGACGCCGAGAAGGCGAACCTCGCGTTCGCCGGCCGCCTCATCACGCTGACGATCGGCATCCGCTTCCTTACGGACTACCTTGCCGGCGACACCTACTTCCGCACGGCCTACGAGGACCACAACCTCGTCCGCTGCCGTACGCAGTTCAAGATGGTGCAGTCGATGGAGGAGCAGTCCGCCGAGTACGAAGCCATCGTCAAGAAGTATTCGTGATCGAGGAATCTCGCACGATAGCTGCGATCGCCACGGCCCCCGGAAGGGGAGCGGTGGCGATCGTTCGCGTCTCGGGTCCCGACGCGTTCGCCGTCGCCGAGCGGCTGACTGGCGCGCCGCCGCAGCCAGGCCGCATCGCCCTCAGGACTCTCTCGCTGGACGGCGCGATACTCGACAGGTGCGTCGTCCTCGCGTTCGCATCGCCGCGCAGCTACACTGGCGAGGATGTCGTAGAGTTCCAGTGCCACGGCGGATCGGTTGCGCCCCGCCGCATACTTGAGGCCTGCTTCTCCGCCGGCGCCCGCCTCGCCCGTCGCGGCGAGTTCACCGAGCGCGCGTTCCTCAACGGACGAATGGACCTCAGCGAGGCCGAGGGCGTCATCGAGCTGGTCGACGCGAAGACCGATCGCGCAGCCGACGACGCCATCTCCCGCCAGGGTGGCTCCGCCGCAAAGGCGTATCGCGGCCTCTACGACAAGGTTCTCCGCCTCTCTTCGACCCTCGAGCACGCGCTTGATGTCGACGAGTCCGACCTGCCGCCGTCGTTTCTAGACGATGCGGCCTCCGAAGCCGCCGCCGCAAAAGATGGAATAGAACACGCGCTCGCTCGCGCGCACGAGGGACGCATTCTCCGCGACGGAGCCCTCGTCGTTCTCGCCGGACCCCCCAACGCCGGCAAGTCGTCGCTCATGAACGCGCTTCTCGGCACCAGCCGCGCAATCGTCTCGGCGACACCCGGCACCACGCGCGACTCGATCGAGGAGTGGCTCGACATCGGCGGGTGGCCCGTTCGCCTCGTCGACACGGCTGGCCTCCGCGGAACCTCCGACGACATCGAGGCCGAAGGCGTGCGCCGCGCCGAGGCCCTCATCGCCAATGCCGATGTCGTTCTCGCGCTCGACTGCGAAATCGACGGGGCGCTGCGAGTCCACTCCAAGTGCGACATGGTCCGCGAACCCGGCGCGCTAAACGTTTCGTCCGTCACAGGCGAGGGCCTCGCCGATCTGAAGGCCGCGCTTGTCGAGCGCCTCACAAGCCTGAGCGCCGCCTTCGACGAAGATTCGCCGACTCCCAGCGCCCGCGAAAAGTCGCTGCTCGCCGAAGCCCGCAGCGCGCTCTCGGGTCCCATGGACGACATCGTGCTTGCCGCCAACTCCGTCCGCAGCGCGGCCGACGCGCTCGCGAGGCTCGTCGGCGCGACATACTCCGAAGATCTCCTCGACTCGATCTTTTCGCGCTTCTGCGTGGGCAAGTGATTTATGGTATAATTCAATCGTGAAAAAGAACGCAGACATTCGGCTGACGTCGTTCTTCGGCGTCGGCGACGTTATGCCGCATTGCGGCGAGCTCTCGCGCGACGAGATCGTGCGGCGCCTCGTCGAGGGCATATACCGCACAGGGCGCGTGCCGCCTACCGGAATCGAAGAGACGACCGCCGCCGTGTTGAAGCGCGAAGCCGCCGGCTCGACGGTGATAATGGATGGGCTCGCCCTGCCGCACGCCCGAATCGAGGGGCTTGTCGAGCCTCGCATAGCGATCGCGACGAGCGAGCGCGGCATCGTTTGGCCCGGCGAAGACTCACCCGTGCATGTGGCGTTGCTGCTGCTGATCCCGCGCGACAAGCCGGCCCTATACCTTCAGATACTCCGCGCGCTCACGACAGCGCTGAAGGACGACGCGACGCTCCGCACCGTCGCCGCGATGACCAACGCCGGCGACATCTTCCGCTTCTTCGAGAGCGGCAAGGCCTATCTGCCGCGCTACATAACGGCGGCCGACATAATGACGCGCGACTTCCTTACTCTGCGCGACACCGATACCCTGCAGGCCTGCGTCGACACCTTCATCGAAAACCACGTCAGCGAGATCGCCGTGCTTGACCGCGACGGCGACCTTAAGGGCGTCGTCCGCGCGGGCGAGCTGCTTCGCGTCTGCCTGCCGGAATACCTGCTCTGGATGAGCGACCTTACGCCCATCGCCAACTTCGAGCCGTTCGCGCAGGTTCTCGAGAACGAGCGCCGCACATGGCTCAGCGAGATACTCGTGAAGGAGTTCCCAGTGGTGACGCCCGACACCCCGGCGATCCAGGTCGCCGGCGAGATGACCCGCTTCAAGAGCTCCAAGTGCTACGTGCGCGAAGGCGGCAAGCTTGTCGGCGTCGTGCGCCTGCCGCGTTTCCTCAACAAGATATTCAGGGAGTAGCCGACGATGAAACTCAATCCGAAAGTCTTTCTGCTGGCGCTCGTCGTCGCCCTGGTGTCGCTTGGCGGCTGGGCCGGCGGCCTCGTCGAAAACCTGACCCAGACCGTCACGCTCGCGGTCTTCGCCGGCGTTATCTCGACCACGCTCTTCTTCTGGGAGCGTCGAGTGGCCGCGGCGTTCCTCGGCGTCGCCATCCTCATAGCGACACACGCGATGACGCTTCAGTCCATACTCAAGGCGACCGAGCTCGACATCATATTCTTCCTCGTGGGCATGATGATCATAGTCGGCGTCCTAAAGGACCTCGGCTTCCTTACCTGGGTCATTCAGTCGATCATCAACCGAAAGAACATGAACGGCGTGTCGTTCACCGCGATACTCTGCGTGCTGTCGGCCGTGCTGGCCTCGGTCGTCGACGAGGTGTCGTCGATCGTCGTCGTGCTGGCGCTGGTGTTCCAGGTCTGCGACACCCTGAAGCTCCGCCCCCACCCGTTCGTGCTGATCGCCGTCATGGCGACCAACATCGGCTCGTCCGCCACGATGCTCGGCAACCCCGTCGGCATCTTCATCGGCAACAAGGCCGGCCTCACCTTCGCGCAGTTCCTCGTCGGCGCCACGCCTGTCGCGCTGGTCTCGCTCGTGGCGACCCTCGGCATAACCATCTTCTGGTTCCGCGCCGACATCCGCCGCATGACGCTCGCCATGGCCCGCCACCGCCGCATGGGGCTCGGGCCTGTGCTTCAGATACCATACAAAACGGGACTCTTCATTCTGCTCGCGACCGTCTCGGTGATAGCCTTCCACCACCAGATCGAGCACGCCCTCGCCCTCGGCGGCGTCGCCAACAAGAACGCCTTCCTCATAATGACGCCGCTGATCGTCGCCGGTATCCTCATGATCTGGCGCCCCCATCGCGCGCGACACTATGTGGAGAAGGACGTCGAGTGGTGGACCCTCCTCTTCTTCATGCTCCTCTTCGCCATCGCCGGCTCCCTCAACGAGCAGGGCATAACGCAGAACCTCGCCGACAGCCTTACCAAGCACGTCTCGGGCGGCCCGAAGGGCATGATACCGCTCGTGCTGCTGATCGCCTCGCTCGGCTCGGCCTTCGTCGACAACATCGTCTTCGTCGCCGCGTTCACGCCCGTCATCCAGGCGCTTGTCGAAAGGGCCGCCGACTATTCGGTGCTCTGGTGGGCGCTCCTCTTCGGCGCCTGCTTCGGCGGCAACATAACGGTCGTCGGCTCCACCGCCAACATAGTCGCCTCGGGACTTCTCGAGAAGCACGGCCACAACCCCATCCGCTTCGGAACCTGGATTCGCCTCGGCGCCATAGTCGGCCTCGTTACGGCCCTCATAGCATGGGCTATGCTTCTCGTCTTTCCCTCTCCGCGTCCCGCCTCCGTTGAAGAGCCGGCCCCCGCCCCGCAGGTGGAGCTGCCGTCCCTCAACGGATAAAGGCGTTGCGCAAAAAGGCAAGATTGTGGTATAATTCTGGCAACACTCGACAAAGGTTGAACAATGGCGACATTCCAATACATTGCGAAGGATGCCGCGGGCAACGAGACCCGCGGACAGATTGAGGCGGGCGACCGCAGTTCTGCAATTGCGGCGGTTCGCGCCCAGGGGCTTTTCCCGACGGCGCTAGGTGAAGTGAAGTCGGCCCCGGCCGCCTCCGCCCCCGCGCCAAAGGCCAAGAAGGGCAAGGCGCCGAAACCTGCGGCCAAGCCTGCGGCGAAGTCCAAGGACATCAAGCTGCCTTCGTGGATGCGCGGCAAGGTGAAGACGAAGGTTCTTACCCAGTTCACTCGCCAGCTTGCCACGCTCGTCAACGCCGGCCTGCCCCTGATGCGCGGAATCGACGTCCTGAAGCGCCAGATGAAGGATCCCCAGATGGTAGAGGCGCTGAACGGAATCTCCGAGAACATCGCCGCCGGCGGAACGTTCTCCGAGTCGCTCACGCAGTACCCGAAGATCTTCGACAAGCTCTACGTGAACATGGTGAAGGCAGGCGAAGCGGGCGGCGTGCTCGAGGTCGTGCTGGGCCGTCTCGCCGAATTCGCCGAGAAGTCCGAGAAGATCGCCAACAAGGTGAAGGGCGCCATGATCTACCCGATCGTCGTGCTCGTCGCCGCCGTGGGTATCACGGGCTTCCTGCTCGTGGCGGTCATTCCGAAGTTCAAGCAGGTGTTCAACGACATGCTCGGCGGAAAGGCGCTTCCCGCCATCACCCAGTACGTGATGGACGCTTCCGAGTTCGTGCAGCACAACGGCCTGCTGATTGTCGCGATAATCGCCGCCATAGTCGTTGCAAAGAAGATTTTCGGCAAGACCGAGGTGGGCGCCTACTTCTACGACGTCTGCCAGCTGAAGGCGCCGGTGATCGGCACCCTCGCCCAGCGCACGGCCGTCTCGCGCGTTACGCGAACCCTCGGCACCCTGCTTTCGTCTGGCGTGCCGATTCTGCAGTCGCTCGTGATCGTCCGCGACACGACCGGCAACCGCGTCGTCTCGAAGGCCCTTCAGGATGTGCATGACGCCGTCAAGGAGGGCGAGGGCATGACCCAGCCGCTTTCGCAGTGCTCGGTCTTCCCGCCCATGGTCGTGTCGATGGTCGAGGTCGGCGAAGAGACAGGCGCGTTGGCCGACATGCTTACGCGAATTGCCAACACCTACGATGACGAGGTCGACAACGCCGTCGCCGGCATGACCGCCGCCATCGAACCTGCGCTGATCATCGTGCTCGCGTTGGTCGTCGGCACGATCGTCACGGCCATGTTCCTTCCGATGATCGACATCATCTCGTCCGTTTCCGGTGCAGGAGCCTAAGGTGAAAAAGGGCTTTACGTTAGTCGAAATGCTCATCGTCGTGACCGTGCTGATCACGCTCATGGGGATGGTGTTTCGGCTTGGCTCGATGGGTAGCGATTCCACGCGGCGGAATGTCACGATCAGCAGGCTTCAGCGCGTCGAGAACTGCCTTTCCGGATACTATGCGGCTTTCGGCAGCTATCCGCCGGTGAAGCTTCACGGAACGCGCAACATATACGCCAAGGCCAATTCGCACGGCATACAGAGCGAAGAAGAGGAAAATACCGACCTCTGGTCCTGGTCGTCCATCGGTGAGGCCAGGGAGGTCGCCGCCTGGAACCAGGTCGAAGCCGCGTGCCGCGCGCAGCCTGTCGATGCGTGCTTTCCGTTCCCCGACGGGTACAGCCAGCGAATCAAGATCGTGAGCGACGCCTTGGCGCAAAAGGCCAACTCGGGCGACAGCCGCTACAAGGCGTATTGGTCCAGCCCTGAGGTGAAGGCCGTGTACAACGCCGGTTTTTCTGACGCCTCGTCGGAAAACATAGGTCGATTCAATCCATATAAGGATGATGTCGAATGGAGCAAGGTTCAGCTCTTCAAGTTCGGTCTGATGAGCTTCCTGCTGCCGCGATACCTTGTAATGATGAACGGTGACCAGTCGTTCTTCGATTATGCCCAGTGGACCGGCAACAACACCCTGCCACGCAATCCGCTTGACGACTCCGAATTCACCTGGAACAAGATACAGGAGAACCAGGCGAGCCAGAACGCCGAGCAGCTGGCAAGTGTCGCCAACATACCGTCGCAGGCCATAACGGCCCGTTGGATGCCCAATCTAGAGGGCGTGGTGGCGAGCGAGCATACTTGGAACCTCTTCGGCGTGGTCATATCAACCGCAGGCGACGGCGAACAAAAAATAAGGAGCGACAACCCCGCCGCCTACAAATCGGTCTACGAACCGGGCGACTTCAGCAACGATTCGCACAGCCAGCAGTATGTGCTCGACTACATCACTGTGCTGGATGGCTGGGGCAACGAGCTCTACTACTATTCTCCGGCCCCATATCAGAGCTATACGCTTTGGTCGGCAGGCCCCAACGGGCGAACCTTCCCGCCGTGGGTTCCTCTCGATTCCTCCGATTTGTCCACGATCGCGCGCGAGCGCATAAGCCTCTGGACGCAAGACGACTTCATCCACATGAGCAATTGACATGAAAAACATACATTCCAGAAACGCCTTCACCCTCATTGAAATGCTTATCGTCATCGGCATCATCGCCGTGTTGACGGGTGCCTCCCTGGCCGGCTTCTCCAAGATGCGCGAGACGGCCGAGCGTGCCAAGGCGCAGGAGCTTGTGAGCAACGTGGCGACGGCTCTAACCGCGCTCTTCCAGCAGGAGGGGTCGTGGCCCAAGAGGCTTGCGGCGAACGGCGCGAACGACGGCGAGCTTGATGCGCAGGCGGCGTTTCCTTTGGCGAAGAAGAAGTACCTTTCGCTTACGCTGAACAGCGATGGCACCGCTCTCGACGGTCTCGACAAGCTCGGCATCGTCGACCCTTGGGGTGCGGCGACGATCAAGCGCAGGGGCCGCTCCGCTTCCCTGAGCGACAAGGTCGCCGGCTCGGTTACCGTTCAGGATCACATTCTGCATTACGCGCTTGACCTCGATGGCGATGGCATCGTCGAGGCCTCCGTCGGCGGGGAGCCCGTCACGATAAGGGCATCGGCTGCAGTTTGGGGCGCAGGCAAGGACGGCAAGCTTGAGGCTTACACCAGGGGGCTCAAGAAGGATGATGTCTACAGCTGGGCGCCTGGCATGGCCAAGGGGGTCCGATGAAACGCAAAGGTTTCACCATAGTCGAACTGCTGATGGTGGTCGGCATCCTTTCGGTGCTGATCACAATCGTGACCACGGCTGCGGCCGGTGCGGTCAAGCAGGCGCGCGCCCGAAAGTCGGATGCGCTAGTGGCGATGGTAAACTCCGGCATAGCCACATACTACGCGCAGAAGGATGAGTGGCCCGACTTCGAGTCCGAAGGTCGTACCGGAAACTACAGGATGAGCGGCGGCTCGCTCGACGCCGACCGTTATGTGCTTACCGATGCCGAGAGCGACAGGGTGATGCGCGAACTGATAAAGACCTCGGTTGGAACCGCCGGCAATCCGCTCATAGACATAACCGGTCTCTTCGTCGCCCGCTCTGGGGTGGTCAACTCGCAGACCGTCGGAATGGATTTCATGGTGGCTCTGCGCGGCGACAAGAAGAAGTCGCCCCGAAAGATGAAGGTCAGCGAAATGATGTTCGGCTACCCCGACAGCGATACCGGGCGATTCCGCAGATTTACGATGGTTTACTCCATTCCCACTGACCAACTAACGGTGACAAAATGATGCGCAAGGCGTTTACACTTCTGGAGCTGCTTGTAGTGGTGGGCATAATGGGCCTGCTCGGCACGGTGTCGATCGGCGCGTACCGTTCGGTGGTTCGCGGCATGGAGGAGCGCGGCGCGGTTCAGAACGCAAGCCAGTTTGTTCGTGCGGCGTTTCAGCGCGCCATGATCGACCGCCAGCCCACGGCCATATATTTCTGGAACGAGACGATTCGCGCCAGCAGCGACGACGAGAACGAGATAGTCGTCGGCAAGGCGGTCGCCGTCAGGCGCGCCGGGCGGATAACCGGCGTCGACTCCAACTACCTCTACGACGAGTTTGCCGATCTCGACAGGACGTATCCCGTCTCCGACAGCTCTTCGCCCAGAGCTTCTGGAATGTACCTCTACCAGATGGACGACATATCGGGCGAAAGCGGCTTCAAGCGCAGCAGGGTATACGATTCGGTGTACAGGAGCGAAGTGGCCGAGATGTATCTTCTCGAGCCGGTCGGCACTGCGGTTGATCCGTCGGATGATGGTTCCGAATACTACAGCGGCTGCGACAGCAAGAAGGCCGAGGTCAAGTTCCAGAACAAGCAGCCCGACGAGGGCAAGCTCGGCATTTGCGCCTTCATTCTTCAGAACGGCGGCGGAAGCGGCGGCCCGAACTGGGCGGTCGGCGACGCCTACGGCTTTGAGTTCCAGACGATAGAGCTGCCGAAGAACTTCATATTCGGCTCCTCCTATTCCAAAACCATGTCGTCGCCCGTCAAGGAGGCGGGGCGCATGGTGTTCGGCGGGGGCGCCGGCGGGTATGCCCAGCTCTCTGACAACACCTCTTCAACCAAGACGATCGAGATTCGCGCGTTGCGCCCCAACGCCGCCGGCAACCTCTCGCCGGAAAAGGTGGGCGAGACGGCCGATCCAACGAAGGAGCTGGAATGACATGAGGCGCGCTTTCACCATAATGGAGGTAAACCTCGCCATATTGATAATGGCGGGCGGCATACTGGCTATGGTATCGCTCTACTCCCTGGGCTACCGCGAAAACCGCCAGAGCCGCGAGGATGTCGCCGGCGCCGCGATTGCCGACGCCGTGATGAGCCCTATCGCAATGGGTTGCAGCGCGACGAACCTGAAATGGTCCGTGTTCAGGAACATCGGCAACTATCCCGGCGACCGCGGATGGGCAGAGTACTTCAACGGCTCGACCGGGCTTGTCGAGAAGAATCCGCAGAGTACTGCCGAGCAGGCGTTCTCCGGCATCATGGGTGCGCTGTCGAACGCCGCGGAAGGGCAGTTTGACGTGAAGACGCAATTCCCCTCGTCCGCCGTCAGCGGAACCGGCATGAAGTGCGGCCTTGTTGTGCTGCATGAAAAGGATTCCCCGATCGTCAAGATAGCCTTCCGAGCCACGCGTCAGCCTGGCATGCTGCTTTCGATGCCGATGTACTACACAGAAGTCAGATTTCAGGGAGATCCAAACAAATGAGAAGGGGCTTCACGATACTTGAGCTTCTCGTGGCGAGCCTTCTCCTGGGAATGCTCGTGACGATACTTACGATGATATTCAACCAGTCGTCGATAGCCTGGCGCACCGGCGTAGCCGGCGTAGCCGATCTCGACGAGGTTCGCGACAATATCGCGGAAGTGCGCGAAGAGGCCGACAACATGTTCGTGCATGGCGACTCCGCCTACCGGATCACAGGCCTCTGGCAGAATGACGGCTCCCTGCGAACCCGCGCCTGCAGCTACGGCAACACGACGGGCGCCGACAAGATCGTCCTGCTTACCAAGGTCAAGGGTGATACGAAGGGCAGCGACATCGAGACCATATCCGTCGGCTCCGGCTCGGGCGGAAGAAGCTTCAAGTCATATACCGTCGGTGTGACGTCGTGGGGACCCGACGGCGAGGCGGACACCTACGACGACATAACGACATGGCCGGACGAGATAGACCTATGAAGCGAGCATTCACACTTGTAGAACTGCTGGTCGTGATTGGAATGATCGCGCTCTTGACCGGTGCAATCGGCACATCCGTGTCGAGCGCCCGCGCCCGTGCGCGCATCGTAAAGGCGACGGCCGAGGTGAAGGAGATGACGAACGCCATACTGGCCTACGAGAACTACGCCCGCGGCGGAGAGTATGGCCTTGAGGCGATGGAGAACCGCGAAGCGACCATAGACAGCGTCGGCTTCATCATGGGGCGCGGCGAGACTGGCGACACCGGCAAGATACCTGTCCTCTACAACGGCTCGGCGAGCGCCGACGGATCGTTGCGCGATCCGTGGGGCAATCCATACAGGGTGACGATACGCGAAGGGCAGGTGCCTTCGGTTTCTTCTACTGCCGCCAGCAACATGCAGACGGGCTACTACCTGCCCAATTTCTACAGGCTTTCAATCGAGGAGCGAAACAAATGAAGATCGCGTCAAGCAGAAAGGGCAGCGCGCTTCTCATAGTGCTCGGCATGCTCGCGTTCATGGTCATCTCGGCCGTGTCGTTCTCGGCCTTCATGCGTTCGTCCCGCCTGCCCTCCAGCTACCTCCGCCGCACTGCGGCCGCAAGGCAGCTCGCAAAGGCAGCGCTCGCCGAGGCCATCGAGAGGCTCGATGTGGCGATCGGCGAGAACGCATATCCCGACCAGCGCGTCGGCAACGCCCTGCCTAACGCGCAGCGTCTGACTAATCTGAGGGAGCGTTCGGCGCGCCGCAACTACTGGTACAACAACGTGTTCATAGGTGGCGACAGTTTTCTCTCGCCAGATGAGACTGTTTCAACGCTGACGCTCGAGGGCCTCGCCTACATACCGCCTCCGCTGGTGAACGAGGCTCGCCGCTACTCGCGGCTCTCCCATGCCGCTACGTGGCACACGCTCGGCTTCGACGCCGGCCGCTACGCCTACTGCGCGATAGACGTCTCCGACTGCCTCGATCTGAACCGCCTCGTCGCCGACGGTCGCCGCAACTCCGGCCACCGCCGCGTTACAGTGTCGCACCTCTGCGAGAATGCGACTCACACCAGCTACGATAAGAGCCCTTCGTCATGGGAGTCCTTCATGTCTCGGTTCAGGAACAAGAACAATGAGGTTGACGAGGCCAAGAAGGGCATCATCGATAAGAGCAAGATGCCGCTCATATCGCTTGCGGACTGGAACCTCGCAGTCAACAACGGCGGCTCGTCTGTGATGACAAGTCCCTTCTGCGATTATCTTACCGGAGCCTCCAGCGGCGGCTTCTACGGCATCGGCTCGGCCAGCGATCCGAAGGCGGAGAACATTCGCGCGATGAGGGTGGTGACCGACAGTTACGCCCCAGGTGTCTCTGATGATCGGCTTAAGAGCGAAGATCTTGTCGACCTTGCCTCCGATGAAGGCCAGCCGTTCGATTCGTTTGCCGCCAACACTACGCTTACTCAGATATTCAGCAAGAGGGGCGATGCGGCGTCGGAGGGCTTCAAGGCCCTTGCGTCCAGGCTGACGCTGCTCGACTTGGTCGCCCTCTACGACTATCTTGACGACAACAACGTGCCCGTCTCGCTTGCCGTGCCTTCCACCGAACGCGTGCCGATGATATGCTCCGTCACCCCCGGCTTTACATCAAAGCTCAAGCTGTTGGGTGACGCTCCATCAACGGTTGGTGATGATGTGACTGTCGATGGCGGTGTAAAGCGCACTCTTGAGTACAAGCTTGACGGCGGTGCGTTTTGCTCCGGCTCGCTTAAGGCAGAAGCGATGTTCCCGTTCCGTCGTGGCTCCGAGCGCAACGAGAACTTTACCTACGAGGCTTGCCTTAGGCTCTTCTTCGCCCCGGCATCGCTCTCCAGCTTCAGGATGCCTCTAGCGGTCATACGCCCAACGAGCGACGACGATTTCAAGGCCGGGGGATACGAAAACGGCATCTTCAAGATTCCCCTTACCGGCCCCATGACAACGCCGAACTTCTCCAACGTCCGCACCGAAGCGGATGCGGTCAAGTCTCTTGTGTTCGCGGTTGACGGACGCAAGGTCAAGGAGTATCTGCAGAACAATCCCGTGTTTACCATCGAGGCAAGGTTCCCCAAGAACGACGAAGGAGAAATCGCTAAAGCTTTTGATGCGATTCTCAGCGCGCACTGCAACATGCAGCCGCTTGATGCGAACGGCCAGCCGATTCCCGCCTATTTGAACGACCAGAGCTTCCTTAACATAGTGAAGGGCGATGGGGCCGAGGAGTTTACCCTGCATGCCGCCGTGTTCGTTCGCGTGAAATGCACCGATCAGGATGTCGGCGAGAAGACGGTCGACATGGTGCCGGCCTGCGTCACGTCGGACAGCGAACTCAATGGCATAAACAACAGCGGCTACGTCGGCGACGCTGCGTTTGGTCGTCGCGGGCCGCTGCTGCGTTTCGACTCCGCACAGATCGTGAAGTTCACCGTCGATGTGTTCGGTTCGCTTGACGCAGAGGCCACATACACCCCAGGAGCCGTGATGTGTTGCGATCCGCGCTTCAACCACGCCCCCGAGAACTGGATCGCCGTTTCAGCCGGCGATACGTGGCTCGGCAGGTTCGGTGAGAACGGCACCGACCCGGACCGTCCGGCGAACCGCGATGGCGACATATTCATGTTCAATTCAGGTCAGGAGCAGTTGCAGTCCATCTACGAGCTGGCGTTTCTGCCCGACTTGAGCGGAATGAGCTCGTCCGGCGATCGCATTCTCGGCAAGTACAGCATCAAGGAGAGGTCGGCCTATCCCACGGCGGTCGGCGGCAACGACAACCAAGACTCCAACTGCGCCAACGGCAGCCTCATGTGGAACACCTACCGGTGCTACGATGTGACGGGTGCGTCGAGGCACGACTTTGAGGATATCGGCCTTGTGCTGAACGATGGCGCATTCAGGGTGAATCCGTGTTCGCAGTCGATTGATTCGCTGATGGCGGCGTTCGCCAACACCCCCTACGACTGGTGGGCCGCATCGACGAACAACGTGGATATCAGCGAGAGCGACTTTGATTCGGCGAGTGCCTTCAACAAGAAATACGCCTTCAGCGCGATGAACTCGTCCGACAAGATCACGTGGGATGAGCTGAAGCAGATCGCCACAAAGTTCCGCGACGCGGTGCGCGCGAAGAACGGCGATTGGGAGGCTGCCTTCGACTCGCTCGACTGGGGCGGCGACGAGAGCGACTTCTGCGGCGTCGACTCTTCCAACCTGCAGAAGCTCTCCACCGTCGACCGCAAGTTCCTCTACGGCTTCTGGCACGATTCGTTCGCCAACCGCCAGCAGCTGTTCCTGATCTTCGTCCGCGCAGAGCCCACGATGATGGGCGGCGGCAGCGTCAACCAGACTCCGCCACAGCTCGGCGCCCGCGCCGTCGCACTGGTGTGGCGCGATCCTGGCATGGAGTATCCTTCGACCGATGCGTCCAAGCCGCACCGCACGCGCATACTTTTCTACCGTCAGTTCGAGTAAAGGGAAGGGCAGACAAATGCAGAACACATCCTGTCGCAGAGGTTTCACGCTCGTTGAGCTGCTTGTCGTGATCGGCATAATCGGCGTGCTGGCCGGCGTGCTGATCGGAACCGTCGGCGGCGCCACCGAGTCGGCGCGCTCGGCGAAGTGCCTCGCCAACATGCGCAACCTTGCCGTCGCCTGCCAGAGCTATGGCATGAAGGTCGGCATCTATCCTCTTGCCGCTTCGATGGAGACATCGAGGCTTGACGAATCCGACGGCATACGCAACGTTCGCGAAATCTTCAGCGAGCGGCCAGGCTGGATATCGTGGGCGTCGGAAGGCGCCTACATGGGCAAGCCGACCAACAGCAAGGCGAACACCGGCTGGTTCGTGTCGTCCTACACGACCGACGAGGATGTCGCGGCGCACTGCCTGACGAACGGCGTGCTCTGGAAGTACGTCTCGGGCAACCGCGATGTCTACCTCTGCCCCGCCCATGTCAAGAAGGCGAAGGAGCTCAACGCAAGGGCGCCGCACTGGAGCTACATGATGAACGGCTACTTCGGCGGCGATGTCGGCATGACGGGCGATACGCTCGAGCTTTCCAGCAACTGCGTCGGCTATGGATCGCTCCCGAGATCCGACCGCTACTTGCTGTTCTCGGAGCTTCCCTTCTATGAAGGCATCGACGAGTCGGCCATCGCGAGCGACCCGACGATGCAGTACAAGGGAATGGACGGCCAGCAGGGCACTCCCGATGCGATACACTTCAACCACAAGTCCGGCAAGAACCGCTGTGCGCATGTCGCATACGCCGACGGACATGTCGACAAGCTCCTCATGCCGAAGGGCGGAACCGACGCGCGCGAACTTGCTCAGTGGCTTTGCGAAGGCAAGGACGTCGGCTTCAACGGCAGCGACTACGAGAAGCTGACGGATTAAGGGGATGAGCGATTGATGATGCTTGGGTGCATATCGGCGGCCGCGGTTTTCGCGGCCGCCTTTGCTGTGGACCTCAAGAGCGGCTTCGAGAGCGATCCGTTCGCCGGCGGCCATCTCATGGCCGACGACTTCGACCCGTCGCTGAGCTTTGTGCTGAATCCGTCATACCCCGGCAGCCATGTTGCGCTTGAGGGCGATGTCGTCGTCGACGGAAAGATGCGCTTCACCGCGACAGACGACGACTCCGTGCCAAGCTTGCCCGACGGATCCAAGTTCGCCTTGTGGCTCTACGGCAGCGGAGGCGTCACAAACCTTCGCGTCACCGCAGCAGGCAATACCACCAGAACGGCCGCGACATACATCGCCACGAACTATTGCCTCGCCGTTTCGTCGGACGAGCTATACGCCGGCGAATGGTGCCGAGTGACTGTACGCGCAATACCAAGCATAACAACCCAGCCAGGCGAGCGCTCGTTGATGGGCTTCGTCGTCTTCATAAACGGCAAGCCCGCCGCCTGCGCCGATCCAGACTACCGCAGACGTTTTCCTGATTTGCCGTTCAATGAGGTGGCCGAGGCGCTGATAGACCTGAAGCTGCTCTATCCTAGCATACGGCGATCGGGCTACAGCGTCGACTCGGGCCGGCTCGCGTCGCTGGACTTTGTCGGCAACATGCACCTTGATGAATTGTCCGTCGGCTATGCTGCCGATAAAGAGCCGCTAGGCGCGTTGCCCGTGCCGGTCGAGGATGGCACGACGCCGCATTTCGGCCGCACGCTCTATGCCACCCCATCCGCAGCGGAGTCCGCCATCGGTCTTGGGCTTGTCGCGTGGCCCGACGACGCCGAGCTGCCGGCGTCGGTCAAAACACCGGCCAACCAGTTGCGGTACAGCCGGCTCTTCAATATGATGACAAGCGGGCGAACGGTGCTGATTGGCCTCAAGGATAATGGCGAAGAGGTGGCTGAAGTCGAGAACGCCATATCGGCGGCCACGGCGTCGATAAAGACAGAAAGGCTCGCCGCGGGCGAGACGGCGAGCGTCGAGGTCGATGCCGTGCCGGGGCTATACTACGGCGTCTCGACAGGCGAAACACTTGACGCCATGGAGGTAAAGTCTTGGACCATCGCGACCGAGGATACGGTCGAGGTTTCGATCCCGGCAAAGGATGAGAACCAGGTCTCCGGCTTCTATCGCCTCGAAGCCAGCCCTCATAAATAATGAGGCGGTGCGTCGTTTCGTCGCCAGTGATTAGTTGTTAGTGGTAGGTTCGGGGTAGGTTGTGCGCTCCGCGCGACCACGAAAACTGGCTAGCGCCTGATCGCCTGACGGCGATTCGCTTCAGCTCGTCGCCATCGGGCCTTGAGTCTTCGACTCGGCCCATGCCGCCTCGCAGAAGCGCCCTTCGGGCTCAGGCGCGTCGCCAGACACGAAAAAGCGCCTTACGCGCTACACGAAACGCCTGCTGCGCAGGCCACGAAAATGGGGGAGGCGGTGCGTCGTTTCGGCGCGTGGCCTTGCGGCACCACTCTAGCGACTGCCTTCGCAGCGACCATCGGTCGGTGGATATGCTTCGCAGTTCGCTTCGCGCACCCAACCTGACGACTTCGTCGCAGGCGCATCTTGCTCGTGAATTGTCCTAGGTTCATGCGAAGCTTTCGTGAGCTTTCGTGTCTGGGCGGGGCGCCGTCTCGGCGCATTCCGAGGCTGAGCTTTAGCGAGGCCGAGCCATAAGAGGCGGGGTGGCGTTTCGCGCATGATGAGCGCGGAGAAAACTGGTGAGCGACCCGATTTTGACGCACCGCCATTTTGCCGATAGTACAGCCGGCATTGGCAAAATGTAAAAGGTCGCAAAATCGATGTCG
>JAFPUH010000032.1 GCA_017395505.1 Kiritimatiellia bacterium
GCCATAGGCAACTAGGTTGTTCCGCTCGAAAATCACTTCTCCTTCCTGCTCAACTCGCATATCCAGTCTTATATACTGTCGATTCATCTGATCGACTGCCGCGTCACTCGGCACATCACACACACAGCACCCCGCCGCCGCGACCATCGCCGCGAACACAGCCGTCATCATCATTTTCTTCATCGCCGTTTTCCTTTCATTATACAGACTTCAACCTATTGCCTTTCATTGGTTGTTTTAGCCGAAATCAAGCGCCTCCGTATGGATTTTGCCATCGTCGCCGCGAACAATGCGCACATCGCCGTTGGCAATGGCCTTGTCGAACTCAGTCTTTTCTTCTGGTGAGAGCGAAGCGATAAAATCATACATTTCCCCAACCTCACGCCAGCGGCGCACGATGAAGCGAATGCCTTTTGCGACAAAGAATCCTGATATGAGCAGAAAGACAAGACAAAGGACTATGAATTGCCATTGCCCCCTCGCTTCGCTTGTAAGCATCAAAACCAAAATCACCGAGAACGGAATCCCGCTAAGGATGACATCAATCCATCCGCCGATTCCACCAAGCAATCTGTTAGCCGTCTTGTTCATATCTGATTCCCTTTCTTTGTGATCTTTGCGTTCTTTGCGGCTTAATCTCTCCCTCCTCGCGAGAGGGATGAGACGAGGATGATTCGTGCAAAGGGTTTCATGGGTTGCTCCTATTATTGACAATTGATATTGGTACTAGCAACATTTTCACATTGGCAACATTACAACACCAGCACATAGTGCGTCGAGCGGCCCTGTCCTTCACGGCGAAGAATGCCCTTGGCGACAAGAGCGTTGATCTCGCGCGAGGCGGTATCCTGCGACACCTTGCATATCTTCGCCCACTTGGAAGACGTGAGATTACCCTTGAACCCATCGAAGAGCCTGTTTAGCATCGCGCGCTGGCTTGCCGTGAGTTCGTCCGAAGAGTGCGCTTCCCAGAATTTGGCCTTGTCAAGTATCGTCTTGAGGCGTACCTCCGCCGCGCCGACGGCACGGCGATGACAGCCGAGGAACCACTTGAGCCACCGCGTCACGTCAAGCGTTCCGCGCTGGGCGCGTTCAATTTCATCATAGTAGGCGTCCTTCTCCGCCTGTATCTCCGCAGAGAGCGAATAGAAGCGCATCGCCGAACGTTCGCCCTTCGCAAGCAGATAGTCGGTGAGCGCGCGTGCTAGGCGTCCGTTGCCGTCGTCGAACGGATGTAGAGTCAGGAACCAGAGGTGCGCGAGCGCCGCACGGACAAGCCAAGGCGTTCCCGCATCGTCGCTGTTCACATAGTCCATGAGACGTTTGATCTCGCCATCCAGCAATTGCGCGTCGGGCGCGACGAAATGAACACGTTCCATCATCCCGTGGCGCGACACGACGCGCATCGGCCCTTCCCTGTCGTCCCTGAAGCGTCCGACCGCGATCTTGGAGAGACCGGAATAGCCCGTCGGGAAGAGCGCCGCATGCCAGGAGAAAAGCCGTTCCACGGTCATGGGAACTTCCCAGTTTCGCGTTGCGTCGATTATCATGTCCGCACGCGCCTCGGCCTCGCGGGATGTCGCGCTTTTTGCGCCCGACAAGACGATTTCCATCCTTTTCGCCACACTTGAACGCACGTCGTCGCGATTGAGGCGCTCGCCCTCGATCTCGGCGGAATCCAGTATCTCTGCAGAAAGCGTCTCGCAAACAGCATCACTCCGCATCTCAAAACCGATTGCTGCAAGCCGTCCCGAAAACTTCCCTATTGCAAAGGAAGCCGCTTCAAGCTCCGCCGCCAGTTCGGCGGAATCCCACCGAAACTTGGGCCAGTCTTTATGTTGATAGATGTATCGCATGTTTTTCTCCGCATGTTTTGCGGATATTATACCACATAATCTCCGCACGATGCAAACGCCGGAATTGCCCTCTTCGTGATCCATTGCGTCTTCATTGCCAGATATCCTTCTTCAAATACTCGTCGCGGCGACAAAAGTCAACAGGCAGACAAAGCGTATCCCAGACAGGCGCAAGGATCAACGCCTCACCCGCCCAAACCACCGCGCCAGCCGGGGCAAAGGCCAGCGCGGTCATCGGTCATGCATCTCCAGTAAGAAATCCCGTGAAAAACAGCATCACGCCCGCAGATGGCGGCAAATATGTCTCACCTTCTCTATTCTTGTCGGGGATGCCGATAGAAAAAGGCAAGGGCATATATGTGGAATCGCCCTTCTCGCGATGGTATTCATCCAGCTTCTGGAATGTCATCGTCTTTGTCGCAATATAATACTCGCCCGTGCGCTCTATAGAACAGCACCCCGCCGCCGCGAGCGCTAGGGATGAGACGAGAATCATTCGTGCAAAGAGTTTCATGGGGTCAGAAATATTCCTTCATGGCAAACTCAATCTGTTCAAGGAACATCTTCTTGAATGCGCTGATGTTGTTCTGTTCGTAAAAGAGCAAAAGTGCCGCGCGGTAGTCGTTCGCCTCGACCGTGCGGAACGAGAGGGGGCAAAGCGAACGTGAGATAAGGTGTCATATAGATATCCTTTATCGGTCGGAATACTGCGTATTATACCATAAAATCGGTCGGCGCACCGACCGATTCTCAGTGTTTTTCGGTCTCTACCGTCCGATTCTGTCATGTTGGATTTCTCCTTTGTGGTGTTTGTTTCTCCTTGCCCCACATCGTGCGAAGGGAAAGAATGCGTCAGAGCGCGTCGCAGAAAGATGGCCGTTTTCCTTTCATATGGCGGGTGCTAATGCGACCGTCAACGTCCATATCAGAAAATAGACAATAATCCACCGCTTGCGTTTTGCACGAATTGCAACCACGGAGCCGACCACTGCGAGACACGACATGGCCCCGGCCTGAAACGGCATTGCGTCACAGCGAACCGAGCACATGAGCGTCCAACAGAAGACAAAGACAAGCAACATCGCGACAGCAAAGCCTCGCAACGCGGCGCGGTCGGACACTATATCCAGGTCACATTTACGATGCGAAATCCGCCTTGACACCGCAAAGGCAGCAGCCGCAATGACAATCACGCCGCCTATAACCATCAAAGCCATCCGCACAACCGATATATGCGAATCATAAAACATAAACTCCCGAATTGGATTGCGATACTTGATTATCAACCATTCGACAC
>JAFPUH010000033.1 GCA_017395505.1 Kiritimatiellia bacterium
CACCAGGAAATATTGCTATCCCCCGGATCCCGTTCGACTTGCATGCCTAATCCACGCTGCCAGCGTTCGTTCTGAGCCAGAATCAAACTCTCAGAAAAAAAACTTTCGAGCAATTCGACCTGGACCTCTCACACAAACATCTTTATGTTCCATGTCCCTTCCGAACCCTCCCCTTGGGCAGGAGAGGCGTGAGGGACATTATCTCAAGCACTCAACTTTCAAAGATCTCATTCGGACCCTTATGGGGCGAACGAGTGCATAGTATATCATTTATTGTGCCCTCTGCGCAAGGGGGTATGTGCAAAAAATCCTATCTTTTGGTGATAACGTGATGTAAATGGCAGTTTGACGCATTATTTTGCGAGATTGATTGTGACTGCTGACAAGAAAGGGAAAATATGATATACTACTGACTAACCATGAAGAAGATACATAGCCACGTTTTTACGTCCGAATCAGTCTCTGAGGGTCATCCCGACAAGGTTGCCGACCAGATATCCGACGCCATCCTCGACGCGTGCCTGAAGGCCGACAGGAATGCGCATGTCGCGTGCGAGACGATGGTCGGTCCCGATGTCGTAGTGAACATGGGCGAAATCACGTGCCGCAATTTCCAGAAGATCGATACGGCAGCGATTGCGCGCCGCGTAGTGAAGAAGATAGGCTACGATACGCCGGCCGAGCATTTCAGCTGGGATACGTTCGAGTACCTCTCCCACGTCCACGGCCAGTCGCCCGACATCAACCAGGGCGTCTCGCGCGCGGTGAAGGAGAAGCAGGGCGCGGGCGACCAGGGCATGATGTTCGGCTATGCGACGAACGAGACCGAGAGCTACATGCCGGCTGCGATAGTCTATTCGCATGCGCTTCTCAAGATGTTCGCCGACCTGAGGCATGGCGGCGGCGAGTTCGCGTGGCTGAGGCCCGATGCGAAGAGCCAGCTTTCCGTAGTGTATGAGGAGGGCCGTCCCGCGAGGATCGATACCGTCGTCCTTTCCCACCAGACTACCGAGGCGGGCGCCAGGAAGCGCAACTACGATACGATCAAGGAGCTTGCGCGCGACTTCCTTGCGAACACCGGCCTCATCACGCCCAAGACGCGCTTTCTCATCAACCCAACCGGCAAGTTCGTCGTAGGCGGGCCTTGCGGCGACTCGGGGCTTACGGGGCGCAAGATCATCGTCGACACCTACGGCGGCATGGCCGCGCATGGCGGCGGCGCGTTCTCCGGCAAGGATCCTTCGAAGGTCGACCGCTCCGCCGCCTACTACGCGAGATACGCCGCGAAGAACATCGTGGCCGCCGGCCTCGCAGACCGCTGCCAGATACAGGTTGCCTACGCGATCGGCGTCGACAAGCCCGTCAGCTTCTGCGTCAAGACCTTCGGCACGTCCAAGAACGGCGCGACCAACGAGAGGCTCGAGAAGATGCTGGCCAAGGGCGAGGTCTTCGACTTCAGGCCGTATGCGCTGACAAGAGATCTTGGACTGCTCACGCCAAAAGGCTGGTGCTACGAGGATACTGCGGCCTATGGACACTTCGGGCGCGACTGCTTCCCCTGGGAGAAGCTCGACAAGGTCGCCAAGCTGCAGAAGCTGTTCGCTTGAACCTCTACGTACACTTCCCCTTCTGCCGACGCAAGTGCACGTACTGTGCGCTCCATTCACGCGCGGGCTCCTCTCGGGAGCGCCGCGCTGACTATGTAGCGGACCTTGCAAGGCGGGCGGAAGAGATCGACTCGCCGCTGTCTACGGTATACTTCGGCGGAGGCTCCCCCGCGCTGTGCGAGCTCGGTCCTCTTTTCGCGGCGCTCAGGCCGCATGTCGCGGAAGGCTGCGAATTCACTGTCGAACTGCATCCGCTGGATGTCACGCGCGAGACGCTCGAATCGCTGAGGCACGGCGGCGTTAACCGCATATCGATGGGGGTTCAGTCCCTTGATGACGCCACCCTCGAGCATATGGGGCGAGGCTACACGTTCGACGAGGCGGAACGCGCCTTCGCCCTTGTAAAGGAACATTTCGACAACGCGGGCATCGACCTCATAGCCGGCTATCCGACCGAGCCGAACTGCTCGCGGCTCGAGCGCCTGGCCGACTGGGGGCTCAGGCACTGCTCGGTATATTCGCTGATCCTGGAAGAGCGCTCTATGCTCTCGAAGATGGTCGAGAGGCAGGCGATTAAACTGCCTTCGGATGATGCGGTGCTGGACAGGATACGCGAGGTTTCCTGCTTCCTCAAGTCCATCGGGCTCAGGCGCTACGAAATCTCCAACTACGCGGCGCCGGGATTCGAGTGCCGCCACAACATGGCCGTATGGCGAGGCGAGGACTACATCGGACTAGGCGAGGGGGCTCACGGACGCATCGGGCTTACGCGCACCGTGTCGGGAGTCGCCGAAACCGTCACCCCGGAAACGGACGAGAAGGAGCGTCGCCTGTTCTGCCTCAGGACAATTGAGGGATTGGACGCTTCGGGGCATCCCGAATGGATCAAGCCCCTCGACAAGTTTGCGGACGAGGGGCTGCTTGCGAAAACCGACGAAGTCTACAGACTGACGGAGCGCGGCTCGGAAGTCTGCGATTCAATATTGGCTGAGCTTGTCTGAACTTCGTCGGCGGACTCTTTCGGCAGCGCCTTGTAGAATACTGCGCGAGCCACGGCGAGCCACATTCCGAGCAATATCAGAATCGGGTAGGCGAGCCACACCATCCACAATATGACAGATTCCGTCTGCGGCAGGAGCTTCATGACGATCACAAACGCCAACGCCACCAACAGGCCTGAAAGCAGGAAGAACATGTCGAGAGTGAAGCGTTGCACCCTGTAGCCACGCATCATCCGGCGACTCTCGGCTATGCACTGCGAGGGCGTCCAGTCTGGGTTCTCCACCTTGAGGTTCCAGCACTGGCTGTAGCTGTAGCTGGCGACGATGCCGGGGAGTATGAAGAAGAGCGTAAGCACCGTCACGCGGAACATCACCGCAAAGCCGAGCCATGCGAGCCCCAGCGGACGCGCAAAGCCGGCGAGCGAATCGCGGAACCATCCGCGATCCTCGAGCTTCGCCGACTTGAGCGTTATGGACGTCATGCCAAACAGGGCGATGCCGCCGAATATGAGCGCCATGAATACGGAAAACGCCGTGGCTCCGTTCATCTGCATCGCAATTGCCTGCGACGGCACTGCGCAGTCCACGCCGGAGAGAAGCGCCCTGAGCTTCGCCTCAAGATAGTCGAACCACGTCTGTATCCCGTATTTCACGAAGATTTCGTCGACGAGCTGGTTGGCGAGGTTGTTCACCGTCCCTAGCAGCATGGAGACGATAAGTATGCGCCAGAACCACTTGCCCGACAGCACGCGCCTGAAGGATTCGCGAAGTATCTCTTTGTTTGACGTCATGACAGCCCTTTCATCTTAGTGCGGAGAGTATCGCCTCGGGGGTGATCGGCTTGCCCTTTACGCGAAGCACGATTATGCGCGTTATGATCGCGCTTTCGAGATCCGATAGGCATACGCCGTCCTTGCGGTCCTGCAGGATGCGCAGGAGGTCCGCAGACGTCAGGCGGTACTTCTGCTCCTTGCGCGGCATGAACATGTCTGTGAAGCGCATCGCCAGCGACGTGAGCGGAGTCAGGGCTATCGACATCACCTTGACGGCGTCCGCGACCGAGAGGATTCGCCTCAGCGGCCTCGCCGCAAAGAGAAGCTTCGGCATGAACTCCGACACGTAGAGAACCGTAAACGCAGCGAGAAAGCTCCAGACCAGCGATGCGGCAGAGCCCTCCGCAAAGAGTGCGGCGGAAATCGCGGCTGTCGAGGTGGAGTAGGTGACGCTCGCGAGGTTGTTGCCTATCAGCAGCATCGTCATCGTGCGCCCCATGTCGCCGAGAGCCTTTTGAACGAGCGCGGCCTTGCGCCCACCCTCGCGTGCGAGGTGCAGTATGCGCTCGCGGCTGACGGAAAGGTAGCCCGTCTCTGCGCCGGCGCAAAGGGCCGCCAGGGCAAGCGAAAGGATCGCGGCCACGAAGAGGAGGAATATCGTCATGCGTCGTCCTCCTCGGTGCGTTCTACGGCCTCGTCGGTCTCTGCGATGATCTCTTCGTCGGTGTCCGCCTCGGGACGCCTCAAGACCTCGAGCTGCACGAGCGTCACGCGGCGGCGACGGCGCTTAAGAACCGTCGCGCGGCATCCGTCCGCCTCGATCTCCTGTCCGATGTGCGGCAGGCGCTCGGCATGAAACTGCACCCAGCCGGAAAGGCGGTCCGCGTCCTCCGCCTCAAGCTCGACATCCAGTGCGCGGTTGATCTCGTCAAGGCTGGCGCGGGCGTCGATCTCCCACACGTTCGGCCCCTTCCTGATTATCTGCGGCTCCTGGCTCTTGTGTCCGAGCAGCTCGGGGCCTACGATAAGCTCAAGCACGTCAGTCGGCGTTATTATGCCGGCAGTTCCGCCGTACTCGTCGACGACAACGGCAAACGGCTTGCGGCTCTTGGCGAACGTCTCGAGAAGATCGTCAAGCGTAACTGTCTCCGGCACGAAGATCGCATCCTGCATCTCGCCCGTGCGCGAATCGATTATGCCTTCTATGGCATCGGGCGTGCGGCGGAACACCGGCAGGTAGTGGTGCTTTGCGTTCTTGAGGCTCTCGGCCCTGTAGGCCTCGTCGCGGTCGATGTCGTAGCCTTCGATGTCCACACGCGGCGTCATCTCGTCGTTTGCGCAAAGCTCGGAGAGCCTGAGCACGCCCTCGACCATCTCTGCGTCGGCGGCAGAGACCGTTCCATGCTCGGCGGCGGATTCCATCACCGAAACAAGCTCGTCGTCGGAGAGTGCGCGGCGCTCCTTTTCGAGAGCCGTTGCAAAGGCGCGGGACGTGAACCTCAGCACTATGTTGAACGGCGACAGTATCGCGCGCCAGAACCAGAGCAGACGCGCGAATGCCGGCGCTATCTCCTCGGTATACTTGAGCGCGAGCCGCTTGGGCGTTATCTCGCCGAAGACGAGCAGCAGCACCGTCATTACGGGAATCGCCATCCATCCGCCGCCCGGCACGAGACGCGAAAAGAGGTAGTAGCCGAGAGTCGATATCGCGAAGTTTACGAACGTGTTGCCGACCAGCAGTGTCGAGAAGAGAACAGCCTTGTCGGAGAGGCACCGCTGTATGCGCCTGTCAGCGTTCATATCGCGTTCGCGAATTCTTGCGCGCTGCGCACCTGTGAGCGACAACAGCACCGTCTCTGCGCTCGAGAAGAACGCGGAAAGCAGGAACAGCACTATTATCGCAGCCAGCGTCACGCCATCTCCTCAAGTATCGCGACACCTGCGCTGCAGCCCAGGCGGTTCGCCCCGGCCTCGACCATGGCGAGGGCGTCGGCTAAGGATCTTATGCCCCCGGCCGCCTTTACGCCCATCTCCGGACCCACCGTCTCGCGCATTAGCCTTACGTCGTGGACCGTCGCGCCGCCGGACCCGAAACCGGTCGAGGTCTTCACGAAACCGAAGCCTGCCTCCTTCGCGAGTCTGCAGGCCAGGACCTTCTCGCCATCCGTCAGGTAGCAGCACTCGATTATGAGCTTCGTCTCGGCCCCTGCGCCAGCCTCGACAAAGCTCTTCAGCTCCGCGCGAAGCTCTTCAAGCGCCTCGCAGTCGCCGGCCGCAGCCGATTTTAGAAGCCTTAGGTTCACCACGTAGTCGAGCTCGCCGGCGCCGTCCTCGAGAGCGAGCCTCGCTTCGGCGCATTTTATCGCGGCGCTGTTCTGTCCGAGGGGAAAGCCTATCACCGTGCCGATCTTCACCCCGCTGCCGGCGAGCAGGCGGGACGCGTTCTTCACTTCGCACGGATTCACCATCGCGCACGCGAAGCCGAATTCCCTCGCCTCGCGGCACAGCCTCTCGACGGCGTCCCGCTCGCCCGCCGCCTTGAGGAAAGTGTGGTCGATCATACGAGCCATCTCTTCGCGCGTCATGTCGCATCCTCCCCGAAAAACAGTTTCCTCTGGAGCCTCGCCTGCGCCTGCAGCATCGAAAAGCCGTTCTCTACCCTGCATCCCGCCGCACGCGCCCGCTCCATCAGCGGAGTCTCGGCCGGCTCGTAGCGAAGATCGTAGACGAGTTCGCGTCCCGTGAACTCGTATTCGGGAATCGGATCCACAGGCGTCGCGTTCACGATCAGGTCGAAGCCGGATGAAAGCGGACGGCGGTGGAACACCTCGACAGTCGCCGCGCCAAGCCTCTCGAGCGCGCAGACCACCGCCTTGGCCGCGCCACCTGCTCCCAGCAGGGCGACGCTCAGCCCTTCCAGGTTGTCGCGTCCGGCAAAGGCGCAAATCGCCTCGCCGAAGCCAGGCTCGTCCGTATTGTAGCCGATCTTGCGTCCACCGGCGAAAACGACGGTGTTTACGGCTCCGATCTCCTTCGCGGAACCGTCGATCTCGTCAAGAAGCGCCATCACACGCTCCTTGTGCGGAATCGTGACTGCCATGCCCTTCACGTCCGCAATCTCCGCGAAGCGAAGCGCCTCCTCTATCGTCTCTGCGGGATACGACACCATCTCGGCCTTGCGTCCGTCCGCGGCATACGCCGCATTGTGCAGCTCCGGGCTGCGAGTCTTCTTGAGCGGCCAGCCCGTCACGCAGTAGAGCGAAAGCCTGAACTCGTCCCAGAAGCCGGGATACGACTTCGCGACGCACGAGGCGCCGTGTATGAGCGTCGGACCCTCCGCCACGGTCGAGAGTATCGCCGCAGCCATGGCTATCCTGTGGTCGCCTCGCGAATCGACGTCCTGCGGATTCGCGAATACCGCATCCATCGCCGCGATGCGGTCGCTTTCCTTCAGGCGAAGCCGCTCCGTGCCGGTGAACCTTGCGCCGGAACCCAGCGCGAAGTTGAGCGCGGCGAGCGCCGGATAGTTGTCGGGGCATCCCGATACGTCGATCTCGCCGCCCGCCTTGACCGATTCTGCAAGTCCGACGACGGCGCTGTCGGGCTGGCGCGAAGATTCCGGGAGTCCGCCGATCTTGAGCTCGCTGCCGAGGGCGTTCGCGACGAACCAGAACGCCGCGCCGGACCAATCCGCCTCAGGGACGACCGCCCCGGGCGATACGTAGCGCTGGCCACCTGAAACGCGAAAGCCGCCCTCGGTCTCCTCGACCTTTATGCCGTAGCTGCGAACGACATCGAGAGTCATGTCGACATAGCCGCGCGACTGGAGCGGAGTCGAAAACCTTATCTCGGAATCTCCCTCCAGAAGCGGCAGCGCGAAGAGGAGCCCCGTCACGAATTGGGAAGATATGTCGCCTCGAAGTTCATGCAGACCAGGCTGAAGCGCCGCATATTCGATCGCCGGCCTTTCGGCCAGGCGCCCACGCTTCACGAACTCCGCCTTTACGCCTAGAGCCGCAGCGACTGGCGCGAGAAACCTGAGCGTAGAGCCGCTTTCGCCGACGTCGAGAACCGACTCCCCCGCCTTGAGCGCGAGAAGGCACCGCTTTGTCGCGGCGATGTCTTCGCAGTCCTGTTCTTCGATCGCCGCACATTCGCCGGTCGCCAGGTATTCCGCTATGAGCAGCCTGTGCAGATGCGACTTCGATGGCGGAGGCGTGACGAGTCCGCGAAGCATGCGCGGCAGCATCACCTTGGTGTCGGCGTCGATCCGGTGGGGAAACGAGGCGTAGTGCTCGCGCCTCTCGGCGAGCCTGTCGCCAAGCGGACGCGTCCCCTTCGCCGCCTCTATGCGCCTTGCGATCGTCTCGGCGTCGACGTCGAGCACCGCGACAAAGCCATGTTCCTCGGCGTAGCGCCTGTTCTCCGGATCAAGCAACGTGCCGCCGCCAAGCGCCACTATCGGCGCATCGACGGAGCGCAGAACCTCGCTCTCGACCTTGCGGAACGCCGGCTCGCCATATGCCGCAAAAAACTCCGGTATCGACATTCCGGCACGGCGGACTATCTCTTCGTCGAGATCGACGGACATCCGGCCGAAGTCGCGCGAAAGCTTGCGCGCCAGGGTGGATTTTCCGCTCGCGGGCGGACCATAGAGGTATAGGGTCTTCACCCGTTTCGCTTCTCGAAGTCTTTCATGAAGGCTACGAGAGCATCAACTCCGTTCATGGGGAACGCGTTGTAGATCGAGGCGCGAAGGCCTCCCACAGAACGGTGTCCCTTGAGCGAACTCATGCCCGCAGCCTTCGCCTCGGCGAGGAACCTGGCCTCAAGGGCCTCGTCTCCGCCCTTGATGCGCCATGTGACGTTCATGTTCGAGCGATACTCCTTGAGGGCGGTGCCCGTCCAGAAATCGCTGGAGTCGATGACGTCGTAGACCTTCCTGGCCTTCTCGGCGTTGAGCCTGAAAAGGTTCTCCTTGCCCATCTTCTTCACCCACTTCATCGTCTCGCCGAAGATGTAGATTCCCCAGGTCGGAGGCGTGTTGTAGAGCGAATTCTCCTTCGTGTAGGTCCTGTACTGCAGCATCGTCGGCAGGCTGTCCGGGCCCTTCTCGGCGAAGTCGCTGCGTATCGCGACGACGGCCATTCCGCTAGGACCGAGGTTCTTCTGGGCGCCTGCGTAGAACATCGAGAACTTCGAATAGTCGCGCTCGCAGCTCAGTATGTCGCTCGACATGTCGCCGATGAGAGGAGCCTCGACCTCGGGTATCGCCTTCATCTCGGCGCCGGATATCGTCTCGTTCGTGCAGATGTGCGCATAGGCCGCGCCCTTGGTCCAGCTGAACGCGTCGGGCTGGCGGGTGGGGATGTCCTTCTGGCAGTCTGCCGCGACGTTTACCGAAGCCCCGCGCAGCGCGGCGACCTTCTTGGCCTCCTTGAGGGCCTTGCTGCCCCACGTGCCGCTGTTGACGTAGTCTGCCGTCTGCCCTGCCCCGAGGAAGTTCATCGGTATCATCGCGAACTGCATCGAAGCGCCGCCCTGTATGAACACGACCGACCACTCGTCGCCGAGTCCGCAAAGCTCCTTGAACGTCGCAACCGCCTCCTGGTGGATAGCGTCGTAGTCCTTGCCGCGATGGCTCATCTCCATCACCGACATCCCGGTTCCCTTGTAGTCGACCAGCTCCTGCTGGGCCTCCTGAAGCACCTCAAGCGGAAGCGCCGCCGGTCCTGCCGAAAAATTGTATGCCCTTGCCATTGTCCGTCCTCCTTACTTTTCCCTGTTCGTAGGTAGATTCCATGATTCAAGCTTCGTGGCGATCCAGTCGAAGCATGCCTCGTGCATGTCGCGCGACTTTCCGCACGGTATCACGGGACCCGCCGCGAGCTTGATGTCGAGCGAGGTGTCCAAGGTTCCGAAGTCCTTGAAGACCTTCGAGAGAAGACCCGTCTCGCGCGTCGGCATGCACCTCGAGTCGATCGCCAGCGGTACGATCGGCACTCCGGCCTTCTCGGCGAGCTTCGCGCCAATCGACGAGAAGTGGCGCCTTTCGAACACCTTCTGCCGCGTACCCTGCGGGAAGATGAGGAAGCTGCCGCCCTCTGCAATGCGCTTGCAGCCGATGTCGAAGAGCGCCATGAGATCGGCCTTCGGATTCTTGCGCCCGATGCCGACGAGCCCCATGTGCGCAGCCGCCTTCTCGAGGAAAGGCAGGTGCGCGAGCGAAGCCTTGGCGACGACGCTGAAAGGTCCGTACGTCAGCAGCACCGGCGGCAGAAGTATCGTCTCGAGCGTCGACATGTGGTTGCAGAGATACACGACCGGACCCTTGTACTTGGCGCGGTCGCCCCAACCTTCAAGCTCTACGTTCATGCCGAGCGACTCCGGCATCGTGACCGCCGAGAAGCAGAACCTGGCCCACTTGTCCGTATCGAGCCGGCCGAACGCCTCGTACAGCGCGCACAGCGGGAACACGCGGCCTACGGCGAACGAAAAGCGCGTCGTAACGAGTCCGCTGGGCTTGTGGCGGACCGGCGCCTTGCGATCTTCCGGAGTCTTGTAGCCGCCTGTCGCAAGCAGCTCGCTGCGGAAAGTCTCGAGATCCGTCTTCTTCATGTCGGGCACTCCTTGAGTCCTGTCACAGTTCGGCCTTGAGGCGCTCGATGAGCCCCTCGATCTTCATGGCCCCCAGATCGCCGTCCGCGCGGCTCCTGACCGATATCGTGCCGGCCGCCTCGTCGCGAGGCCCGACTACTATCTGGTAGGGGACCTTCTCGAGGGTCGCGGCGCGGATCTTCGCACCGAGCTTGTCGGCGGAGGAATCAATCGAGACCCTGAAGCCTTCGGCGGCGAGCGCGTCGCGCGTACGCTCCGCATACCCGAGCGCCTTGTCGCTGATCGGCAGTATCCTCACCTGCTCGGGCGAGAGCCAGAGCGGGAAGGCGCCGGCGTAGTGCTCGATCAAAATGCCGATGAAGCGCTCGAGCGAACCGAGCACGGCGCGGTGCAGCATCACCGGATGGTGCTTCTGTCCGTCGGGTCCGATATATTCGGCGTTGAGCCTCTCTGCGCTCGGCAGCTGGTAGTCCAGTTGAATGGTGCCGCACTGCCATGCGCGGCCAAGCGCGTCGATGAGCGTGAACTCGAGCTTGGGACCGTAGAACGCGCCTTCGCCTTCCTGTATCACGTAGTCCATTCCGCTCGCCTTGCACGCGGCCGCGAGGGCAGCCTCGGCGTGCTGCCACGTGGCCTCGTCTCCGACATGGTCTTCAGGCATCGTGCTGAGCTTGACGAGCAGGTTCTTGTCGAAGCCGAAATCGCTGTACACATCCTTCAGCAGGCGGCAGAACTTCGCGACCTCCTCCTCGATCTGCTCCTCGGTGCAGATGATGTGCGCATCGTCCTGGACGAAGCCGCGGACTCGCATGATGCCGTGCAGCGTTCCGCTCGGCTCGTTGCGGGCGCAGTGGCCGAATTCGGCGAGCCTGAGGGGAAGATCCTTGTAGGAGCGTGTGCGGCTCTTGAATATCTCGAGCGCGCCCGGGCAGTTCATCGGCTTTACGGCGAAGATGCGCTTCTCCGACTCGGTGATGAACATGTTGGCCTTGTAGTGGTCCCAGTGTCCGCTGCGCTCCCAGAGCGAACGCGGCATCAGCGCCGGAGTGTTGACCTCCTGGTATCCGTCCTTGACGAGCTTTTCGCGCATGTAGTCCTGAAGCGTCACGTAGATGCTCCAGCCCTTCGGATGCCAGAATATCTGGCCGGGATCCTCAGGATCGAGGTGGAAGAGGTCCAGCTCGACGCCCAGCCTGCGGTGGTCGCGGCGCTTGGCCTCCTCGGCGCGCGCGACGATTTCGTCCATCTCGGACTGGTCCTTGGCGATTATGCCGTAGATTCGCTGAAGCATCTTGTTCTTCTCGTCGCCGCGGTAGTAGCTGCCGGCGACGCGAGTGAGCTTGACGACGCCTATCTGCGACGAATGCTCGACGTGGGGACCGCGGCACATCTCGGCGTAGTCGCCGACGGTGTAGGTCGAGATGTCCTCACCCTCGGGGATGTCGGCGAGGCGCTCGAGCTTGTACTTCTGGCCGGCGAGCATCCTGGCGCACTCCTCGCGCGAAACCACCTTCTTCACGAAAGGCTCGTCAAGCGCGATGAGACGCGCGATCTCCGCCTCGATCTTCGGGAAATCCTCGGGCGAAAGCCTGTGCGGCAGGTCGAAATCGTAGTAGAACCCGTCATCCGTCGCAGGACCGATGTCGACCTGCACGTCTTCGAACACGTTCTGAACCGCGCGAGCAGTCAAATGCGCCGCGCTATGCCGCCTCATCTCTTCAGTCAAACCAGACATAGTACTCCTTGAATTGTTGAAAGTGTATTATACCAAATTCCCGCGCATTATGGTAAAATACTCGTATGAAGATAACGTTCTATGGCGCGGCGCAGACCACGACGGGCTCAATGCATCTCGTCGAGGCAAACGGTAAACGGATCCTGCTCGACTGCGGACTCTACCAGGGCCACCGCAAGGAAGCCTTCGAGAAGAACCGGAACCTTCCGATCGATCCGAAGACGATCGACTATGTCATACTCTCTCATGCCCATATAGACCACTCGGGCAACCTGCCGCAGCTTGTCAGGCAGGGGTTCCGCGGACGCGTCTTCGCCCGCCAGTCGACGACCGAGCTGTGCGACGTGATGCTGCGCGACTCGTGCTTCCTGCAGAAGCGCGACCTGGAATACATAAACAAGAAGCGCCGGCGCGAGGGCAAGAAGCTTTTCGAGCCGCTGTATGAAGAGGCCGACATAAACGCCCTCATGCAGCTTTTCGTGCCGACGCACATGCACGAACCGCGCGAGATCTCGCGCGGCATAACCCTCGAGTTCTTCAATGCGGGACACATCCTCGGCTCAGCTCTCGTGCAGCTCGACATCAAGAGCGACCACGGCCACAACCACCGCCTCCTCTTCTCAGGCGACCTGGGCCAGCCGAACCAGCCGATCCTGCGCCACTTCGAGTATCCCGCCGGCGCCGACATACTGCTTGTCGAGTCCACCTACGCCGACAGGTTCCATCCGTCGGCGGACGATGTCGAGCTGCGGCTGGAGCGCCACCTGAAGTACATCGACCGCCACAACTCGAAGCTGCTTATCCCCGCATTCTCGGTCGGTCGCACCCAGCAGATCATCTGGTACCTCAACAAGCTTCGCGAGCGCGGAAAGGTGCCGCGCGAGGTCAGGGTCTACATCGACTCCCCCCTTTCGCAGAAGGCCACGCGCATCTACGCGCAGCACCGCGAGGTCTACAACGACGAGGCGAAGGCGATGCTCGCGGAAGGCAAGGATCCCCTCGAGTATCCCGGAATGAACTTCGTCGGCTCTCCAGCCGAGTCGATGGCCCTGAACGACACCCCCGGACCGATGATAATCATCGCCGCAAGCGGAATGTGCGAGGGCGGACGGGTCCTCCACCACCTGAAGCACTGCGCCCAGGACGAGGACAACATCATACTGATCGTCGGCTTCCAGGCAGAGAACACCCTTGGCCGACGCATCGTCGAGAAGCGCGAAACGATCAAGGTGTTCGGCGAGGAAGTCCCCTTGAGGGCGAAGGTCGATGTCATAAACGCGCTCTCGGCCCATGCCGACCGCGCCGGCTTGACGGAGTGGATCCGCGAGGTCAAGGACAACGTGCGCCATGCTTTCGCGGTGCATGGCGAGCCTGAGAAGGTCGCGGCGATGGCCGAGCTGCTGCAGGAGCAGGGAATACGGAACGTCGTCGCGCCGCTGCCCGGCCAGACATACAGGTTCGAGTAGGCGCTGTCAGCGGCGGTTCGAAAGGGCCGCCGCAAGAAGTATCACGAGGAATCCGGCGACGGATGCGAAATCGGGCACCTGCGAGAAGAACGCAATGCCGAACATCGCCGTAAACACCACGTTGGCATAGTCGTAGAGCGCAATCGAACGCGGCTCGGCATACCTGTAGGCCGCAGTGACTCCGAACTGGCCGATCGCCGCGCCTGCTCCCGCGCCCAGCAGGATCGCGACCTGCGCGGGTGTCATCGGCGAGTAGCCGAAGACCACGAAAGGCAGCGAGCCGAGGCACGAGAACGCGCTGAAGAAGAGCACTATGAAAGCGCCATCGACCTTGCGGCGTCCCAGGGCATGCACGCAGACGTAGGCGAGCCCTGCGCCGAGGCCGCCGGTCAGCGCGCAGACGGACGCAAACGTCGCCTCGCCGCGAAAGCCCGGCTTCATCACGAGAAGCGCGCCTGTGAACGCGAGGACGAGATACAGCATCTGGCGGCGCGAGGCCTTTTCGCCCATGAGCAGCCACGAGAAGAATACCGTGAAGAACGGCGCCGTCTTGTTCAGCGTCATCGCCTCTCCTATCGGAATTCGCGAGAGGGCGTAGAAGTTGGCGAAGATTCCCACGAGCCCGAAGACGCTGCGCCCGAGCAGCATGCCCCACGATTTCGCGTCGGCAGGCAGCGACCTTCCGGCGCCTCGTCCCCTGAAAAAGACTGCGGACGCGATGACGAGCGCAATCGCATTTCTGAAGAAGCTCTTCTGGAAGCTCGAGATCTCCCCTCCGTAGTCGTCGCAGAGCCTGACGAACATCGCCATCAGCGCAAAGCCGAACGCGCTTGCGACGATGCAGAGAATGCCTTTCGCCCTGTCGCTCATTCGGAGGCGATCCTTACGACCTCTGCGGCGAGGACCATGCCGAATACCGCCGTAACCTGCATGAGGCTCGCGCGGGTCTCGAGGGCGGCAGGCGGCTCTGTGGAGCATACGGCCATGAACCTCTTCGCCGGATGCCGCCCCAGCCTCTTGAAGCGCTGCCTCAAGGCGCGGGCGAGTCCGTCCCCATCGACCTTGTCGAAGCGGCGCAGCTCGACCTTCGTCGGATCCATCCTCAGCGCTGCGCCCATCGAGGATACGATCGGCACCCCCTTCTCGGTCGCCGCGAGTATCAGCGCGGCCTTGGAGTCGACGGAATCTATCGCGTCCACTATCATGTCGGCATCCGGCAGCGCGGAATCCGGCTCGAACCTTGCGCGCAGAGCCTCGATCTCGGCTTCAGGCGCGATCGAGAGGAGGCGCGATTTCATTGCCTCGACCTTCGGCGCGCCGAGCGTTTCGTCCGTCGCCTCGCACTGGCGGTTCAGGTTCGAGGGCGCCACGATGTCGTCGTCAATCAAGACGAGGCGCCTTGCCCCGCTTCTGACGAGCGCCTCGGCACACCAGCTGCCGACGCCGCCCACGCCGAACACCGCAATCCGCAGCGTCGCGAGACGCGAAAGCGCATGGCCGCCCAAAAGCGGACGCACCCTCTCGAGGCGTCCGTCCGGAGCAGCCTCAGATGATGCCTGCAGCAAAGGACTCGATCTCCGGAAGGTCTATGAGCTCTGCGGCGCCGGCATCTATCGAAGCCGAGAACTCCGGGTTGATCGGCAGACGAAGCGTCGCCGGTATGTCGAAGCGCCTGGCGAGCGCCTCGACCTTCGAAGCGCCGAAAGGCTCGATCACCTTGCCGCAGCCGGGACACTTCAGGTAGCTCATGTTCTCGACGAGGCCAAGCACCTTCTTGTTCATCATGCCGGCCATCTTGACGGACTTCGAAACGATCATCTCGACGAGTTCCTGAGGCGACGAGACGACCACAACGCCGTCGACCGGCAGCGACTGGAAGACCGTAAGCGGCACGTCGCCGGTTCCAGGCGGCATGTCGACGAACATCACGTCGAGGTCGCCCCAGTGCACATCCGTCCAGAACTGCTTCACGAGCCCCGCGATCACCGGTCCGCGCCATACCACAGGATCGGACGGATCCTCGACGAGCATGTTGAGGGAAATCACCTTGATTCCGCCGTTGGACATCGTAGGCTCTATTCCGTCATCGCCCTTGTAGGTGCTGCCGGAGAGGCCGAACGCCTTGGGAATCGACGGACCCGTGATGTCGGCGTCGAGTATGCCGACTTTCCTGCCCTGGCGCATTGCGGCGACGGCGAGCATGGTGGTTACGAAGCTCTTGCCTACGCCACCCTTTCCGCTGGCTACGGCGATTACGCGGGCAACCTTGGAGCCGGCGTTCAACTTCGCCGAAAAGTCGAAATCGGCCTTGCGCTCGCCGCAGTTCTTTCCGCAGGTCGAGCAGTCGTGTGTGCATTCATCCTGTTTCATGTTCGCATAGTATACCAAATTTCCTCAACCGGCACTACATGCCACTGCCGCCGCCCCCTTAACGGCAGACTCGCTAATCTAGCTGGGCGATGCGGCGGAATCTGGCAATTATCGCGGATTTGCGCTTTTCCGGTTCTGACTCCGTCTGCACGAATCCATCAATCGCGTCCTCAAGCTCGGGGCATCACAACAGTTCCCTAATCTTGCGCTCCGCAAAAATGCGCTCGCGCAGACGTCCTCCGCGCAACATGTCGACAAGTGCGAGCCGATCGTACATTCCGGCGTCCTGTCCTGCGGCCTCGGGTGCAGTCGCATATATCGGCTCGAACATCTGCCCATACACATCGCCGCCTGATCCGCTCCAGACAGGCACCATCCCAGTGGACGCAAACTCGCTTTCGGCAATCGGCGCGGCGTAAGAGGTCGGCATGCCCTTGCCCAACATGCCGGAAGCCTTGAGCGGGAAAGCATACTTCAGGCCGTGCGACAGGAACTCCATCACGTTGCTCTTTATGAGATGGCGATCTGATTTCACAAGCCCGGACTCAACAAGCCGCTTCACGGCGGCATGCGTCTCGGACACGCTCAAGCGAGAACGCCTGCCCAGCTCGGCGTAGGCCAAGCCGGCGTTGTCACCCATGAGCGCGACCAGCACGAGCATGTCTTGTCCTTTGATCATCGGTCCTCCATTCGCAATTCGCGAATATGATACCAAATCCCCCTTCACCAAGTCAAGTGGCTTGTCGGCGGTGCGTCGTTTCGCTCGGGGGAATGACTACTCGCATGAGGAATTACTGTCCAGATTTGCAGCGTTCCTAACGTTGATAACTAGATTGCTTTTTGACGTAGCTGCTTGAGGACGTTGCGCCTAAAGTCGCGCTCACTGCCAAAGAACCTATGTTCAGAAATACTTAGAGCACCACTTTCCATTTTGGCCGCAATCAACTCCATTGTGCATATCAAATCAGCTGCCTGAAACAGTCTATAGTCTTCAGGATGTACATTGGGAACAAACTCCACTATTGATGAAAACATTGCAAATGCTTCCCGTAAAAGCGACTTAACTTGCATCTGCCCGTTATCATAATAGACTTTCAATCGACCGCATGCATTGAAATCGCTGGCATGGCTAACCAAGAATCGATTGATATCCTGCAGAAGCTTGTCGTGGATCGCATTATCGCTGTTGTCAAAATGCTTGTCAACGACAAAACAAGTGTACTCTATATCCGCATTTCTTATGAATGCCATCATCTTTCGGAATATTGCCTGCCGATCCTCTCGCAGCATATCCGAATACTCGCCTTCTCGTCTAATCAATGGACCTGCGTGCACACAATGTCCCGGTTGTAAACCATGATCAGTAAAATACTCTTCGAGTTTTTCTACCCAAGGCGAAATGCTCTTTTCTTGATCATGCAAGACAAAGCAGACGATATAAAAACGTGAAGATCGTTCATCTGGATCGAAACTGCCAGATTCATCGACAAATACACTTATGTCCTTAGTCACAAGAACTCCCACAAAAGTGATTAAAACTAATGGCAGGAATTTCTCCCTGCCATAGGCGAAGGACATCCTCCGCATCCCGGTGACTCCGGCTTTCGCCTTTGTCAGTGTGTATTATAGCATATTCTTCCGCGAAATGGCAAGTGGGTAAAATTGGCTTAAGATTCCGCAGGGGCGGTTGCGCCCCCCGCGATAGAATCACATCTCCCCTAGTATCCGGGCGCGATGCGCCTTGAACTCCTCCTCGGTAATCAGCCCCTTTGAGAAGTATCGTTCGAGGCGGCGTAAGCGCGCAGGAACGCCCTCCTGGCGCATCCTGCCACGAGGCGGGGTGTCAGCCGCCCCGGCAGCCGGGCGCGGCACAGCGCCCGCATAGGCCGCGCCAGCGCCGATTGACGGAATCGCGTCGACAGCCTGCCGCAAAACCTCCTCGTTTTCATGATAGTAGTGGCGGGTCATGGCTGTGGAGGTGTGTCCGACAATACTCTGCACGACAGGCAGCGGCACCCCTGCGTTGGCAGAAAACGAAACAAAGGTATGTCGAAGCGAATGGAAGGATGCAACGACGGTCTTGCGCCTGCGGCCTTCAACGCGGACACTCATCGTGATGTTCGCGAACTTGAATATTCTGCGAAGCCCTTCATCGACCTTCCACCGATGTGACGCATACGCCTCGGCGACAGGCGGATTCACATAACCCTTCCGATCTGCCTCGGGAGTAAGAATCAGAATATCGTTGAGTTCTCTGTGTATGGGAATCGTGACAGGATGCCCGTGGGCGTGCTTTTTCGTCTTTTCTGGAATCACCTGAATTACGCCGCGCTCGATATTCACACAATCCCACTTGAGCCGGCAGCAATCGCCAAGACGCAGCCCCGTATAGATGCCGGTCATAACGAGAAGCTTCCATTGCGATCCCATCTTCGACGCCTCCTTGTAGAGACGCACAAGTTCATCTACACCGAGTTCGCGTCTGCTTATAGAATCATCCGCCCTCAGGCAGATGCCCGCCCAAGGGTCGTTCGTCACGCCGGCCTTATCCGCCAAGACCCTGAACACCTCGCGAAGAATGCAGACATGGTTGTTGTATGTAGTCGCCGCGTGGTTGCAGCGGAAATGCATTAAATACTCCGCCACAGCTTCTTCCGTAACCTGGGCGAGATCTCCTATTTCTACATGAAAGCGCTCCATCCACCGTGCGAAAGCCATCCACACCGTGCGCTTAGCCTGAAGCGTGGTATTGGCAATATCCCGACGGTTGGGCGACATCTCATAGCGGTGCCAAGCCTCAGCGAGAGGAATTCTTGTCGCACCCAAGCCCAAAGGGGCTAAAAAGCGGGACAGGAAGGCTTCCGCCTTGTCACGATCTTTTGTTCTGGCCGAGCGGCTGAACCGCTTGCCGTTTATGCTGACGCGGATTGTCCAGCGTCCGCTCTTCTCCTGTTGGAGATTTCCCGTCCCTTTTTCCCGTGCCATATGCTTTTCCTTTTTTAGGTTTCTGCTTTTTACTGCACATAAACAACAGCACAATGATACATTAGAACCTGAAAATGTCAACTCACGCCCCCCTTCCATTTATTGTCGGCTATCAACAGAATGATACGATCAAAGGCAATCAGGGCGTTGGTGCGACTTTCCTGCCTGTCAGCGGTACAGCCAAGATGGGCGACATAACCGTAACTGGCTATGGTGATTCCTATTATGATAACGGCATTGACTGCTGCAAGCTTGACACTTATGGTCGTAGCCAGACCAAGATGTTCTGGGTAGACTATACTGAAGGTAACGAGACATGGTATGGCTGGTACAACGACGATTGGTCCGTTTGCTACAACGATGTTGAACTTCAGCCTGGCGAGGGCGTTTGGTTCAAGTCGCCCAATGCGTCCTTCAAGGTGCAGAGTTCTGGAGCCGTCCTTTCTGAGACCCTCCCCGTTACCTTAATCAAAGGCAACCAGCTTTGCCCCAATCCGACCCCTGTTGTTGTTTCTATGGGAACAACATGGGTGACGGGTTATGATGACAACTATGCCGACAATGGCATTGACTGCTGCAAGTTGGATACTTATGGTCGTAGCCAGACCAAGATGTTCTGGGCTGACTACACCGAAGGCAATGAGACTTGGTATGGCTGGTTCAACGATGATTGGAGCACTAGCTACAATGACGTAGAGCTCCAGCCTGGTGAGTCAGTTTGGCTCAAGTCGCCTAGCGCCTCTTATCTCCTGAACTGGCCTAAGGCTCTCTAATTGGCAATTTACAGGGTGCACGGCACAGGGTCGTGCGCCCAAGTAAAACACAAGGAAAAACGAAAATGAAGAAACTAATGATAGTTGCGGCAGTTGCGGTGGCGGCTCTTGCCTCCAATGCAGCGTCGTTCAACTGGTCCAACACTGGTGGCGCCTCCAATGGCGTTATCTATGATTATCAGGCAAACAGCACAAAGCTCTACAGCGCTACTGTCGCTTACACCGCATACCTTATTTGCGCTGGCGACACCACGCAGGCCGATCTTCTGACGGCAATTCGTAAGGGCGATGCTTTGTCTGACTACGGCATCGCTGGTGCTTCGGCAACACTCAACAGCTCGAGCAAGATTGCAGCGACTGATGCCTTTGATTATGGCACAACAGGAAATGATTATGATTTCTACTTTGCCATACTGGATGATGCTAATGACCAGATTCTGATTTCTGCACTTTCCGAAGGCAATGCAGCGCAGCTGTCGGCAACAACAACTGTTGCATTCACCGACTCCAAGACGTGGTCGAATCAGGCGTTTGGCGATGCGACGTACAGCGCTGCCGGTTGGTATTCAACGGCTGCCGTCCCTGAGCCTACGAGCGGGATCCTTCTGCTTCTCGGCTTCGCAGGACTTGTTCTTAAGAGGAAGCGCGCGTAACGAACTATTGAAGTTTAGTTATGCTCAACAAGCGGCACCTCGCAAGGGGCGTCCGCTTGTCTTCTGTAAAGGATAGTGTATGAAACTTAACCAAAACCTCCTGACGTCAATTCTTGAGCAATTTGAGGGTACATCGAAGTATGTCGCCCAGGATCAGGTGTCCGCATACCACTTGGCGGTGTTGGCAGATATGGGCTATGTGAAGAGCAACCTTGTCTATGCCGCCGATGGAACGATTGTGGGAGGCAATATAATACATATAACTTATGCAGGCTACGAAGCACTTGATAAGATGCGCGGCGCAAATTCCAAGCTAAGCTGCGATGAAAACGAGAGAAAGGAGTTGATTGAAGAGGCTCGAGAAGCATTAAAAGATGAGTCTCGCCAGTACGATAATACACTTTATCTCCTTGCTTCAGGTGGTATAGTCGTAGCTTTGTATGTTGCACAATACTGCAAGAATAATAGTCTATCGCTATCACTTTTGCTTTTTGCCCTCTCAATATGGGCCTTGACAGTGTTGCTTTTGTTGCTGTCGCATGCAACATCAGCACATGCGCATGACATGTTTCTATCGTGGTGCCATTCTGGCTCTTGCCCTTCTAAGTCTGAAATAGAAATGAAAGCGCGTTTCTGGGATAATGCCACAAAGTATCTTAACATCGGAGCAACGGTTGCATTTATTTTAGGACTTGTTGCCATGGTCGTGCATGTATTTCGTATCGCGTAAAGTAATAGGAATAGCAAATGGATACCAGTAATTCATTACTCGGAGATTTGAGAAAAAATCGGGATGTAGTCCCTATCAATGAGGGATTAGGGCTGAGCAGCGATATTAAGCGTATGCTTAATGGTGGCGAAAAAGCCTCGATCACGAATGGAAGCAGAAAACTGCCTCCTCCCCAAACTCGCAGTAAAAAATAATATGAGTGGTCAGAACCCTAAAGAACATGGAGAAATTAGACTTGCAAACTTTGGTCGCAGGTTCTCGTATGATATTAAGAAGGAAATGAGTAGCATGCCTGATGCCAATACTTCGCAAGGATCGTTAACCCGTTTGTTACCAAAGATAGACAAGCCCAACGGCACAATGGTTTTGCCTGCACCGACAAAGGGTGTGCCCCAAAGCATCGCTCTGGGCCTACTGTCTTGCCTTCTTCTGTTTTTTTCTGGTTGTGCCAAGGACGAAACCAATGCAAGAAATCTATCCGCAATCCCATGCTCATTGCGGGTTAATACAACGACAATTGGCGGGGGCATTATAATCGGTTACTTTACAGCGAACAACAGGATTGCATTATTGACGGCTCGACACGTTGTTACAGCCAATCATGAATGGCTTGACAAGATTCATGTCGTTTTGCCCGGGAATGAGCCTTTTCTTTTGAAGCAAACAGCTGACAGATGGCTTACATCTGAAGATGAGTCGGTAGACAGTGCATGGCTGATGCTTGATAAAGAAGAAAGATCGCACTGCATAAATACTGATATTGCCATCAAGGATGTGAATGTTTCGAGTAAAATTCCTGAGTATGCTACAGTTCAGATAGCAAATGCCTTTGCGATACATACATGCCGCTATGTGGATAGATGTTTCATCAGAGATATGCCTTTTGAAGATAACAGGGTTTTGAAGAAAGTTCGTCTGCATATAGGCGTTTTAGACAAAGTGACCGAAAAGTCAGAAAGCGGTAGCCCTGTTTTCTGGACTGATGCGGATGGCCAAGTATTTCTTGTAGGCACGACATCAATCGCAAATAGAGAGTGCAACATTACGGGGTATATTGACATCGACCAAATGGGAAGTCTTGTTCTGGCGTCCCTCGACGGAAAAGCGTCCGTGCGCTTGATTGACTGCCCTGATTTTTGGTGAAAGGAGCAAAGGGGTAAACATGGCCTGGAACGGTTCAGATGGCGCGGCGAAGCCGCAAAAGAGCGTAAAGAGGGCGAAGCCTTCCGCATGGCGTGGACTTCTCGCGGCGATTATCGTGATTGTCGGCGCTGTTGGCGCCTATCTAATGTTCCTTGCTCCTGCAACTGGCGGCGGCGCTCGCGAAAAGGTCAAGGCGAAGCCCACCAAGATTGCGGAGGTGGCTCCAGACTTGAGCGCCAGTAATGTCGCAATCGTCACCGAGGCTGTTGAACCGCAAAAGAAGAGAACCCCTTTCTATTGGGAGCAACCAACCACGAATGGCTTAAACGAAGCCCAGCTTAGGAAGTGGCGGAACATGCATCTGCCTGCGCCGAGCTTTACGAATACCGCTATGCATGCGAGGCCGCCGAGCGAATACGAGATTTTCGGAACCAGGGCGGAAAACGAGATTGCGATGTTTATGAC
Organism: Kiritimatiellia bacterium; assembly: GCA_017395505.1. Lineage (GTDB taxonomy): Bacteria > Verrucomicrobiota > Kiritimatiellia > RFP12 > UBA1067 > UBA1067. The sequence goes on from JAFPUH010000033.1 coordinate 22,320, forward strand.
GATGGTCCCTGGTGAGGGGCTAGTTGGATCCCCCGACTATGACGAATCATTCAAGGATGAGTTCCTTAAGTCGTGCGAGACGCCCATAATAATTTACGAGGATGATACCGAATACGAAAAGCAGCTCAAGCGCGAAATGGAGGAGCTCAAGATAGACCTTCGCCAAAGGATGCGTGACGGCGAGGACATTTGCGAGATAATGGCCGAAACCCGCGAAGAGATGATGCGGCTTGGGGTTGTTCGCCAGCAGATAGAGAGCGAAATGCGCGATATGCTTTCAGAGTCGGAAAGTGCAGATGATTTTGACGACTGCATTGAAGCGGCTAATAGGATTCTCGAATCGCAAGGTATAGCTCCGTTAAGGATTAATCCAATAGTCCGGCGCAATATAATGCGGCAACTTGAGATAGAAGAACAGTAATCATACGGTTTTGTAAGGAGGAACCATGAAAAGAGTAGTGTTTGCAATTGTCGGCACTCTTGCCATCAATGTTGCGTTGGCGGATGAGGCGCAGCTCTCGTCACCTCAGGGAGAGCAAGAGCTTTCTCCGCGCGCCAAGGTTATGCTAAAGCATTTTGGTGGGTTTATTGAGGACAAGCGAGCGCAAAAAGGGAGTGTTGCCATAGTAAATGCGCAAGCATCCGCAAAGAGTGAATGGTTGGCTGAAGCCGGCGAGACATTTGCAAAAGACCTTATGGTTGCGGTAAATGTCGTACCGGGCACCTTTGATATGGCCAAGCCTTCTATTGCGGGGTCTGTATCGATATTTGTCGTTGAAGACACAACGCTTCCTATATCACTTATTGCGCCTGAAGCGCGTTGGGCTGTTGTCAACATCGCTAGCTTGAAGAGCAGTTCGGAAGCGTTCTTCAAGGCTAGGGTCATGAAAGCTGTAACTCGGGCGATGGTCATGCTTTTAGGTGGTGCAGATTCGCAATACCCGATGTGCATCATGGGTAGCATAGGGAAGGCTTCGGACTTGGACAAGTATCCAGACTCCAGATTGCCGGTGGATGTCTTGGACAGGGTCCAGAAAAATTTGGGCGTTGCGGGGATATCTCCATATAAGATCACAACATATCGCAAGGCTTGCGAAGAGGGATGGGCGCCGGCGCCGACGAACGAATATCAGCAGGTCATTTGGGACAGCTACCACGCCAAGCCTACTGAGCCGATGAAGATCAAGTTCGATCCTGCAAAGGGCGAGTAAGGTTTGAGGTTCCTCTACCAGTATCGCACGAGCGAAAACGAGTTGCGGCATGGCGTCGTGAAGGCGTCCGACCGCGACTCGGCTTTTGCGGCTCTCAGGGCGCAGGGCATCCGTCCGAGCAAGGTAGAGGAGGCGCCAGGTCTCTTGAACAAGCTTTTCGGCAAGGGCAAGCGCTGGATGGCGATTGTCGTTCTCGCGCTTATCGCCGCAATCGGATGGTGGCTCGCCGTCAGCGAGCGGGAGCCCGATTGGGAGGAACGCTCGCAGATATACGGCGATCCCGTTTTGATAAAGGAGCTTAGCGCCGACAATTGGGCGGCGGTTTTCGCAAACGAGGGGGATCGGTTTCTTGCGGCCTACGCGGTGCCAGGGCGCGCGGTCGCCGACCTTTTGCCGCCGAAAGATGCGGCGCTTGCCATGAAAGGATCGATTTCCATTGAAGAAGAGGACGGCGAAATCGTCCGCAAGATGAAGCGCATCGTCAACGGCATGAAGCGCGAAATGAGGGAATATGTCCGCGATGGTGGCTCTCCCGAGGGATATTTTCGCCGGCTCGCCATTAGGCAAAAGGCCGAGGCGCAGGTCTTGGCTGGCGCCGAGCGAGCCTTGAAGAACGAGAGCGACTCCGCAAAGTGGGCGGAACGCAACCGCCAGCTTCGGGCTATGGGGCTTCCGATGCTTGAGCCTGAAGAAATTGAGCAATAGCCTTTGGGTAGCCTTTGGGGACAGACCCCGCATCAGTTGGTGTTTTGAGCGAATACGCGCCAATTTCGGAAGAATGTAGAATTCCGCACCATATTTGCAAATGTGGACAGTAAAGTCTCTGGCGGTGTGATTTGAGCTCAGGAAAACACGGCCATGGGATTTGGGAACCCAAGAAACGCGCTGATTGACGCCGCTATCTTGCCAAATGTCTTGAGCGTTGGATTGCCTCGACTTGAAAGAGCCCGATGCAGATTTGGTGCGCTGATGCCAGTTTCCTTCGCAAGGCGCTGAAAGCCGATACCCGCATTGACAAGGTCACGGAACATCACATTTGCGACATCCGTCTCGCCGTTGATCGAAGCCTTGACCGCCTCACGGTAATACTCTTTCGCCATCTCGGGATTCTCCCGGATGTCCTTGAGTACACCTTCCTTGTAGTCGACAGAGAGAGCCATTATCATTCCCCTTTCCTTAAGATGTATTCTTTCCACAACCTTTTTGCCTCAGAGATGTCCTTGCGCTGGCTTTTCTTATCGCCGCCGCACAGTAGCATCACCAGTTGACTGCCATCCTTGCCGAAATATGCGCGGAATCCCGGACCGAAGAACATGCGAAGTTCGTAGAGGTCTTTGGCGTCCGCCCCCTGAATCGACTTCACATTTCCCCAGTTGCCGACTTCAACCCGAGTCAAGTTTGCGTGAACTCGCGCGCGAAACACTGGCGACAGCGTTGCCAACCACTCATCGAAAGGAATCTTCCCCGACGCAAGTTGATACTTCTTCAAGATGAAAGTCATACGCGTATTGTATCATATATGATACTACGCGTCAAGAGGGCCCCTATGTCTGCATTTGAGTGTTCGCTGCCCTATGGGTTGCAACCCCCTCAAGGGGCGGCTACCGGCCTACGGCCTCGGAATGCGCCGAAACGACGCAGCTAACAATCCAATGTCGCCGGATTGAAGCCCGTGAGCCACTCTATCGTTTCTTCGGCGGAACGGTTTATGCTGCCTTTATCTCGCGTATCTTATCGCTCGCGCTGCAATCTGAAGCTCGGCTTCGTTGAGACGACAGCGACGCCGCAAGCAGTCTGACACGGCGGCAAGCAGAAACGGCCTCGCTTCGCGCGGACGCGAACCGATAAATTCCGCCACGGACATTGTGCTGTCCGCCATTCGCAGATTCTGCATTTCGCTTGGCATTGTCGTTTCCCTTGAGAAGCTTGTGGATCAACTCTTTAAGATTCATATCTCGCCGCATAGTTGCGATGTGGTCATTATATCATAAACCCACATTTGCGAGCAAGGGGAGCGTCAGTTAAGAAGTTCGCAACACAAGGACGGGATAAGAATTCCGCACCATATTTGCAAATATGGTGCGGAATTCTACATTCTTCCGAAATTGGCGCGTATTCGCTCAAAACACCAACTGATGCGGGGTCTTGTCTAAATAAAATATGGTAGACTATGCTACTGTTCAGTCGGACGAGTGTCCGAACAGAATGGCCCGCCCGGAAAGGCCTTTCCCGGACGGGCCTGCGGCGGCGAGGCTCTTTGGGGGCCAGAGGTCTAACTCTCCGGG
>JAFPUH010000034.1 GCA_017395505.1 Kiritimatiellia bacterium
GAGACGACCGTCTCGTTCATGAACGATGAGAACGACACCGAGGAGGTCGACGGCAGCTTCTGGAACCACGACGTCGAGCTTACGCTCTACTTCGCCGACGGCGGCTCCGCCACCAAGACGGTCCGCTTCGTCCAGCTGTAACGACAAAAGAGGCGAGGCCGAGCGTAACAGCTCGGCCCCTCTCCGCTTCGCTCATTCAGACGCCTACCAGCTCAGGGCTTCGAGGGCGTCGGCGAGCAGACGGCCGGCGGCTTCGTCGCGCTCCTTGGCGGACGCCGAACCGAGAACGACGACTACGGCTCGCGCTTCGCCGCGCTTGCCGGTCAGCACGATGGAGCTGCCGCCGGCGTCGATGTAGCCGGTCTTGAGTCCGTCGACGGCCTCGGATCCGTCAGGGTTTATCACCTTCTGACGGTTCTTGACCATGAGATTGTTGTGGTTCACGAACTCCTGACGCTGCCCCGAGCCGTCCGTTACCGAAGCCACCTTCTTCGACGTGTACCGGAAGACCTGCGGACGCTTCACCAGCTCCAGCGCGAGCTTCAGCTGGTCGGAGCATGTGGAGACGTTGAACTCCTTCCACGGATAGCGGCGTATCCTGTTGCCGTTGTGGGAGACGGGGGGAAGTCCGTTCGGGTTGTAGTAGCGCGTGTGCGTCATGCCCAGCTCCTTGGCTCGGGCGTTCATCCGCGCGACAAAGGCGTCGAACGAGCCGGCGGATTTTACGCCCAGCGCGACTGCGGCGTCATTGGCGCTCTTGACCATAAGCGCCGTAAGAAGATCGTCCACCGTCATGGACTGTCCGGGGCGCAGATCGACCCAGCTCGGCTCGCTGAGGCGCGTCGCGTCTTCGCTGGCCACCACGCTGTCGGTCAGCGCATACCTGCCGGCCTCGACATCCTCCAGCACCAGGAGAAGCGTCATCAGCTTCGTCACGCTCGCGGGATACGCCTCGGCGTCGGGGTTGGCCTGAAACAGCACGCGGCCGGTCTTGGCATCTGCCGAAATCGCCCCGACGTAGGGCGATTGGCGGTGAAGGTTCTGGGGGATTGCGCAAAGAAGCGCAATCGAGGCAATGGACAGGAAATGCGGCATCTCTCGTTATTTTACTGTTGAACGGGTCGCCTTTACGAGCGTCCTCCAAAGCTCGGCGGGCGTACCGGCGGCCAAAGCGGCCTCGCGGTTCGACGACTTGTTGAACGACTGCGAAAGGCCCGACATCATCCTCAGGTAGAACGCCGAGACGGCGACGGGAATCGCGGAAAGAAAGACCATATGAACCTTCTCGCCGGCCCAGTCGATACCTTCCTTCGAGACGCCCAGCGCAAGCGTAAGCGAGCCGCCCTCGACTCCGCGAACGTGCGGAAAGGCGAGCCCCTCGCCCATCGCCGTGGAAAGCATGGCTTCGCGGTCCATCGCGGCGGTGACGAGACTGTCGGCGTTCGAAATGAAGTGGCCGGCCTCCATTGCGGCGGCGAGCTTCGAGATCGACTCCTCGCGGGTGCACGCGCCAAGATCGACGACCATCAGCTCCTCGGCGCTGAAGCGCGAAATGCCTGTCTTCACCTCGTCGCGCACGCCCTTGTCGGCGACGTTGCGCGCGGCGTCCTCCTCGACCTCGAAGAGTATGCGGCCGCAGCTGGAGCACGTAACGAGGTGCTGCGCGAGCTTGACCTGCTGGCCCTGCGCGATCGGCACCTGCATTCCGCAGGCCGCGCAGCAGCCGTTCGACATCGCGGCCATCACGATGTGGCTCTTCTTGTAGAGCCTGTCGTATACGCCCTTGACCTGCGGCTCCAGCTTGTCCTGCATGGCGGCAATGGACTCGTTGAGATTGTCAAGATGGCTGCCGTCGCCCGTCTGGTGGTGCTCGTCGCGCGTCAGCACGAGGTCCTGCAACTGTCTTAGCGTATTGATCTGGCTTTTCATAATGCCCCCTTGCGTTCACTCTTTAAGTTTTCCGTAAAATCCCTTATCCGCCCGAGCGTCTCGGCCGACACCACATGCTCCATCAGGCACGCGTCGCGGTCGGCCATCTTCTCGCTCACGCCGAGCTTCATCAGGAACTCGCGCAGAAGCGTGTGGCGGCCGAGGATGCTCTTCGCGACGCGCCGCCCCTTCGCCGTAAGGTCTACGCCGCCGTAGGGCTCGTGGACCGCCAGCTCGAGGCGCATGAGCTCGCGTATCGCCTTCACCACGCTCGGCATCTTCACGCCAAGCGCACGGGCGATGTCGCGGACCTGGGCGACGCGCCCGTCAAGGATTATGAGATACACCGTTTCGATGTAGTCCTCAAGGCTCTTGGTCATCTGTGTGGAAGCGTTCATTTTCCGAATGGACTCGTCTTCTTCATTAAATGGGAGAACTTCACCGCCTCGATCGCGTCCTCGAGCGGCATCGGGAAAGGAGCGGCGGTGCGCACGGTATCGTAGACGCTCTTCCAGAACGCGGAGATGCCGTGCAGCGTACCCTTGTTGAGCGAAACGGGGATCTCGACCACGGGGAATTCCTCATGCAGGTCGCCAAGCGGCGGGGTACGAACCGACGAGCGGCGGCGCGGAAACTCGAAGGCGGGGTCGATCACCGTCATCTTGCCGGTGGACTGGCCGGGCATCACCGAGAAAACGCCGCGACTGCCGCGTATCTCGAACGAGGGACGCCTGAGAGGCGCGAGGACGCCGCCGTTGAACTCTATGTCGGCGCTCACCGCGCCGCGCGTCTTGAGGCTCACGTGAACGTAGTCTTCGGCGTCGCCGAGCGAGGCTACGCGCTTGAGGTCGCTCCACATCTGTATCGGCGGCATCGGCAGAAGCTTCAGCGCCTGAAGCATCATGTCGGGCATCGCGTAGTAGGCCGCACCGCCGCCGAGACGCTTTATCGCCTGCCAGTCGTCGCGGCGCACGAAGTCCTCGCTGTTTATCGAAATCTGGTATATCTCGCCGAGGCGCAGATCGGCAATCGTCTGCTTCGCGAGCAGGTAGTCGCTGTCGAACATTCGCCTGTTCATGACAAGCAGGCGGTTCTTCGCCTTGACCGCGGCGCCGCGCAGGACAAGCGCATCCTCGTAGGTGAGCGTCATCGGCGACTCGAGGAGGGTCCAGAACCCCTTGGCGAGCGAGTCGAGGGCGTGCTTCTGGTGAAGCGAAGTACCGGTGGCGATGTCGACGAGATCGATGTCGCGCTCGTCGAGCAGGTCGGAGTAGCTGCGGAACATCTTGCAGGAAGGAAAATCCTTGGCTATCAGGTCGCGGCGCTCCTTTATGAGATCGCACGCCGCCACCACCTGGAACATGCCGGGATGGGCCTTGAACACAGAGTAGTGGTCCTCGAACATCGCACGGCCCAGACCGATCAGGGCTACGCGGACGGGGGGACGCTGATAGTCGTGTTTTTCTTCCGTCATTTTCGCACAATCTCCGTTATGGCCGACAGGAACTGGGCTACATCGGTAAACTGGCGGTAGACGCTGGCGAAGCGCACATAGGCGACCTCGTCGACCTTGTGAAGCTCATTCATCACCAGCTCTGCTATCTTGTCGGCCGGCACCTCGCCGCCGTCGAGATTGGAGACGACGTTGTCGATCATCGTCCTGATCTGGTCGTCGCTCACGGGACGCTTTCCGCAGGCGTGGCGGATGGCCTTGTCGACCTTGGAGCGGTCGAACGGCTGGCGCGAGCCGTCGCGCTTTATGACGAGAACCTCGTCGCGGTCGATCTCCTCGTAGGTCGTGAACCTGAAGCCGCACTTCAGGCACTCGCGGCGGCGGCGGATCGCAGCGCCGTCGCGGGCGCTGCGCGAATCAAGGACCCTATCCTCGTCGACTCCGCACTTGGGGCACTTCATGACATCACTTTCCGTTGCCGCACATCGTGCAGTGGCGGCAGTCGAGGTTTACGGGCAGAGGCGGCGGCGCGCCGTGGCGGCGGGCGTTCCACTCGCCGATGCGGTTGATAAGGGCGAGAAGCAGGCCGAGGGTGATGAAGCCGCCGGCAGGCAGCACGGCGAGGGTCACGGGACCGGGGTTGATGCCCTTGATCGCGATGTCGCCCCAGATGGTCAGGGTACCGGCGCCGACGATCTCGCGGACGGACGCGATGAGCGCCAGCGCGAGGGTGAAGCCGATGCCGCTGCCGAGGCCGTCGGCAAGCGAATCGATGACGCCGTTCTTGGACGCGAACGCCTCGGCGCGGCCGAGGATTATGCAGTTCACGACGATCAGCGGAATGAAGATGCCGAGCGAGGCGGAGAGGTCGGGCAGGTAGGCCTGCATCAACAGGTCGATCGCCGTCACGAACGTGGCGATGATGACGATGTAGCACGGAATGTGCACTGCGGCGGGAATCACCTTGCGCAAGGCCGAGACGAGGCCGTTCGAGCAGATAAGCACGAATGTCGCCGCCATGCCCATGCCGAGGGCGTTCTCGAGGCTGGTCGTAACGGCGAGCGTGGGGCAGAGCCCGAGCACCAACCGAAAGATCGGATTGTTCTTGAATATGCCGTACCAGAATGCAAGCCAAGTTCTCATAGCGAGTACATTATACCGAATTAATTACAAAAACGCAAGCGTCACGAGAGAAGTTTTGCGGCGGCTAGGGCCTCGGCCTCCTTGTGGCTGCCGGCTTCGGCGAAGGCTTCGCCAAGCCCTTCCACCTCGACCTTCACGGTGAAGACGGGTTCGTGGGACTTGCCGGCGGTCTTGACGAGGGTGTAGACAGGGCGGCGCGGCGGGGTCATCGACTGCGCCTTTATCTGAAGCGCCCCCTTCGGGTTGTCGAAAACCGTGTTGCCCGACGCGTCCGGCGAAAGCGAAAGCGCCTCGAACACCCTGCGGGCGGCGTCCAGGCCGCCGTCAAGCCAGGCCGCGCCGAGAATCGCCTCTATCGCGTCCGCGAAGGTCTTGGCCGTCTTGGGCATGGCCGAAGCCCCCTTGTTGAGCCTCAGACGCGAGGCGAGGCCGAGGCGCGAGGCGGCTTCGCAGAGCGCTGCCGAGGAAACCATGCGCATGCGCTTCACCGTCAGCGAACCTTCGCTGGCGCGCGGATTCGAGGCGTAGAGCATGTCGGCGGCAAGAAGCCCCAGCACCGCGTCGCCGAGGAACTCGAGGCGCTGGTTGTCGCGGACGTCGGGCTTCTCCATGCGGTAGGCGGGGGTTGTCAGCGCCTCTTCGAGAAGCGCCGGATTCTGGAACTCATATCCGAATATTTCCATACGATCAATCCCTTATGGCGAGTTGAAGTTCCTCTATGCTGCGGGCGAGCTTGACGAGCGACCAGCGTCTGCGCCAAGGCGGAAGGTCCTTCCAGTAGGAGACGAGCTCCTTTATGCGCCCCAGCACGGGGCGGTCGCCCGAAAGCTCCTCGGAGGTTGCGGCGATGTAGCGCCCGAGAAGCGCGGTCGAGTCGTCGCGAAGCCCGAGCGAGCGCACGAACGGGCGGCCAACCATCACGTCGGCTACCGGCGGCTCGAAGGCGGCGCCGGAAAGCGGCGCGTCGCCGTTGTAGACGACCGGCACCTTCGACGCGGCGGCGACATTGCGGAACGCGGCGAGGTCGCAATCGCCCTCGTACATCTGGCGGGCCGTACGCGCATGGACGGCGAGGAACCTGAGGGGAAACTCGTTTATGAGCGGCATGAGCGCGAGCAGTTCGCCGGGGGTATCGACGCCAAGGCGCGTCTTGAGCGAGAAGCGGCCAGGTCCCATCGTTTCGCAGCCGACCGACAGCAGGCGGCGCAGGGTTTCGGGGGTTTTGAGAAGCCCCGAGCCGCGCCCCTTGTTGCGGACCATCGGGAAAGGACATCCCGCGTTCAGGTCGGCGGTCTGGTAGCCGGCGCCCTTTATGCGCTCCAGGCATTCGCGCAGGGCGGAGGGATCCTTCGAGATGAACTGCGGCGTCGTCATGATCCGTTCGCCGCCGCGCAGCTCGCGGTCGCGAAGAGGGTCGAACCCCGGCGTCGCGGTTATGAACGGCGTCACAGCCTCGGTGAAGCCGGCGGATGCAATCTCGCGAGCAAAGGTCAGGCGGAAGCAGCGTATGGTTACGCCTCTGAGCGGCGCCAGTATCATCCCTTCGCACCCGCCTCGAGCATGATGAACGAATAGTTGTCGGGCGCGCCCTTGTCCACGATTGCGGCGGCGAGGCGCTTCTTCACATCCTCGAGCTTGCCGTAGCCCGTGAGGAAGCCTATCATCGCGTCGGACATCACGTCATGAACGCCGTCCGAGCAGATCAGGTAGCGGTCGCCGTCCTCGACGTCGATCTTGCGCCATTCGGGGTTCACCCGCCTGTCGGTGCCGACGGCGCGCGTAAGCACGTGGGCGAGCGGGTGGGAGCGCTCCTTCATGTCGTCGGCATGCTTCGGCGAAAGCAGCGCGCCTAGTTCCGTGCCGACGGTGTGGTCGCGCGTCAGCTGGGTAGCGAGCCCTGCACGGATGCGGTAGACCCGCGTGTCGCCGACATGGCAGATGGCGGCGCGTCCGGAGCCCTGCTCGTCGAAGGCCAGAACGGCGGCGGTCGAGCCCATCTGGCGGTATCCGCGCGACTTGGCGTAGGTGAATATGCGCTCGTTGGCCGACTGGAGGCCGATCTCGACGAGCTCCATAAGCGCGACGAAGTTGCAGTCGGCCTTAGACGCGGCGCGGTATATCTCTTCGCATACGATGGCGCTGGCCTTGGCGCCCTCCTCGCCGCCGCCCATTCCGTCCGCGACGCAGTAGATGCCGGATATCGAGCCGACGAGGAGGCTGTCCTGGTTCTCGGCCCTGACCAGCCCCGTCTCGCTCATCTTCACCGCGCTGATCCAGCGGTCGCCGCCGCGCGGCTCAACCTTTCGTATGACCATCTTGAGCCAACCTTTCTGCGAGGCCAGTGCGGCGCTCGCGAACAGTGTTCGTCTTTATAGCCTGATCCACGGCGTACGGAACGCCCATGAGCAGCACGAGCCTGCGGCCGCGCGTTATCGCGGTGTAGAGCAGGTTGCGCTGGAGCATCACGTAGTGCTGCGTGTGCATGATGACAATGACCGCCGGATACTCGCTGCCCTGCGACTTGTGTATAGTCATCGCGTAGGCGAGCACCAGCTCGTCCAGATCTCCGGAATCGTACTTCACGGGACGGCCGTCGAACGTGACGACCATCGCGCGGGCGGCGGGGTCGACGGACTTCACGAAGCCGACGTCGCCGTTGTAGACATCCTTGTCGTAGTTGTTCCTGAGCTGCATCACGCGGTCGCCGGCGCGGAACGTGGTGCCGCCGCGCACAAGACCCTCGCCGTCGGGATTCAACGCCTTCTGTATCTCGCAGTTGAGGTTCTCGGTGCCGAGCAGGTTGCGCCGCATCGGGGTAAGCACCTGCACGTCTTCGAGGGGGTCGAGACCGAACTTGCGGGGTATGCGGTCAGTCATGAACTCTATCGCGCGGCCTATGCACGTCGCGGGGTCCTCGATGCGCATGAAGTAGAAGTCGGTGTCGCCGTGGCGTATCTCGAGGGGTTCGCCGGCGTTGACATGGTGGGCGTTGCGCACGATGAGCCCCGCGGCATCCTGGCGGAAGATGAAGCTGAGACGGGTCGAAGGCACGACGCCGGACTTTATGAGGTCGGAGAGCACACTGCCGGCGCCGACGCTGGGCAGCTGGTCGGTATCGCCGACCCACACGACGACTGCGCTCTCGGGCAGCGCGGCGAGCAGGTCGCAGGCCAGCTTGATGTCGATCATCGACGTCTCGTCGAAGATGAACACGTCGCCCTCGTAGCGGTTCTCGGCGTTGTAGGTGAACCTGTTCGTAACCGGGTTCCACTTGAGGAGGCGATGTATAGTCTGGGCAGGCGCGCCGACGCTTTCCGACATGCGCTTGGCGGCGCGTCCGGTCGGGGCGGCAAGCACGACCTTGAGCCTGCGCTCGCCGCATATGTCGACAAGGGCGCGTATGATTGTCGTCTTTCCTACGCCGGGACCGCCGGTTATTATCGAAAACTTGCTCTCCAGGGAGCGTTCGACCGCCTGCGACTGGTGGCTCTCGAGCGTCATGCCGGAGCGGCGCTCCCACCAGGCGATGGCGCGGCGAGCGTCTATCTCGCGAAAGGTGCGGGGGGTCGAGAGTATGCGCTTTACGCGCCGGGCGACATCGCGCTCGCTGAAGTAGAGCGAACTGAGGTATATGCGGCGGGGCGACTCGCCCTCGGCCACCACATGGCCGTTCCCTATCTCGGTCTCGAGGGCGGAGGCGAGAATCTCGACCGGTATGCCGGTAAGCTCGTTGCCCCGCAGAAGCAGGTCGTTCTCGTGCGACCAGCAGTGTCCGCCATCCTCCGCCTCGGTCTCCAGGGTGTAGCATATCGACGCCCGCGCCCGGAGAGGAGAGTCCTTAGGCATGCCCACCGAAAGCGCGATCTTGTCGGCCGTGGCGAAGCCTATGCCCCAGATGTCGCGGCAAAGCTTGTAGGGATCGGCCTTGACGATGGCAATCGCGTCCGGACCGTAGCGCCGCACGATCTTCGTCATCTTCGCGACGCTTATGCCGTAGGTCTGGCCGAAGATCATGTTCTCGCGCATGGTCGCGTTGGCGCGCCAGCTGTCGCGAATCTGGGCGATCTTCGCCGTGCCGAGCTTCGGCACCTCGCGCAGACGCGCCGACTGGTAGTTGAGCACGTTTAGCGTTTCGTCGCCGAAGGTGTCGACTATCCGCTTGGCGAGCACCTTGCCGACACCCTTGATCAGACCCGAGGCGAGGTAGCGCTCTATGCCGGCTATGGATTTCGGGGCGACGCAGGTTATCGTCTCGGCCTTGAACTGGCGGCCGTGGGTCTTGTCCGTTACCCACTGTCCCTCGGCGCGGACCTCCTCGCCCTCCCAGACGGCATGGGTCTTGCCGACGACGGTGATCTCGTTGAGCTTGCGCAGCGCATAGCCCGACGGAAGCTCGACGTGCAGCACGGTGTAGCCGTTCTCCCCGTTGTGGAAAACGACGCTCTTGATCGTGCCTTCGACGACCTCAATCTGTGACGGCTCAGCCATGGAACCTAGCGACACCTCTCAAAAACAGCACGGCAAGCGCAGTCAACGGATGGCGAATCGAGAGAGGAAAGCGCCTTATCGCACTCGCGACGGACTCGTCGCCCGCATAGCGCGCCAGACCTTCGCGAAACTCGGCGAAGGTCAGCCCGGCCCTGCGCCAGAGACTCATCATCTCAAGCGCGGAGAATACGCAGCTCGCCTCGCAGAACCTCCACACGACTCCGCCGGTCGCCTCGTTGATGCGCTTGCGGAATTCGAGGGCGAGAAACTTGTAGTCCCAATGGCGGCGCGAGTTCATGCCTGCAGCCATGTTGCCGCCTTCAGCCGGCGTATAGTCGTAGAGGCATTCGCGCGTCGATGCGGTGCCGCCGGCGAGCGCAACGCACTCCGCCATGAATAGTCCGTCCTCGTATAGCCTTATGCGCTCGTCAAAGCGTATGGCGTTGCGCTCCAGGAAGTCGCGGCGGAACGCGCAACGGCACACGCTGCCGAACTCGCGTCTCGCCGAGAGGGAACCGCCTAAGTTCCAGCGGCGCACGTCGTCGAAGGAGTAGCCGAAGAACGCAGGCAGCGCGAAAGCCATGACATCTTCACGGCGGCTGAAGTTATAGTCCCTCTTAAGGGGCGCTATCGAAAACGATGATATCGCGATATCCGCCTTGGACTCCTGCATGATTTCGAGGAGCCTGCGAAAGAAGTCCGGCCGAACGGTGTCGTCGGCGTCGCAGAAGAATATGATTTCGCCCTTCGCCCTGTCGAGGCCCCGGTTGCGTGCCCAGCTCGGGCCACGGCCGTCGGCGTCGTCGATGACGATTATCTCTACTTCAAGCCCCTTTGCGGCAACCTCAAGAGACTGGAGCGTCCGGGGCAGGGTCTGCTGCGACCGGTGGCTCGGTATTATCACGCTGGCTGTCATTGGGTCTCACTTCGTATCGGGTCGGATTCTTCGCCATGAATTCCCACGCAAACGCCCGATAGCTCTCCGCGCCCTTAGAGCGCGGATCGAGGAACACGACAGGGGTGCCCATCGAAGGCGCCTCGGAGACGCGCACGTTGCGCGGTATCACAGTCTCGTAGACCTTCTCGCCGAAATGGCTGCGGACCTCGGCCATCACGTCCTGAGTGAGCTTGGCGACGGCGTTGACCATCGTGAAGACGATGCCGTTCAAAGTGAGGTCGGGGTTGATCGACGCGCGGATGCGGTCGATCGACCTCGTGATGAGCGCAAGGCCGTCCATCGCGAGGAATTCCGCCTGGATCGGAATCAGCACCGAGTCGCATGCCACAAGCGAACTCGTCATCACGATGCCGAGCGAGGGCGGACAGTCGAGTATGATGTAGTCGAACGCTCCGGAATCGCGCACGGGCTTGAGCGCGTTGCGCACCATCTCGAGGCGATCCTCGCGTATGCCGAACTCGAGCTCTGCGCCGGCTAGATCGACCTCGGAGGGAATCAGGTTTAGGTTGTTCCACTTGGTGGGCTGAATGACCTCTTCGATCGGCTTTTCTCCGAGCAGGACGGGATAAAGCGAGATGCCCTGTCGTTTCTCGAGCCCCAGACCGAGCGTAGCGTGTGCCTGAGGGTCGAGGTCGACCACAAGGACTGTCCTGTGGCGCGCCGAAAGCGCCGCCGCCAGATTGACCACCGTCGTCGTCTTGCCGACGCCGCCCTTCTGATTTGCGATTGCTATGATCTTTGTCCTGCGTTGCATAAGATGTCTCCTAAAATAGCTTTCCGCGTTCGCTCAGCTCGCGGATGTTCTTTTGCGCGCTTCTGTCGACCTCGTGGCGCCAAAGCTCTACGAGCGCGATATCCCACGGATCGTCCACGCCCTGCACCACTGCGGCGAACTTGTCGTTCGACGCAAGCACGGCAGCCTTCACGCGCTCGGTCACTGCGGACAGCGAATCGGTTATGACCTGCTCCGAGAAGTTGTCGCTCTTGAGGTTGTAGCCGTACTGGAGTATGCGAAAGTTCTCTTCGTTTTCCTTCAGCCACTCTATGTACTCGCGCGCCGACTCGCCGAAGCCCTCCGCATGTATCTTGGCGAATCCGCTGGGCGTGATTATTCGCGGCGGATGCGCCTCCAGGCGGCCCTCGCGCACGCGCACCTTGTCGGGATGGTCCTCAAGCTGCGAGATGAGATGGTAGTTCATGAGTGTCGCGCCGAACGTCTCAAGCTCGTGCGAGGGCGACACAAGTATTCTGACATGCGTCGCTGCATACCACCTGTCGAAATTACGATCGCGGCTCAAGTCCAGCCTCCGTCAATCAGGCGCCGCGCCCGCAGCACTTCTTGTATTTCTTTCCACTGCCGCAAGGGCAAGGGTCGTTGCGGCCGACTTTCGGCGCTTCACGGAGGATCGGCTTCTCGCCGACAAGCTCACCGTCGGCAAACTTCCACTCGCCGGACTCTCTGACAAACTTGGACACCTCGTGGTGGTTGCAGAACTCGCCGTTGGCGGAATAGAGGGCACGGAACTCGACGACGCCCTCGTCGTCGCCGGACTGGCCCTTCTCGGTCGCGATTATCTCAAGCCCGTGCCAGTCTGCGGCATCGCTCCACGCTTTGGACGCGGCCTCGTCGAAATCCGCCTGAACGGCCTTGGTCGCACTCTTGCGCAGAAAATCAACATCGCCTGTGACATAAGAGGAATATCGCGCTCTCATGAGCGCTTCGGCGGTCTCCGCCTTGGCGGCGCCAGACAAAACAGGGCCGCAACATTCGCCAAAAGGTTTGCCAGACTTGCAAGGGCACAATTCATCGTTATTCATAGTTGGAGTATTTTACCAAATCTGGCCTGGAATGGCAATGTACCGCCATGCGCGCCGTGACGGGGAACCGAGACGGATGCGGTGCAATTTTGGTATAATACGGGCGATGAAACGCATTGCGGATGTTGTGATGGTATTGCTTGCGGCGCCACTGTGGGTGCCGCTGTCGCTTGTCGTCGCAATCGGCGTTTGGGGTGCGATGGGGCGGCCAGTCCTCTTTTCCCAGGATCGCGCCGGCCTGGGCGGGCGAACGTTCCGCCTGCTGAAGTTCAGAACCATGCGGGATGGCCAAGGTTCAGACGCCGAAAGAACGACGCGATTCGGGCGTTTTCTCAGGGCGACCTCTTTGGACGAGCTGCCGCAGCTGCTGCAGGTGCTGTCCGGCGATATGTCGCTCGTCGGGCCACGTCCTTTGCCGGTGCGCTACATGCCTCGCTATTCGCGCGAACAGGCTAGGCGCCACGAGGTGAGACCTGGCATAACGGGCTGGGCGCAGGTCAACGGAAGAAACGCAATATCGTGGGACGAGAAGTTCAAGCTCGATGTGTGGTATGTCGACAACCGGTCGATGGCGCTGGACGCAAAGATACTCCTTTTGACAGCGCTCAAGGTAATCAGGCGCGACGGCATAAACAGCTCCGCCGCCGAGACGATGGGCGAATTCACCGGCTGCGCATCAGTCGACCACGCTTGATATCTCACCAGCCGCGAAGCGCGTACGCAGCCTGTCGCCCTTCTTGAGCAAGGATGCGTCGCGCACGACCGCGCCACTTTCGTCGACGGTCAGCGAATATCCGCGATCGAGAACGCCGTACGGCGAGAGGAGCCTAAGGCTCTCCTCGACGCGGGAAAGGCGCGCCTCGGCCTTTACAAGCGCAAGCTCGAGCGATGGCCGGAGCCTTCCTTCTGCAGCAGAAAGACGCTTGTCGGCACGGTTGAGCGAAGCAAGCAGAGCCGCCTCGAGCGAATCGGAAAGGTGGTCCATCCTCTGGGCGAACCATTCTCCCCTTCCGCGCAACGCGCTGGTCATGTGGCGCGAAGCCTCTTCGAGGCGGGAGACGATCTCGGAAAGCATCGGCACGGCGAGCTCTGCGGCGATGGATGGCGTGCCGGCCCGGACGTCGGCAGCGAAATCGCAAAGCGTGAAATCGGTCTCGTGTCCGACGGCCGATATGGTTGGCACGTTGGAGGCTGCGACCTCTCGGACGAGCGCCTCGTCGTTGAAGCAGAAAAGATCCTCGAAGCTCCCTCCGCCACGAGCTATTATCAGTATGTCAGGCTGCCACCCAATGTCGGCGGACCGGTTGAAGTACCTTATGCCGGCGATTATCGAAGCTGGAGCCTCCGCGCCCTGGACCAGGGCCGGGTACAGCCGTATCTCGACATTGGGGAATCTGCGCAGTATGACGTTGCACATGTCGTGGATAACAGCACCGGCTTCGCTCGTCACGATGGCTATCCTGCGCGGCATGAACGGCAGCTGGCGCTTGCGCGACTTGAGGAAAAGCCCCTCCGCCTCGAGCTTCGCCTTTAGCTCCAGATACCGCTGCATCAGATCGCCTTCGCCGACAGGCTTGGCCGCGAGCACGACAAGCTGGTAGTTGCCGCGCGGCGGATACACGGTGACGTTCCCGTAGACGAGAACCTTCGCGCCATCGGCAAGGGACGCCTTCGCACGGCAGCGCTCGTAGGCGCTGGCGAACATCACGGCGGATATCTGCGCGCCTGAATCCTTCAGCGTAAAGTAGCAATGCCCGGACGGATAGCGCTTCCATCCGCTTATTTCGGCCTCGACGTATATCTTGGTGAACTGCGACTCGAGCGAGCGCTTTATCCTGTCGGTCAGAGACGATACCGTGAACGGCGCCGGCTTCGCTTCGTCCATGTCGTCACCTCGGCCTTCTGGCCCTCAGCACGACACGCTTCGTGTCCCTGTACGAGTGTATGCCGACGGAAAGTATCGTGCCGACCGCAAAGAACGCGCTCATAAGGTTCGTTCCGCCGTAGCTGAAGAACGGCAGCGCCATTCCCTTTGTGGGGAGCGCCTTGCACACCACGCCTATGTTGAACATCGCCTGAAAGAAGATTATGAACGACATGCCTATCACGAGGAACCTTCCGAGACGGTCTGACGCCTTGGCCGCGATGTAAACCGAAAGCGCGAAGAACAGCACGAACAGCAGAATCGTGGCAATGGAAAAAGGGAGCCCAAGTTCCTCAGCACCTATCGCAAAGATGAAGTCGGTGTGAGCCTCAGGCAGGTAGTAGTGCTTCTGCATCGACTGGTTTAGCCCCACTCCCCAGACACCTCCGTTCTTTATCGCAATCAAAGCCTGGGTCACCTGATAGTCGGCGCGTTTGGCCGCGACATCGAGCGCGATTTCATTCCCGTCTGTGGAGCCCGCGCCCAGGGTAATGCCGAAGAATGCAGCCAACCGCGCCATTCTGTTGGCGTTGTTGAAGACCTTCCATGCGACAACCGCGGCACCAGCCAGCGCGAACGGGGCAAGATGCAGAATCCTTACGCCGGCCACATACATGACCAGCACGCCAGAGAGCGAAACGACCATGACGGAACCGAAGTCTGGCTCCAGCAGGACAGGAAACGCCATAACCCCGATGAATACGGCCGGCCAGAAGGCTCCTCGACGGAACAGCTCGACGCGCCAGCCGGCCATGTCCAGCCAGACGGAAAGCAGTATCACAATCGCGATCTTGGCGAACTCGCTGGGCTGAAGCCTCAGCGGACCGAGCATTATCCAACGGTGAGATCCGTTGACTGGTCTGAAGCCGAATACCGCCCACAGCAGAAGAAACACGATTATGCAGAAAAGCACCGTCAGCGACCAGTGTTCGCGCCAGTTCCTGTAGTCGAACCATGCCGCGAACACGGCAAGACCGATACCCACGCCGAGGTAGAGGAACTGGCGCTTCATGAAATGGTAGGCGTCGCCATGCAGACGCATGGCGTTCGCCTCGCTTGCGCTTGACAATATCACAAGGCCCAGTGCCACGAGAGCCGCGACAACCAGGCCGAATGAAAATAGTGCGGACTTGCGCACCGAATTAGAGCTGAGTATCGACGGGGAGCTTGATCACCTGCCCGGGCTGGAGCTGATCGCTCTCGCCAAGGTTGTTGAGCTCGCGGATGGCAGCTGCGGAAACACCCCAGCTGATGGAGACGCTAGTCATGTCATCGCCTTCCTGCACGACATAAGTCGTGGTGGCGACTTCAGGCACAGGGGCCGCGACCGCTGCGGCAGGCTCGACGGCCTCGACAGGAGCGGGCTCCTCAACGACAGGGGCGACCTCCTCGACAGGCTGTTCAACCGGGGCAGGAGCGGCAGGCTCGACAACGGCCGGCGCAGGTGCAGGAGCCGCAGGCTTGGCTTCCTGCTTGGCGGCAGGCTTGCCGTCGGCGGGAATCTTAAGCTTCTGGCCAACGCGAACGACGTCGCTCGTAAGGCCATTGAGCTCCTTGAGCTGACGGATGTTGATGCCGTTGCCGTACGCAATCGCACCGAGGGTGTCACCCGACTTGACGACATACTCCTTCGTAGCGCCGGTGTAGGACTGATAGGCCTTCTTGGCGGGCTTCGCGGAATCGGCAGCCTTCTGCTCGCCGACCTCGACCTTGCCGGGCAGCTTCAGCTTCTGGCCAATGCGGATCACATCACCCTTGATGGACGGGTTGAGGCTGCGGATGGCCGAAATCTTGATGTTGTACCTCTTGGAGATCTTCGAAAGCGTATCGTCGCGCTGGACGATATACGTCGTATACTCAGGCTCGGCGGGCTTCTCCTCGACGAGGCACAAGCAATCGACGCCACCACACTCGCAAGGCTTCGTGTGCTTCGTGCCGGGCGCGCACGTGCAGTGCTTCTCATCCACAACCGCAACCACGGGCGCAGGCTCCTCGACCGTCGTCTCGACGACCGTTTCCGGCGCGGGCTCAGCCTCGGGCGCAGGCGTAGTCTCGACTGACTTCACCTCATCCTGCGGAGCAGGGGCCCTTCTGCTGACGTAGTCAGGATCCTTACAGCCGGTTATGGTCGCGACAGCTGCGACTCCGAGCACAATACCAAGTTTTTTCATTTCTTTTTTTGTCCTTCTTTTTTTACGAGTTCCGCGAAGACATCCCCGCGTCGCCCAAAATTTGCAAATTGGTCGAAACTGGCCGTTCCGGGTGACAACAGCACGGTATCGCCCTTCACGGCGTCACGCATGGCGCCCGCCACAGCCCGATCCATCGTCTCGCAGACCTCGCAATCCACGGCTCCCGACCATGCTGCAGAAAACACTTCAGCACAACGTCCTATAAGATACACTTTTTTGGCCCGTTTCGTCAAGTGGGGTATGACCGATTTCGGGTCGTCTCCCTTGGCAAGTCCGCCGGCTATGAGCAGCACGTCATGGCCCGCCATCTCGACTCCAGCCGCCAATGCCGCAAGACTGGTGGCTTTCGAATCGTCAATGCACCTCACGCCACCGAACACGCCCACTTCGCTGAACCTGTGCGGCAGCGGGGCGAACTCGCGGAACGCCTTGGCTATCGCCTCGTCGGCAAGCCCCGCGAGGCTCATAAGCTCAGCGGCGATCATGCCGTTGCCGCGCAGTATGGCGTTGTCGAAATACGACCCCTCGAGCAGTGCCCCGAACCTCGCCGCTTTGGACTCTTCAATATCCTCCGCTCCCACAATGCCTCGCTTTGCGAACGAAAGAAGCCTGAGCTTGAGCGCGCGATAGACGTCGGGCGAGCCGTGGCGATCAAGATGATCCTCCTGTATGTTCAATATGGCGGCGGCCTCGAAGGTATCCCCCGCAAGAGCCGTCGTCTCGAGCATGAACGACGAAACCTCGACTACGGCCCACCCCGGCTCTTCGCCTATCAGGTCGCAAACAGGCCGCCCGTAGTTGCCGCAAGCCACAGCCCGCCCGCCGGCTAGGTTTATGGCGTCAGCAACTACCTTGACGACACTGGACTTGCCTTTCGACCCGGTGACAGCCAAAAGCCTCCAGCCACTGCGCTTCAGCTCTTCGCAGCCGAGCTCGAGTTCGCTCTTGACATGAACCCCCGGGCTCGCCACAACGAGCGCCACATCTTCGGCGAACTCGACGTCGAACCCTCGCCTGCGAAGTTCGGCCGCAGCCGCTTCGCCGCTCTTTCCCCTGCCGAGGACAAGCGCACGATTAGAAGTCGAGGTTGCGGACATTCAATGCGTTGTCTTCGATGAACTTGCGGCGGGGCTCGACCTCGTCGCCCATCAAAAGCGTGAACATCCTGTCGGCGGCAACCGCATCGTTCAGCTTGACGCGAACCATGTGGCGCTTCAACGGATCCATAGTCGTGTCGTACAGCTCCTGCGCGTCCATTTCGCCGAGACCCTTGAAGCGGTACACCGAAAGCCCCTGCTTGCCGTGCGACCTTACGTCCTCGAGCAGCTTCCTTAGAGAGCCGCCAAACCAATCGGCAGGACCGTATCCATAGGCGGAGAGCGACGAAAACTCCTTCTTGAGCATCGATGCCCCGCTACCCTGGGCAGTCTCGTCGGCCACAAGCTCCTCGGGTTTGAATCCGCGCTCCTCGACCATCTTGCACGTGGCCTCGATCTCGGCCAGAAGCGTCATCAGAGCCTTTGCGGCATCCTTATCCAGCGGTTGCCCGTCCTTGCCCTTCACCTCGAAATCGTCGAGTCCGAGCGTCAGCAGCTTCTGCGTCAGCTCTCCGTCGGTCAGCACGTACTCGCTCTTCTTCTTGCGTTCGACCTTGTAGAGCGGCGGCTGCGCGAGGTACACGTAGCCCTTCTCGATCAGCTCCGGCATCTTGCGGTAGAAAAAGGTCAGCAGAAGCGTCCTGATGTGCGCACCGTCGACATCGGCATCTGTCATTATAACGATCTTGTGGTAGCGAGCCTTCGAGATATCCCACTCCTCGCCGAAACCGCAGCCAATCGCCGTTATGAGGGTCCTGATCTCGGCATTCGCAAGCATGCGGTCGATACGCGCCTTCTCAACGTTCAGCACCTTGCCGCGCAGCGGCAGTATCGCCTGCGTCGCACGGTCACGTCCGGTCTGCGCCGAGCCACCTGCAGAATCGCCCTCGACAAGGAAAAGCTCGGTCTTCGAAGGGTCGCGCTCCGAACAGTCGCGCAGCTTCCCGGGCAGGGACAGTCCGTCCATTACGCCCTTGCGTCTGGTGGACTCCCTCGCAGCCCTTGCGGCCTCCCTCGCGCGCGCTGCGAGCAGCGTCTTTTCGATCACCGTCTTCGCGACCGCAGGATTCTCCTCGAAGAAAGTCATCAGCTTGTCGGCGACTATCGAGCCGACTATGCCCTCGACCTCTCCGTTGCCGAGCTTCGTCTTGGTCTGGCCCTCGAACTGAGGCTGCGGAACCTTTACGCTGACGATCACCGTAAGACCCTCGCGCATGTCGTCGCCGGTCAGATTGTCCTTCTCCTTCAAGAGCTTGTTGTCAGCGCCATACTTGTTGATGGTACGCGTCAGAGCACCCCTGAAGCCGGTAAGGTGCGTGCCGCCCTCGATGGTGTGGATGTTGTTGCAGTACGTCTGCTCAAGCGTCGAGTAGCTGTCGGTGTACTGCAGACTGACCTCCGCCTGTACCATGCCCGTTAGACCCTCGCGCTCGCCCTCGAAGTGTATGACGGGCGAAAGCGGCTTCTTGTTCGCGTTCAGGAACTCAACGAACTCGTCGATGCCGCCGTCGTAGTGGAACGTCTCCTCGTGGTGGGCGTCGCCCTCGTCGTCCCTGAAGTGTATCGTGACACCCCTGTTGAGGAAGGCCAGCTCCCTCAGACGCGCACAAAGAGTCTCCCACTTGAAAGCATGGCAACTGAATATAGTGTGGTCAGGAAAGAACGTCACCTTCGTGCCGGTCTCCGCGCCGCATTCGCCCACGACCTCGAGCGGCTTCGTAACATGTCCGCGCGAGAACTCCATGCTGTGCAGCCGGCCGCCGCGCTTGACCTCGACCTTCATCCACTCGGAAAGCGCGTTAACGCAGCTTACGCCAACACCGTGCAGACCGCCCGACACCTTGTAGTTTGATCCGTCGAACTTGCCGCCTGCGTGCAGAACAGTCAAAACGACCTCGATAGCCGGCTTTTTCTGCGTCGGGTGCATGTCGACCGGAATGCCTCGCCCGTTGTCCTGGACAGTCAGCGAGCCGTCGCGGTTTATCACGACGTCGATCATAGAACAGTATCCCGCCAGCGCCTCGTCGATGGAGTTGTCCACCACTTCGTAGACCAGATGGTGGTAGCCGCGCTCCCCCGTGTCGCCTATGTACATGGCAGGACGCTTTCTTACGGCCTCCATGCCCTCCAGTACCTGGATGTTCTCTGCGTTGTAGTTGTTGACTTCGTTGTCAGCCATTGCTTTAGCGTCCTGTAAACTGTCCTGCGACCGGAATCGTACCTGTCGGCTCGTGATATACAAAGAATATGAAAGGCCTGTTCAGAATGAAGCGCTTCGTCGTCGCATCAGCCCGCACCACGCTCTCTGCCGGCTTCTCGACAAGCGGCTCGTCGTCAAGCCCCTGCTCGTCGAGCCTGAAACGCACATGCTGCCTGACTGCCGCAGGGCGCATCTCGCCGTCTAGCCTCGCGAAGCCCTTGAGCGGGAAGCGGAAGTATCCGAAAACCCCCGCAAGGTCGATCGTGCTCGTGACATCCATCTTCGGCACGACAAGCGCGACAGGCCCGTGGCTCACGCCCGAAACTGTAACGGATTTCATCACAGTAAGTATCTCGTCGATCTTCGTGGACGAAAACTCAGACCTGATGTCCCTTACGGTAAGACCGCCGTTCGGTAGCATCGCATAGAACCACGCACCATCAGCAAGCGGCAGCCTGACCATCAAGAAGCGACGCGTCTCCAGCATGTCCGCCAGCCTGATGTCGCACATCGCGTCGACCTCGCGGCGCGAGCCGTCGTCCAGCAAGAAATGTATGCGGCGCGTGTTAGCCGTAGGGAACGCCTCCTGCCAGGAGAACCGAATCGAGGCGAGATCGTAGAATGCGTAGCGTCCCGACGAAACGGAGCCAAGCGGAATCGAAAACTCCTCCATGTCGCCGTCCAGCATCGACCTGAGCCAGCTCTCCGCACCCTCCTTCGGCGACGCTGGACATATCTCGGCCGAAAAGAGGCTCTGTATGTCGCGGCGATAGGCCACCGAAGCCATCCTCATGTCAGGCAAGCAAAGCGCCCTGGCCGAGACGAACGAAAACCTGTTCGTCGCTCCTGCCCCGCGAAGCTCGTCCAACATTTCGCCGTATACGCCCTCGAAGTCCGAAAGAACTCCAAGCGTCTCAGCGAAGTGCGCCTTTGTTATCGGATCGAACGCATCGCTCAGCGCAACGCTGTCGATCTCGAACGAAAGCGGAGAGAACACTGCGGTATCCTTCGAGGACGCCGAAACCGCCCTGTTGAAAGCGTCGGACCCGAAGCGCGCGTGAGGGGAAACGCCAGAGGCGAAGGCCACGACCGCCGAAAGCGAGACGCAAGCCGCAAAGGCGAACCTCATTGGCCCACCTCCAGCCTTTGCGCAAGGCGATCGGGAAGCCCCGCCATGCGAATCCTCTCCTGGGCCGCCTGTATGTCGTAGTCGAGGCGGCGGAAGGTTATCGAGCGTTCCATCGGATTGTAGAGCGCGTAAGCAGCGCGCGGATCTCCGTCGCGAGGCTGCCCCACCGACCCTACGTTAACGAAGTACTTGCGGCCTATCGGCAGCTTGAACTCCTGCGCCTCTATCCTGAAAACTCCGCCCATCTGCTTCTCGTAGATCATCGGGCAGTGCGTATGCCCGTGGAAGCAGAGCGGAGTCGGCTGGCTTATGAAGTTGGCCTCCGCCTGTAGGTGGTCGAACACGTAGCCGAAAGTCTCGGGGTGGTCCCACGTGGCGTGGACTATCGAAATGCCCATCTTCTTCTCGGTGAACGGCAGATTGCGCAGCCACTGCAGATCGTCCTCCGACAGCTGGTCGCGCGTCCATGTGACGACTGCCGCCGCATTCGGATGGAAGTCGGCCAGATCGCGCTCGCAAGCCACATAGTCGTCGTGGTTGCCCTTGACCACCGGACATCCGAGGTCGCGTATGATCTTCAGGCACTCGTTAGGCGCCGCGTTGTAGCCGACGACATCGCCCGTGCAGAGGAAGTCCGTCACCCCCTGCGCGCGGCAGTCGTCCATCACAACATTCAGCGCATCGATGTTGGAATGTATGTCGCCTAGTATCGCAAAAAGCTTTGCCATATCACTTAAGGAGCGCCGCCGCTATCTGCAGATCCTCCACTGTGGTTATCTTGAAGTTCGGCTGGTTCGTCTCGTAGATTCTTGTCTGAACGCCGGTTAGCTCGACGGCCTGGCAGTCGTCGGTCACCTCCTGCTTGCCGAGCGCCTTGTAGGGGTCGCGCAGCACCTTCACCTGAAATGCCTGAGGCGTCTGAACCGTCCAGAGCGTATCGCGGTCGACGGTCTCGATTATCGCCGTGCTCTTGCCCTTCTCGACCCGCTTGACGGTGTCTGTCATCCTGCGGCCGACGGCCACTGCGGGAACACGCTTGACGAGCTTCACTACCTCGCTGATCGTCGAGGGGGATATGCACGGCCTCGCGCCGTCGTGAACCAGCACGTAGCGCGTATCGAGGTCGCACGCATCAAGACCCGCCTGAACGGAATCCTGCCGGCGATTGCCGCCGGGCACTATTGCCTGAAGCTTGGAGATGCCGAACATGTGGGTCACCGCCTTAGCTGCGACCTGCTGGTCCTTGCGTACGACGAGGACGATCCTGTCTACCTCGGGGCAGCGCTCGAATGCAATGAGCGACCACGCCAGCACAGGCTTCGATCCCAGAGAAAGGAATGCCTTGTCAGTGCCGGCTCCCATGCGGGTAGATTTGCCCGCCGCAACTATTATCGCAGTAGTCATGCAATGTTCCTCCCACAGCATTTTTTATACTTCTTCCCAGATCCGCAAGGGCAGGGGTCGTTGCGCCCGACGGCCGCAGACGGCTTTCTTGGCGCGGCAGCAGCCTGCGACATCATCGAGGCGAACACGTCCGCGACAGTCTTTGGCTGCGGCTTCTCCTGCTTCTCTTCAACATTCCTTGGCTCGGCGGCCTGACGACGCCCGAGTGCCGCAAACATCCGCTGCATCCTCGCGGCGGTAGCACTTCTGAACTCGGACGATATGACCTTGGACTTCACGGCGGTCATAAGCGACTCGAACATCTCGAACGCCTCCTTCTTGTACTCGACAAGAGGATCGCGCTGACCGTAGGCCCTGAGGTTCACGCCCTGCCTCAGATCGTCCATCGCCCTGAGGAAGTCCTGCCATTCGCGGTCGATGACGTTTAGGAAGACTCCCCTCTCCATGTAAGGCAGAGTCGCCGGATCCTCACCCGCGCACTTGGCCTCGTAGGCCTCCTCGACGCGCTTCATCACAAGGTCGCCAGCCCTCTCAGGCGTACCCATGAGAGGCTTGATCTCGTCCTCGGTGACAGTCACAGGGAACGTCACGCCGAGCCAGTTCATGAAATCGTCGAGCGAACCATCCTTCTCGTTGAACAGGTATCGCTCGGCCTGGGTCTGAACGACGTCGTTCATCACGTCGAGGATCAGGTTGTGGACCTCTTCGGGCGAACCCTTCAAGACACGTCCGCGAAGCTCATAGACGACCGAACGCTGCTTGTTCATCACGTCATCATACTCGAGCGTACGCTTTCTTACGGCGAAATGCTGCTGCTCGACGCGGCGCTGGGCTGTCTCGACGGACTTGTTGAGCCAGCTGTGCTCCATCACTTCGCCTTCCTTGATGCCGAGCCTCTGCATTATGCTCGAAAGGCGCTGCGAACCGAAGAGCCTCATCAGCTGATCCTCAAGCGAAATGAAGAACTGCGAACTGCCGGGGTCGCCCTGACGCGAGCAGCGACCCCTCAGCTGGCGGTCGATTCTGCGCGATTCGTGGCGCTCCGAGCCGATGACATGAAGTCCGCCGACCTCCGGCACGCCCTCGCCAAGTTTGATGTCGGTTCCGCGGCCAGCCATGTTGGTCGCGATAGTCACCGCGCCCTTCATTCCGGCGAGAGCCACGATCTCGGCCTCGCGAGCGTGGTTCTTGGCGTTCAGCACCTCGTGCGGAATCCTCGCCATCTTGAGCATCCTCGACAGCACCTCGGAGGTATCGACCGTGACTGTGCCAAGAAGCACTGGCTGGCCCAGCTCGTGGCGGCGAGCGACATCGGCGACTATCGCCTTGTACTTCTCGCGCTGCGTGCGGTAGATCTGGTCGTTGCCGTCAATGCGGTTCACCGGCTTGTTTGTCGGTATCGACACGACGTCGAGCTTGTAGATGTCCTTGAACTCCCTCGCCTCCGTCTCGGCTGTGCCCGTCATGCCGGAGAGCTTCTCGTAAAGCCTGAAGTAGTTCTGGATCGTTATCGTCGCGAGAGTCTGCGACTCCTTCTCGATCTCGACGCCCTCCTTCGCTTCGACCGCCTGATGCAGACCATCGCTCCACCTGCGCCCAGGCAATACGCGGCCAGTGAACTCATCAACGATGTAGACGTGGTTGTCCTGCACCACGTAGTCCACATCGCGCTCGTAGAGGCAGTAGGCCCTCAAAAGCTGATCGACGACATGCACCCTGTCGGACTTCTCGACGAACGCTGACTGCGCATCGCGGCGCTTTTCGACCTTCTCTGCGTCGGAAAGCGAGGCATCGCCGTCTATCGCGCTCATCTCGGCCGCCAGGTCTGGCAGCACGAACAGCTTTGGATCCTCCGGACAAATCTTCTCGCAGCCCTTGTCGGTAAGAGACACCTCGCGAGTACGCTCGTCGATCGTGAAGTAGAGTTCGTCCTTGAGTTCGCGGGCGCGGGCCTTGTACATCTCGGAGAGCATCTGCATCTCGACCGACTCGTGGTGCTTCCTCAGCTCGGCGTCCTCAAGCATGTGCATCAGCTGCTTGTGCTTGGGCATCGAGTGGTAGACCTGATAGATCTTCTCCTTGAAGGTCAGTATCTCGCCAGCGTCAATCGCCTTCTTTGCGTCGCGTATGAGGTCGTTGCACATCGCCGTCTGAACGCGGACGATGGACGACACCATCGGGTTGATCTCCTGGTAGATGTGCGAGGTCGAAAGCGTCGCAGGGCCGCTGATGATTAGAGGCGTCCTGGCCTCGTCGATCAAGATCGAGTCGACCTCGTCGACGATCGCGAAATGGTGGCCGTTCTGCACAACCTGCTCGGGCTGCTGGGCCATGCCGTTGTCCCTGAGGTAGTCGAAGCCGAACTCGCTGTTCGTGCCGTACGTGATGTCGCACTTGTACTGTGCGCGGCGCTCCTCGGAATCCATCGAATTCTGGATGCAGCCGACGGTGAGACCGAGGAACTTGTAGAGGTGGCCCATCCACGACGCATCGCGCCTCGCGAGATAGTCGTTCACGGTCACGAGCTGCACGTTCTTGCCGGCGAGCGCGTTGAGGTAGAGCGGCAAAGTCGCAACGAGGGTCTTGCCTTCGCCGGTCTGCATCTCGCTGATCTTGCCCTGGTGCAGCACGATGCCGCCTATGAGCTGAACGTCGAAGGGAATCATGTTCCACGTCAGAACATGTCCGCAGACCTCTTCCGTCGTGCCGACGAGATGGCGGCAGGCGTTCTTTACGAGTGCGTAAGCCTCTGGCAGAATATCGTCAAGGGTTTCGCCCTTCCTAAGGCGCTCCCTGAACGATTCCGTCATGCGAGGATAGTCCTCGTCAGCAAAATTCTTGGCCTGGTACTCCGCCTCGATCCGGTTGATTTCGCGTACAATCGGCCACAACTTTTTGAGCTCGCGCTCGTTCTTCGTTCCAAACAATGCTTTCAACAAATTCATACATGTGTATTATACCAAAAATTCCGCCGCCTTGCACCAGCAAAACCACAAAAATAGGCCGCGCAATTTGCGCGGCCCCTGCCCTTCGACTCCGGTTCGCTTGAGAGTGGACGTTTGCGGAGGGTTCCTGATCAGTAGTCCGCCCCTTTCGGGACGGTTTCACCATTTCCTCTCTGCCGCCTTACGGCGCAGGAGGATTCTCCTTAGAAAGGAGGTGATC
>JAFPUH010000035.1 GCA_017395505.1 Kiritimatiellia bacterium
CAGCTGCGCGAACGGCCTCTGGATTCAACTTCTCGGCCTCGGCCACGATCCTCATGGCTTCGGTCGTTTCACCCTTTCGGGCAGACTCCAACTGTGTCATGTTCCCTCCGCAGGCATTACCCTGATTGGTTCAACGGGTTTCATCTCAGCCAAGCCGCACCATGCGGCTCCAGCACCCCGAATGTCGGCGCGTATTATATCATAATCCCGCCGCTCATGTGAAGAGCGTTATTGCCGCTCCATCAAAGATTTCAGCGTCTTGGCGATATCGGTGTTGTCTATGAGTCCGGTGAAGCTCTCTGAGCCGGGGCCAATAGCTGTCGTAAGCACAGGTACACCAGTATGTGCGCCGCTCGTCCAGCCGACTCCCGCCTTCGCCTGCATTATGCGCCTCGCCTTGTCGGGAAAGCCGTCCGATGCGAAATGTCGCCTGAGGCTGGCGATATCGTTCTCGCTCAGCGCCATTGGATCTTCCTCGCTGTTGCCGAACTTGAAGCCGTAAGACCTTTCGACCAGCGCCGCAGCCTCGTCGAAACCGGCGCCGTTCTTCTTTAGCTCGTCGTAGCGCGTCTTGAAGGTCGCCGAAGAGCAGGTCTGGCGTCCCAGCAGCTCGACGTAGAAGGCATAGCCGGTCGACGACGCACCGAGGCTCATGCCGCCAGTCTCATGGTCGCCGGTGACGATCACGAGCGTGTCGGGATGGGTCTTCTGGTAGTCGAGCGCGACAGCCACCGCCCTATCGAACTCCAACGTATCAAAAAGGTTGGCGGCTCCGTCATTGTCGTGGCCGGCGAAATCTATCCTGCCGCCCTCTACCATGAGGAAGAATCCGTCATCACCCAGCAGTTCAATCGAACGCCTCGTTATCTCCGGCAGGCGAGGCGTATCATCGCCTGGCTCCACGTCTATCGCGTATGGTAGAGCCTGCTCTCCGCCGCGCCACCATACCTTCGCCGTCCCCGGCGCGATGGTCGAAATCGCATCGAAGCCACTACGCCCTTCGGCGACTACATATCCGTTGGCCTTCGCGATCTCGTAGACGTTGCCCTTCTCTCCGTCGTACTTACCGGCAAGACCGCCGCCCATAAACACGTCGAAGCCGCTTTCCGTGAGCTGAAGACCGATCTCGTAGAGATGCGACCTGTGCGGACGGTGCGCATAGAATCCGGCGGGGGTCGCATGGTTTATCGTGACGCTGGTCACTATGCCCACGCGCTTGCCGGACTTCTTGGCGACCTCGGCGCAGCTCTCGAGGCGTCGTCCATCAGGAGAGAGTCCGAGCATTCCGTTGTTCGTCTTCTCGCCGCATGCGATCGCAGTCACGGCCGCCGCAGAATCCGTCACGAGCGACGAGGCGGAATGCGTGGTTGTCGTGGAGTGGTTAGGCATCGTGTTTATCGCGAGCGATCCCCCGCCCGTCTTCTTGGAGTACGTCTCAGCGACCATCCGCTGCGCGACACCCATACCGTCGCCGATGAAAAGTATCACGTTCTTGGGCTGTGCCGCTTCGACCAGCGCCGCCAATGCCGCAAACATCGCAGCGAAGATTGTTTTTCTCGTCATTCGAATATCCTCCTGAAATCTATTCCCTCTGCCGCAAGCACGAATATCGTCTGCGGCACACCGCCAAGCGCATCGCGCAAAAGCGAGAAGTAGTCGCCGTAGGATACGGCAGGCTCGTCGGCACGAGGCTGTCTCAAACCCACGAACGACATCGAGGCGTCGGACGAGCTGTCGCGTATGATGTCGGCGAACGGGCGCCCCTCCGACTCTATGACTCGCGTCTCGGCATCGACTCTGGCATCCTTGAGATACTTAGCCAGCTCCGACTCGGCCTCTTCGCGGGTGCGGTTCTGAACGATCATGTTAACCCTCAGCCCTGTCGCCGCAAAGCCGTTGCGCTTAAGGAGGAAGGCCAGCGCCAGCATGAGACCACCGTTAGCGCCTCCGCCACGCCACCATATGTCGATCACACCACCTCTTTCAGGAGGCGTTCCGGCATCGCCGACTATCAGCAGGTTGCGGCCCATTCGCGACGTGAGCATTGAGAGTTCGGCGAAGCGCACGCATGCCTCGGAGACCGGCGCGCCTACGATCACGGTATTGGGCACGATCGGGCCGAAACCGTACGCCCTGACAAGCTCGAACATGCCTGACCAGTCGTCTTCCGCATCGATGAGCTTAACATTCGCCTTGAGGCCGATCCTCTCCGAAGCCCTCACGACGGCCGCACCAACCTCGTTTTCGCGCTCTGAATTAGAAAAGCCCTTCGGCAGTACGGAGGCGATAGTCACGAGGCTACGTCCGCCAGATATTCCGTTCGCAAGCTCCATTAGGCGTCTGTCCTGTATCGGCAGCTGCATGAGCGCGAGTATGTTGGGACGCCAGTTGCGCTCTGCGTGGCGGGTGTTGGCGAGGTGCGGCAGGGCGTGGCGAACGAGTTCGGCGTAGAGCCCGGTGCGCATGTCGCCCCACTGCGCACGGAGCGCGCGGCGCTTGACGAGCCAGTATATCGCCCCCTCGCAAATGAGTGCGACAAACGTCCATCCGGGGCTTATCATCAGCATCGCCGAAAGGCAGAGGGCGAAGCCGAGGAACGAGAAGAACGCCTTTACGCGGAAGGTCGGACGCCAGGACGGGTTGCTCATCGCCTCCTCGACTGCGGCGCAGAAGTTGAGCAACCCGTAGGTCGAGAGGTTGAAGAGCGTGAGCGCCGGGGCAATCGCGTTGATGTCGCCAAGCCACACGCAGACCGCCGCCAGGCAGAAGCAGAAGAACGACGAAAGTCTCGGATCGTCCGCCCGCCCGAAGCCGCGCCCGAACATATGCGGCAAAAGGCGGTCGCGCGAAAGCGCCTGCAGTACGCGCGGGGCGACGAGAAAGCTGCCGACCGCGCTCGAGAGCGTAGCCGCCCAGACGCCGACCAGAATCGCCATATCCCATCTGGCGCACTTCTGCAGTATCATCGTGTCGGTGCGGAGAATCGCCGCGTCAGGAACCATGAAGTTGAGGACGATCGGAACCGCCATGTAGATCGCATAGCCTACCAGCACGGCCGAAATAGTGCCTACCGGAATCGAGCGGCTCGGATCCTTCAGGTCTCCGGACATTCCGAGGCCGGAGAGTATGCCCGTCACAGCCGGAAAGAACACCGCAAAGACCGTCCAGAAGTCGAGCGCGGGCGGGACGGACGCCGCATCTGGAGCGGCAAGTCCCTCGGGA
This sequence comes from Kiritimatiellia bacterium, assembly GCA_017395505.1. Taxonomy (GTDB): domain Bacteria; phylum Verrucomicrobiota; class Kiritimatiellia; order RFP12; family UBA1067; genus UBA1067. The sequence continues at coordinate 3,223 of JAFPUH010000035.1, forward strand.
GCACCGCCAAGGAAGAACGAAACGAGCGAGAACGCGATCGCCGCCATGATCAGATACTGCGACTTTAAGGCGACGTCGGCCGAAAGCGTGGAGAGCAGGGCCAGGGCCGCAAGTGTCGCGATGCCGACCAGACGAGGGTCGAAGCCCGAAACTACAGGCAGACCGGAATTCACAAGCGCCTCCGCAAAACCGGCCACATAGAATGATACGCACACCGTCTGGGATAGCGCGAGGGGTATTCCAAGCGCGGCGCCGGCCTCGAGCCCGAGCGAGCGGGAAAGTATGAAGTATGCGCCGCCGCCCCTCACGCGCATGTTCGTCGCGAGGGACGAGATCGAAAGGCCGGTTAGCAGCGTAATCGTGCTGCCGATGGTCACGATAAGAAGCGAAGTCGGCAGCCCGACGTTGCCGAGCATCCAGCCGAAGCGCAAATACATCACGACGCCAATTATCGTGAGTATGCTGGGGGTGAACACGCCTTGAAACGTGCCAAATCCGTAGCCTGCGAGTGCAGAGCCCTGCTTTACCTTCATGAGTAGAATTATAGCAATTGACGCACCTTCGCGTCAAGTGAACTACAATAAGTGGGATTTTGCTATAATATGCTGCGTGGCGACGATACTTCATGTTGATATGGACGCATTCTTTGCGTCGGTCGAGTTGTTGCACCACCCTGAGTGGCGCGGCAAGCCCGTGATCGTCGGTTCTGGGCCTCACGAGCGCGGAGTGGTCAGCACATGCTCGTACGAAGCGAGAAGATTCGGCGTCCATTCCGCGATGCCGTCGCGAACCGCATACCAGTGCTGTCCACAGGCAATTTTCGTCCGGCCACACATGAAACTCTACAAGGAGGTGTCCGACAAGGTCTTCGACATCTTCTCGCACTACTCCCCATACGTCGAGGCAGTATCGATCGATGAGGCGTTTCTGGACATATCGGGCACGATACACCTTTTCGGCAGTGCACAAAAACTAGGGGAGGCTCTACGGGCGGAGATTCGTGAGAAATGCGGCGTCACATGCTCGGTTGGAATTGCGCCAAACCGATTGTTGGCCAAGATAGGGTCCGAGCAGAACAAGCCTGACGGATTCACCATAATGCCATTCGATCCGGATGGAATCGCCAAATTCCTCGCCGTGAAACCAATCGGCATACTCTGGGGCGTAGGCCGCAACACGGTCGAAGCTTTGAAGCCCTATGGCATAACTCTTTGCGGCGACTTGCAGCGGGTTGACGCCGAAAAGCTCGCAACGATACTAGGCTCAAAGGTCGCAGCAGAATCTCTTAAGGCATATGCGTTCGGAGTTTCGTCCTCCGAGGTCGCATGGCAGCCAGAGTCAGAGAAAAGCGTTTCTAGGGAATATACTTTTGATGTAGACGAGGAAAACCGCGAAGTCGTACGACAACGACTCCTCAAGATTGTTGCAGAAGTTGGACGACGCTTCAGACGCGAACTGAGATGGGCAACGACCGCAAAACTCAAATTTAGAGACGCCTCCTTTGCAACAATAACGAGACAGATTCCGTTTGACACACCTGCTAGAGACGATATCGCATTTCGAACTAAGGCGCTGGAACTTTTCGACAGCGTTTGGCCTAAGGAGAAACCGGCGCGGCTTGGCAGCCTCGCAATCAGGCTTATCGGATTCGGCGTCACCAACATACAGTTGCAGCCTGACGGAGACAACCAGCTAGCGCTTTTTGCTAGCAAGGACGATAAAGAGAGGGAGAGGCGCGAACGTCTCTCCGAAACTCTCGATGCATTGCACAACCAAGGCCTAATCTAAACCAATCACTCGGATGTCTTAGACGGTTTCGCTGGCAGCACCTTAAGACGGAAGAAGCCGCTTGTCTTGGACTTGTCGCGCGGCGAACCCTTTACCTTGTGAGCGGACCCCGTCGCACGCTCGAACGAATCGACATCGTTCGCAAAGTCGGCGGCTTCGCCCAGCTCGTCCGAAACCTCGTAACCGTACCAAAGACCCTTTATGGCATTGGAGATAGATACGCTGACCTTTTTCTTGTCCGGATCTTCCGTATCTTCCTCGATTTCCACAGGTTCCTCAAGAGAGGTGTCCACTTTCGGCTTCTCAACGGTGACAGGATTGAGATCAACTACCGCCTGATACTTGCCGGGTTCGCCGGGAACTTCCTTTGCCACGACAGTGAATTTATCTGCTGTGAGCTTGTCTGCAATCTGCTCCTCCGTAAGCTGGGGCGTCAGCGACTCCACCCAGGCCGCCGCCTCATCATCATTTGCAGCCGAGAAGACCACCGGCTCTTCGCTGATCGAGACAGTGCCGGAAGATGTTTCTGTTTCCGGATAAGTCAGCGGCTCTTCCGGTATCGCCGTGCCGAAAGTGGCATTGCCGACAATGACCTGATCAGTCAATTTGTCGGCATGGTCGCTGATATACTTGCGGCGATCTGCCACGACGTAGATGCAGTCGTTCGAATCGCAAACGGTGCCTGCGGGAAGCGTCCATGCTTCCTTCTTCTCCGTACCGGTCTTCAAGGTCCACCCGCTCATGTCGACGACTTCGTCGTTGCCGTTGCTGATGACGATAACGCCGTGGTCAAGATTAGAGTAATCAACGGTGATGTTAACAGCCAACGCCTCGAACGGACTCTGTGCTTCGGGAATGCCGGCGTTCTTGTCAGACGCATAGCCAACCGCCCAAGAGGCGTTTGTTATCGAGTGCGTGACGTAGAGATGCTGACGGCGAGGAACGACATAGTTCTCCCAGATGTCGTCGATGCCCGCATCCATATCTTCAGGACGGTTGTCGCCCCAGACATCAATGGCACTATCGGTATGCTTAGTGTCATTCTGCCGCCACACGCCATCTAGACGCGCATCATCGCGCATGAGATTGGCGAGCTTGCGCATCTCGAACATGAATGGCGTGGCGCCTTCACGAGTACCAGGCGCTTTCAGCTCCTGATCCATCAGCGTTCTCAGACGGCGCAGATAGAGGCGGCGGAATTTCGCTGATTGGTATATCGCCTCAAAGCCGCTATTGCCAGCCAGTCCCACTGTGGTAGATGAAGTCTCGTCTTTATGACAAAGAATCGCCGTGCCGCCATACAGCGGATGGCTCTTGAACCAATCCTGATTGGACATGAGGCCGAAGCGCGTTCCGCCCACATCGTTGTAGTACCACTGCCCAAAACTGAGGTTGAAGTCGTAGCCAAGCGGCATCCATGTGCCAGTGCCGCGAGAGCCCTCTTTCATTTCGGCATCGTCGTAGTAGGCGCAAACATTCGCCCACACATCATCCATCTCCTGGGTGATACGCGCCGACGCAAGGTAGTTGATCCACGCAGGAAGGTTGAACTTCTCGACCACGAACTTGTCGAGGTCTGTGCTATTGTCGTTGAGCGGGGTTATAAGCCCATCATTCAGCACGGAAAGGTCGTTTTCGTTCTCGTCATCTGGTGTCTTCTTCTCTATGCCCCCGGCAGTGGTCCCCTTTGCACTCATCGTTCCTACATTCTTGTAGGAGTAGCCGAACTTGTCGAGTCCATAGACATCCTCGATAAGCTCATCCGTGAAGCGCTCGGAGTTGAACGCGAGCTGGTAGAACTCGCCATTCAGGTTGCACCTCACCGGGAAGTCGAACGGCACCAGATTGCCCATCTTGCGCCACAGCCAGAACGCGATCATCTGTCTCATATAGCTGGGGTCTGCAAACTCGCTGATGAGCGATGTCTTGCGGATTCCCTCTATCGTCTCGCCCGTCACGACATCCGTCATCGTAAGCGGATGGGACTTTGCAAAGCGCAACCCGTGGCTCTTTTTCGTGAAGTTCTTCGACGTATTGCCGCGAAGGTCGATGCGCACGTAGTCGTAGTAGTTTGAGGTGGAAGAGTCGTAGATGGCGACGCGGGCGTTGTTCGCCAGTGTATAATCCGATGCATCCACATCCATCTGCTCAAGGCTTTCGCGACCCGCGAACATGTGCCAAGTCGGCAGCGTCGCGCTTTCGAGTTCAGGGGCCTCGACTATGGTGCCGTACCACTCGTATCCGTCATCTGGGTTGTTGAAGCTGGGCGAAGTCCATTCCACTCCTTCGCCGTCGGTAATCAGTACCTTCCACTGAATGAGGTGGCCTGCGGCAGGCAAGTAGCTCGCCGGTATCGCCGCCGTATACTGATCTCCCCACGCCTTCTTGTCAGTGGACTTTGTTGTCATGGTCACGACATTAGTTGTCAATGTTGCATCGTCCAAATCCTTCCGATAGACGAGTTTGATGGATTCTATCTTATCTTTTGTGCGCGGCGAGAAGGTTCCATTCGGATTCATCACTGGATTGATAGGTAGCGTTATCGCATAATCCTCGCCAGGTTTTGCAGGCGGAACAGGGCGAGCGAATTCGTTGGCCACGTCCGTCTTCTGGAGCGAAGAAATTTCATAGAGCGGTCCGGCATTCGGGCCAATGCGCTTCAGCCTGTCCGTAGACGTGTTCGCCCTGCCGCGTGTCGGCGTAGGACACATCCAGCGACGAGTGCCTTCGCCTTCAGCCGCATCACCGACGATAATCGACCATCCCTCGGGCAAGTCGCTGGGGATTACGACGGTATCGACAACATTGGTCGTCGCGGCATTAGGCATGTAATACAATCTCACAAACGGCGATTTCTTGGGATTCACCTTGTCGCCCCAGACGAGTATGTTGCCGTAGTCCTTGAATATCTCAGGCTTGCCCTTGAATTTGCCATTCTCAAACGCGCTATCTTTCTGGCTCTTGCTGTTCGAATAGCGTTCGGACGTGTAGAATATCGCACGGCTGCGCGGCGGCACAAGGCGGGACGGGAAGTTGCCAAAACCCGCCGGATCCGTCTTCTTGCCGCGGTTCACGCGGATGAAGCGGTAGTCGGCCAAGTCCGCCCACTGGTCGGACGTATTCTCTACCTCTACCCAGCCGGATTCAAGTCCGTTCACGTCCATCCCCTCCAATGCGCCACGATTCTGCGCATCCGTCGGCTTCGGCATTATCTCGCTGATGCGAAGGACTGCGGTAGTGGCCGGATTATCCTTGCTTGGAATGTATCCTAGCTCATTGTATAGGGAGAGCAACGCGAGTTTCATCTCCTGCGTCTCGCCTGTGTAATCCGATAGACAGCTGAAGAGCGATAGTACATTATACACCGAGGATGACACCGCATCGAATATCTGGCTTCCGCTTCCAAAGTCGGAATGGACAGCGTAAATCTTCATACCCTCAAGCGGATACAAGTTGTCGCAATCGCATCCAAATGCAACGTACTCGGCAGGCTTATAGAGATTGTTGACTCCTGTCCACATGATGCCAGCGTCCGAGGCGACCTCCTCCCCATCCATATATAGACGCGCTCCGCTCTCCGCATCGTAGGCTAGAGTCCATACATGAAGTCCGGACAGGTCGAGCATATCAGACTTTTTCGAACTCTTTGTTTTTACTTTGTCGTCAAAATAAATGACAACCGTTCCATCGCCATTTGCGTAGGCATATACTGGATGACGGCTTGTATCCCTGACATCCACCAACCCCATCAACGCGCCCTCACCATTCTCAGGCAATTCGGCGAGAATGCTCAACACTACTGCGTTGGTGCTGAAGTTGAGCGTCTCAACGACACCCTTCGAACCGACCTCGATTCCGCCTAAATGTCCGCCAATCGCATTTGCCTCGAAACTGGACGGGAATACCCAGCTGACATCGTCACTTGTCGAAGAGTGCTTACACTCCAGAGTTTGGACATCTTCAAGCGCAATATCCTTCAGCCATACGGCATCGTCCGCCTCCGGCGTCAAATCCTTGTAGTCGGATGGATTGTTCATCGCGAAACGTTGCGAGAAGACGAAAGTGACTTCGTGCGTTCCATCGGGAATGTCGATTGCCGCCGCCGTCCAGTCGTTCGTGCATTCAGTCTGCGCAAGGACGGGGGAATCGTCGAGAAGCACGTCGAAGTGCGAATAGTTGTCGCCTCCCAAAGTAGCGCCGCCAAAGTAGGACTTGTGCGAGAATGAAAGTCTCTTAGGTCCTACGACCGTCGCCTTGAGCGGCGTCGTGCACTGATATGTGTAGTCGGTCTGATTGTAGCTGCGAATGGTGTCGCCTTCAACCGTCCACGGATATTTGAGGCATGTCTGCCACAGCCCATTCGTCGGCACATTATCGGTCTTGGTGAATCTGATTGTGCGGACGGGAGAGAGCGTTTCACCGCTCTTGTAGGCAATCTTCAGGTTTCTGTTGATGGTGAAGTTGAACGTAAACGGAGACGTCTGGTGCCAAGTAGCGCCATCGAGCGTCGGCTCGCTGCCGTCGAACGTGTAGTAGAGTTCCGCGCCCTCGACCGGAGCCTCGACCGTCACTTTGAGCGAGCCATTGAAGAAGCAGTCGGAGAGGATTTCGTTGCCGTTCTCGTCGAACGCCCTAACGTCGTCCTCGCCGGGCACGACGCTCTCGCGCCACTTTGCGACCTCGCTGCAAGTCTCCTTCAGGACGCGGGCATTGTTGTTCGTGCTGTCGCCAAGCGCAAAGCCGAATTCCTTGGACGTGGTGGAGAAATACGGCGAAGGATGCGCATATACGCCAGTGCCGTCAACATCATAGGCCATTATCGTATGACGCTTGGTTTGGCCATCCATGAAGTAGTAGCCTCGCCCGTACTCGAACGGCGAATTGACTGCGCTCTGCTGCCTCGCATGTCCGCAGCCCATATTATGCGCATTCTCATGAATCATCGTGTGCTGAGCGCCCGTATCGACGGCGCTGATGCTGCATACGCTGAAGGCGCAATCGTGCCTGCTTGCGACGTCGGTGCTGTGCGAAAGCGGTATGCTGTCGCCGAGCGTGGCTCCGCCGGACGCCTTGACGAGAAGCGTGACAGTATCGGCGCCGCAGAGTTCGCGCGCCGAACGCAGCGTGACGAGCGGACCAGCGCCGGAGACGAGATTCGCGGAAACGGATTCCACCGTCGAATACGTCGCATCGACCCTGCACACGCCTGCGAGACGGTACGAATAGAACCTGTCCAGCTTGTTGGTGACAAGCACATCGTTCATCTTCTTAATCTGCTCTTGCGCAAACTTTTCAAGCGTAACGCCCTTGTTTGCGACATATGCCTGCGCACCATTGTCGTATCCGACAAGAATATCGATCGTTGCAGGCGTCGCTGGCGGTTCAGGATCGAGATCTTCCTCAGGAACTTCCGCAGGCGCGGCCACACCATCCGCCGTTTGGTTCGCAGGAAGGTACGCAAGCTTTTCCGCGATCGTCATTGCGTCGTACGCCGAATCGAAGTTCAGCGATTCCATCACGGCCGCCTCGCTCACGCTGCGGTCGTCAGAACCCAGCTCGATATGCGATGCATATACCTTGAAGCCAGATATAGGATTCGGGTTATCATCGTAGCCAGTTGTCAATTTATTCCAGGGACCGCGACCGAAATCGATCCTGTTGGCAACTTTATAGCCTTTATCGACAAATCCCCATGTTGCAGTAAGGATGAGCGATCCGTCCTGATAAAACTCGAAGCCCTCATCGATCAAGTATTTAAACGTATACAAGTGCGGAGTATCCACCGTCGCGTCCGGCGTGTTGACAAGTGTATAATATCCAACGTTAACATAACCGTTCCGACTGAAAGTGAATGCCCCATCACCGCTGTAGTCAATCTGACCGGTTATATAACTGCCTTTCGACGTGTCAAGAGTCCAAATTCCCATCAGACACCCTGCCTTGTCAGCCGGGAAGGAAGCGACGATGGAGACTGTGATGGAATCGGCGGTATCCGGCAGCGAAGCATCAAGAAGCGAATTAGCCATCGAGAAGCCGCCCGCAATCGCATTCGGGAATACGGAAGGTATGTTGTTTGTAGGCGAAATATTCCGTATCAGGTAATTGTAAGTTATTCCACTTGTGCCAGTCATGTTTGGCAGAGGAAGTCTGCTATTGGCCTTCAAGATTCCGACGCCATTCAGGACTAGGTCTTTATAAGGATACTGCGGCGTGTCCTCTTCGGTTGCGCCGATTGCGAGAGTCTCAACCTCTTTCCCGGACCACTTCACATCCTTCGACCAATATGCCGGCTCATCGTCCACAAACGCCCAAGTGCCGCCATAATCGCCGTAGTTGTATCCAATCTTGATGGTGTGGCGTCCGGAAGTGAGCGTCACGGAGTTCGTGATATTATCCTTGTGATAATTGCCGTTATAAAAAATATCGAGAACACCATCGGCTCGCTGGACGCAACGCAACACATTGTTGTCCCTGATCGTCCAGGAGCATATCGTTCGCTCTGTTTCGCTTGAGGTTTCAGGGAGCGTTACATCAAGCGTGAATGCGACGGCAGTGTCGTTTATTTCCTCCACCAAAACAGGTCTTGAGACAATCGTTACAGAATCGGAACTTGTCACGGCGTCTTCGGGAATTTCAGCGTCGAGGGAATCATCAACGCCCACGACAATTACCGGCGGCGTCGCTTCTGCGGACATGACGACAGTCGCGCAGAGAGTATTGCCGTTTTTGGCGATTAGCCAGTCCAAGCCCTCAGCAAGTGCTGGCAGAGATGTCTTTTTGACTTTCACTATCCCCGAAAAGCCGTCGGATGCGGTTATGAGCGGATATGAGGAGCCATATGAGAGGTCGGCCGCACCAGAAAGTTTGATGACCACGCCTGCGACATTGACCGAGTTCGATACGGCGAGAGGAGCGGTAGCGGACGCAGGTAAGTCGAGTATTGCGCCAGTCGCAAGCTCAAGTTTTGGAATGGCCAGCGATTTACCATCTTCGATTTTCAACGTTGCGCCGCTTGAGACTATCCAGTTAGCACAATTCGTGGTAGAGGAATTGTATGCAATCGTGAATGTGCCAGCATTTATCGTATTCGTTCCTGTATGGAAAAGTTCGCGCTGGAATCTTGCCTCGCCTTGCCCTTTCTTGATTATACCCTTTTCTTTTTCTGTGCTGATATCCACAGTTAGCGTCTTGCCGTCGCTGACGGTGAAAGTGGAATCGCCTTCAATGAGGTAGATTCTGGCGCCGCCATTGGCCGTCTTGTCCGCTATCGTTGAATCGTCCGCAGCCGTGACATCCACAGTGCGCAACTCATAAGCGCGACCGGTCAAGTTTACATCAACATTTCCGCCATTGAGAACAAGCGGACGGTGAGTTGACTCAAGCTTGTTTATTTTCAGCAGTCCGCCCTTGTTTACCGTCACGGGGTTCGGGTTCGAGTATCCCAGCACCCAACCGGGCTCAAGGGACAATATGCCGCCGTTATCAATCCTCAACGCGCAATTTTGGAGCGTGGCAATGCCGTCGCCGCTGTTGGCACCTTTCGTTACGCTGAACGTGCCGTTCGTGATGGCTAGCGTAGAGCCTGTCGCACCCTGCGCAAGATATTTGTTCAGCGTCACGGTATTTCCTTCTCCCGGCGAAAGCACGAGCGTCGATTCGTCGTGCAGCTTCCAGTTGTCGAAGGAATAGTTCGTCCCCGCGAGGACAGTCTGACCGATTACATGGAGATTAGTTGCGTGGAGAGATTTGTCGGACGTGACTATTTCCATTGGCGTCGTTCCTCCAACGAGCAAATTCGCCAAGTCGATGTCTCTATCGACCGCAATACTGCCGCCAATGTCGATAATTGCCGTCTTGTCGGCACTCGTATTCCAATAGGACGAATACAGGACTTTTCCATCCTGATCATTCCAGTCCCCCCATGCCCATGTGCTTGACTGCGCCTCAAGCCATGCATACTCGCTCAATTCCACAGCGGCAAAATACGTCTTTTCCGCAACAGTGCCGAGAGTGTTGTCATCTACGACGGCGACGGCCTTGACGGTGACGGAGCCGCTCTTCAATGTCAAAGGCTCCGTGTAGAGGGTGGATTCTCGCGTCGGTTCGCTGCCGTCGGTCGTATAGCGGATTTCATAGCCGCCGAGTGTGGAAAGCGTAATGCGGTATGCTTCGCTTCCAGCCGGCGAGAACGTCACATCGGAGGGGAGCGGAATCGCCGTCTCGTGCCAAGCAGCGAATGCGGCGCATGTCTCGCGCAACGCGCGTGTGCAGTCGTTGGAAAGCGCCGTGCCGATCACAGTCCCTTGATATGTGTAGTCCGGCGACGAAAAGTACGGAATCTCGATATAACCAGAATAGTTCTTGTCCTGGTCGTATGCCATGATCGTATGATACGGCTTATTGTCGTCCTTGCCCCAGAAGTTGAAGCCGTTGGAGTAGTCGAACGTGCCGGGTTTCGTCCAACCCGCAAGCGTCGGACTGTGCGCTAGCCCCATGTTGTGGCCGGCTTCGTGAGAGAGCGTGTATTCCAAATCAACTGAACGTATCGCGCAGCACGAATAGCACCAGGCGCGATAGCCTAGCCATGTATTATAGGTCGTTCCATGTGTAATATAGCCGATACCCGTTGTGCCGTATGCAGATCCCGTATCAATCATCAGCGAGACGAGGTCCGCGCCGCAAGCCGCACGCCGCTCTTTGATTGGCCCGTAGGGTCCGTCGCCAGACTCTGCGCCATTCTTGATTATGCCGAGTATCTGATTATCGACGACCGTGTATGTCGTATCCACCGTCATGACATCTACAAGGCGATACCAGAAGTTGGTGTGAAGTCCCGTATTGACGAGAACGGAGTTCATCTTCGCAACCTGCTGAATCGCAAAATTGGTTATGCTCCCGGAATACGACGATTGATTCTCGACCCAGGCGCGGGCGCCGTTGTCGAAAACAAGCATTATATCCACCATAACCGGCGCAGGGGCGACGACGTTGTCGTCAAATGGATTGCCTGGGACTGCGCCGAGAAGTTTCTTCGACATCTTGGTTATCGTCGTGGGAGTTTCTTCTTCCTCGAATATCTCTATTTCTGGGGCTTCCACCTCGATGCATGAGCCGCGTCCCGTATGCGAGAGGTCGATTTCTTCAACGGTGCAGAGGCCGTCTCTGCAGAAAAGACGATAGAGCCTCGCGGACGCAATATCGCGAATCTCAATGTCAAATGCGCCATTGTCTCCTGCGCTCAGCGTAGCGACGCGAACACCATCGCCGAGATGTGCGGCGTAGGCTTTTCTGCCTGCAAAGCCGGGAAGCGCATCGGACACATTCAGCGTAAACACAACATCATCAAATGGCGCGAGGGAGAATGAATCGCCGACCGAAAAGGTTGCCTGAGCGATGCCGATTTCTTCGGGAGACACCTCCCGCGTACGAAGCACGCCCTCCGCAATTGCAGCAAAAGATGTAATGAGCGCAACTGCAGTCAAAAGCAAGGTTTTGGGTTTCATATCTGGCCCTCCAATCTTTGAGTAAACATTATACCATATTTTTCGCCCCTGTGCGGGGAATGGAGAGGATTTATGATTTTCGATTTACGATTTTCAAATACGTGGGGGCAGACCCCCAACTCGCTATGCGTTTTACGGACTTTGCTGCGATTTCGCACGGATATGGAATTTTGCCGGTTCATTCGCTGGGTCTGCCTCTGCGGAAATAAACCTAGAAATGCCGTTTCCACATTCGTACCAAACAAAACGGGACGTGGCAACCACGTCCCGTCAGTTCAGTCATCTTGAATCAAGTCTCTCGGATCAGTTCTTGTAGGTGACGACGCCCTTGCCCTTGCGGATGACGCCAATCACGCTATAGCGCTGATGCTGGGCCTTCAGGATGTTCGTCGCCTTCTCAAGCTGGTTCTTCGGGATGATGAGAACAAATCCGATGCCCATGTTGAAGACGCGATACATCTCGTCGCGGTCGATCTTGCCCTGACGCTCAATGAAGTTGAAGATCGTCGGGACCTCCCATGTAGAGCGGTCAATCTCGGCATTGACGGCCTTCGGCAGGACGCGTGGAATGTTATCCACAAATCCGCCGCCCGTGATGTGGGCCATGCCGTTGATCTTTACCTTGCGCTCCATGAGCTTGGCGACAGGCTTCAGGAAGCTCTTGTGAACAGCCAGAAGCGCTTCGCCGAACGTCTGGTTCGTGCCGGGCAGCTTGTCCTTCCATGAATAGCCGCAAAGGTCGAAGATGACCTTGCGCGCCAGCGAGAAGCCGTTCGTCTGAAGCCCACCCGAAGGCAGGCCGATGATCACGTCTCCAGCGCGGATGGACTTGCCGGTTATGAGATCCTTCTTCGCAACGTGGCCGACAATCGTGCCGACAAGGTCATACTCGCCCACAGGATACAGACCGGGCATCTCGGCGGTTTCGCCGCCGAGAAGCGCCATCTTGTTCTCCTTGCAGGCTTTGCAGAGACCCGAGACGACCGCCTGGAACTGCTTGGCATCGAACTTGGCAGCGCCGACGTAATCCATGAAGAACAGGGGCTTCGCGCCCTGGACCAGGATGTCGTTCACGCAGTGGTTGACGATGTCCTGCCCGACCGTGTCGTGCTTGTTCATCATCGCAGCCACCTTGAGCTTCGTGCCGACGCCGTCAGTGGAGGCGACAAGAATCTGTTCACGACCGGACGGAACCTTGTGCAGCCCGCCGAAAGAGCCTATTCCGCCAAGGGTCAGCTGAGTCTTGGTGCTCGCAACCATCGATTTGATGGAGTTGAGCGCCGTCATCTTGTTGTCGATGTTTACACCCGCCTTGGCGTATGCGGAAGTGGTCTTTTCGTTGGCCATGCTGAACTTAGAGCTTGTCGTTGGAACCCAAGACCTTCATGATCTTGTGGATGTACATCTTCTTCATATTATCGCGCGCAGGGGTGAGGTACTGGCGCGGATCGAAATGGTCCGGATGCTCGGCGAAGTGCTGACGGATCGCGGCAGTCATCGCGAGACGGGAGTCGCTGTCGATGTTGATCTTGCAGACGGCGCTCTTCGCGGCTTTGCGGAGCTGGCTCTCGGGAATGCCGACAGCGTCAGGAAGCTTGCCGCCGAACTTGTTGATCGTATCGACCTCGTCCTGCGGGACGCTGGAGGAGCCGTGAAGAACGATCGGGAAGCCGGGGAGCTTCTTCTCGATGGCCTTGAGAACATCGAATGCGAGCGGCGGCGGAACGAGCTTGCCCGTCTTGGGATCGCGCGTGCACTGCTCAGGCTTGAACTTGTAGGCGCCGTGGCTGGTGCCGATCGAAATCGCGAGCGAGTCGCAACCGGTCTTGGTCACGAAATCGATAACCTCCTCAGGCTTCGTGTAGTGGCTGACTTCGCTGGCGACCTCGTCTTCAACGCCGGCGAGAACACCGAGCTCCGCCTCGACCGTGACGTCGTGCTTGTGGGCGTAGGCGACAACCTTCTTCGTGAGCTTCACGTTCTCGTCGTAGGGGAGCGACGAGCCGTCGATCATGACGGACGAAAAACCGGTGTCTATGCAGCTCTTGCAGGTCTCGAACGTATCGCCGTGGTCGAGGTGAAGAACGATCTGGGGCTTCTTGCAGCCAAGCTCCTTGGCGTATTCGACAGCGCCCTGGGCCATGTAGCGGAGAATCGTGGGGTTGGCGTACTTGCGGGCACCCTTGGAGACCTGCATGATCACGGGAGACTTCGTCTCGACCGCTGCCTGGACGATGGCCTGCATCTGCTCCATTGTGTTGAAGTTGAACGCCGGGATCGCGTAGCCGCCCTTGACGGCCTTTGCGAACATCTTCTTGGTGTTGACGAGTCCGAGTTCCTTGTAACTGGTCATTTGTTTGCGCTTTCGATTAACTCTGCGCCGCCGTCTTGACCACCCCTCGCCGCGGCGCAGCCGGAGGCGAAGTCTGGTGGGCTATAGTGGATTCGGACCACTGACCTCTTCCATGTCAAGGAAGCGCTCTAACCAACTGAGCTAATAGCCCTAAAGTGGTGCGTATTATACCATAACCTCTCCGCCGCAGTCAATGGGGTATTTTAAAAAACTTTCAATGCGGCCTGGGTTCGTAGGTCTCGGCGTTTCTCGCGTTCTTCCAGAACTTCAGGAAGTCCGCCGAAATGTCGCGGTCCGCGACAGGTTCCCAGGCCCGTTCATTCGCCTCTTCCGGCGAAAGACCCTCTTCGATCCCCTTCAGGTACGCAGGGACGACCTCCCTGTACGCCTCAAACCCCTTTACCTTGTGCACCCCCTTCGAAAGAAAATAGCAGAGAGCCCAGCCGGCCACATAATGGTCGTTCACATCGCCGCTGTAATAGTCGTCCCTGGACATTCTGATTATTTTGCGGATGGTCGCCGCGATCCTTTCGGGATTTCTCTTCACCCAATCGGCGCGGTTTCCTGCGCAGAGTACGCGAACCTCTCCGCTGCCGGGGTTGTAGCGCACGTTCTCGAAGAGCGTGGCGTGGCCCTCGTTGAACCACGTCATGTGCGATACGCCGCCCGTAGCATAGTAGAGATACTGGTGAAACGCCTCGTGCCGCATCGTCTCAAGCGTGGTGCCTTTGTCTTCGCGATACTCCACAAGCAGCTCCTCGCGCGACGGAGCCCAAAGGCCGACGCTCTCCATGAGCGTCGCGGAATCGGCCGAGAACGTCGAGAGGTACTTGCGATACTCTTCATGGTCCGAAAACACCCTCACGACTCCCGTGCCGACAGGCTTCGTGGCCGGCACGTACCTCTCGTACGCCTTGCGCATGGCGCTCATCGTGCGCTGCGTATCGCGTATGAAGGCCTCGCCCTTGCTCCTGGTCATGTTCGTCAGGAAGATGTAGTCCTCGTTTTCGCTCCACCACCAGCCGCCTCCGCCCGAAATCGCGCGCTTGGCATCCTCTCTGCGGGGGTCGTCGCCATATTCGGACGATTTGGCGTCAGTCTTGACGGACTTTTCGACCGTGACTCCCTTCAGAAACGTCGAAAGCAGCGTCTTGCCCTCCTTCGGCGAAATCGGCTCTGCAAGGCGAAACTCCACCCAGTTCCAAGGACCTTGGCCGCCGTTCTTGGTGCGCATGCGGAACACTGCTGCGATGCGGCTCGGGTCTCCCGTCTCGACCTGTCGCGCGGCCGATATCGCCGCCCCGGCCTGAATCTGCGTCAAGGACGTCGTGTCGACTTCCAATTCCGCAAAATCGCGTATCCATCCGTAGAGCTTGTCCTTGGCGGACTCCGAAAACTCCGCCTCGCCGGCCTTTATTGAGGCGGATATCTTGTCGCGCTCTGCATATTCGCCAAGACTTTCGGGCAGCAGCGCGGAGGGTCTTGCGAGAATCAGCACATCGCCCGCCTTGTTGCGCCACACGCCGCCTCGCTGGCTCATCAGCCATATCTCGCGTGTGTTGAAGCACGTGACCTTTCGTGTCTCGCCGCCTTTTGTAAAGGTGTAGTAGCGCTGGCTTGGCGTCGCCGCCGGAACCGCCTCGGCCCGCACGAACACCTTGACGTTGAGGCCTAGGGCGGACACGCTTTCGCCGTGGTTGGCGAGCTGCGGCACGGCAGCAACAGCCGTCCGCGAAGCAAGCACGGCGGCAAGAAGCGCAAAAACGCAGCCATGTGTACGCATGTTCATGTCTCGTCCGCAAAAGCCATTACTTCCGAAATTCTCTCCGCGCCGCAAAGCAGCATCACAAGGCGGTCGATGCCAAGCGCCACGCCTGCCGCCGAACCAATCTTCGGCAGCTCGGAGAGGAAAGCCTCGTCAAGCGGATAGTCCGCCTCGCCCAGGGCCGCGCGCTCCGCTCGCGCCGCAACGAAGCGCCTAAGCTGCTCCTCGCCGTCGCAAAGTTCGGTGAAGCAGTTGGCGAGCTCGATGCCCCGCCAGTAGAACTCCCAGCGCTCGGCCACATCGCCGCGAAGCCTCGCCAGCGAGCATGCCTCGCGAGGGTAGTCCATCAGGAAGACCGGTCCCTTCGGCAGCGACGGCTCGATCTTCGTGGCCATGTCGAAATCGAAGCGGTCGGCGTCCCAATCCTTCCACGGATCCCACCCCGCATACCGCACATACGCCTCGCGGACGGTAATGCGCCCAGGCGAACCCGCGTCCGGCGCGAGCGCCGCGAAGAGTCCCTCGAGGTCACGCGCGATGTCTTCGTATGTGGCGTTCAGGCGATACCACTCGATCATGGTGAACTCGGGATTGTGGCGGCTGCCCTTCTCGCCGTCCCGAAAGCACGGCCCGATCTGGTATATCGTGTCCATCCCGGACGCTAAAAGCCGCTTCATCTGAAGCTCTGGCGAGGCGCGAAGGAAACCGCTTCCGCACGGAGGGCAGTCGATGTGAGGCTCAGGCGCGGGCGCCTTTATGCGAACCGCCGTCTCTACCTCGTCGAATCCACGGGCGTCGAAGTAGGCGCGAATCCGCCGCAGAATCGCGGCACGCCGCTTCAGCAGGGCGACGTTCATTGCGCAGACATCGCCTTGACGACAGGCGCAGGCTGCTGGTTGTAGACGCGCGAATACGGCGGAACGGAATCCTTCAGCCAGACGTTGCCGCCGATCTCGGAGTCGTGTCCGATCGTGGTGTCGCCGCCGAGTATCGTAGCGTTGGCGTATATGACTACGTTGTCCTCGATGTTCGGATGGCGCTTCAGCCCCTTTACGAGGGCGCCGCTCTGATCCTTGCTGAACGAGAGGCCGCCGAGGGTGACGCCCTGATACAGCCTTACGTTACGCCCGATCACCGTAGTCTCGCCGATCACGACGCCAGTGCCGTGGTCGATGAAGAACCGCTCGCCTATCGTCGCGCCGGGGTGTATGTCGATGCCGGTCTTGGAATGGGCCAGCTCGCTCATTACGCGCGGCAGGATCGGCACGCCCAGCTTGTAGAGCTCATGCGCGAGGCGGTGGATCGTCACGGCGTAAAGCCCGGGATAGGCCATCACGACCTCCATACGGCTCGTCGCCGCGGGATCGCCGTCGTAAGCCGCCTGGACGTCGGTGTCGACGAGCCGCCTCACCTCAGGCAGACGCGCAACGAAATCGGCGACTATCGCCTTCGCGTCGCGGTCGGGGCAAAGCAGCACGATCTCGCGCTCCAGGTCGGACGCTATATTGTCCAGTGCCCCCTTCGCGTTAAGTTCACCGTACACGCACGGATGGAGAAAGGCCATGCCGTGCGTAACAAGGTGCGCAACTCTCTGCGGCAGAGTCATACGGCATCACTTGCTTGCGGCCGAAACCGCAAACTTGTAGGCGTTCTCGAACATGCGCATCCAAGGTCCGTTGACCTTGAAGACGCCCGGGTTGTAGCTCAGCTGGCACGCCCTGAAGCCGCGCTCGGGATGGGGCATGAGTATCGTGGCGCGTCCGTCGGTCGTCGTGAACGCAGTCTGGCCGCCGATGGATCCGTTCGGGTTGTACGGATAGCGCGTCGTGGGCTGGCCACGTCCGTCGACATATCTGGCGGCGCATATCGACGGCGCAAAGCCGTCGGTCCATACGCGGCCCTCGCCGTGGGCCACGGCTATCGGAAGGCGCGACCCCTCCATGCCCTTGAAGAATATCGAGGGCGAAGGCTCGATCTCGATCGTCGCGTAGCGCGCCTCGAACTGCTCGGAGAGGTTCTTGACGAACTTCGGCCACATTTCGGCGCCGGGGATTATGTCCTTCAGCTGCGAAAGCATCTGGCAGCCGTTGCACACGCCGAGCGAGAACGTGTCCTTGCGGTGGAAGAACTTGCGGAACATCGCCTTGAGGCGCTTGTTGTAGAGTATCGAACGCGCCCAGCCGGAGCCGGCGCCAAGCACATCGCCGTAGCTGAAGCCGCCGCATGCGACGAGTCCGTTGAACGCCGCGAGATCGACGTCGCCGGAGATCAGGTCGGACATGTGGACATCCTGGCACTCGAAGCCGGCGAGCGTGAAGGCGGCCGCCATTTCGATGTGGCCGTTCACACCCTGCTCGCGCAAGATCGCCATCCTCGGCTTGAAGATCGGCCTTTCGACATTGAGCTTCTCGTCGGGATCGTATGTCAGGCTGAACGTAAGGCCGGGGTCCTGCTCGTCGAGGGCGTTGTCGTACTCCTCCTTCGCGGTAACGGGATTGTCGCGCAGCGCCTGCATCCTGTATGTCGTCTCGCTCCATGCGCGGCGCAGGTAGGTGAGATCGGTGGCTATCGCCAGCCTCTCGCCCACGTACACCTTGAAGTCGCGCGAACTCTGGGTGACTGCGCCCGCGATGCAGGCTTCGACCTTAGCCGCCTTGAATATCTTGAGCACCGCCGCGAGGTTCGTCTTGTCGGGATCCGTCTTGATGTTGTCGGTCACCTGAAGCACGGCGCCGGGCTGCTCGTTGAAGAGCTGCTCGAGGGCGTCGCCGCCGGGGAGCTTGGCGATGATGCCGCGTCCGCCTGTGATCGCCATTTCGGCCAGCGTCACGGCGAGTCCGCCGTCGGATCTGTCGTGGTAGGCGCGGGCGAGGCCGCCCTTGACGATCTTCTGCATCGCGTTGAAGAAGCGCTTGAGCGTCGCGGGGTCGGCGTCGGCGTGGCTGTCGCCGAGCTGTCCGTAGACCTGCGCGAGAGCCGTCGCGCCAAGCGGATGCTCGCCGTTCGCACCGAGATTGACGTAGACGAGATACGAGACCTCGCCCTTCCCGTCAGGCTTGAGGTCGGGCGTGAGCGTAAGGCGAACGTCGTTGACGGGCGCGAAGCTCGAGACGACGAGCGAAAGCGGCGCCACCTGGGTCTTCGTCTCGCCCTTGGAATCCTGCCAGGTCGTGTGCATCGAGCAGCTGTCCTTGCCGACAGGTATCGACACGCCGATCTTGGGGCAGAACCTGAGGCCGAGCTCCTGAACGGTATCGTAGAGTATCGCATCCTCGCCGGGCTCGCCGCACGGCGCCATCCAGTTGGCGGAAAGCCTTATCTGCGAGACGTCGCCGACATCGGCCGCAGCGATGTTCGTCAAGGCTTCGGCGACGGCCATCCTTCCGCTCGCAGGGCCGTCGAGAAGCGCTATCGGGGTGCGCTCGCCTGTGGCCATGGCCTGACCCTCGCAGGTCTTGTAGCCCATCGTCGTGACGGCGCAGTCTGCGGCCGGCAGCTGGTATTTGCCGACCATCTGGTCGCGGGCGACGCGGCCTGTGACCGTCCTGTCGGTGATCGTGACGAGGAACGTCTTGTCGGCGACCGCCGGCAGGTGCAGCACTCGCGTCAGCGCATCGAGGGGCTTCACGCCCTCGAAGTTCGTGCGCTCGTGGCGCCTCTTCACGCGCTTCACGTTGCGCACCATTCGCGGCGGCTTGCCGAGCAGCACCTTGATGTCCATGTCGATCGGCCTGTCGCCGAAGTGCTCGTCCTCGAGGATGAGCTGGCCATCGCCGGTCGCGACCCCGATGAACGCCACCGGGCAGCGCTCGCGTTTGCAGAGGGCCTCGAAGAACTCCTTTGCGGCGGGCTTGAGCGCAAGCACGTAGCGCTCCTGTGCCTCGCAGCACCATATCTCCATGGGATTCATCGAGCGCTCTTCGTTGTGAACCTTCCTGAGCGAGAACCTGCCGCCGGTCGCCTCGACCAGCTCGGGGCATCCGTTCGAGAGACCGCCCGCGCCAATGTCGTGGACGGACAGTATGGGGTTCGCCTTTCCGAGATAGCTGCACGCATCGATTACGCCTTGGCAGCGGCGCTGCATCTCGGCGTTTCCGCGCTGGACGCTGTTGAAGTCGAGCGCCTCGGAGTTTGTGCCGGTCATCATCGAGCTCGCGGCGCCTCCGCCGAGGCCGATGCGCATCGCAGGACCGCCGATCTGGACTATCAGCGAGCCCACCTTCACGTCCTTCTTCTGGACCTGCGAGCGGCGGATGACACCCATGCCGCCGGCGAGCATTATCGGCTTGTGGTAGCCGCGAAGTTCGCCTGCAACCTCGCCTTCATACGTGCGGAAGAAGCCGCATAGCTGCGGACGGCCGAATTCGTTGCCGAACGCCGCGCCGCCGATCGGTCCCTCCGTCATTATCTGGAGGGGCGTCGCGAGCCTTGTCGGGAAATCGGCGAAGACGCGCTCCCAAGGCTGGGGATAGCCGGGAATCCTGAGGTTCGACACCATGAAGCCGCAGATTCCGGCGATTGTGCGCGAGCCGGTGCCAGTCGCAGCCTCGTCGCGAATTTCGCCGCCGACGCCGGTGGCCGCGCCCGGGTACGGAGAGATCGCCGTCGGATGGTTGTGGGTCTCGACCTTCATGAGCTGGTCGAGCTGATCGGGCTTGAAGCTGTAGCGGTTCGTCTTGGGGTCGATCGCGAAGACGCTCGTCTTGAAGCCGGACACGACCGCCGAATTGTCCTTGTAGGCCGAAAGCGTATCCTTCGGACGCTTCGCGTGGGTGTTCTTTATCATCTCGAAAAGCGACTTCGGCTGCTTCTTGCCGTCGATGATGAACTCGGCGCCGAAGATCTTGTGGCGGCAGTGCTCGGAATTCACCTGCCCGAACATCACAAGCTCGGTGTCAGTCGGGTTGCGACCCGCTGCGGCGAAGCTCTTGGCGAGATACTCCATCTCAGGCTCGCTGATCGCAAGGCCGATCTCCTCGTTGGCCTCGCGGATGGCCTCGACGCCCTTCGACATGACGTCGTAAGTGCGGCCGGGCTTCGGCTCGCCGACCTCGAAAAGATCATCGATTCCGAGATAGACGCCCTCGGTCATCTTGTCGTAGAGCGCGGCATAAGCCTTGTCGGAGAGCGGCTTCGACACCTCGAAGCGGATTCCGCGCTCGACGCGGGCAATCGTCTTGAGGCCGCAGTTGCGGAAAATGTCGGTCGCCTTCGAGCTCCACGGCGAAATCGTGCCCTTGCGCGGGGTGACGAAAAAGCGGGTGCCGTCATCAGCAGCCGGTCCCTCGCAAGCACCCTCTGCGCTCAACAGGCTGGACGCACGCTGCAGCTCGTCTTCGGAGATCTCCTTGCCGGCCACGGGCTCAAGCGCATATACCCACTTTGCGAAAATCGTCAACGGACCAAGCTCTGGATCGAGCTTCGCAATGGCATCCTTAATCGCGTCAAGCCTGAAAGGCGAATAGGCATCGGTTCCAAGTAGCAGA
Organism: Kiritimatiellia bacterium; assembly: GCA_017395505.1. Classification (GTDB taxonomy): domain Bacteria; phylum Verrucomicrobiota; class Kiritimatiellia; order RFP12; family UBA1067; genus UBA1067. The sequence continues at coordinate 24,118 of JAFPUH010000035.1, forward strand.
GTCATCATTTGTCTCCTTGTAAAGATGTTCGTATATTATACCATAATTTCGGTCGGCGGTGCGTCGTTTCGCTCGGTCTCGGAATGAGCCGCAACAACGCACCGCCCAGACACGAAAACCCGCGTGTCACGCCCCACACATACATACTACTCGTTTGAGGGGCACCCAAAAGAAAAACTTTTTTCAAGAACTTTCTATCGCGCGTGTACGTGTAGGCGCCCGCGCCCACACCCGCGCCCGTTGGAATGTTATTACTCTTGTAAGTGTTATATAGGCTAGCCCCTAAAGGGCTAGCCTTATCTAGCCAGTGTACTTATTTAAGAAGCTCTAGACTGAAAGGCGTTTTCACAGGCTGGCGGGGCAAGGCTCAAGGTTGCGCAACCTTGAGCCCTTACCCTGCGCAACCCCAACCTATTCAGCTGCGCAACCCCAAGGCCTTCCGCTGCGTAACCCTGACAAGTTCCGAAGCGGAGCCAAAACCCGCCAAATTGCGCATTGGTTGGTATCAAGTCTGCGCAACCTTGAGCCTCGCCCAGCCAGACGGACTGGTCCAGGCGGGCAAGGCGTCAAAGGCCCAGGACCCCAGACCATTTTGTCCCGCAACTTTTCGTATTGGGGTCCCAGGACCCTACACGTCAAACCCCTAGGACTTTGACCCCTTGAGTCCTAGGACTTTACACCTCAAAGTCCTAGGACTTCATACCCCAAACCCCTAGGACTTTGCTCCCCTCTCCGCGTACCCCCTTCTGGCTGTTAGCCAAGCTCAAAAAGTTCAGCACTTTATGTGGTAAAGTCCTTAACTTCGTACATGAAAGTCCCGAACTTTTTAATTGTGCCTCACATGTTTTTTTAGCGCTTGATGTCATGGACAGATAAACACAATTAGGGTTTTACTTTAATGATTCTAAGGCCAACTCTAATCCATGAAAAAGAATCATGCTCCTCAATATATACAAACTTGGTCAATGAATTTCCAGGTCCATAATGTTGACGCCTAATGAAGCCTCGCACTCGCACAGACTGGCGCTCTTTCCCTTCTTTGCCCAATGTAACGGTCTCTTCGATACGATCCGTCTTGTTTACAACATAACGGCACCTTTCGGTTAGCGACACTCGCTGATAATTGAGCGTGCCGTAAATCTGTTTTTCCTTACGTGGATTGTTATGTCGCTTAAACTGCGATTCCACAATAATCGGCACCTGGTCAAGCTTGCGCAATATAATGAACTTGAACGCATACATCAAAGCCGCTGAAAACTTGGCAGTTATTTCGTCCATATCCAATGTGACAATATTACTAAACATAAAGCCATCAGCAGGATTCAATTCTTCAACAACCACCTTTTCTCGTATGGCAGTTATTTCATCAAGCATGAATATTCGACGCAATTCCCCATTCTTTCCTGATGAATCTATACATGCCATTGAACAATCAAGGCTTTTTTCACTTTGGTTGTAATAAAGCAATATGCCAATAACATCATCAAAGAGAGGATGCGCAAAATCAGAATACAATACAAGCGGTTTGCTCAGATTATCAATTAGAAATTGCTCATCAATGCCTTCTGGGATCGCTATTTCATTTATGTACTGCGAAGCCTCTGAAGTAATAAGATAAAGTGGCTTTATACTACCCGATTGCAGGAGTATGAAGAATCTTCTGCCCCACTGCTCGCTTTGGGCTAGTAGCTCTTGCGGAGATACAGTCTCGACTGGCCGCCCGGTTTGCACAGAGTGATACATGATATAGTGTTGCGCAAACAAATGCCCCAGCGTTATACATTTTTTACGCAATGGGGCATTCTCATCCAACGAAAGCCTGTTTTTAGGCATCCTGAAATCTTCTTGCAAACACATCAGAAGGCTTTCAAATGTCTCGACATTCTTAAATGCCTTATAGAATTCAACAATACTGTTTTTCATAGCATCCTCTCTTACGAATGCAGTATACCAAATTCTGGGACTAAATTACAAATGTAAACGCTACTTCGAGCGAAGCGAGTGTCGAGCATGCTTGAAAACGCCTAGCGCTGAGCGTCTCTAGGCGAGGTCGCACCGAGCGCGAAGAACTAATGCGTTCGCGCGTTCGCACAAATTCGTGCCGCGCTCATTTCAAGCGCGGCTTATGTCACCACAACTTGCGTGAAAGCGGCTTTAGATAATTCTTCTTCAGGTTCTTCTCCCCGCCGAAAAAGGCGCTCTCAGACGAGGATATCACCCCTAATCCTTCAACCTTTGCCTTCACCAACTCGAGAGTACACGCCAGGTCTGCGACCTGAAATAGCCTATAGTTCTCCGGCGAAACCTGAGGAACAAATTCCGTTTTGCCGGAATAGATGGCAAACGCTTCCTTTAACAGCTCCTTGACCTTTGCCTGTCCGTTGTCGTAATAGACCTTGAGCTTGTCGTACGAATCGAAATCGGACTTGTGCTCAAAAATGAATCCCACGATCTGCTGCAAAAGCGTATCATGTATCGCATCCTGCCGTGTGTTGAAATGCTTGTCAACCCTGAAGCAATGGTATGCAACATCGACCTTTTGGAAGAACACGAGCAAATGTCGCATTATGCCTCTGCGCTCCTGTCGCGACATTCTGGCATACTCATTCTCGCGCCTGACAAGCGGTCCGGCATGTACGCAATGTCCGCGCTTAAGTCCCATTTGGAACAGAGCGTCTTCAAGCTTGGCTATTTCGTCCGCTATCTGTATGCTCTGGTCATGAAAGACCATACACAAAATATATTGGCGAGAGGACGAATCCATGCTTTCCGGGACAAAGCTACCAGACTCGTCTACAAAGACACTTATCTCTCTAGTTCTCTTCATTTCCTAGCGTCTACCCGATAAGACAATGGCGAGGACTAAGCCTCGCCATAGGCAGGAAAGTTTCCCGCGTGCCGGTGACTCCAGCCTTTCAGCCTTTGTCGGCGCATATTATAGCAAATATTTTGGATAAAACGCAATGGGAATTTATCTCCCTGTTGCGTACGCTGCACGGGTTAGGTTGCCCACCCCGCGCTTTTCTCCACTCCACTTCACCCGAAGTGTGGGAGCTACGGCCGGCTTTTCTGCCCGACCGGTATGTCAAAGAACCTTACCCTTATCGCGAAGAACACCTATATAATACCAAATCGCCACGTGGGAATCAGACGATTGTTACAGGCTCGTTTTGCTCGAGAACAGAAAGCGAGACCCCTTCCATGCCCAATTCGGCAAGGACGCACGACATCGTGCGCATGGCCAAATGCTGTGCGTTGCACTGCTCGGAAAGATGCGCCAATGCAAGGCACTTGAGCTTCTTCGAGGCGAACCGACGCACCAGCTCCGCCGCCTGATCGTTGGAGAGATGTCCCCTGGGCCCCGCGATGCGCTGTATTATCGAAACCGGACGCCCACTGCAGAAAAGCAGCTCTGGGTCGTGATTCGACTCAAGAACGGCAAAATCGGCGTTTGCGAGGTGTAGACCTATCGAATCGAGCGGAGTGCCTATGTCTGTGCCGTGGAAATACGTATTGCCTTCGGCGCGAATCTCGTATCCGACAGGATCAGAGGTGTCGTGCGGAATCGAGAAAGGCAGCACCTCGAAATCTCCTGCGGAGAATTGCTGTCCGTTCTCGAACGGCGTGAAATCGGCCTCGTCGACGCCAAATCGCCACGCAATCGCCTCTGCCGTCATAAGATTGGCGAAGAGAGGCACATCGGGGAGTTGCTTGTGGAATGTCGCTATGCCTCGCGCATGGTCATCATGGCTGTGCGTGAAAAGCAGTCCGTCGATCGCGTCAAGCGGCACATCGGCCTGTTCCGCTCGCCGCCTGAATTCGCGATAGCTGAGGCCGCAATCCACCAAAAGCACACGCCCGCAGCTTATTATGCAGTAGGCGTTGCCTTTGCTTCCGCTGGCGAGGGATACGATTCTCAACTTCTCTCGAACGCCCTGTGGGCGATGTCGCTGCGATGGAAGGCTCGCTCGAACGAAATCTCGCGGACACCGCCATACGCGATATCGACGGCTTCGCGAAGGGTCGCGCCAAGTCCTGTCACTGAAAGCACCCTTCCGCCGGCAGTCACGAGGCTATCACCTTCGGCCCTGGTTCCACAATGGAACACCACTGCGCCCTTCGCGGCGGCAGCATCGAGGCCGGTTATCACCTTGTTCTTCTCGTACGCACCGGGATATCCGCCGGATGCGATAATCACAGTCGCCGCCATCTCAGGGCGAACGACTATATCGTCTTCGGAGAGGTTCCCGCTCGCGGCGTTGAGAAGAGCCTTTGCGAAGCTGCCGCCGAGCCTGGGCAGCACAACCTCGGTTTCGGGGTCGCCGAAACGCGCATTGAACTCAACGACGTTGACGCGCGATCCGCTCTTGGCGATGCGTCCGCCCTCGGGCGTGACCATCAGCCCTGCGTAGAGTATGCCGCGATAGACAATGCCGCGCTTCTTGAGTTCGCGAACTACGGGCAGGATTATCCTCTCGCAAATCTCCGGCAGCATTTCTTCAGTTACGACTGGAGCCGGCGAATAAGCGCCCATTCCGCCAGTGTTCGGCCCCTTGTCTCCGTCAAAGACCCTCTTGTGGTCCTGAGAGCTGGGCAGCAGCACCGCGCGTTCGCCATCGACCATGGCGAGTATCGAGCACTCCTCGCCGTCGAGGAACTCTTCGATCAACACCTCGGCGCCGGCCGACCCGAACTTGTTAGCGACAAGCATGTCGTCTATCGCGGCCTCGGCCTGTTCGGCGGTCTCGGCGACAACCACGCCCTTGCCTGCGGCAAGTCCGTCGGCCTTGATTACGACCGGCAGTCCATACGCCGCGAGCGCAGCCTTTGCCTTGGCGGGATCCTTGAACACCTCGGCGCGGCCGGTCGGAACACCGGCGGCGAACATGACCTCCTTGGCGAAGCGCTTCGAGCCCTCCATCCTGGCACCGGCGGCGACAGGGCCGAACGCCTTGATGCCTTCGGCCTCAAGGGCATCGACAAGCCCCAGCACCAGAGGCGCCTCGGGGCCGACTACGACAAGATCAGGCTTGTTCTCGACAGCCCAATAGACTATACCTTCGACATCTTCGGCCTTAATGGGAACGTTCTTGGCAATCGCGGCTGTTCCTGCGTTGCCAGGGGCACAGTAGAGATCATGGCCTTCGGCATCCTTGGAAAGCCTCCAGGCGAGAGCATGCTCGCGACCACCGCTGCCTACGACAAGTATCTTCATCACGCGCCTCCCTTATTCCATCGGAATCTTGAGTTTCTGTCCGACCTTGAGCGAATCGCCCTTCAGGTTGTTCATGTCGCGAATCTTCTGCACCGACGTGTTGAAGGCCTTGGAGACAAGCCAAAGGTTGTCTCCACTCGCCACGGTATATTCGCGATATGGACCAGACTGCGACGATTCGGCGCTCTTGGCCTGCTTCGGCGTTGAGGACTGCGCCGGCTGCATCTTGGCGATACGCGCCGAGATGTCCTTGACGATCTCTCCGCGCTGCTCCGAAAGCTCCTTGCGAAGCGACGCAACGGTCGATTCAAGCGACGCTATCCTGGAGCGGAGAGCCTCGGTTTCGTCGGAGGCACCTGCGCGCTCGAGCTTCGAGACGCGAGCCGACAGGTCGTCGAGGTTGGCCTGCAGCACATCTATCTGGCCAGTGATCCTCTGCATCGCCGCATAGGCCTGCTGCTGCACAAAGCTGTCGCGTCCGCCATCGGCAAACGCGGAAGTCGCGCAAATCGCACAAATGGCAACAATTGTTCTTTTCATATGCATCAACCTTTCGTATTTAAGTTGTTCAGAAAATCCAAAGCATGAGCCACACGAACGCAAACACACCGGCGCCGATCAGAAAGCGGTTGCGCTTCAGATCGATCTCCTCCTGGCGGACGCTCCGGCCAAAAGCCTGCATACCGCCGCCTGATATGTAGTGGAAGAGCCTCCACCCGAACTTGCAGCCGGTCGACGTCTGCCCCTTCGCGAGACGGTTCTCGTCGAGCACCCACGGAGTATGCGAGCGCGTGTAGGAATGGATCGAATCCAGTATGGTCGTGTGGACGACGCTCATCAGGGCAGCTTGATCGTGACTCCTGCGTTGACCCTGCCGTCGGTCGAGATGACGGCCTTGTTTGCGTCACGTATGCGCGTCCATGCGGAGCGCTTGCCGTAGAACTTCAGGGCTATCTTGTACAGCGTATCGCCCTCCTGCACGACATACGTCTCGGGTCGCTCCTCCTCGGGGCTCTTCTCGAGCTGCGGCACAGGCTCAGGCTTCGGGGCGACGACGAAAGGCGTCGTGGTCTTCTCGCTCTCCTCCTCGGCGAGCAGGTTCTTCTCGTCGGCGGAGAGCTTTATGCGGTCTATGCCCTCGTCATCCTCCTCGTCAAGCAGCGCCTTGGCCGTGGCCATATCGAACTTCGGACCCTCGGTAGACTCCTCATCGCCCAGCGACCTTACGAGGTTGCGCGCCAATTCACACTCGCGCCTCGCAGCGTCGCGCTCAGAGATCGTCTGCTCAAGCTCGACCTTGAGGCGCGCGATCTCCTCAGCGTCGGCCTCGGCGTTCGCCCTAAGTCTGGCTATCTCCTTCGCGACAGGGCCTTCGCCATCCTTAAGCTGGTTCAGCAGATAGGCGGCATACTGCCGCTCGCAGATCTGAACACGCTCGGCCGCAAGCGCCGACTTGTCGCTTTCCGGGCTCTGCAGCAGGTATTCGCGATACTGGCACATGGCCGCAAGATAGTCGCGGCGATGGTCCTGAAGAAGGCTCGCAAGCTGGAAGCGGGCTGACGTGTTCGCCGGATTCGCCCTCAGCGTCTTTTCGAAACCAGTCACGGCAGCGTCTATCCTGCCGGCGGAATAGTCCGCCATCGCCGTCTTGTACAGACGCTCGTTGCGGTCTTCCTTCAATTCCCTGGCGGCGAACCAGTCGCAACCGCACATAGTAGCCGCGAGCGCAAGCGCCGCGCCAAGCTTAAGGCTCTTCGTCTTCATCTGTTTGTTCCTCCTCGTCTTCGAAATCTTCTTCTTCATCATCTTCGTCGTCATCGTCGAACTCGTCGGGCGTGTCATCGATGAAGAGATCGTCCTCCTCGGCGACCTTCGGCGGGTCTTCGGCCTCGAGCTCTTCCTCCGGCTCGGAGGTCGCCTCTTGCTTCGGCTCCTCGACGGGTTCGTTCTCCTTTGCGGCCAGCTCCAGCTCGGTCTGCGAGACCGGCTTACGGTAGGCGGCGGCCTTCTCTTTGGGATTCGACCTCTGCAGCGTCGGATCGAGCTCGTTCAGCTGCTGAAGGTTGGCGAGGCCGAAATGCTCAAGGAAAAGCGGCGTCGTACCATACAGGAACGGATGCCCCGGAAGCTCCGATTTTCCGACAAGCCTTATGACCTGAAGATCGAGGAGCGTCTTTATGTTCGCCGTAACGTCCACTCCGCGAATCTCCTCTATCTCGCTCTTCGTTATCGGCTGGCGGTAGGCGATTATCGCCAGCGTCTCGAGCGAGGCGCGACCAAGTCTGGTCGGACGGTCTAGCTTAAGCATCGCCCTGACGTACCTGCCGCAGCTAGGCGAGGTCTGAAGCCTGTAGGCGCCGCCGGTGCAGACGAGCTTGAAGCCGCAACCTGCCACCTCAAGCGCCTTGCCAAGCCCCTTGAGCGCAGCCTCGATCTCGCGGCCAGTGCAGGTCTGGTAGACCTCCATCACTTCACGGCTCTCGCCCTCCTCGGGCTCGACAGCGCGAACGGACTCCCTCAAATCGGCGGCAGTCAGGGGAACCTCGCTCGCGAAAAGAAGCGAACCGACGATCTCCTGCAAGGACTGCGGAAGCGGTATCTTCACATCATCACTCATAGTCGTCAGGCCTTTCGAGAGGCTTGTCGTCAGGTTCCTCCTTCGACGGCAGAATAGTTATTTCGTGGAAAGCAGCATTCTGGTAGACGATAACGCGATGCTGCCTCAAGAGCTCCAGTAGCGCAAGGAAGGTCACGATTATCTCGCCTTTGGGGGCATCTGCCTTGAAAAGCGTCACAAACGAGACCTGGCCCTCAGAACGTGCGCGCTCGAGAACGTAGTCCATCTTGTCCGGAACCGAGAATCGAATACCCTTCAGCTCCTCGTGCGGCATTTCTGCGGCGCGCGCCAGGACATCCTGGAAAGCCGACAAAAGGTCGTAGAGGTCAAGGTTCGCCAGCGCACCTTTCGCATCAGCGGCGGTCTTTTCGAACTTCGGCCTGCCGCCGCCGTAGTCGAAGCAGTTCTGCCGCATTGCTTCCATCGATTCTAGGCGTATCGCGGCATCCTTGAACTTCTTGTACTCGATGAGCTGGCGGACGAGATCGAGACGAGGGTCTACCCACTCCTCGGCGCCTTCCTCGCTGGCGTTTCGCCTCTCGACCGGCAGAAGCATCCTCGACTTGATTACCATGAGCGTCGCGGCCATCACGATGAACTCGCCCGCGATGTCGAGATCGAGGGCTCTAGCGGCCTCGATGAACTTCATGTATTCGGCCGTTATGTGCTCGATCGGTATGTCGTAGATATCCAGCTCTTCGCGGCGAATAAGGTACAGCAGCAGGTCGAGGGGACCCTCGAACACGTCAAGCGTCACCTTGTAGTCGTCCGCGAAAAGCTGCTTCTCGCCCATTAGAGTCCGACAGCCTCCCTTACCTTCTCCATCACAGGCGCGGCCGAGGCGCGCGCCTTCTTGGCACCGGCCTGAAGGATATCCTCAAGCGATGCGGGATCCTTCGCAAGCTCCTCGCGTTTCGCCCTGAAAGGATCGAACAGGCGGTGGTACGCCTCAAGAAGAGCCTTCTTCGCATGGCCGTAGCCGTAGCCGCCGGCACGATAGGCAGCAGCCATCGCCTCGACCTCTTCCTTCGTTGCGAAGAGCTTGTAGAGCTCGTATATCGAGTTGCCCTCCGGCACCTTCGGCGATTCCATAGGGGTCGAATCGGTGACGATACCCATCACCTTCTTCTTGATGGACTTCGCATCCTCAAAAAGCTCGATCGTGTTGTGGTAGCTCTTGGACATCTTCTGCCCGTCGGTTCCGGGGATCGTCGCCACAGTCTCGGGAATGTATGCGTCAGGCAGCTTGAATATCTCGCCGTAGGCGTTGTTGAACTTCTGGGCAAGGTCGCGCGTAACCTCAAGATGCTGCTTCTGGTCCTTGCCGACAGGCACAAGGTCGGCGTTCATTATCAGGATGTCAGCCGCCATAAGGACCGGATATGCGAAAAGGCCGTGCGTCGCATCGAAGCCGTGCGCCATCTTGTCCTTGTAGCTGTGGCAGCGCTCGAGAAGTCCCATCGGCGTCAGGCACGACAGATACCACGCGAGCTCCTGGACCTCGGGCACGTCGGACTGCCTGTACATCACCGTCTTCTCGGGATCAAGCCCGCAGGCGAGATAGTCGAGGGCGACGTCGCGGGTTGCGGCACGCAGCGTGGCACCGTCGCGAACTGTCGTCATCGCATGGAAGTTCGCGATGAACATGAAGTTCTCGCCCTTCTCCTGAAGGTCGAACATCGACTTCATGGCACCGAAGTAGTTGCCCCAGTGGAGCTTGCCCGAAGGCTGTATTCCTGTAAGCGTTCTCATTTTATGTCTCAAAGCGCCTTGCGCGTAAGTTCGCCGAGAAACTTCTTGATGCGTTTGGACTCCTCGTCGGTAATGACACCGTCTGCCATCGCGTCGGTGAGAGCCCTATTGAACTCGTCCTGTCCGTCGACGCCCCTTAGGAAAGCCATCAGCTCATTCGTCTCGCGGTAGTCGATCTTGCCGTCGGCCATTATGCTGCGACCCATCTTTTCGAGGGCGGCGGCGAACGCCTTGTCGCCCACGAAGTGGGTCAGCGCGTCCAGAGCCTTCGGCATCGCAGAATTCCTGCCAAGCACAGCCTTAAGGGCGAAGAGCACGGCAAGCATCAGTACGATCGCAAGAGGCAGCGAAATCGCCGCAGATCCGATGAACGGCGCCGCGATGTAGGCAATGAACGAGACGGACGCGACAAGAAGTGCATACGGCAGCTGCGTATTCACGTGCACGACATGGTTGCACTGCGCTCCGGCCGAAGCCATGATCGTCGTGTCGGATATCGGCGAGCAGTGGTCGCCGCATACAGCACCGGCCATGCAGGCAGAAACAGCGATGATCGTCATCGAGGATCCGGGTATCGCAGCAAGCACAATCGGGATCAGTATTCCGAAGGTTCCCCAGCTCGTGCCGGTCGAGAACGCCAGTATAACCGCGATCACGAAGATTATCGCCGGCAGGAAGTACTTGAGCGACGCGGCGGGTCCGTTTATGAGATCGGAGATGAAGACCTTCGCCCCGAGCGAATCGGTCATGGCCTTGAGCGTCCACGCGCAACAGAGAATCATTATCGCCGGAACCATCGCCTTGAAGCCTTCGGGGAACGCATCCATGCAATCGCGGAAGGTTATCACGCGGCGGACGAGATAGAACGCGACCGCGAATACCACCGCCACGATCGAACCGTAGACGAGGCCGACCGAGGCGTCGGAATCCGAGAACGCCTTGACGAAGCCGGGATTGTCCTCTCCGAAATATCCGCCGGAATAGATCATGCCGACGATGCACGACGCGACCAGCACCACTACGGGCACAATGAGGTCGATTACGCGACCCCTGTCGTTCTGGGTAAGCGACTCTGTCGCGGCGCTTATCGCGCCCATGTCAGGCCCGCCAGCGAAAGTTGCCGTCTCGTGACGCTTCATCGGACCGAAATCAAACTTCGTGACCGCTATGAAGATCATCGCCACGATTGTCAGAATCGCATAGAAGTTGTAGGGAATCGCATTGATGAAGAGCGAGAATCCGCTCGCTGCACCCGCCCCGCTTGCGAAACCGGCCACGGCAGCCGCCCAGGACGAAATCGGCGCTATGATGCAGATCGGAGCCGCAGTCGAATCTATGAGATAGGCGAGCTTGGCGCGCGAAACCTTCTTCGCGTCTGTCACGGGACGCATCACGCTGCCGACCGTGAGGCAGTTGAAGTAGTCATCGACGAAAATCAGAACGCCGAGCACGATCGTCGCCAGTTGCGCGCCGATCCTGCTCTTTATGTGAGTCTGCGCCCAGCGCCCGAAAGCTGCGGAAGCACCCGTCTTGTTGAGCATCGAAACGAGCGCGCCAAGCAGCACGAGAAAGAGCAATATGCCGATATTGTACGAATCGGACACCGACTTTACGAAGCCGTCAGACATCACATGAACCATCGTACCTTCGAACGAGAAGCCTGAATACAGCAATCCACCGGCGACGATGCCGACGAAGAGCGACGAATAGACCTCCTTCGTGACGAGAGCCAGAAAGATGGCGATCAGCGGCGGCAGTATCGCCCACCACGAGCCGAAGAACCTGTTCTGCATGCGGATTGTCGCAAGCGCCTGCGCCTCGTGAGCCTCGAACTCCGCGTCGCTCTGCACATTGTCGGCATATTCGTCGATATACTTCTTCGCGGTGTCGTAATCCGCAAGGTCGAGCGGCTTGTCGCCCGGCTCTTCGGCGGCGGCCGAAGCCTCAACAGCCGGCACTTCCACCGGGGGAACAAGTCTTCTGGCCTCGGCTACAAGATAGCGCCCCCACTCCTCTGGCGAGAGGCTGCCGTCGCTTCTCTCGGCAACGCCGATCCTGTTGCCGGCGCCGTCTAGGAACAGCAGCGTCGGGAAACCCGGCACGCCATACTTCTCGCACAGCTGCGGATTGAGCGAGGCGGCCTTGATATCAAGCTTGGACTTGTTGCGCGGATTGTCGATGTAGAGAAGCACCATCTCGTTCTCGACAGTCTTCGTGAACTCGGGCTTGCTCAGATACTGCCTCTCGAGCTGGATGCAGTAATGGCACCAGTCGCTGCCCGTGAAGAGAGCAAGCACCGCCTTGTTCTCGGCAGATGCCCTCTTAAGAGCCTCGTTGTAGTCGCCCGTAAAGCCAGGCGGCATAGCCAGCGCCGTAATGCCCATCGCCGCAACAGCGGCCAGAATCAGCTTCTTCATGATTTGCCAGTTCCCAGTTTGTTTTTACCATCGACTGCCACCGCTGCGGTCTCGAGCACCTTGACTGCCCGCCAGCCACCCCACACGAACGCACGCCACGGGCGCACGCCCCTAACGGTCCTCACGACCTCCCCCCGCCGATCGAAGAACACGGCATCTATCGGGAAGCGCATGAACAGCGTATGGATGCAGTTGCAGCGCGGAATCAGCAACCCATGCCCCGGCTCAAGCCCGCGTCGCCCTATGAGCCCCCTCGCTCTTTCGATAAAGGTCTCTGCGACTTCGGCCTCGACACCGTTGATGACTACTGAATCCACAAAGCGTATTATACCAAAATTGGTGCACCTGGTGGGACTTGAACCCACACTCCTTTCGGAACTGGAACCTAAATCCAGCGTGTCTGCCGTTTCACCACAGGTGCGAAAATCATTTGCCCAGCTTTTCCTTGTGCGCGAAGAACACCCGCATCTTGTTCGCGAAGGTCTGGGCTTGCGGGAATGTCGAAGGCGTGGCGACCCTCTGGAACTCCTCAAGCGCGGCCCTCTGCTTGCGGTCGAGATTCGCCGGCACTTCAAAGACCACTCTTGCGTCGAGGTCGCCCGCGAAGCCTCCGCGCAGATTGGGAACGCCCTTTCCGCGCAGCCTGAAGACCTTGCCGTTGGGCGTACCTGCCGGGATCTTGAGCTGCGCCGCGCCTTCCGGCGTAGGCACTTCGACAGTGCCGCCGAGCGCCGCGAGAACAGGCGAGACCGGAACGTCAACGCCGAGGTCGAGACCGTCGCGCACGAAAATGTCGCTCTCCCTGACTCCGATGAGCACATAGAGATCGCCGTTCTCGCCGCCGCGAAGTCCGCCAGCCCCCTTGCCCGCAAGCCTGAGGCGCGAACCAGTATCGACTCCAGCCGGAATCTTAAGCGAGATGTGAGCCGGAGCCGCCACCTGCCCAGCGCCGTGGCACTTGCGGCATGGCTTTTCGATCACCGAACCCTCGCCACCGCATTTCGGACAAGTCTGGCGAACCTGGAAGAACCCTCCGCCGCCGATGACGACACCATGTCCGTGGCATGTGCTGCACGTTACGCGGCGCGAACCGGCCGCAGCGCCAGTGCCGTGGCATTCAGGGCACTGCCCGGGAATCGTCAGGTCTATCGTACGCTCCGAGCCGAAGATCGCTTCGTCGAAATCTATGTCGAGCCTGTAGGTGAGGTCATCACCGCGGCGAGGAGCCTCCGGATCGGGCTGACGCTGACGTCCGCCGCCGCCGAAGAAGCTCGAAAAACCGCCTCGTCCCCCGCCGAAGCCGCCGCCGCTGAAGAACGAATTCAAGATGTCGTTCAGGTCCACATCCTCGAAGTGCGAGAAGTCGCGCCCGAAGTCGAAGCCTCCAGGACCGAAATTCACGCCTTGATGCCCGAACTGGTCGTAGCGCTGGCGCTTCTCTGGATTGGACAATACCTCGTAAGCCTCCGACACCTCGGTGAACTTCTCTTTCGCCTCGGGGTTGTCGGGGTTGCGGTCTGGGTGGTACTTCATCGCCAGCTTGCGGTAGGCGGACTTTATCTGATCCGCCGTCGCATCCTTGGCGACACCCAAAACCTCGTAGTAATCTCTCTTCTCAGCCATTTGCCTTGCCCGAACTGACTACAACCTGCGCGGCCCGGAGAAGCTTCTCCTTGAGCATCCAGCCGCGCTTCACCTCGTTTGAAACCTTGCCTTCCTCGACATCCTCCGAAGGCAGGGTGGCGATGGCTTCCATCCTCTCCGGATCAAGCGCCTCGCCAACTGAGTCGAAAGGCTCCGCACCATGCTCCTTGAGCGCCTTGAGGAACGTATCGTAGACGAGCTGCACGCCCTTCACGAAATCGCTTTCCTTGTCCTTCGCGTTTCCGAGCGCAAGTGCGAGATTGTCCACCGTCGGCAGTATGTCGCGCAGAATCTCGGCCTCCGCATAGCGATACGTGTCTTCACGGTCGCGGGCGGTGCGCTTCTTGAAGTTGTCGAAGTCGGCTAGAAGCCTGGCATACTGGTCCTTCCAGTCTGGCTCGGCAGGCTTCGGCGGCTCTGCTGGAGCCTCGGCCGCCTCGGCCTTGGGCTCATCCTTCGGCGCTTCAGCCTCGGGCTTCACCTCCGGCGTGGCTTCGGGCTCTTCGACCTTCTTGTTCTCTTCAGCTTCTGACATCTTCTTCCTTCTTCGCGAAAACCACTTCATTGCGCCTTGATCTGACCGGCCTTCGCAAGCATCTTCGCCTCGACGCTCAGGATCTCCGCAAAGCCCTGCGAGCTGTGCGGGTTGAGTCCGTTTGAAGCCTCCATCGAGCTGTCGGCCTCGTTGTAGATCGTAGCCTTCAGACCCTTAAGCGACTCGAAGAAGATGTTGCCCTTGTAGAGCCCGAGCGTCACCTCGGCCGTAGCCTTGTCGGCCCAGACCTGGATCGCGGCCCTTGCGGCCTGGGTCGCCGGATCGAACCAGCGGCCATCATAGATCTGGTCGCTCACGAACTTCGAGAGCTTCTGGAAGAGGTCCGTCGAGCGGCGATCCATCACGCCTTCGTAGATGTACTTGAGGCCCCACGAGAGAACCTCCATTCCGGGAGCCTCGTAGACGCCGCGGCTCTTGGTGCCGATTATGCGGTTCTCGAGCGCGTGCTTCATTCCGATGCCGTTCCTGCCGCCGATCTTGTTCGCCTCGAGCATCACTTCATAAGGCGTCATCTTCTTGCCGTTGATCGCGACGCAGCGCCCCTTCTCGAACTTGAGTGCGATCTTCTCGACCTTGTTCGGCGCCTTGTCGGGCCACACGCCCATCGTGGGCTTGACTATGCGCATCGAAGTCTCCATCGACTCCAGATCCTCGGCCTCGTGCGAAAGGCCCGCGAGATTGGCGTCGGTCGAATACTTCTTCTTCGTGCCGACGAAAGCGACGATTCCGCGCTTGGCGAGGAATTCCACCATCTGAGTGCGGCCGGGGAACCTCTTGAGAAGCTCGGAGTCGCGCCACGGGGCGTAGACGCCAAACTTAGGATCGAGCACGTTCGTGTAGCGCTCGAAGCGCATCTGGTCGTTGCCGCGACCGGTCGCACCATGTACGAGCGCGACGCATCCCGCCTTCTTCATCGCCGGCAGAAGCTTCTGAACAGTCACCGCGCGGGCGATGCCCGTCGAATTCCAGTAGCCGCCGTCGTACATCGCCTGGCACTTGACCGTCTCGAAGCAAATGTCGGCCATCTCCTTCCTCACATCCACGATCGTCGTGTCGACGCCTGTCGGAGCCATGCGCTTCTTGATGTCGTTGATGTCCTTCTCGTCGGGCTGGCCGACGTTCGCAGAAAACGCCTTGACCTTTACGCCGGCGTCGAGAAGCACGCAGCAAATCGTCTTAGAGTCGAGCCCGCCCGAAACGCAGACTCCGACCGTCTTTCCCTTAAGGTCCTCAAGTTTCATTGTTATGTATACCCTTCTTTGAAATTGGTCGTATATTATACCATATCGGCACACACGGTTGCAACAGCCTGGATTGCCGCTTCATGTGCAAAAAGAAGCGCGGCAGACATCCGCCGCGCCCTTTGCATCTTGCCTCGGCAAGACGAACCTTACTTGAAGTAGCGGTTCAGCAGGCCCTCGAAGCCGGCACCGTGGCGAGCCTCGTCCTTGGCCATCTCATGCACAGTGTCGTGAATCGCGTCGTAGCCCAGCTCCTTCGCACGCTTGGCGATGGCGAGCTTCGCGGCGCAGGCGCCCTGCTCGGCGTCCGCACGCATGGCGACGTTCTTCTTCGTGGAGTCCGTCAGCACCTCGCCGAGAAGCTCGGCGAACTTGGCGGCGTGCTCGGCCTCCTCGAACGCGTAGCGCTTGAACGCCTCGGCGATCTCGGGATAGCCCTCGCGCTCGGCCTGACGAGACATCGCGAGATACATGCCGACCTCTGCGCACTCGCCATTGAAGTGATCCTTGAGACCCTGCGTGACCTCGGCGTCATCGACCTTGCCGGCGCCAACGGTGTGCTCGCACGCCCAGACCTTCTTGCCGGACTGGACAGCCTCTTCCTTGAACTTGGCGCCAGGCACTCCGCACTGAGGGCACTTCTCAGGAGCGGCATCACCTTCGTAGACATACCCGCAAACGGGGCAGACCCATCTTTTCATCTTAAGAGTTTCCTTTCTTAGGTTGTTGGTGGGTAGTATATTGAATTCTGCGGAAAAACGCAAGTGCCGATTTTTAAACGCAGCGAATCAGCGCCTGGAGAATTCGCACCCGCAGTAGGATTGGCGGTAGAGCCCAAGCTGCGCGCTGCGCTCCAGACTGCGCTTGAACCCGTCGCCCTTCTTGAAGTTCTCCTTCAGGAACATCGGGTCGTCGCTGGCGGAAAACACCATTTCGCTGACCTTGTGGGGACTTACGGTGAGCGACGTGGCAAAGGCGTCGAAGCCGTGCGCCTTCGCATACTCCGCAGCCTTGGCGAGATTGTAGCGGAAGCACCTTCTGCAGCGCTCGCCCTTCTCCGGCTCCGTCTCGAAACCTGAGGCGACCTCCCTGAGCCACTCGTCGTGGTCGTAGGGCACGGCGTCGATCTCCACACCCTCTGCGGCCGCAAGCCGGCGGGCTTCGCCAAGACGCTTGTCGAACTCTTCGGCGGTGTCGATGTTCGAATTCGCAAAAAGCATCGCGACATCGTGGCCGGACTGCTTAAGGCGCGGAACGCAGGCGGACGCGCAAGGTCCGCAACAGCTGTGCAGCAGCACCTTCACGGCGCAAACGTCGTAGCGGGGTCTTTAGCCAGGGCGTTGAAATCCGCCGGCAGCAGCCTTGCGCCCTCGAGCTCGGACAGCGGACACCACAGAAACTCTATCCAATCCTCTTTGGCGGATACTTCGGCATCTGCGTCAACAAGCGTCATCTCGTAGACGAGATTGATTTCGGCGTGTGGCTTGCCGTGCTGAAGGAAGGAGTTCTCGACCACCCCCATGAAGCGGCCGGTCTCGACCTCAAGGCCGGTCTCCTCTGCCATCTCGCGGACAAGCGCCTTGCGGCCGGTCTCCCCGAACTCGATATGCCCACCCGGAAGATACGTCGTAGAGCCGCCCTTCGCCCTGCAGAGCAGAATCTTGCCGTCTCTGACGCAAACGCCACGGGCTATCGTTTCGATCCCCGCTAGTTCATATTCCATGACATCGCCCATAGTGTGAAAATCTCAGATTGGGGGAGGTTTGATTGGCTCGGGCGGCTGGATTCGAACCAGCGACCAATTGATTAACAGTCAACTGCGCTACCACTGCGCCACGCCCGAACGTTCAAAGTGATGTGTAGTATATCATATACCGGCGTCGGGCGCAAGGGGGGTCGCGCAAAAAATTTGCAGATCTTCAGATCATGACGCATATGGCGCGGGAATATGGTATAATATGCGCATGAGCATTGAACATAATATGAATGCGGGCATCCCGCAAACTGCCATCAGCGTGTACCAGCAGGACAATGCGATGGATGATTTCCCCGTCCTCAAGGCGTTTCAGCAGTATATCGACGCCGAGCAGATCAAGTCGCGCAAGCGCATGGTCTCGCTCTGCATTTTCTTCGGCGTGCTCATGACCATCGTTGTCGCGGTGTTCATGCTCATGCTGCATTCGATCAGCGCCCGCAACCAGCAGCTCAACGACAGGCTCGTCGAGTATGCCATGCGCGACAGGCAACCGGTCGCCGCGCCCCAGGTCGCCGCGCCCCAGGCCAGCGAAGCGAACGAAGCCGCTATGCGCGCCATGACCGACACCCTCGTCGCCCTTCAGAAGCAGATCGCCTCCGCCCAGGCGGCGCAGGCCCCCGTTGCGCCAGCGCCTGCCATCGCGGCTTCGCCAGAGCCGACGCCTGAGGAGATTGCGATCGAGCAGAGGACCCGCGACGCCGAAGAAAAGCTTCGCAAGGCTCGCGCGCTTCTCGACGCCGAAAAGCGCAAGCTGGCCGAAGAGCGCGAAAGGCTTCGTCAGGAGGAGGTCGAGCGCCACCGCCGCCGACTTTATCCCGAATTCTACTCCGAGAAGAAGTCCGAGCCCCAGCCTCAGGCGCAGAAGCCCCAGCAGAAGATATCCGACGAGGATATCGCCGACATCCTGCGCGAGGTGGACGAAGTGAGCTCCTCGCTGTCTGACGATGAAGACCTCGACGACGACATGGAGGATGCCATCGAGTACTTCCACGACGACGATTACGAGGCTTCGGCAGAAGCAAAGGGAACGGCCGGCAAGTGGCACGTTCCCCTTGATTGACGCTCGCTTTTTGCGGCTGTCAGCGATTGGTCGCGTATAGCGGCCCGAAGTTTCCGCAGGCGCGATAGTCGGCGCCTGTCGGGTCGTCGGAAGCTCCGAAGAGTCCCCAGCAGTGCGGCTGGTACACCTTGTCTTCCGGCACGTTGTGCATCGCAACCGGTATGCGCAGCATCGAGGCCAGCGTGATGATGTCGGCGCCGATGTGGCCGTAGGCGATCGCGCCGTGGTTCGCCGCCCAGGCGTTCATGACCGAGTAGACGTCCTTGAACGAACCCTTGCCCGTGAGCCTGGGCGTGAACCATGTGCATGGCCATTCGGGATTCGTGCGAAGCATCAGCTTCTCGTTCTGCTCCTTGTCGAGCTCGACGGACCAGCCCTCGGCGATCTGCAGCACCGGACCCTGACCCTTGACGTAGCTGATGCGCGTCATCGTCAGCGGCATGCCCTGCGGCGTGAGGAACGAGCTCGAGAAGCCGCCTCCGCGGAAGTACTCGACGCCCGCCGGAACCCACTTCGTCGCCTTCATTGTGGCGTCGATGTCCTTCTGGGTCACATCCCACCAGTTCTTGAAGACGCGCTTGCCCTTCTCCTTCATCTCGCCGGCTGCGTCGAGGCAGCAGCTGCCGGAGTTCAGGAGGTGTATGATACCCTGCTTGGCGACGCCCTTGAGGCCCTTGCCCGTGGCGCGCTTGACCGACTCGTCGCTCCAGAACGTACGCACGTCGGCGAACATCGAAGCCTTGTTCGTGAGCAGATACATCAGAAGCATGCAGACGCCATTCAGCGCATCGTTCTCGGTCGCCACGATCTGCGGCGGCTTCGGACCGTTCCAGTCGAAGGACGTGTTGCAGAACGCCTCCATGAAGTCGCCGTTCGGCCAATGGTCTGTCCACTGGCGCTGGCCCTGGAAGCCCGCGGCGAGCGCGTTGCGGCCGACGGCCTCTTCGCCGAAGCCCATCTCCGCCAGCTTGGGGTTGCCGACCATCATGTCGCGCATGATCATCGCCATCTTGACGACGTACTCCCAGTCGGCGTCCTTCTGCTCGCGCGTCTTCTGGATGGCCTTCGGATTGTAGTCCTTGCCCTCCTTGCACCACTTCTTCGTCCACGCAAGGGCCTTCTCGTACTCCTCCTTGTCGTAGATGCCTTCCGCAATGCGGCGCTCGATCTCGCACATGTCCATGTTCTCGGGGCGCATGCCGAGATAGTCCTGGAAGAAGTCGACGTTCACGAACGAACCGGCGATGCCCATTGCGCTGGAGCCGACCGAAAGGTAGCTCTTGCCCTTCATCATGGCTACGGCGAGGCCGGCCTTGACGAAGCGCAGGATCTTCTCCTTGACGTCCTCAGGCACAGTCGTGTCTGTCGCCGCCTGAACCTCGCGGCCATAGATGCCGAAAGCCGGCATTCCGCGCTGCGCGTAGCCCGCGAGCATGCAGGCGAGGTAGACGGCTCCTGGCCTCTCCGTGCCGTTGAAGCCCCAGACAGCCTTGGGAATCTGAGGGTCGGCATCCATCGTCTCTGTTCCGTAGCACCAGCAAGGCGTGACCGAGAGCGACACGCCGACGTTGTTCTCGCGGAACTTCTTCGCGCACTTCTCCGCCTCGTATACTCCGCCGATCGTGGTGTCGGCGATGACGCACTCCACCGGACTGCCGTCAGGGTAGCGGAGGTTCTCCGAAATGAGCTTGGCCGCAGTCTTGGCCATGTTCATTGTCTGCGTTTCGAGCGACTCGCGAACGCCGCGGCGGCGTCCGTCGATGATCGGGCGGATTCCGACCTTGGGGAATCCGTTCATCGTCCAAACGGTCTGGTTCATTTGATCTCCTTGTTGGTTTTGTTGCTCTTGAAGACGAGGGCATACGCCAGCACTACGGCGAAGCATATCGCCGGCACTACGAACGAGGCCCTGAGCGACGTCTGCGTAAGCTTGAGGTTCGCATCCCACGCGGTGTCGAAGCCGTTGATGAACTTGCACCACACGCTGCCCGCATCGCCGATTATGCCGGCCATCCAGGGCGTTATGACCGCCCCTCCCAGAATCGCCATTATGAGGCCGGAAGCCCCGAGCTTGAGCGCCTTGGGATCCAGCCCGCCAAGCGCCATGCCGTAGATCGTCGGGAACATGAGCGACATGAAGCCGCTCATCGCCACGAGGCAGAGGATGTTCGCCGAGAACGGCAGCTGCCCCACGGTGAAGAGCACCTTCGTCGGCAGGTGCATAACCCCGGCGCAGCAGAGTATCGCGCAACCGGCGAAAGTCGCCATCATGACGGCAGGATTGAAGAACTTCATGAGCCACGTCGCAACCCAGCGGCACACGATGAAGAGCGTGATCGCCACCGTGTAGTATATCGCTCCCTGCGCCGGCGTCACCCCCAGCTCCTTCTGGCAATAGACGTTGAGCCAGGTCCACGCCGCGATCTGGACGCCGACGTAGAAGAACTGCGCGACGACCCCGAACCAGTAGCGCGGCGTCTTGAGCAGGGTCGCCAGCATCTCGCGGTAGTCCTTAAGCAGCACTATGTAGCACACCGGACCCGTCACGCCGCAAAGCACCCACGCTATCTTGTTCATCTCGGGGAAGATGAAGTAAAGCACCGTCATCGGGAGTATCGAGAAAGCCAGCGCGACGCCAACCCTCGCGAAGGCCGATTTCGACGGCACGGACTCCCCCTCCCGCCTCGCGAGGAAGAAGAACCATATGAGCGCGGCGACCGCGCAGAGCCCGACATACGGCGCGCATACCCAGAAGAGCTCGTTGTGTATGATCCCCTGGCGCGTCGCCTCGTCCATCAGCGCACGCTCTTCGGCTGTCGCCGGATTGAGGTGGGAGAGTATGAGCTGCTGCGCCAGCACAATGCCGCACATCGAGCCGACCGGATTGAACATCTGCGCAAAGTTGAGCCGCCTTACCGCCGTCTGTTCGTCACCCAGCGAAAGCACGTACGGGTTGCAAGTGGTCTCAAGCAGCGAACAGCCGCCGGCGACGATGAATATGGCGATGAAGTATATGTCGAAGCTCTGCGCTATGCAGGCCGGTATGTACAGCAGCGCACCGGTAATGTATATCGCAAGCCCGATCAGCACACCCTTGCGGTAGTTGAACTCCTCGGCCAGCACCGCGGCGAATATCGCCAATACCGCATACGCCCCGTAGAACGCGACCTGCACAAGGCCCGCGCGCGACTGGTCCATCGTGAATATGCGCTGGAAAGCCGGAACCAGGTTGTCCGTCATGTTGTTCAGAAGGCCCCACAATGCAAAGCAGGCCACCAGCATTACGAACACAGGCAGGAATTTCCTCGGCACAAGCGCTGACTCGGTTTTCATAGTGATGTATATTGTACCAAAAATTGCCGCCTTGGGCTTAGCCTCTGCAGCTCAAATGCCCCATGGGCATCTCGTCTAGCCTACTTCTCGGCGGGGAGCAGGGGGATTGGTTTGCCGGTCGCAGGATCGAAGACGACGGGCTTGCCGTCGACCATCTTTATCGCGATGACACCGCTGTCTTTCGGCGGAGCCTTGCCCTCCGGGAAGCGTCCGCGCCTGAAGTCGTACGGGCTTATCGGCGATTCGCCGGACCAAAGCCCGAGCCGCGCCGCCCTCGCGCTTTTCTCCGCTTCGGCGTATTCGGGCGTATTGTCGAAATGCGCGTAGTGCCACGCGTTGCCGGTCGCAACCATTTCGAGGTTGATATCGACGCCATCGAGGTAGACGATGCCCAAGATGCGTCCGTACGGATCTTTCTTCTGCCACTCGACCTTCACCGTCTTGCCGCCGATGCGCTTGTCGAGATAGACCGTCGCCTCATATCCGTAATCCTGGCGCAACTCGGGCGCGTCGATGCGCTCAAGCCTCACCTGATAGCGCCTCTCGCCGTCCGTGACCCTGATCGTGTCGCCGTCCGCGACGCGCGTCACCTTGCCCTCGAGCGTCGCCGCGCCCGCGACCCACGCCGCAATGACCGCCACCGCCAACACGGCGCACTTATTGCAATAATTGTTCCATTTCTCCATAGCCTGTCTCCTTTCAAATTCCGTTAGACTTCGCCTCGCCCCAAGTGGGAAAACAGGTCAGCAACTGTAAATTTAAAATGAAATTTTCTGTCTTTGTCTTAGGGTGCGGAATTTTATCCCAGGCGCGTCAGCACATGGAAAAGACAGGAAGAAGGATGAGGGGTGCAGGGGGGAAGGAGGAAGG
>JAFPUH010000036.1 GCA_017395505.1 Kiritimatiellia bacterium
GAGCAATTCGACCTGGACCTCTCACACAAACATCCATTGTTCTCTCAAGCGATCCGTTTTCAAAGAGCTTTGCCCGCCCTGTCCGGGGCGAACGAGTGCGTAGTATATCATTTATCGCGCAGGCAGCGCAAGGGGGTAAATACACTTTTCCGCAACTTTCGCACTTAACCGCATGTATTCGACGATATAGAACGGAAAATAGGCGCTTACTTGGATGGTATTCTACGCCGTCTAAGGAGCATTTTAACCTGTCCGCGCAGTAGCACCAGCGAAACCGCCGCATATACGAACATTCCGACAGCAATCAAGGCGCCCAATGCGACTATGCGGTTCAAGCCCGCAAAAAACGGGCGGACGGCAAACAGCACAACGGCCATTATGACTGCCGCGGAGAGCATCGCACCCAAAGGGCGAAGGCATTGCGCAAGGCCGAGGCGTCCGTTCTTGCGCTTCGCCAGCGCGAGCAGCAGCGCACAGCCTATTGCGGCGCAGATCACGGTTGAAGCGGCAAGACCGACATGGCGCCACTCGACAGGCAACAACACGACGGCAAGTATGTTGAGCGTGGCGTTTACCGCAACCATTGACACAGATACGCGAAGAGGCGTCTTCATGTCGTTTTGGGCCTGGAACCACGGCACCATGGACTTAGTAAGCCCAAAGAAGCCAAGCCCTATGGCATATACGGCAAGAGCACGGGAAACGCGCATCGTCGCCTCAGCGCCGAAAGCTCCACCTTCATATATGACGCTGGTAACCTCGGGGGCAAGCACGAAAAGCCCTGCAGCCGCCGGAAGCATCACAAACATGAGGGACTGCACGCTTGAGGCCAACGCATGACGCGCCCCTTCTTCGTCACCCTTCGAGAAGAGTCCTGCGAACGTCGGAAGGAGTACCGTACCAAAAGCGACGCCGATGACGCCAAGTGGCAGATCCATCAGACGCTCGGCGTAGCCGATGACGCCTGCGGCCCAAGGGCTCGCGTAATAGGCGAGAAGCTGGTCCAGAAGGTAGTTCAGCTGCACTGCACCGGCACCAAGGGCGGCGATACCGAGGTTGCGCCACACCTGAAGCACACTCTCGTTCGCCCAATCTGAGAAGGAAAGCCTCGGCGTTATGCCGGCGATATGCATTCGCCAGAACAGAAAGCACATCTGTACTACGCCAGCGAACAGTATTGCGAAGCAGACCCAATGGATTCGCTGGCTCAGGCTAAGCTTGGGAAAGAACAGCATGCCGGCTAGAACGCCGATCCAGCAAAGGTTCAGCAGGCAAGGCATGAAGCTTGAGGCCTTGAAGCGTCCAAGCGAGTTCAGAACGCCCATTCCGAATGCCGCGCCGCATATGAATATCATGTAGGGCAGCAGGGTCTTGACAAGACTGGCGGTCAGGTTGAAGCGCTCGATGTCCTGTATTCCGAGTTCCTCACGAAAGTTCGCTACTACGTCCAACACGCCGAATGCGAGTAGCACTATTGCCGCGAGCATCAGCAGAACCATAGTCATCACTGAGCGGGCGAGCCTCTCTGCGACCGCGAGATTCGCCGCCCGGTCGCCTTCATCGCCATCTCCATTCAAAGTTTTTGTGAAGATTGGCACGAATGCGGCGGTGAGGGCACCTTCTCCGAAGAGCTTTCTCGCCATGTTTGGTATCGCAAACGCTAGAGTGAAAGCGCTCTGCTCCATTCCTGCGCCGATCAGACGCGACTGAAGCATCTCGCGAACAAGCCCAAGCACACGGGAAAGCGCCGTGAATGCGCCTACCGTGAACGTATTCTTGAGTATTCCCCCAGCCTTGGCCATCAACTAGCGGTGCTCCTGAAGCATATCCTGTCTATGATCTGGGTAAAGTTCTCGCCGCCAGCCAGTATTTCGATTGCGATTCGGAGATACAGGCACTTGATTGGAGAGGTCTCGAAGCGGGGAAAGCGCACGGCATCCTTTTCGGTGGTGACAAGCGCGTCCGCCCCCATGTCGGCAGACCTGTTCAATGCGTAAAGGACCTCGCTAGAATCGTATCTGTGGTGATCGGCGTAGCGCTCGCACCAGACGACCTTTGCGCCAAGATGGCGCAGAGAATTCTCGAAACCCTTGGGCGAGGCTATGCCGGAAAGAGTACATAGCGTCTTGCCCTCGAGCCAGGAGAGCGGATATTCCTCGCGGCTCCAGACATCCTTCAGCACGCGCGGCGTATGGTTGCACTCAACTATGTCGGCGCTCTTGTTGTAGCATCGTATCTCCTCCTTCACGGCAGAGACATCGCCTCTGCACTTCGTCAGGAAGATTATGTCGGCGCGCCTGAGATTCCAGGCAGGCTCGCGCAGTATTCCGCGTGGCAGCATATTGCCATTGCCGAAAGGATTCGTGGAGTCCACAAGCACGACCTCTATGGAATGCTTGAGCTTCTGGTACTGGAATCCGTCATCCAGTATTATGGTGTCGCAGCCAAGACGGTTTACGGCATAGCGGCCGGCCTTGACGCGGTTGCGGTCCACAACGACGGCGACGCCTGGCAGGTTCGACGCAAGCATGTAGGGCTCGTCGCCGCCAGTCGCGGCGTCAAGCAATACGTGCTTGCCGTCCGAAACCACGAGCGGAGGGTCTATGACCTGCGTGAACATTCGCTGCCACCACGGAGCCTCCTTGCGGCGGTAGCCGCGCGAGAGTATGGCGACCTTGCGCCCCTCGGCAGCGAGAGTTCTGGCGAATATCTCGGTTACAGGCGTCTTGCCGGTTCCTCCGGCAGTCACGTTGCCGATCGAAATCACCTGTACGCCCAGAGGGAATCGGCGAATGAACCCAAACCCATACAGCGCATATCGGACATGCACAACCAGCGCAAATACGAAGCTTATGCACTTCAGAAGGACAAGAAGCGCCCTTATTCCGCCAGGCTGATCCTGGTCGGCACCCTTCTCCTGGATCATCTTTACAAGATAGCTCTCAAGCCGCTCTATACCGCTCGGACGCGCCTTGCGCATGAATCAGTCTCCTATCAGGCTGCCCATGCCAGGGCCAAACGCCCTTAGGTACATGAAGAAGCCGAAGCGCCAGTCGTCTTCGTATTTCGAGCTGTCGATCTGGATGTAGTCGTTCTCGTACGAAACCTGGAACCTGAAGCCGAGGCAGTCCGTGCGATAGTCGATCCAAGTGCCGATCTCCTGAATCTCATGATAACGAAGATTCCACCTAAGATACGGCCCAATCGCTATTGCGTCGCAAAGCTCGTATTCGAAGCCAAGATCGACATAGGAGAAGTGGACCATATTGAAGTCGTCGCAACGCATCGTGGCTGGATTGAACATTGATGACGAGAAGTCCCACCAGCGGTAGTTGCGGTGAATCAGTCCCATATTGTACTTCAGGCGTCGGGTAAGCGAATGCCGCCACTCAATGTTCGCGTAGGCGAGTGTGTTGTTCTGGCTGTCGTACTCGGCTCTGGTCGATAGCGATATGTTGTCGTCCGGGAACCATCTCAACCTCGCGCCAGGCACGACGTCGGGAGTGTTCTTGCCGTAGTTGGGATCGCCAACAGGCGCCAGGCGGTGATACTTGTCGCCAGCCGTATAGTCTGTGTCGTTGAACTGGACTGCTGCATAGAAATCAAAGTCGAATATGGTGCGAAGGTGTCCGCGGTCATCAGTCTTCCTTAGGGCATTACGCACGCCGGGCGTCACGCCATACCAAGAATATGGCAGGTTGCGCGAGCGGCCCGCAAACTGGTCCTGCCAGTCCATTGAGGCGTCAAGGGCATCAAATATGTAAGGACGCTTGCGGCGACCATTCTTGTCGCCGTCGCCGCTGTATTCTGCCTCCTGCACGAGCACATCGGCATAAGGCTCGATCATGTGCTGCCACCTGTCGTCGATCCATGCCGTTCCTCGCGCTGCGAACGTTATGCCGCCCTCGATTATGAAGCGCGACATGTCGTCACCGCTAACGCCAGCACGATCCATCCCAGTAATGCTCTGATAGCCGCTGTCGCCCCAGTAGGTTCCGCGGAATCCCGCGCGAGGCACGACGGAAAGCACATCCGCAAACTTCATAGGCGCCGTGAGGCGGTGGTATGTGTCGAGACGGAACGTGTTGTACTCCGCCCATGGACCAGGCACGTGTGAGAATGCGGTCACATTTCCGCCGGAGCCCAGCCTGCCGACGCGGCGATCAAGGTATCCAACTCGCGACTGCGACTCGTAGTTCACAGGCAGCGAGAACACGGGCTGCGGTATCACATCGAAGTAGAATTCAGGCAACCTGGCCGTGCCGCCGTAGAAGTCGTTGAGCGACCCGGTTACGCTTACGCCTAAACCGAAAAGCGACTCGTTGTGCTCCCACGCCGCCTCGTTGCCCGCGCCGCTTATGTATGACTCCTTTAGCGAAAAGAGGTGGTTGCGAAGAAAGTCGTGCCAGAAGTAGGAATCGCTGTACACAGCAGCCCGAACCCTGACGACATCACGTTCGGTCGGCTCCCAGCGATGTCCAAAATCGAATGCATACCTGTTGCGCGAGACTTCGCTGCCCCAGTTCTGGTAGTTCCACTTGCTCGTATCGGCCCAATGGCGCCTATAACGGTCGAAGTCCTCGTCCGACGCATAGTAGCCCTTGATGTAGCCCTCTCCAAAATCACCCAAGTGCCACCTGAACGACTGGCCGAACGCAACGCCGTTCTTAGTTCTTAGGTCAAGCTTCGTCGCAGCGCGAAGGCCATACGTGCCCTCCTCTCCGCTACGATCGCCCGCCACATGGTAGACGTACTTGGTCAACAGGTATCCGCCCCACCTGCTGGAATAGCCAGGCATGACGCGAAGGCCATAGTCGGTATCGAAAGGATAGTACCAGTAGGGTAGCCACATGACAGGAACGCCCCAGAGACGCACCCACATGTCACGGAACATGACGTATCGGCCGGCTTGATACTCGGCGTCACCGCCGACGCTCCAGTGCAGATGGTCGATGTCGTTGGTGCATGTCGTGAGCGTCGAGGGCGACGAGAGCGTCACACGGTTCTCTGCATCGCGCGTCAGCTTCTCGGTGAGAAGATGGAACGGACTTACCACCGCATCGACACGCCCTGACGCGACAAGTGAACCAGTCCGCTGGTCGGCGGCGATCATATCCGCTGTGACCTTCATCTCTTCAACGGCCATGGCAGCCGAAGAGATGCAAATGACGGCAAGAGCTGCGAGAGTTGTCTTGTTCATGACTGAGAGTATAGCACTTGTGAGGTGGCTGCGTCTAGTATGGAAAATGCTTCGGGATGCCTGTGCAACTCCGAGACAAAGGTGAGCCTGGTGTTGTAAACCTTCTGCAAATCAGCCAAAATTGCGGCATCTTCTGTCCTGAGGCGTTGCATAACCTGCGGAGCGATGACGATTTTAGGCTCGAACGGACGTTTCTCTGCTTCAGCTCTCTTGAGCAGTCCCGACAGCCTGCGCTGTATCTCGATCGAAATCGCCATAGGAGACTTGACCACGCCATGGCCCTGGCAATACGGACACCTTGAGGTCAGCATCGAGAGAATCGACTCCTCCTGGCGCTGCCGCGACATCTCAAGAAGACCAAGCTCGGATATCTCAAGCACATTCGTCCTCGCGCGATCCCTCTTAAGAGCATCCTTGAGCGCCCGCCACACCTGCTTCTGGTGCTTGCGGCTCTTCATGTCGATGAGGTCGAGTACGACGAGACCACCGATGTTTCTAAGCCTCAGCTGACGAGCAACCTCTTCAACTGCCTCAAGGTTCACCTCAAGTATGGCCTCTTCCTGTGAACCTTTGCCCTTGTGGTGGCCGGTGTTTACATCGACCGCGATCAGAGCCTCAGTTTCGTCTATGACTAGGTATCCGCCCGATTTCAAAGGCACCTGGCGCGAGAACGCCTCATGCAGCTGGCGCTCGATTCCGAAATGCTCGAAGATTCCCGTCGCGCCGTCAAACCGGCGGATCTTGGACTTGGCCCTGCGGGATATGCGTCCCGTTACCTCGCGCATGGCCTCGTAGCTCTTCACATCATCTATGACTATGGCGTCGACATCCTCGGTCAGCCAGTCACGTACGACGCGCTCGCACAGGTCTGGCTCCTGGAAGATACAACATGGGGTGCGCAGATTCTTCGTGTTTGCCTGCATCTCGTTCCACACGGATACGAGATTCCTCAGGTCGCGGGCGAACGCGCGGGCACTCGCTCCCTGACCAACCGTGCGCACTACGAGGCCGACGTTGTCGGGCAGAGGAAGCCTGTCGAGAATCTTCTTGAGGCGCTTGCGCTCTTGTGCGTCGCCGATCTTCTTAGACACTCCGCGAATACGAGTTCCGGGCATCATCACGAGATAGCGGCCAGGTATCGACAGGTTTGCGGTCACCCTCGGGCCCTTGGTAGAGATCGGTCCCTTGGTCACCTGAACTATGATCTCGGAGCCCGGAGGGAATCGCTTGGCGATCTCCTCGTTGGAAAGTCGCGCTGACTTGCGCTGATTCTTCACGCCCTTCTGGGGCGAACCGCCCTTTGGCTGATTTTCGTCGACATCGTCAAGGAGCGCGTCGGCATCAGGCGTCATGTCCCAATAGTGCAGAAACGCGTTCTTCTTCAGCCCGATGTCGACGAACGCCGCCTGGAGATCGTTCTCGAGGTTCTGCACGCGCCCCTTGAATACGCTTCCTACAAGGCGCTCCTCTTCGGTATGCTCGACCATGAACTCCTCGAGCCTTCCGTTTTCGGTGACGGCAACCCGAGTCTCGAGCTTCTCCACATTTACGATTATTTCGCGCTTCATTTTCGAGCGCTTGAGCCATCCGAACAGATTCATGTTGTTTTGTCCCTTCCGTGTATTGACACACTTTGTATTAATCCCAATCCGGCCATCACCACCACAAGGAAGGTGCGCCCGGAAGAAATGAAAGGCAGAGGAAGCCCTGTGATGGGCACAAGCCCTATCGACATGGCGATGTTTATCCACACATGGGCGAATATCAACGTAGATACGCCCAGCGCAATCAGGCGTCCGCTTCCATCGACGGCCATGACCGCAATCCATGCTCCGGGAAGCAGCAGCGCCCCGAAAAGCCCCAGCAGCAGAAGCGAGCCGATAAAGCCGGTCTCCTCCGCATACACGCAGAATATGAAATCGTTCATCGAGATTGCCGGCGGCAGGTACTTGAGATGGTTCGACTGTCCCTTGCCGATGCCAGTCCCGGAAAGTCCGCCTGATCCGATCGATATCTTAGCCTGCCTCAGGTTGTAGCCTGCGCCGGTCAGATCTTCGTCGGGGAAGATGAACACCCTAACCCTCTTGACCTGATGCGGCTTGAGAGGCACCCACTTTAATATGGCCGTGCGTCTGGCCTCCGTGACACCTGGCTTTTCGGCTTCATATACCGCACCAAGCACAGCGAACGCAAGTATTCCGCCAGCCGCAAGCAGCGTGACGAGTCCACGGCGCCATACCCTGGCGACAAACAACATTAGCAGTGTCGCCGGTATCAGGGTCAGCGCAGTACCAAGATCCGGTTCAAGCAGTATCAAGCCAACAGGCACGGCTATGAGCGCGCAACCGACCATGAACCAGCGGAATGTCCGCCTGGGTTCGCCACCGAACAGCTTGGCCAGCAGGCAGATCACTCCAAGCTTGGCTATCTCGCTCGGCTGGAAGAACCAAAGCCAGCGGCGTCCGCCATAGACTTTCGCACCGAATATCAGCACGGCCACGAGCAACACAAGCGATACGGCATAGGCGGGCGTAGCCGTCCATGCGATGAGTTTACGGTAGTCGGTGAACGCAAACATGAAATATATGACGAGCCCCGCAATCGCAGTCCAAAGGTTAGCAAGCCACATGCCGTGGAATATTGCCTCCGCACGGGCATTGCCCGCAGACCATATGGCAACCGTGCCCGTCACAATGAGCGCAATCATCGCGGCGAACATTATCCAGTTGAATCTGCGGAGCTTATCTAGCATTGAACATCCTCTTGAGAATCTCGGCGACTCGAGGCGCCGCAGTTCCACCGCCGGATTCGCCATCTTCCACGATCAGCGCAACGGCAGCCCTTGGCCTGTCCGCCGGGGCGTATGCTATGAACCATGTATTCTTGCGCCGGTTCGACATCGGCCCGAACTCGGCTGTTCCCGTCTTGCCGGCGACCGAAACCTCCACTCCGTCGCCACCACGCTCACCGCTGCCTCCTTCCACCACCTGACGCATGCCTTCCCTCACGACAGCAAGGCTATGCTCATCGAACGGCAGCGGACGCCTCACAACCTCGGCACCTGCCTTGAGATGCGGAGTCACCACATACCCAGTTCCTATTGCGCCAGCCACAACGGCCATCTGAAGCGGACTCGCGAGCAACATGCCTTGGCCGATGGACATCTGGGCTAGATCGCCGGGATACCACCTTTCGCCGTAAGTCTTGCGCTTCCACTCGTCATCCGGCACGATTCCGGCACGATCGTCGGTAAAGTCTATGCCCGTCTTGGAGCCCAGCCCGAACGCCTTGGCCGCGGAGATCACGGCATTCGTGCCGACATCGCATCCAAGGTTGCAGAAGAACGTGTTGCAGCTGACCTTAAGGGCAGTCCTTACCGATATCGGACCGTGTCCCCACCTTCTTGCGCAGTGCAGCTTCATGTTGCCAAGCTCAAAGGCTCCAGTGCAGTCGTACTGCTCATTGTCCGGATATCCCATCGAAAGCCCAGCGAGCGCCGTGATCGGCTTGAATGTCGAGCCAGGCGCATAGGTGCCTCCCGACGCCCTGTTGAGCAGAGGCTTCGCCGGATCGTTCAAGTATCTGTCGTAGACCTCCTGTGAGAGGGTCGGCACGAAGTCGTTTAGGTTGTAGCTGGGAGAACTGGCGAAGGCTAGCACAGAGCCGTCGCGCGGATCCATAACCACACACGCACCTCGCACACCCTTCAGCTGTGCCTCCGCGACACGCTGTATGTCGGCATCGACGGAAAGCATCAGATCTGGTCCGCGACGAGGTTCAGACACCACCCACTCGCGTTCAGTGAAGCCACGCGCGTCGACAAGCAGTTTCCTCTCGCCAGGCACCCCACGCAGGAAACCGTTGTAGTAAAGCTCAAGTCCGCTCCGCCCGTACAGTTCGAAATCCCTGAAGTTGAACTTCTCGTCTCCGGCGTCACCCGACCCGCGATCGCGTCCGACGTATCCAATCAGATGCGAAGCGAGCGATCCGAACGGATAGTGCCGCTCTTCGCTCTCGACAATCGAGAAGCCCGGGTAAAGCCTCTCCCTTTCCGCAAACCTCGCCAGTTCCTCATCGGTCAGATCTCGCCAGGCCACAAGTGGTATCGCCAGCGACTGGTTCACATGACGACGTATGGATCGCTCGGTCAGGTGCGTATCCCGGCCGATAACACGTCCGATCTGCCGTATCGCCTCGGTTATCGCTTCCGTTGTGGCGTCCCACGAACGCTTCTGGTAGGCGGCTGCGTTGCACACTATGGACACACACCGTCTGTTGTCCGCCAGAACCCTGCCGCGTCTGTCGAGGATGCGTCCGCGCATACCAGCAGTCTGCACACGCCTCACGGACTGCCTCGCCTTCTCGTAGTTGTAGTCTGGCGAAGCTACTACCTGAACCTCCTTTAGGTGTACCGCGAGAACGATAAGCCCGATCGCGAAGACAGCCATCGTCGCCCAGCAAGAAAGGTCGCTGACTATCGAAGCCTCACGATCCATCGACAGCAGCCCTCCTTTCCGCCCATACAAGTATTGCCCATGTCGCAAGGGCCGTAACCATGCCGACCGGCACCGCCACCAAGGCGCGGTAGAACACGCTGCCGTATTCAGCCTCGGACCAGAGCCTAAGCCACCCTTGGTACAGCGGATAGGCCATCACAAGCGCACCATGCGGAAACTCGCTCCACCTAGCGAGAGCCGCGACGACCAGGAAGAAGCTAACGCCAGTCGCTGGCGGAAGTCCGGAGAGCGACTCTTCAACAGCACCGGCTGCTACAGAAAAGCATATGGCAAGGGAGATGCGCCGCCGGGAAGCAATGAATACAGTCGCGGACATCAGAACAGGAAATCCGACTCCGGCGATCTTGGGCAGAAGATCTTCCGCCGAACCGCCTATGACCAGCACCAGCAGGGCCAGCACAATCTGGACGATGTCACTCTTCACGGCGGATGAATACGTCCTCCAGAGATGAACAATCTACTGACGGCTGCACTTCACCCTCACGCGCGAGACCCCTTTCGTCCGTCCGGACGTCCAGCAAAGTGCCTATCTCCAGCCCTTTGGGGAACACCCCTCCAAGCCCCGATGTCACGACCCTCGCACGCGGAGCGATCCTGTCCGCGTTCGTCAAATACCTAAGAATCAAAATGTCGTCAGTGCCGCCAGCTATTATCCCTCGCGGCCGTTCACCCGCCGCAGTCTCTATTTCGCAGGCAACCTTTATCCTGCCGTCCGTGACGAGCGTTACGACGGAAGTATGAGGGGTCACACTTGTGACAAGCCCAACAAGTCCATCCGGAACCACAGCCACTGCACCCTCAACCACACCGGCGAAAGAACCCTTTGCGACGCGTATGGTCTTGCCGGAACCAGACGCCCCCCCGCCAGACGAGAGAACCTCTGCGGGTATCCAGCGCCCCTTCATTCGCTCTGAATAGTCCAGCACCTTGCGCAAACGAGCATTCTCAGCCTCAAGACCGTCCAAATCGCTCCTCAGAACCGCTAGCGACGCGACCTCACGCCGTAGTCTAGCGGCCTCCGCCGAAGCCCGCGCCCCATGCATCGCGCCCGAAACGCGGGTCATTACGCGCCTTAGGAAGCCTACCTTTGCCTTTTCGACAGGATATGCCGCCTCGACCGCGGCGGGTCGGCACGATACGAATACGAGCGCAATCGCCGTCGCCAAAGCGACGGTCAGCCACGCACCGTATGTCTTTGCCTTCACTCTTGGCGAACCCCTCAAATGTCAGCGGATCCGCCGAAGATCTTTACGATGATCTCTTGTTCTTCGCGAGGAAGTCAAGCTCGTTCATCACGACGCCCGTGCCTTCTGCCACCGCGGAAAGCGGATCGTCCGCCACCGTCACGGGAAGGCCCGTCTGCGACGCCAAAAGCTTGTCGAGACCCCTAAGCTGCGAGCTGCCGCCCGAAAGCACAAGGCCCCTGTCGACCAGATCCGCCGCAAGTTCCGGTTCGCACTTGTCCAGCGTGGCCCTTACGGCATCCACGATCTGAGCGACCGGCTCCTTTAGCGCATCCCTTATTTCCTCGGAGGTTATCGTCAAAGTCTTCGGCAACCCCGCCACTATATCCCTGCCCTTGATTTCAAGCGTCTTCTCCTCACCCGTCGGATAGGCGCTGCCAATGCTGATCTTTATCATCTCGGCCGTCCTCTCGCCGATAGCGAGGTTGTAGACGCGCTTGATGTAGTTAATGATGCAGTCATCCATCGCATCGCCGCCAGCCTGCCTGGCCGAGTAGCTGTGCACTATGCCGGCGAGCGAAATGATGGCCACCTCGCAAGTACCGCCGCCGATATCGACAATCATCGAACCCGCCGGCTCGCTGACCGGCAACCCGACGCCGATTGCGGCAGCCATAGGCTCCTCGATGAGAAACACATCGCCCGCACCGGCCGCATGGGCGGCGTCCTCGACAGCGCGCTTCTCGACCTCGGTGATGCCGCTCGGAACAGCAATCACCATACGAGGCTTGTTGTACTTCGAATAGAAGCGCTTCGGGCAGACCTTCTTGATGAAATACGCTATCATCGCCTCGGTTATGTCAAAGTCGGCTATGACACCGCTCTTCATCGGACGTATCGCTACGATGTTGCCAGGTGTGCGGCCAAGCATGCGCTTCGCCTCTTCGCCGACGGCCAGCACGCGCTTCGATCCCGCCTGTATGGCGACGACCGAGGGCTCGCGCAGCACGATGCCGCGATCCTTGGCGTACACAAGCGAGTTCGCCGTACCCAGGTCGATACCTATGTCTGTAGAAAAAAGCGCTTTCAGTTTCCCGAACATTGCAATCTCTTTCGTTTTTCGATGGTTGAGGGTATTTTACCTTAAATGTGCCCTTGTTGTCAACCGAAGAAGGCTTTGTACAACGCCCGAACCGCCTGGTCGCGGTCGGCGTGGCGGATGGCGATCATGAAAGAAACCTCGCTTGAGCCTTGGTTGACCATGCTCATCGAGATGCCTGCCGACGCCAGCGCAAGGCACGCCTTGGCGAACATTCCCGCCGTGTAGCACATGCCTTCGCCGACGACCATGAGTATTGTGATATCCCTCTCAACTGCGACAAAGTCGGGATCCAGCTCCTTCTTTAGAAGCTGAACGACGCGGCGCTCGCGCTCCTTGGGCAGGTGCTGCCCCTTAAGCACCACGCACAGTGAATCCACCCCGGACGGCATGTGCTCAAATGGAATCTTCTCGTTCTCAAGCACCTGCAGCAACCTGCGACCGAAGCCGATCTGGCGGTTGAGCAGATACTTCTCGACGACGATGTTGCAGAATCCATCCATCGAGGCTATGCCGACGACCGTGCCTGGTATTACGCGGCGCGACTGCTGTATCATCGTGCCGGGCTCGGAGGGATGGTTAGTATTGCGGATGTTTATCGGTATCCTCGCTCGGACGGCCGGTATGACGGCATCGTCGTTGAACACCCCGAATCCGGCATACGCCAGCTCGCGCATCTCGCGATAGGTCATCGTGGGGATGCCCTCGCCATCCTTCACCTCGGGCACTATCCGGGGATCGACCGGATACACCGAGTCGACGTCCGTGAAGTTCTCGTACACGTCCGCACAGACCGCAGCAGCGAGAATCGAGCCTGTTATGTCGCTGCCTCCGCGCGGGAACGTGGCCACCTTGCCTTCCTTAGTGTAGCCAAAGAATCCGGGATACACCACAATCCCCTCGAAATTCGAGAAAGCGCGAGAAAGCGTCGCATAGCTCGAAGGATCCAGTGTGGCGTCACCGAATTCCCCCTGAAGGACCATTCCCGTATCCTTCGGGCTGGCATAGCGAGCCTTCTTGCCCCTGGCCCTGAACGCTTCGGCGACCAGCTTTGCGTTGTTGTCTTCTCCTGCCGCCTTTATGAGATCCATGAACTCCGCGTTGTCTAGGGTGGCGACCTGGGCAAGACGGTCCATAATGTCCATCTCTATCTCGCGGACGATCTCCTCGCCAAGCCTCAACTCGCCGGCCATCTCAGCATAACGCTCGACGACGGCGCCATACTGCCGGTCGGTGTTCTCACCCTTTATCGCAGTCTCAGCCAGATCAATCAGCAGATCGGTGACCTTTGTATCGCCCGAATGACGCTTGCCTGGAGCCGAAACGACGACAATGCGGCGCGCGGGATCCGACAGCACTATGTCAATCACCTTGTTGAGCTGCGTCGCGTTCGCAAGAGAGCTTCCGCCGAATTTGCATACCTTCATACTACGCCCCCCTTATGATTGACCTCTATATCATGCGAAGCTTGACTGGCTTCGCGCCCACAACCCCGCTGGCCTCGATCTCTGCGAGCGCCTTTTCCAGGTCGGATACCTTAGCCTCGTGCGTCAGCACGACTACCGGAATGAACCCGGATGCCGCATCGCCGCCAACCTTCTGAGAATTCGCTGCCGAGATGCTCACGTTGTTCCGGCCGAGAATAGCCGCAAAAGTA
This sequence comes from Kiritimatiellia bacterium, assembly GCA_017395505.1. Lineage (GTDB taxonomy): Bacteria > Verrucomicrobiota > Kiritimatiellia > RFP12 > UBA1067 > UBA1067. Next base: position 13,658 of record JAFPUH010000036.1, read on the forward strand.
CCGAACGTACCTGGCCTGTCGGCGACCATGAAGCGTATGTAGAAGCGTGACGCAACCTCACCCGCCGCCTTGAGGCGCACGTTGCCGTCGCCGTAGTTGGGCATTCCGCGAGAGTAGCGCGTTTCGCCAGCCGCCAGGTTGCGGGCGATGTCGCCTATATCGCCGACTACGGTGGATGCTGTCGGCGCCCTGCCCGCTCCACGACCGTAGTACATCGTATAGTCGCTCATGTCGCCCTTGACCCACGCCGCATTGAAGGCGTCGTTGACGCTTGCGAGCATATGCGACATCGGAACGAGCGTCGGCGCTACCGACACCTCTATCTCGTCGCCGTCCTTCGCCACTCGGGCGAGCAGCTTTATCCTGTATCCGGAATCCGCTGCGTACCTCACGTCTACCTCGGCGAGATTGCGTATGCCCTCCACATTCACGTCGGAGAGCTTCGGCTGGAAGCCGTATGCGAGCGCCGCAAGTATGCATGCCTTGTGAGCCGTGTCGAAGCCGTCTATGTCGAGAGATGGATCCGCCTCGGCATAGCCTAGGCGCTGGGCATCCTTGAGAACCTCGCCGAAAGGCAGACCCTCGTTCTCCATCCTCGTGAGGATGTAGTTGCAGGTGCCGTTGAGTATGCCGTCGATGGACTCTATGCAATTGCCGGCCATACCTTCGCGGAGCACACGGATTATCGGTATTCCTCCGCCTACCGAAGCGCCGAAGTATATGTCGACGTTGTTCCTGGCCGCCGCATCGAATATCTCGCCGCCATGCTCGGCAAGAAGCTTCTTGTTCGCGGTAACTACGCACTTTCCGTTCGCCAGGGCCTCAAGCACGAACGCCTTCGCGACGCCGGTGCCGCCGATCGTCTCGACGACGATTTGCACCTCAGGATCCGACAGCACGCCCTTGGCATCAGTCGTCAGGACACCATCCGGAATCGACACGCCACGGTCGGTCGTTATGTCCAGATCGGCGACGCGCTTGAGCACGATATCCACGCCAAGACGCTTCGCCATGACGTCGCGATGCCTTAAGAGGCCATCTGCGACGCCTGCGCCGACGGTTCCGAAACCGAGAATGCCTACTCCGATTTGCTTCATTATAGAATCTTCCTTCAAGTAAAGTGTGTATTTTACTATATATGACCTCCCCCCGTCAATGGGCGCCGCAAAACGCGACTTTCCGTCGTGAAGCGAAATTTGGTATAATATCCGTCAATGGAAAAGATAGCTGTTTTGATGGGTGGAACGTCAAGCGAACGTGAAGTGTCGCTTGTCAGCGGAAGGAATGTCTCGGAAGCGCTCGCCTCCCTCGGCAAATACGAAGTCGTGCCTGTGGATCTGAAGTCCGACAGCCTGGATGGGTTGCCCGAGGGCATATCGCGCGCGTACATAGCGCTGCACGGCGGATGGGGCGAAAACGGCGGCGTTCAGGCCGCGTTGGATGCCAAAGGCATACCCTACACCGGGCCGGGGGCGATGTCGTCGAAGATCGCGATGGACAAGATAAAGACCAAGATGGTGCTTGAGATGAAGGGCGTGCCTACGGCCGCGTGGTCGCTTGCGTCGCCTGGAACCGAGGCCTCGCCTCTGCCTCTGCCAGTAGTCGTCAAACCGCCGTGCGACGGATCGTCTGTCGGCATATCCAAGGTATCGACCGCCGGGGAGTGGACGCCCGCTCTGGCCGCTGCGCTCGCAGCGCAGGGTGGCGCGGGGGAGGTTCTCGTCGAGGAGTTCATCCCCGGCCGCGAAATGACGGTCGGCGTAATCGACGGCGAGGCTCTGCCTGTGCTGGAGATCGTCGCGAAGAACGGGTGGTACGGCTACGACGAAAAGTACAAATCCGATGAGACGAGATATCCCTTCTACGGCGAGGAAGGCAGCGCCGTAATACCGGGCTGTCCGCCGGAAAAGCTGCAGCAGGTCGCGCTTGAGGCATACAATGCCATCGGATGCCGTGGCGTGACGCGAGTGGACTTCAGGGTGTCGCCGCTCGGCAGGTGCTACGTGCTCGAGCTGAACACGTCGCCCGGCTTCACATCGCACTCCCTGGTGCCCAAGGCCGGCATGAAGACCGGGCTCTCCTTCGCGGGGGTCTGCGACAAGATACTCGGCTGCGCGAGGTTCGGCTGACATGAAGCGCAACAAGATAGAGAGCCGAAACGGGCTCAAGGGCTTCGTGGCCATACTCTCCGTTCTGATCGTAGCAGCCATTGCCATCGGCCTTTTCATGGCCTACACCACCCTTCGCGACATGTGGCTTGAGCAGTGTGTCGTTACCGACGCCGCCGGGCAGATACAGGTTACGTCAGGCAAGCTGGTAAAGGCGGACGTGATCGCCGATGCGTTCGACCTGAAGAACGGCGCCAATCTGGCGACGATCGACTTCGCCGAAAAGCGCCGCGAGGTTATAGAGAAGTATCCGGCGATACGCGACATCATGGTAGAGCGCCGTCTGCCGAACAAGGTCTGCATATCGGTGGTCGAGCGCGAACCCGTTGTCAGGATGAACCTTCGCGGGCAGAAAGGCGAGACCGGGCGTGTCGCCGACACCGAGGGTGTGGTGTTCCAGTGCCGCCGCGGAACAAGCCTTCTCCCCATAGTGCGCGAGGCCCAGGCGCCAGGAACATCCGTCGGCAAGCGGCTCACCGGCCGAGCGCTCGCCGCGCTCAGGCTCGTCGAGATATGCCGCATGCCGGAGCTTCAGGATCTTGGCGTGCTCGAGGTCGACATCTCCAAGCCGGACTTCCTGTGCACGACGCTGGGCGACTATTCCACCGCCAAGATCGCATGGGGCGGAATGGATGATCCAGACTCGACATCGCGCGCAGACCTTATCGAGACTCTGCGCAACCTGAGAAACGCAATAAAGAGCAACGTCGGGCAGGGCGTAAAGACTTGGAACGCCACCTCGCCCGAATTCATCTACGCCGACACCAAGGAGAAGATACAATGAGCGACATATATGCGGCGCTTGAGATTGGCACGACCAGGACGCTGCTCGCCATCGGCGAAGCCGGAACGTCCGGCCGCATCAAGCTTACGTGTCATGCGTCGATTCCGTCGACTGGCGTGCGCAAGAGCAAGATCCTCGACATCAAGCAGGCCACACAGGCGATAAAGGGGGTTCTCTACGCGATCGAGAAGAAGCAGTCTGAAGCCGGTAGCGACATAACGATCGGCAACGCCTATCTTGTCGTCTCGGGCCAGCACATAAAGGCCGACCCGTTCACCGGCTCCATCCAGATCGACGGGCGCGTCACCGACAACGACATCAACGATCTCTCCGAGCAGGCCCACAACATGACTCTTCCCAAGGACAGGGAGCTGCTCGACATAATAGATCAGGACTACAACCTCGACAACTTCGGCGGAATATCCACGCCCAAGGGCATGGCTGGGCGCGTGCTTAAGCTCAACACTCTGCACATACACGCCGAGCGCAACAGGATAGAGGACGCGCGGACGGCAGCGAACGGCGCAAGGCTGGAGATACGCGAGCCGCTCTTCGCGGCGACATGCGCCGCCGAAGCCGTAATCGAGGAGTACGAGCGCAAGAATGGCGCCCTTGTGATTGACCTTGGCGGCGGTTCGACAGGCTACGCCGCATACATAGACGGCTACCTGGTGTCGTCCGGAGTGATCGGAGTCGGCGGCGACCATGTGACAAATGACATCGCGCACGCCTTCCAGACGAACCAGTCGCAGGCCGAAGCCCTCAAGACCGAGGAGGCGTCGGCCACTATAAGCCAGGAGAGGGGCGAGGCTTCGCGCGTAAAGCTGCAGAGTTCGTCACCCCTTCTCGACTATCGCACGATATCGCGCCACGCTCTCGACACGGTTGTGAACGCAAGGCTTCGCGAGCTGTTCGCGGTGATACGCGACACGCTCGAGTCGCAGGATCTCCTTCACAGGCTTCATTCCGGCGTGGTGCTTACGGGTGGCGGCGCGGCTATGCGAAACATAGATGCGCTGGCGCAGAGGGAGCTGGGCATGAACGTGCGCAGGGGGCGTCCGCTGGGCGTGGACGGTCTCGAGGACGAGCCGCATCCTGAATCGTTCGCATCCATATGCGGCGCGCTGCAGTACGCCCACCACGCCAACGCAACGAAACCGCTTTTCGGACTCAACAAGCTTTTCGGAGGTCTCTTCAAATGAACGAATCCGCTTCCAGCATGCTGCTGATCGGCATAGGAACTTCCGGCTGCTCGATAGCGCGCAGCGTGGCCGACTCGTTCGGCGAGAGTCTCAGGTACATCTTGGCCGACACCGACGCGAAGAGCGGCGATCTTGGAGGTCCCTTCACCCTGATAGGCAGCAACCGTCTGTCTGGTCGCGGCGCCGGCGGTGATGTGGTCGCCGCGAGGCTCGCCGCCGAAGATTCCCTCGGCTCGTTCGACACGTTGATCGAGGGCGTTCGGCTGGCGATAGTCGTGACTGCCCTGGGCGGCGGCACGGGCAGCGGCGCAACTCTCGAGGTGGTGAAGCATCTCAGCGACCGCGGCATACCGAGCTGCGTCTTCGCCACGACTCCGTTCGCCTTCGAGGGTGCGGATCGACAGCGCAACGCCCGCGGCGTGATGAACATGATCGAGGAGGCAGCCAACGCATGCTTCTTCCTGCCGCTCGACAAGCTGGTCGAAAGCGACGACCAGACGATGGGCGACGCAATGAACAAGGCCATAAGCATAATGGCGCGCGGAATGACGCTTTTCTGGCGTCTCGCGACAAAGCCGGGCTACATAAGGCTTGATGCGGAGCGCATGCGGCACCTGATCGCCGGCTCTGGCAAGGGCCGCTTCGCCTCTGTGCTCGTACAGGGCGAAAACCGAGCCGAAAAGGCCGTCGAGGAGCTGCGCAACTCGAAGCTCCTCCTGGACAGCTCCGGTCCGGTGCGTGCGATGCTGTGCGGAGTGCTTGCCGGCGACGATCTGAGGCTTTCGGAGATCGGCGTGATATCCGAGGGGCTAAGGCTGTCTTTCGGCGAACGCGCCGGATTCGAGCTGGCGACCGTCAACGACGAGGAAACCTTCTCGGGGCGGCTCGCAGTCGTGCTGATGCTTTTCGAATCCAACGGACGCACCGACGCCGAAGAGGAGGAGGCCGCCAAAACCAACGAGGCCGTGCGCAGGCGCCGCAAGCAAAAGGCGGTGCTCGGCACCGGGCCTACGGGACGTGGACGCTTCAACAACGCCGAGCCGACCATATGGAACGGCGAGGATCTCGATGTGCCTACCTTCATAAGGAGAAACATCAGCCTTGACTACTGACCGCGACGGACACATCAGGGTTCTTCCGCTTCATGTGGCGAACAAGATCGCCGCAGGCGAGGTGGTGGAGCGCCCTGCGTCCGTCGTAAAGGAGCTTGTCGAAAACGCGCTCGACGCCGGCTCGAAAAAGATCGCCATATCGGTAGTCCAGGGCGGCCGCAAGCTTGTCGCGGTTCAAGACGACGGCTGCGGAATGTGCCGCGAGGATGCCGTGCTCTCGCTCGAAAGGCAGGCGACGTCGAAGATACGCGACGTCTGCGACATAGAGAGGATAGACACTCTCGGATTCCGGGGCGAGGCGATTCCGTCAATCGCGTCCGTATCGCGCTTCACGCTCACGACAAGGCGGCATGACTCCGATGAAGGTACGCGCATACAGGTGAATGCCGGCACGCTGGCTGAAGTCTGCGCGGCAGGCTGCCCGCCCGGCACCCTCGTCGAGGTTCGCGACCTCTTCTGCAACGTTCCTGCCAGGCGAAAGTTCCTTCGCGCTTACGCAACCGAGGAGAGTCACGTAAAGCAGGTGTTCACCGTGCATGCGCTGGCGCATCCGTCGGTGGCGTTCTCGCTGAATGTCGACGGACGAGAGCTATACAGGTTGGCTCCGGCAGCGAATGCCGGCGAGAGGGTCAGGGAACTCTTCGGCTCTGAGACGGCCGACAGCATGCTGCCGCTATCGTTCGACGGATCCGTCAAGGTCGATGGCTTCATAGAGCGGCCCAACCTGTCCACCCCGACCCGCCGCGAACAGTATGTATTTGTGAACGGACGTCCAGCAACGGCTCCTTCTATCGCCTATGCGATTCGCGAGGCGTATCCGAAACGCCAGGGCGACTCGCGCCCTGCTGCGGTGATGTTCATCTCCCTTCCGCCGGACCAGGTGGATGTCAACGTTCACCCCACAAAACGCGAGGTGAGGTTCAGGGACGGCAGCGCAGTAAAGACCGCCATAATGTCTGCGATCGAGTATGCGCTCCACGTCCGCACAGAACCGGTTCACGTATTCACGGCGCCTACGCCTCCTCCCAAGCCGGACCCTGCGCCGTTGCCGTCTCCCGTCCCTGCTCCGGCTCCAGTAGCGGTCGAGCTGCCCTTGGCCGCAGCGGAATGCGGCGACGCCAAAGCCAAACCCTGGGCATGGTTCCGCTACCTGGCGACTACGGCTTCAGGCTATCTGCTGATCGAGACGGACGCGGGCGTCGTTACCATAAACCCACATGCCGCTCGCGAACGAATAGCGTTCGAACGCCTGAGGGACAGTGGCGTTTCCCAGTCTCTTCTGATTCCCGAGACCATCCAGCTCTCCCCGCCGGACTTCGCCCGGCTCAACTCGTGTCTTGCCGCGATAGAGTCGATGGGCTTCAAGCTGGAGCCTTTCGGACGCGACACCTTCAAGGTGGATGCCATACCGCAGATTATAGATGGCCTTTCCCCTTCTGTGGTCCTTGCGACCATAGCGAGGGATCTTGCGGACGGCTCGGGCAGGCGAATCGGAGATCGCTGGCGTGAGGACATCATCGCGAGGTCTGTGGCGAAATCTTTCGCCGGCATGTCGCTCGCTCTTACCGAGGAAGGTGCGACGAAGCTGATAGAGGAGCTCGCCGCCTGCAGAATGCCATATGTGTGCCCCCGCGGCAAGCCGACAATGATCTTCACCTCGACGCGCGAACTTAACCGCAAGTTCGCAAAAGACTGACCGTCCGGAGCAGCACGCATGGAGGTCTATTTTCTCAGACACGGCGAGACGGCCTGGAACAAGGAGCTGCGCATACAGGGTTCAACCGCCTGGACAGACCTTACGGAAGATGGCGTACGCCTGGCGGAGTCGACAATGCGCGGTTTGGCTGCGCGCGGCCTCAAGTTCGACCGCCTGTTCACCAGCCCGTACCGACGCGCGCTGCATACCGCCAGGATAATCGGCGGTGGACTGGGCCTCGAACCGGTCGCAGACGACAGGCTGTGCGAAATATCCTTCGGTCCGTACGAGGGCACCCGATACAGCGACGGACTCTTCGCCGACGACAACATACGGGCCTGCTTCAGGAATCCTCCGGCGTATGTGGCGAGGGATGGAGCGGAATCGTTCGAGACCGTCGCCAATCGTGTGAAGGATTTCATCTACAGCGAGCTAAAGCCCCTCGCCGCGACGTGCGATCGCGTGCTCGTGGTGGCACATGGCGGAATACTTCGCACGGTCGTGGGGCTCGCCACGGGGCGCCCTCTAGCCGACTTCTGGAAAGGCCACCAGCCCAACTGCTGTGCGCACATTGCGACGCTCGACGACGAAGGTTTCTCCCTCGTCGCGCAGTCCGTCGTTTTTTCGTGATTGAAACGGACGCCGCAATTTGATACACTATTCATCAATCTCCATTTTACAACTAAACGGAGTCACAACCAAACGGAGTCAACAATGGTCTATTCGACTGAGGTAGAGCACCAGTGCCCCCTTATGAAGGGGTGCAATCATGGTCCCGCCCCCATCCCGGAAGAGGGCAAGTGGGTGCAGGCAAAGCAAATCAAGGATATCAGCGGCTACACGCACGGTGTGGGCTGGTGCGCGCCCCAGCAGGGCGCGTGCAAGCTTTCGCTCAACGTGAAGAACGGTGTCATCGAGGAGGCGCTCGTCGAGACGATCGGCTGCTCGGGCATGACCCACTCCGCTGCCATGGCGAGCGAGATACTCGTCGGCAAGACGATTCTCGAAGCCCTCAACACAGACCTCGTCTGCGACGCGATCAACACCGCGATGCGCGAGCTCTTCCTGCAGATCGTCTACGGCCGCACCCAGAGCGCGTTCTCCGACGGCGGTCTCGTGATCGGCGCCGGCCTTGAGGACCTCGGCAAGGGTCTCCGCTCGATGGTGGGCACGATGTACGCCACTAAGGCGAAAGGCCCCCGCTACCTCGAGATGACCGAAGGCTACTGCACGCGCATGGCCCTCAACAAGGACGACGAGGTCGTCGGCTACGAGTTCGTCTCGCTCGGCAAGATGACGGACTTCATAAAGAAGGGTCTCTCGCCCAACGAGGCGTGGGAGAAGGCCAAGGGTCACTACGGCCAGTTCGAAGGCGCCGCCAAGTACATCGACCCCCGCAAGGACTAAAAGGAGGACTTTCAAATGGCAACCAAGAAGACAACCGCTCCCAAGGCCGCGCCCAAGAAGGCAGCCGCCGAGAAGCTGTTCGAAGGCTACGAGCGCCGCGAGGCCAAGATTCTCGCCGCCCTCAAGCCCTACGGAATCAAGACGATCGAGGAGTGCCGCGACATCTGCCTAAAGGCCGGTTTCGATCCCTACAAGATCGTCGAGGAAACCCAGCCCATCTGCTTCGAGAACGCAAAGTGGGCATACACCGTCGGCGCTGCGATGGCGATCAAGAAAGGCTGCGTGAAGGCCAAGGACGCCGCCGCCGAAATCGGCGTCGGTCTCCAGGCGTTCTGCATTCCAGGATCCGTCGCAGAGAACCGTCAGGTCGGCCGTGGCCACGGCAACCTCGGCGCCATGCTGCTCGACGACGCGACCGAGTGCTTCGCGTTCCTCGCGGGCCACGAATCGTTCGCGGCGGCTGAAGGCGCGATCAAGATCGCCCTCAACGCCAACAAGGTCCGCAAAACGAACCTTCGCGTGATCCTCAACGGCCTCGGCAAGGACGCCGCCTACATCATCAGCCGCATCAACGGCTTCACCTATGTGAAGACCGCGTTCAACAACAAGACCGAGAAGGTGCGCGTCGTCGAGAAGAAGCCCTTCTCGAAGGGGCCTCGCGCCGCCGTCAACTGCTACGGCGCCGACAACGTGCCGGAAGGCGTTGCGATCATGCAGCTCGAGAACGTAGGCGTCTCCATCACGGGCAACTCCACGAACCCGACGCGCTTCCAGCATCCCGTCGCGGGCACCTACAAGAAGTGGTGCATAGAGAACGGCAAGAAGTACTTCTCCGTCGCTTCGGGCGGCGGCACCGGCCGTACGCTTCACCCCGACAACATGGCGGCCGGTCCTTCCAGCTACGGCATGACGGATACCATGGGTCGCATGCACTCCGACGCCCAGTTCGCCGGCTCCAGCTCGGTGCCTGCGCACGTCGAGATGATGGGTCTCATCGGTATGGGCAACAACCCGATGGTCGGCGCGACCGTCGCCGTTGCTGTTGCCGTCGAGGAGAGCTTCAAGGCCAAGAAGTAAGCGGTATCTCCGCCTGATGAAAAAGGCCGGCCCTTCCAAGGGTCGGCTCTTTTTTTGTCCGCTCAGAAGCGAGGCAGCTTGGCGAGGGAATCGATGCGCCCGCCCTCACGCGACCTCAGGCGCCATATCCTGCCGTGCTCGTCGCGCAGCGCCCTGAGCCGCCCTTCGTCGCGGCGATGGCATGCGCAGTCTATCAGATCGGCCATGTAGACGATCTCTTTCGCCCAGTCGTTGTGGTCGGCATACCGTTCGGCCGCGATGCGACAGCCGTGGGCGACGCCGCTTATGTCGTCCAGCACAGCCTGCGTAAGGCCCGGGTGCCGCGAATAGCCGTGTCCGTTGGCCAGTATGTTGAAGAGCTCGGAGCCGTTCGCCTTCAGCGCACCGCCACGAAGGTACAGCGTGCCGAGGCGCAGAAGAATCCCGCCGAGCGGAACATCCATTACGCGGTTCAGCTCGAGCTCAAGATCCATCTTGGCGGCCTTGGAGCCCGACGCAGCGAATGCACCGCCCATGATCAGCCCCGGTAGTGAAGCGGCAAGCGGCTGCCAATGTCCGTGGTCGCCCCAATCCGTCACCATATAGCCCTTCGCGCCGTTCAGCCTGCCGGCTCGTTCCGCCGCCTCCAGGTTTTCGCGCATGTTCTCGACGCGGCCTCCCAGCGAACGCCAGGCCGAAGTGCCGGGGCAGACGTAGAAGTCGAGTCCGGCGGCTCGGAACGCCGCGCAATCCCTATCGAACGGATGGTTGCCTTCGTAGCCCCAGTCGAGCGCAATCAGGTCCTTCGGCAGACGCGATATCACCTCGGGATGCTTCAGCACGATGTCTCCCCAGAACATCGGACGCTTGCCATGCTTCCGGGCCAGGTCGCAGACCTTCAGCAGAAAGCCCAGATACTCATCGACATCGGATATCTCGAACGTCTCGTCGCAGCCGATGTTCACGAGCGGAGAGCTGAAGTTCGGCAGCAGCTCGTCGAAGAGCGATTCCACCAGCGCGATTGACTCGGGCTTCGCCGGATCGAGCGTCGTCGGGAACTTCTTGACCGCTCCCCAGGGTGTGACGGCGCCGCCTTTAGGGAATTTGGCCAGCGGATTGTAGCGCGGCAGTGTCAGCCAGCGCTCCATATGCCCGAAGGTGTTCTGGTTCGCGACCAGCTCGATGCCCTGCATCTGGCAATAGGCGTCGAGCTTTCGTATCTCCACCGGAGTTAGCGGATCCGCCTCCTCCCAAACCTCGGGATGGGCGGCATAGGCGAATGTGTGTTCGGTATAGAGCTGGAACTGGTTGTAACGACACCGCGCGAGAAGGTCGACGATCTCGCGCAGCGTCTTGAGCGTGGGCACGCGGTCGCGGCTCACGTCCAGCATGTAGCTGCGAACCTCAAACATGCGCAAACAGCGCAGGCACTTCGGCGGTCAGCTTCTTGAGGCAGCGGTTGAGGTTGTCGACGTACTGTCCCGTCATCGCGCCCTTTCCGCGAACGTCGGTGACGCACTTGAAGGCCACGCAGCGCACTCCTGCCGTCTCGCAGACATGGGCGATTGCGGCGCACTCCATATCGCGCAGCGAGCACGTGAGCACGTTGAGCAGGATATCGTTGTCGTCGTCGCTGTCGTTGAACCGGTCGCCCGTTCCTATCGACTTGGCCGTAAGCTTGCCGGTCGTGGAGAGCGGAATGTAAGGTGTCGAACGCTCGTCGAGGGTTCCGACCATCGTGCCGTTGACGGCCGAAAGGTCGAAGTCGTACTGCACAGCGCTGTCGACCTCGTAGATGTCGGCGACCTCGATCGCAGGATCAAGCCCTCCGGCGACGCCGATGTTGATTATCGTGTCAGCGCCGGACTGAATCGCGAACTGCGTTGCAGCCGCGGCGTTGGACTTTCCGATGCCAGAGACCACCACGAACGTAGGCTCGCCGTTCAGCTTGCCGCGGATCACGCGACGGCCGTACTCGCGTCGCTCGAACGACTCAACCATGTTGTCGATGACGCACTGCGCCTCGTTGTCCATTGATATTACGAATGCTTTCATCTTTACTCCTTATGGGGTGAAATTTTCCGGTGTGATGCAGAAGAAACGGCTGTTGGCAAGCGGATCTATCGGCAGACAGACCGAACCTTCGCCTGTCACAGAAACCTGTATGTTGGTGTAGACATTCCAGCTTGGCGGCAAAAGCTCACTGTACCATACCGTGTACCAAGCTCCGCTCGGACCATTGAAGGTAAGCGAGAAGCCATCATCTGCAGCTGTTTCGCCTGTGGCAGGAGAAAAGTCCAATTCACTAGCCGCAACAACATTGGTCTGCACAAGCACGAGATCATTACCCCAACTGTTGCCTATCGAAATCTCGTTATGGCGATATCCACCAGTTTCGAAGTTAAAGTCATAGGGCGAGGCACTGGCTGTGGTAGCAACGGACAGAGTATTCGTCGATGCCCACGACTCCAACCCATCCACCGCCACAATCCTGCTTGTGCACGCTTCCGAAGGGACTATCAGCGAATAGACTCCTGTTGCAGAAGTTGTCGTATTGGTAACGTATGAATTCGACCCGTATTCAACAGTTGCAGTAACCAATGCATTCGTCGCCGGATTGCCGAATGGATCCACAATGCGTCCCGATACTATCTGGCCCTCTGCTTCTGGGAATATGTTGTATACCAAGCTATTTACAACATCAAATGTGCCATGCGTTGAGTCTGTATCGATTTTAGGTATAGCGTACCAGTAATCTGAATTGCTTCCCCAACCCATATTAAGATGGCAAAACAACACTCCACCGTTAAAGCCGTATCCATCGGCGATAATAGCATGCCCGCCGCTCTTATTACCTATTCCCAGCAGAACGGGACATCCTGCGTCAAGATTTGCGAGTATGCCGTTATATATACTGGTTTCCTGTATGTTGTCGTATGGGTTGGACTCCCAATATGCTTCGGCGTTACTGTAGCCGAACACATTCTTGAGCGGATCTGGTTCAAAGCCGCCGTAGGCTGCAGATACTGCCGAGCCATACTGCATGCGCATTGCCACACCTGCATCATAGCATATTCTGCCTATCATCTCCCGCTCGGAATCCGTTATTGACTCTGTTGGAGTTAGCGGCATGGTCTCCCAATCGTAAACGCCTCCTTTCATAGTCAAATTGGTGTCGCTACCCCCGACTTTGCAACTCATGATTTCTTGGGCAACCTCTCCACTGGGATACTTATGATACCGCATCAACTGCGCCATTGCAGTGGCAACACAACCACAAGGATACCCGTTTGGCGTATAATAATTGTACACATTCTTCCCGCCGACTGATTGCTGGTTCCATGTGGACTTTACGAGCGGCGCTACCCGCAAGTCATCTATGCCATCAACGGACGTGATGTGGCTATCGCCGCTCGCACCCAACAATTGCCGCGAAGTTGCAGCGGCAGAAGATTTGCGCCGTAGCTTTACCAGGCGTTTCTCCATACGCGGCTTTGAGCGCCGCCTGTCCTTTTTTCCGGTCAGCAGCGTCCAAAGAGGATTGTTCTCATCATACTCCGGAATCTCGCCGCTCGCGGAAAAACCCCTGATCGCAGGCGTGGAATCGTCAGCGGAAACGGTGACGAAGCCACCTCCCTCAAGCGCAACCAGATGAAACAGGTTTGTGCCGTCTACGGAGACCGTCCTCACATCGCCGGACGGCGGGCGCAAATGCCGCCTAGCCTTGGGACGCGAAATCCAGTCCTCGGCGCCACGCATCGCACCCTCGTGCGATACTGGTCTTGCGGCAGCATCGAAAGCCACCGCCATGCAAAGCGCAAGGATGATGGAACGCCGCAACCTCATTTGATAAGCCCTAGCCTCTTGACTGCGGCGAGGAGCTTGGCCTTGGCCTCGGCCTTGTTCTTAAGGTCGATGCGCCTGCCGCCGACGAAAGTCATCACCACATCGCTCGAATGCATCGAATGCACGACCAGGTTGGCGATGTCCAGCGCCGGCGCAAGGTGAAGCCTATCGAGATCGACCACGCAAAGATCCGCCTTCTTGCCGACGGCTATTTCGCCGATATCGTCACGTCCAAGCGCCTTTGCTCCGTTTACCGTCGCCATCTCTACCACATCCCACGGTGAAAGCACCGTAGGATCGTTCGCCAACCCCTTGTGTATCAGCGAGGCGAGGTGCATCTCCTCGAACATGTCGAGGTTGTCGTTTGATGCCGTGCCGTCAGTGCCGAGCGCAACGTTTACGCCCAGCTCCCTTGCCCGGACGATCCTCGCAAAGCCGCTGCCCAGCTTCATGTTGCTCGTCGGATTGTGCACAAGCGCAACATCGCGCTCCGCCATGATCCTGAAGTCGTCGTCGGTACACCATACGCAATGCGCCGCGTATCCGCCGTTGTCGAGAATCCCCGTGTCGGCGAGATACGCAATAGGCGTCTTGCCGTGCCGCGCGATGCATTCCTCGTGCTCGCGCCTCGTCTCGCTGCAGTGGAAGTGAAGCCTGCGCTTGAGCTCCTTGTTGGCCTCGGCGAGCCCTCTACAGAAATTCTCGTCCGTCAGATACTCGGAGTGGATGCAGACATCCATATAGACGTCGCCCTTCACATCGTCGTGCATCCATCTGTTCCAATCGCGAGTTGCGGTGATGCACTGCTCCAGCCGTCCCGGAACGATGGAAAGCCCCGGCACGCAGAACCTGGCGCGCAGGCCGGTGTCGACGAACACCTGTCCATAGTCGTGGTCGTACATATCGGCGACACACGTCGTGCCGCCGGACAGCATCTCCATCGCCCCCCAGGCCGCGCCAGCCCTGACATCCTCGTCGGACATTCTGGCCTCGACCGGAAATATAGCCTCCTCGAGCCACCGCTGAAGCGGCAGCCCACCGCCAAGTCCGCGGACAAGCGTCATCGGCGCATGGCAGTGGCAGTTTATGAGCCCTGGCATAACGAGATGTCCGCTCAGGTCGATCTCGCTCTCTCCCCTGCCGCCGAAGCCGCCGGACGCGACCTCTTTGATAGTTCCCGACACGGTATCGACGACGATATCGCCGCTGCACACCTTGCGTCCCGGCAGGAGCATACGGCAGTTCCTGAGCACCTGGATCATACGCTTACCTCCTCTACCGCGCTGTCGATCATCTCCGGAATGAATATCGGCAGGGCATGCTCCACGCCGGGTATCATCCGCAGCTTCGCGCCCCTGAACACCTCCTCGAGGAATGTCGCGTTCTCGGGGCGGACGATTCCGTCGTGCTCGCTCTGAAAGAGCCTCACCCTCTCGCCCTTCGTCCGCAGCGCCTCGCACTCCAGAAGCGAACTGCGCAGATCTGTCGCAACCAGATACCCGAGCCCCCTGTCGAGGTTGGCCTCATCGTCGACTATGTATGGATTCGGCAGTCCGGCGGGCGGACCGAAAAAGCCGCCGCCCCCAGTCATCAGCAGCCCCTTCTTGAGCGCCGCGAGCCGCCTTTCGCTCATGCCCCGCCAACCTGCCGGCTTATCCTCCATCATCCTCGGAGTCGCCGCAACGAGCACAAGCCCGCGAATCTTCTCCGGCCACCTGAGCGCAAGCCGCATTGCGGAGCTGCCGCCCATCGACCAGCCGACAAGCACTACGTCGTCTTCAGCGGCGATCACCTTCTCAGGTTCGCCGTCCAGCTGCTCGACATACGAGAAAACCCTCTCGCGCCGAAACCTGCAGAGGCTCCACGCCTCTTCGCTGGCCGCCCAGCCGTTGAGCACAAACACCTTGCTCATGCCAGCCCCTCCGCAAAACGGACGATTCGCCTGGCTACGGCGAGCTTGGACATCAACGGCAGACGCTCGACGGATCCGTCGGCCTTGAGGAAAGTCACGCGGTTTGTGTCCGTTCCGAATCCTGCGCCCTTTTCCGTGACGTCATTCGCGACTATCATCGCAAGCCCCTTCTCGCGGCACTTGCGGGCGGCCTCGGACATGACATCGTTGGTTTCGGCGGCGAAGCCTATCTTGTGCCGGCACTTGACGCCCTTCAGAATGTCGGGATTTCTCACAAGCTTGATCGTGTCGGACATCAGGCCCTTCTTGAGCTTCCTGTCCGCACACGACGCGGGACGCCAATCCGCAACAGCCGCAGTCGCAACAAATACGCAGTCTCCGTCGCCTATCGCATCCTCTACCGCCGCAAGCATGTCGCGGGCGCTTGTGACATCGATGCGCCTGACACCCTTCGGCGTCTTGAGCGCGACAGGTCCGGCGATGAGCGCGACATCGTGTCCCCGCTCTGCGGCGGCACGGGCGACGGCGAAACCCATCTTGCCAGTTGATGGATTCGTCAAGAACCTCACCGGATCAAGATGCTCTCTGGTCGGCCCAGCCGTTATCACATACCTGCCCATTGGTGGTATTATATCAAATTATGGTGCATCGCGTTTACACTTCCGCCGCAAAGAGCGGAGGCAAGGCCGACAGACCTTGCCCCCAACTTCAACAGGCTGTATCAAGCCCGATTACTTCTTCTGGTTGACCTTGAAGAACGCGCCGCCATCCTTGACGTCGGTGACGATCGTGACTTCCTCTTCGCCGGTAGCGGACGCCTTGGCATCGGCGACATCGTCCGTCACAGTATCGGGCGTAGCACCCTCGACGAGTCCGTAGCCGAGATAGGGGGCGCCCTTCACCGTGACATACACCTTGCCGCCGTCAATCTTGATGCCGGTGATGGTCGGCGCAGCCACTTCGCCAGTGACGGAGCTCGCAGAACCGGCAGTACCGGCGAGGAAGCCGCCGGCAGAACCAGTCGAAACGGAGACCGAGTTGCCGACGAGGCCGAAGGTGTTCACGCTCGTGGCCGAACCGACGCTGGCGACGCCAGTAGCGGAGAACTTGCGGGTATCGAGCAGATAAACCGCCCATTCGCCGCCCTTGAAGTTCTGGGCGACATAGTCGGCGTTGATCTCGAACACCGTGGTCGGGCAGCATCCGCCCTTCGCAACCGGCGCCTTGAGCACGACAACACCACCCTCGCCAGTTCCGTCGGGCTTGATCGAGAACTGCGAGAAGTCCTTAGACCAGCAAAGCGCATAGCGCTCGCCGTCAAGAACCGTGGTTCCGTCGGCGTAGGTGTCGGGACCGGGGGTCGAGAAAGTGATCAGCAAGTCGTTAGCGGCGGCGAACGTCGCACCGGCGGCAAGAGCCGCAAAGCCGAGAGTAATGAGTTTCTTCATGATATACCTCCTTTACTTCTTAAAGGCTTTTATGCCATCTTCCTGCGGCGGAGTGCAAGCCCGGCAAGGCCGAACAGCATCAGCAGTCCACTCGTCGGCTCAGGCACAACACCGGTAAGGAGATATGTCCCGGCTTCGGAAGGCACTCCTGTCTGGTTGCTGTCGATTGCGTAGGACACCCAGCTGTACTGCTGATTGAGGAAGCCAGCGATATCACCATCGCTGTTAAGCAACTCAAATATAAAGTTATACCCTAAGCTGCCGTCGAAAGCACCCCATGCCACAGGACCATTGACCGCAACACTGCGCGTCACATAATCGACGCCGCCAATGGTTTCGCCGTTGAAGTACGGATTGAGCCATGTTCCACCAACAATAGAGTTGCCTTCAATGGATCCTCCGTAGTTAACCCTGGCCTTAGACCAGTCGGTTGTTTCGCCAGAGATCAAGTTGTTAATCTCTTCACTGGCCATCCAGTACAAGTAGCTGTCCGCTGCATTCGCAGCAATTGCCGCGAATGCTATTGTGAGAGCCACTACCATCTTGTTGAGTGATTTCATTTTGTTTGTCTTTCTTTTAGATTACTTCTGAATCGACTTAGTGTTGCCCTTGTTGATGTACCAGAATCCGGTACCTGCAGGAATCGTCGCATCGACCCAAGCGGACTGCATTTCGCCGTTCTCGTCAATCCAGACCTTGTAGGTCTTCCAACCGCCCTCTCTGACCTCGACACGGGTAGGTGCCGCAGCAGTCGGGACGACAATGATGTCTTTATCTGCAGCTGGAGTTTCGGCTTCATACTCAGGAACCTTGACAACATCGGTAATTACAACCTCAGCCTCGACTGCCTTAGGAACAGGCGCGACCATGTTGTAGCCGTGATCAACCGTATCCAGAGCCGAGGTCTCCTCCTCTTCGGTGTAAGCACCAGAGAGGATGAGTTCAACAGTCGGATCGTAGGTCACCCACACACCCTGTCCAGCCGTAAGCTGATAGATTGCCGCCTCAGGAACAGTGGTATTGACCTGGTTGCCGTTAGCATCGAGCACTGCCGTTGCTGCAGCAATCCAACCATCAGTCGTCGCATCAAACGCCCAGCTGTAGAACCTGGAGGTGTTCTTGTCAAAAGCCTTGAGGACCAGACTTTCGGTCGTAGGACGACCCTCCGTGACGATAAGTGCAGAAGCTTTCATCGCACCAGGAACGGTCACGATTGTCGTAACTTCTGTTGCGGCAGGAGGAAGCGTAGGCGTGACAACCGCGACACCATCATTATAGGAGTAGAACGCCTTGTACGTTACATCATTAGTGACGACCTCGATGGCAGGAGTCCACTTCTGGAATGTCCAGCCATCTCTACCGGGAGCAACGCGGGAAGGAGTGGTACCCTTCGTCAGACGCTCGGTCGCGAGGACTGTGCCATCCGCAGCCTGCCAGGTGACCGTCGCACCCTCAACCACCTTCATCCAGCCTTCTTCATCAGCCGGCTGTCCGATGTATCCATTAGGCGTGAAGTCGGTCGTTGCATCGGTGCTCTCCGCAGTGTTCGCCTGCGGATCCCAATTGTGGAACACACCGCCAGTAATCTTGGCGCTCGCCGTTCCGCTACGGTATGCCGAATCGAGCATATTAATGAGGAACGCATAGCCCTTGGTATTATCGGTCTGATAGAGATCGAAGCTACCACCCTGGACATTGACCGAACCTTCATACACATACACGGCGGAGATGTTGCCGATGAATGTACCGTTGACTATGGTCAGGCTACCTCCATCACGCACGTCAAGCGCGTAGCAGTCGTATTGCTTAGGGTCGAACTTACCATTTCCAGTGATCGTGAGATTACCGCCTTGGACACTCACGAGCGACCAGGAGCTGCTTGCTGTATCCCAGATGTCATCAACGTTCTTGATGGTATTTCCACCCATATCGAGCGTCAAGGTCTTAGTGACAGCAATCTGAGCATCAAGTGTCACATTAGCGAGTAGCTGGATCGTGTCGCCGTCGTCAGCAGCTTCAACCGCCTCTGCGAGGGTTTCGTATCCCTCTTCGCCGATCAAGGCAACATAGGAACTAACCTTTACAGTGTAGGTGCCATCACCATTATCATGGCAAATGTAGCCCGTCGCGCAGAACTCCTCGGCAACCGCCGTGGAGAACGTGCCGCCCGACACTGCAAGACGCTGGTTCGTGTCGCTGGCCGCGTTCACAAACTGAACCGCATCAACTCCTGCCGCGGAGGTGAACGTGCCGCCAGCAACGGAAACCTGAGATTCATCCGTCTTGCCAGAATATCCAGCCCTGCTGTCGTAGACGATCGCCGCGCACGGAACCACAACGTTGGAGTCGCCGACCTTACCGATCGCGCTGCCCGTCGTGGTGATCGTGACGCCCTCCTTCACCGTCACGACGCCCGCGCGGGCCAGGATGCCCACGCCGCCAGTGATGTTGAACGTGCCGCCGTTGACCGTCCACGTGTCGTTGTTCGGGGCATAGATGCCGCACGCGACGTAGCCCGCGGAAGTGATGCCGCCGTTGAACGTGCCGCCGTTGATCGTCCAGACGTTGTTGCCGGAGTTAGCCGAGCCGTTGCCCGAGAGGACCGAGTTGTCAACCGTGGTGAACGTGCCGCCATCGATGTTGATCGTGGCGCCGGTGCAATCCTTGAAGGTCGCGACCGCGCACTCCTGGGCGTTGAACGTGCCGCTCTTGATCGTCGTCGTGGAGCCGCTCATGGCCCTGACGCCATACGTGCCGGAAACCGTGCCGCTGCCGGTGACGGTCAGAGTACCGTTGTTGACGATTCCGTAGTAGCCGCCGGAGATGGTCTTGCCGTTGAGGTCAAGCGTGATCTCCTTGCCGGCCGGGATCGTCGCGGGTCCGGTCACGCCCGCCAGCAGGGTGACCGTGTCGCCGGCTTCCGCCGCGCCGATCGCCTCCGCGAGCGCCTCGTAGCCCTGGCCGTTGACCTCAGCCACATAGACCTTCTCGACCAGCGAGTAGCCGGTCTCGGTCTCGACCCACTTGTAGTCCGCAGGGACAACGATCGAGTCAGAGGTGGCCGTTACCGTCACCGCGTCGCCCTCGTCCTTCACGACCTGGACGGGCGTGACCTCGGAACTGAGCGTGACGTTATCGAGCGAGATGCCCGTCGTCGCCTCGTCGTAGCCGGGATAGTTCGCCGCGGAGTCGTACACGATCGCAGCGCACGGGACAACAACGCGGCTGTCGCCGACCTTGCCGGTCACGCTGCCTGTCGTCGTGAACGTGCCGCCAGTCACGTTCACCACGCCCGCACGGGCGAGGATGCCGCAGCCGCCGGTTATGTTGAACTCGCCGCCGCTCACGTTGACCGTGTCGTTGTTCGCCACGTAGATGCCGCACGCGACGTAGCCAGCCGAGGTGATGCCGCCGTTGAACGTGCCGTCAGTGATGTTGAACGTGTTGCCGCTGTACCCGCTCGTGCCGTTGTCGCCGATCACCGCGTTGTCGATCGAGGTGAACTCGCCGCCGTTGATCGTGATCGTGTTGTTCGACGAGTAGCCCGTCAGCACGCAGAACTCCTGCGCCTGGACAGTCGCGTCGTTGACCGTGAGCGTGCCGCCGGTAGAATTGTTGTTGAACGCGAACGCGCTGTTGCCGGTCGAGGTGTAGGTGCCGCCTTCAACCGTCACCGTGCCGCCGCTCACGAGTATCGGGGAGTACGTCGCAGTGATCGTGCCGCCGTCGACCGTCAGCTCGCCCCAGACCACGATGCCGTAGCTGGGCGAGGTGATCGTCTTGCCGTTCAGGTCGAGCGAAACCGTCTTGCCGGAGCCGACGTACATGTAGGTCGTGCTGGCGATGTCCGCGAGCAGCGTCACTTCGCCGCCAACGTCAAGCGCCTCCTGAAGCGTCTCGTACTTGGTAGAGCCGATCTGCGCGACATAGTTCGTCACTGTTTCCGTCGGGGTGTAGGTCGCCGTGTAGGTCACATCTTCCGTAGCAGCCGCAACCGTCCAGCCGTCGAACGCATAGCTCGTGACCGTCGTGCTCGTCGCCGCCTCGACAACATCGTCCGCACGCGTCGGAGCCGCCGTCGGAGCGGGTGTATCACCCTTCTTGACGCGCAGGGTTTCGAGGACCGTGCCGTCGTAGTCCGCGAAGGTGATCACATAGCCTTCCTCGACTGTGAACGTGCCATTGCCATCGTCAACTGCGATGTAGCCGGGAGCCGTGTAGTCCGTGCCCGCACCCTCGGACTTGTTGTCCTGCGGGTCAAAGCCGACGAATGTGCCGCCCTCGATCGAGAAGCCGGCATTGCCAGCCTGATAGGCCGCATCGACGCAGTTGAACGCGAAGTCGCTGCCGTACGGGGCGGAGTACGGCGTCAGCGTGAACGTGCCGCCGGTGACCACGACGCTGCCGAGCTGCGCCTGGACAATCGTGCCGCCGCCGTGGTAGTGGCCGCCCGCAATCGTCAGCGTCGCGCCGTTGCGTACGTTGAACGCATACACGCCCGTCACCGCGCCGTCGGCGTCGGCGACCGCCTTGTCAAGGCAGTCAACGCCGCCGGTCGTGCCGGTCACCGTCGTGTCGGCATCGATGTAGATTGCGCACCAGTTCGCCGTCGGCTCAAGTGAGCCAGGCACCGAATAGGTGTACGCGCCGAAGTCAATCGTGATCGCCTTCGTCACAACAAGCCTGTCGTCCGTGCTCGTCTTGTTCGCATCAGCCGTCTCGTTCGCGACCAGCGTCACCGTGTCGCCGGCCTGGGCAGCGTCGATCGCGGCCGCGAGCGTCTCGTACGGGGTGCTGCCGATCTTCGCGACTGCAACGACGGGGGCGGAAGCCGGGGCCGTAGGAGCTGCTGCGGCAGCAGCTGTCCAGTTCACCGTTGTCGTGGTGGCGCCACCCGCGAACACATAGCCGTCATTCGCCGTGTAGGTGACTGTAACCGCATCACCAATCGTGGCGGTGTATTCGTTCGCGTTGCCGGTCGGTGTCGCGCCAGTCACAGCTGTAACCGTTGCATTCGCCAACGCAGGAACCGTGAACGTCACCACATCCAGCTCGGTTGTGACCGTGATGGTCGTGTTACCAGTGACGGTAGCGTTATATTCGCCAGCCGTGGTGCCGACTTCCGTACCGTTCACCTGAACCGACGTAACCTTGTAGGTCTCAGCAGCCGCAACCGTAAAGGTAATCGCAGGTGAAGCCTCGCTGACAGGGCTCGTGAAGCCCGTCACTGTCGCATTCTCAGCCACAACCGTCACCGTCCAGCTGTACCAATCGCGGGCGGTGTAGGTGGTGACACCTTCCTCGGTTGTGGTCGAGGTCTTGATGCCTTCCGCGAAGTAAACATTGTCACTAAGGTCAACCGCACCAGCAATGACCTTGAGCGTCTGGTCTACGGCAACAGTCACGGAATCATTAGGATCAGAAAGCACCGTAATCGTTGCCGTGTCGGTACCATTTCCAGCCGCCGCCCAAGCGTCAGCAAGGTTGAGATAGCCGGCAGTTCCGATCTTCGTCACAACCTTGGCATAATGCGCACCAGCCGCATCGCAGCCAATCTTGTAATCGGCATAGGCGTTGCCATTGTCGGAACCGTCAATGACATCAACATAAGCTCCATCATTAGAGAGCTGGTTGAACTGCACATACAAGTAGCCAAGAGCACTGTTGAAGCTAGAATAGTACGCTCCATTGTTATCACGCGCCACAGCCGCCGTAGTGGAGCCAGTGTCCTGAGCTGTTACTTCAATATTAGCAGTAACCGTGCCGAGATCGACGACCTTGGAGGTATCGTTGCCGAAGAAGTAGCCTTCGCCTGCCGTGTAGGTCACTATTACCGCCGTGCCCTGATCAACCGTGTAAGTGTCGGCCGCCGTACCGGTCTGCGAAACGCCACCTGTTGTATAGGCAACACTGACAGTAGCGTTGTCAACCGTCGGAACCGTCACCGTCACCGTGTTGCGGGTGACTGTCGGGGCAACTGCCTCGTCATTGCCCGTGAGAGTGAAGTTCTGAGTACCGTTGGCTGTGACACTGTAGTAGGTATCAGCCGTGTAGGTGACAACCGCCGCCGTGCCGTAGTCGAAGGTGTAAACCCTCTCACCCTCACCCGCGACGCCTGTCTGCTCAGCGTCACCAACAGTCACCGTCGCCGTCGCATTCTCAACCTCCGGCACCGTCAGCGTGTACTGGTTGACGGTCGAGGAGAACTGCGCCGTGTAGGTGGTCGCCTCGGTGACAGCGTCGAAAGCAGGAGTCCAGCCAGTAAATGCATAGGTGTACTGCGCAGTAGCCGTCCTGGTCGGAGTTTCGCTAGTACTAGTATAGGAAGGCGTCTCGCCGTAATCGACATAGGTTACGGACTGAACACCGTCAACATCCCAAGTGATCGGCACCTGAATCTTGGTGAGACGAGTATCGTTAGAGGTAAGCTCCCAGCCAGTCGGAACATTGCCAGCCGTCGCATCGGAAACGACGATTGTGTCGCCAGCCGTGTAGTCCGCTACTGCTGCATCGTATGTAGCGTAGTACTTATCGCCAATGTTCGCAACTGCGTAGTAGAGGCCCGAGACATTGTTGATTGTCGCAAAAACAGCCTTGCCGGAGAACTCGTATGTCTGGTTGCCAAATTCGACCGAGGCTGTCACGTCAACTGGATATACGGAAGCATCATTTCCATCACTATTCAGAATCTCGCCAGTGGTCTTAGTGCAAGCAACAATCACGGTATTCGCAGCAGGCATGCCAACCGTCTTCACCGCACCTATCGTCACATGGTCATTTGCACGAACGGAAAGAGTGCCATCAAAACCGTTAAGTTCCGTGAATGTGTAGTAGCTGTCGCGTCCAGATGTATTATTTCCTCGCGTAGAGAACGTCTTGTTTGCCGCCATGCCGACCTTGGCAAAGGTAGTCGCGCCGCTAGAACCGCCAAAGCCATCGTTAATCGTCACATCCTTGTCGAAATACAGCGCTGGTGCAATTGACGGAGCTGCAAGACCGGAGGAGTCAGTATTGAAGTAACCAGATGTAACTTCGGTAGACACTTCCACCGTCGAGCCAGTTATACCATACTTGTCAGGCATCATCTTCCCACTCATATCCCAGCCGACCACGAACGTACCGGTCCAGCCGTTGGCAACGAAGCGGGCGGCAGCCCAAGTTGTGGCGGAAGGAGCCGTCTCGACAATGATCGTGCCAGCGCCTGTCAGTGTGCCGGAGAATGCGAATCCATTCTCTACGAACACGATAGTCTTGTCGAGTGTCACAGCCTCGCTGCAATCAGTGAGGAGCGTCACAGTCGAGGGATTCTCCGCGTCGGAGCTGGCGGCAGCAATCGCACCCGCGAGCGTCGTAAACGAGGTCGGCACATCGTTGACCGGTACGCTGGCCACATACTGCGTCGCAACGGTAGATTCATCGAGAGTGAAGGTCGTCTCGTTGTTCGCGACATTGATCGTGTACTCAGCTTGGCCGACAAGTTCCCAACCCGCAGCAGCGACATATGTCACTGTGACGACGGTCGCATCTTCACGGACAGAACCCTCTCCGTTGACAATTTCAACGGGCGTTTCGCCGACAACAGCCGTCGCAACCGCACCAGTGACCTCGGGGATCGTAATGGTCACATATGTGACTACGTAGATACCGTCATCCTTCGTGATAAGTCCGACATCGCTAGATTCTCCGCCGATCGTAAGCGCAGAAGCCTCGACATCGCCATCGCCTGTCACAGAAAGCAACTTGGCTCCCTGGGCGGTAGACGTCCCCGCCTCGCGGGCAAGCGTACCGATGGTAAGGGTGGTGTTGATATCTGAATAAATCGAGCCAGAGAAGCCCTCGGCAACCTTCGTGATGCTGGCAGCATATGGGTGGTTGTCGTACGGGTCGAGCGAGAACGTTCCCGAACCAGTGATCTCGGCGAACGTGTAGGTCCACAAGGTCGAGAAGCCGGTGATGGTCACATTGCCATCAAGCTGGAGCGCGGGC
This sequence comes from Kiritimatiellia bacterium, assembly GCA_017395505.1. Lineage (GTDB taxonomy): Bacteria > Verrucomicrobiota > Kiritimatiellia > RFP12 > UBA1067 > UBA1067. The sequence goes on from JAFPUH010000036.1 coordinate 38,275, forward strand.
AGAACATCCATCCTGTGATTGGTGGTATCGGTTTCGCCGAGCCAGCCGCTAGTGATGCCCTTCAGGACAACCGTGGAGCCAGTCACACCATACTTGTTGAGGATCGTTCCATCAGCAGCAAACGAAGGCAGAACAACCGTACCGGTCCAGTCAGTGAACGTGATGGACGGGTTGTTGCGGAACGTCTTGAAGGTCAGTGTGCCGTTGCCGGTAAGCGTACCGGAGAAGATACCTGTTTCGGAGAGGGTAATAGCCTTGTTGAGGGTGATCGTCTCGCTGGAGTTGCGAAGCAATTCAACATCATATTCACCAGTAGCAGCCGCTATTGCAGCCGCGAGAGTTCCATAAGTTGTAGTACCAATCTTGGCGACAGCCTTAGTCACCGTATTGCCACTGACATAATAATTCATGCCCTGCAACGTTGTTGCGGTTTCTGCATCTACATCGCCAGCGAGGAGCGTGAACACAACCGCTTCATCCGTGGATGCCATCAATGCGGAAAACGCCGACTCAACACTGGAGTAGTACAGCGTCACGCCGTTCTGCGTGACACTGGCTTTGGCGGAAGCATACGGGATAAGCTTTACGCCCGTGTCCGTATACGCGGAATCAACCACCGTGCCTTGAGCGCAGGTGTAGCTGCCGAGCGGGGTCACTATCACAGACCCGCTCGCAACGCCAACCGTAGAACCGCTGGAAATCTTCAGCGCACCAGAGCCATCATTAGTGAACCCAGCGAACGAAATCTTCCCATTGAGGGTGGTTTCCTGAGTCAGCGTCATGGTGCCAGTCAGTTCAAGAGTTCCACCAGTAACGTCAACCGGCTCGGTAACCGTGATTGAGCCAGGGCCAGTCAGAGTCAGCGTCGAATCAGTCGCCAAGGGGAGCTGAAGCTGATTAGCGGTAATCGTCTCGGGCAGAGAAATCCTCGCATCGCCTTCAGTCGTAAGAATGACCTTGGACTGGTCATTGCCGCCAGTCCAAGCTGGGCTCCAATCAAGAGTTCCGCCTGTCCAAGTCGTATCCGTATCTGCCGCCGCCGTCGCACGATAGACCACGATCGCAGGGAACTCAACGGAAAGCGCCGCAATCTGCGCTGCTGAGAGCGAATAGTCGTAAAGACGGACGCAGTCGATACGCGCTTCCTTAAGATCATCCTCGGTCAGTCCTTCATAGGTATTACCCTTCCAGACAGCGGTAATACCCGTAGCGTTTATGCCACCATGCACGGAACCTACCTGAATGCCCCCGCCAAGCGTAAAGGCAGAATATGTCTCGTTGAGAACTTCAGAACCATCGCAATAGACCTTGACGGTAGAGTTATTTTCAACAACAAAAACATAGACATGTTGAGCAGATGTGCCATTGACGATGTCCATGTCCGCTAGCTTCGTATACGCCGAATTACCAGTTGTCTTTACGAGCTGCATCTGCGTTTCTGGATTATCTCCAGCGAGGAGGCCGATAAGGCCACCCGAACACGTTCCAAACGTGATAACCGCACCATTGGGAACATTCGGAACAGTGCAACGAACAACGGCCGTCCAAGTTGACGGATAGGAGATATCGCGCCAGGGATGCGTGTAGGTATAAAGCATTGAGGAGTTATAAAACGAGTTGTTTTCGTCACTTCCATTGTAATTAAGCCCAACGCTATCCACACCTGTATTATTCAAGTCGCCATTCATCTCGTAGTCACACCAGCAAGCCTTGCCGGAAACGAGAACGGTTCCTCTATTATATGTGGCAGCGCCATTTTCAGGAGTTAGCGTAGTCACTACCGTGGTGCCGTCGGGAGCGAATACGGTGATGGACGAAATCCCGCTTGCGCCAGTAACATTGAGCAACCCCTTGCCATATTCCTCTGTGGTCATGGTAATCTTGACCGGAACAGAAGAGTTGACCGAGAAACCGGTGAAATCACGCACAGAACCAAGGGAAGCGAGTGTCGCACCTGCGTTCACCGTCACGGTACCTGAACCACTGTTGGCAATGCTTCCCGTAACCGTACCATTGACTGTAAGCGTGCCGGAGTTGATGACATCGCCAGAAAAAGTGCCATCAACACTTACCGTACCCTTGTTAATAAGCGTTGGCGCGGTCCAAGTCTTGCCTGTCGGAATCGTAATGGCATTGCTGTTTTGGGTAACGTAAATGCAGCCCTTATAGTTCTCATAGCACTCGTTGTAGAAAACTCTATTTCCAAGCTGATCCGTGGACGAGCAGAATATTGCAAATAGTTTTGTGCTACCTGCACATGTATTAATAGCACCGGTAAAGTCGTCAGCATTGTATATCTTGAGCGCAGGCGTCCAATTATAAGTAGTTTGATTAGACACATCCAAAGTGCCATCACCGGACATTTTATGCCAGGTACTAAAGCGATTTGGATTGTTGCTACTCATAGAATTTGCGTTGACGATCCGGAAAGCATAATTGTAAGGCCCATTTACAAGCACAATTTCAGAGGTGCTTTCATTATCTGTAGACATCCAGCGACCCGCTCCTGACAAATAATACTTGCCGGCAGTGGTGACATAAAACTCGGCGCTTTGGGAATTATTGACAATACCGTTGACAATCTCGCCCTTGACCTCGAGAAGTATTGCCGTTGCTCCTGAATCATATCTGACATTTGAATGCCCCAAATACACACTGGTATCCATGTCAGTTGCGAATCTGAACGCAATATTGCCGGATGTCATGAAATCGCCATTTGCATCGCACCACTTGATTGCGCTGCCCGAACCTACGACCATGAGACAATTCGAACTGGAGAAATCATACTTGTATTTGGTCGCTCCTCCATTCGTAAACGTCTCGGTTGTATCGGCAGCAGCGGAAACGCAACCAGAGAGCATCAACTTTCCCGGCATCGCATTGGCATTGGTCGCTTTACCGATGGCGACTGACGTAATTCGCAGAACATTACCAGAGGTCAAGCCCCCGGTAGCTGGAATTGTCAGCGTTCCATTCTGATAACCGCTAGCGGCTAGAGAGCCCATGTTAGCAAAATCGCTAGCGTTGTCGTTACTGATTGTGAATTGGCTACCGGTCACCGTTACGCTCGGCACCGTCGCTGCCCACGCGCCGCCGGCGAGGCTGATAGCGATTGCCAGCGCAGCAAACCGCGCCAGTTTCAATCTTTCAATTATTGTTTTCATGTCATTTTCCCTTCTCTTGTTAATTTTAAATGGTGGTATGAACACTTGAGACTCCTTTATCAGCTAAATGATTGTGAAGACGTTACCCACATCTTCTAAGGTACATGCAAGGATTATGCCCATCACAGCCCTCCCTTAAAAAGAGAATAGCCACACGCCCCCGCAAGGCGAAGCCTAGGGGGTGGAGTGGCGCGGACTAGACGAGTCACGCGGCTAAAGTATGTGGGGGGGGGGTAAAGAAAATTCCGTTCATTTACTCAGCCCTCCTTCCTTCCGCGCGGCGGGTTGCGAGGGTGTGCGAGGAGATACGCCATGCCATGCATAGCGAACCAATGACGCTAGAACGCCTGATTTTATTGGCTTTCGTCATAGTTGTCTTATGCCCGGGAACTACTCCTCACCCAAGCTTCGAGACCATAATAGCAAAAAGGTTAGAGTAGCGCAAGAGGGTACGAGAAAAAAAATTCGGCGGTGCGTCAAGGGGCTCGTCGGTGGCCAAGCTGCTGCGCTCGGTCTCGGCTGACGAAACTCTGCGGCGGCTATATCTTTAGACAAGAAGCCTTGTTGAGGTCGGTCAACCTAGACAAAGTCATTGGTTGCAGAGAAGCTCACTCATACGCTTGCAGATTTCGTCAGACCTCACTCGCGCCCACTTGGCCAACCTCCTCACTAGTGCTCGGCCTACGGCCTCGAAATGCGACGAAATGCCGCCCCGCCTCTTAAGGCTCGGCCTACGGCCTCGGGAAACACACTTGTTGGCATCTCGCTCGGAAACGTCTTATGTTATGAGCCACGCAAAACGGTTGAGCTACTTAACCCATAATCGAAAATCAGCGGAGGGCGCTAGATCGCGACTGTAGTGAAAATGGGCATCAATGGGGTCGTACCCCATGGACGACCCCATGGCAAACTGCAACAAATCACATCCTTTGCAAGATCGATGGAATGAATGCCGCATCCATTTTCGACACGGCGCAGTAGTGGCGTCCAAGATCCTTCAGCGATGCGCCGAAATGGTAAAGCTCCTTGCCGTCTATGACAAGGAAGCGGTCGTGGAATCTGCCGGTATGCCTCACCTCAAGCGTCGGATTCTGCTTGTTGAACTTCGCTATGGCCGTTTCTGAAATGGGAGTCTTATCGACAGTCGCAACAGTGACCTTCACACCGCAGCGCTTTGCAGACAGGATGTCGAGCGTAACATCGTCGCAATAGCCATCGACGAGCAATATGCTCTTTGTCGCCTTGCCGACAAGCTTCTTCGCAAACGAATACGCCTCGTAGTGCCGTCCGTCGAAAAACACCTTCTGCGGCGGAAACTCCCCGCCGTCCATCGCCTTGAATATCGTATCAAACCGCTCCTCGTTGCGTTGCTGATCAGCGATTTGACGGCATTCTACCATATCAATACGATTAATGAGCGGTGAAATTGACGATAAAGCCCTACGCATCGCAACAAATGCATGCGTGATGCGAATGCTTGCTTGAACAGCCACTTCACTTTTCAAAATACTTGCAAGCATGATTATACCATATCCTGTAAAAACATACGGAATATATCTTGTGCCTCCGCGACCTGCGTTTGAGGTCGCAAATTGCGACCTCAAACTGGAAAGTTCGCCCGCTGTCGGTTGAAACATAAAGTCCGAGGGGAATCTCTCTAGATTACGTTTTACCTGCTCGTTCAGGCGTTTCGTTGGTACTCCGTATAGAACGGCCAGATCACTATCCAGCATTACCTGAACGCCACGGATTGTGAATATCCGCGACTTTATTGCGGCATCGGCGTCAAGTGGGTCCACCAGGGCACTAGTGCTTTGTCCGTTCATAACATATCTCCTTTCGTGTTGACGAGGATATTATCCCATATTACTCGAAAAAGTACCTTAAGCGAACCTTAAGCGAACCTTAAGATTTCTTAAGGTTCAGACAACTTAAATGATAAAATGGGTCAGACCTGTTTTATCATTTTGATAAGGTCCAGGGGCGGTGTCCGGCAAGGCGTCAGGCCAAGAGCAAAAACAACTTCACATGGCGTGTGTGATTGTTTGTGTGATTGTTTTGGGGAAAATGGACACGGTAAGTAGAGAAATATAGTATATATAAGGTATATATATTTAATTATATTTTACCCTAAAATCCAGTTTCGCCAACGCGCAGGGGGTACCCTTACAACAAGTCCAGCCCTTGTGATGTTGGGCCTTCCATGGGGTCAGACCCCATGGACGCACTGGAGGTTTTTAACCACGAAAACTGGGCGGGGAGGCAATCGCTGACGCGATTTGAAGCAAGCGGGCTCGTCGAGCGGACTGCAAACAAGTTTGCGTCGCTCGCGACCCGCCAGCTTCAGCCTCACGGCTGGCCTCCCCGCCCAGACACGAAAACCCGCCTAAAGCGGGACACGAAATCACACGAAAGCTTCGCCCGAACCAGTGACGATGCATTAAGACATTAGCTACACAAAACAGTTGAGCTACTTAACCCATAATCGAAAATCAGCGAAGATCCGCTAGTTGGCAATGATGAGTAAAGTTAAACCACTGCTTTTCGTGGCCTGCGCAGCAGGCGTTTCGTGTCGGCCGAAGGGCCGCTTTCGTGTCCGGCGAGGCGATGATGACCCGCAAGGGTGAATACGGCGGTTTGACGTTGGCGAAAGCGCAGCTTTCACGCCAACCGGCAAAACGACGGCTTCAAATCGGCGCAAGCCGATTCATCGCCAGCCGGTTTTCGTGGTCGCGCGAAGCGCCATACGGGGGCATCAATGGGGTCGTACCCCATGGGCGACTTCAAGGTTGCCATGCAGATCAGATGTGGCCATTATCCGCATTGCAGTTTCTACGCCTTGTTGATTGACTCTATCAGGTCGTTCGCCCATGCAACCGCCTCGTCGCAGGTCGGAAGGACGTCAAGCCCATTCCCCGCATCTTCGTAAAGGGAATCCCATGCCGAACCTTTCGCCACGGTCGGCGGCCAGGGCTGCCTACGCCGATAGTCAAAAAGCCTAATGCAGATCTCCCTTGCTTCGGCAAGGTCAATCTGCGAATGCCCGCACATGAGCTGAAGGTCGACAAGGTCGTGCGGACGATCCGCACCCGCCGTTGTGACAGCGTGCAGTTTCTGTGCAATCTGGTACGACAGCTTCATTACTGGGATCGGATTCGGACGAGGAAATCCAAGTTGCTCAAGCACATCGGCGATGTCGGACGGATATTCAAGCTCTGCTTCGTCGGCGTCGCCAATCTCGTTGTGGCCGATTTCAATTCTGACGGTCTGCCACGATCTGTCGTTGTATGCGAGTCTTACGTCGTAAGGTATCATGACATAACCCTGCGGAACGCCTGCCGGATGAGGCGGCTCGACGCGCTGCAACCTTCCTGTAAAACCGTTCCATCCAGCCTTGAGACTCGATTCAAGCTTGTCTAGATATGCGTCCAACTCCATGACGCGGGCCGTGTCCATGTCACGGGTGTAGCGCGTCATGTTGCCGCCGTAGCGGAACATCAGTGAACTGCCGCCCTTGACGACGCCGTCGGGGAGCATCTGCGCGATGATCACGTTGGCAAGTGCGCGGCCGAGCCGCAATGCGTCGCGTTCCTGTCCTGCGATCCTGTTTATCGCCTTGATGAGATTTGTGCACGTATTTGGACGGTTCATTGGGCAAACTCCCTCTTGAGTTCATGGTATTCCTGCCGGCCGACAAGACCCTGTCGCTCGGCCTCGTCGATGGCATCGACAAGACGCTCCCTTATGACGGTTCCCCTGCATGCACGAATCGCGTCGGCCACCGACTGGCAGGCAATCCCCTCGAACATCTCCTCCTTTACGCCTTCGGACTTTTTGACAAGGCGTATCCACTCGGGAAGGTTTCGACGGACGCGCTTCTCGACCGCCACTTGAATTTGCTTTGGATTCACAAGGGCGAGGTTGTGCATGGCCAGCACACCGTCGCCATAGATGATGGCGTCCCGCCCGACGAGGGCAATTGCCTCTGCGTAGTGGTCGTATGGCGTCGGGACATGATACTTGATTCTGTACACGCCGCGTCCGCATCTCTCCAGTCGACCATTCGCCTCCCAGAAAAGCAACTGCTTGCGGTGAATACCTAGTTCAGCGGCATCCTCCACGGTTATGAGTCCATACCGTTCTGCGGCAGCCTCATAAACTTTATCAAAGTTTTTCATGTCAATATGATACCATAATCGAGAACATTTTGTCAATGGCCAAAAGGTGAAATTGTCAAATTGATACCATAATCGCCAACAAAGTGACAAAGCAAAATGCAATATAGACCTATTTGCCGGAACATAACCCATTTACCACACGGTCATCAACTCGTCCCAGCGGGTGGTGGGGCGTCAAGGGGCTCGTCGGTGGCCAAGCTGCTGCGCTCGACCTCGCATAGCTCGGTGTGTTCGCGCCGCCTCTTGCGACCGCTTCGCGGCTCGGGCATAGCCCTCGGGCAACCCGACGCCTTCGGCGCAGGGGCATCACCCCCAAGGGGCGCGAACCCCCTCAAGGGGCGGTTACCGACCTCGTTTTTTTAACCACGAAAATGGGAGAGGCGGTGTGTCGTTTACGCGCTAGTGATTCGCTGCTTCGGAGAAAACAGATGATGCGACATCGATTTTGCGACCTTTTACATTTTGCCAATGCCGGCTGTACTATCGGCAAAATGGCGGTGCGTCAAAATCGGGTCGCTCACCAGTTTTCTCCGCGCTCATCA
>JAFPUH010000002.1 GCA_017395505.1 Kiritimatiellia bacterium
CAGCTCACGGCAGAGAGGGATCACCTCTGCCTCGAACATCCGCTCCATCATCGAATACTCGCTCTGTACCATCGAAAGCGGCGTGACGGCATGCGCCCTCCGAATCTGCTCCGGCGTGGACTGGCTCTGTCCCCAACCGCGGATCTTTCCTTCCTTGATGAGTTCGCCCATGACTTCTGCGACTTCCTCCGGACGGCTCGTCTGCGGGACGCGGTGTTCGTAGTAGCAGTCGATGTAGTCCGTTCCGAGACGCCGCAGCGAGTCCTCGAGCGCCTTGCGGATGCCCTTGGCCGTCAGCTTCTCCGCGTCCGAGATGTCCTGGTCGCCGACCTTGCACGGCGTGAATTTAGTCGTGAGGACAATCTTGTCGCGGAAAGGCTTGACCGCCTTGCCGACGAGCGTTTCGTTGACGAACGGGCCGTATGCCTCTGCCGTGTCGAAGAGCGTGCAGCCCATGTCGAACGCCTTGCGCATGAGGCGGATGGATTCTTCCTCCGGCGGCAATGCGCCATAACCGTGGCTGAAGCCCATGCAGCCCATCCCGACGGACGAGACCGTGAATTTTCCGAGATTGCGAATTGTCATTGTTTTGTCTCCTTATCGTATGAAGTGCATGGGCTGCCAGGGTTCCTGCGGTGTGCGGGGGACTGCGTCGCCGTGCTTGAGGTTCTTCAAGAGCCACGCCATGTTGCGTCCGAGGGTGCGCATCGTCTGCATTCCCTCCGTGTCCTTCTCGCATTCGCCTTCCTCACGTCCGAACACGATGTTCCAATACTGCGAGGTGACGACAGGGCAGTTCAGCATCTCGAACGGCATGTTCATGCACTGGTACGCCGCCGTCGAGCCTCCGCGACGGCACACCGCGATGGAGGCGGCGGGCTTGCATTCAACATGCTTGCGTCCTGCAACGCAGACGCGTTGCCATACCGCCATGAACGCGCCATTGGGCTGGCCGTAATAAACGGGCGCTCCGATCACGAACGCATCGGCTTCAGGCAGTTTTTCGACGATGCGGTTGGCGACGTCGTCATCGAACACGCAGCGTCCAAGCTCCTTGTTCATGCATTGCCAGCAGGCGACGCACCCGCGCACCGGCTTCTTCCCGATCCACACCGTCTCGCTCTCGATTCCCTCGGCGGCGAGGGTGTCGGCCACTTCCTTGAGCGCACGGGCGGTGTTGCCGTTCGCACGCGGACTTCCGTTTATCATCAGCACTTTCATTGGCGCTCTTCCCTTTCAAGTTTGTGAAAACTCTTGATTGCCTGCATCTCCCAATTAAAGGCTTGCACGGAAGATGGCGGCGATGTCGGACTCTGCAAGCGGCACCCAGGCGTCTTCGAGGCCGCCGGTCTCAGCGACATGGTGCGCCATTTCGTCTATGCGGCTTTCGTCTATGCCGACCGCGCGGAGCGTCATCGGGATGCCGATTGAGACAAAGAAGTCATGCGTCGCCCGAATCGCCTTCTCCGCGATTTCGCGCGGCGGCAGGGTAGCATCAATGCCAAAGATGTTCACGCCGTACTTGACGAAGCGCGGAAGGGTCTTATCCGAAAGTATGTGGCGCATCCAGGGCGGCGTGATGATTGCAAGGCCTTCGCCGTGCGTGATGTCGTAGTAGGCGCTCAGGGCATGTTCCATCGCGTGGCAGGGCCATCCAGAGTAGGCGTTGCCGAGCGCGAGGATGCCGTTGCATCCATAGGTACAGGCGAGCATCATCTCGGCGCGGGCGCGGTAGTCCTCGGGATTCGCGAGGCAGGCGCGGGCGTTCGCCATGAGGCTCCTCAGCATCGACTCGCAGATGCCGTCGTTGAGAAGAGTGGTGTCGCCAGTGAAATACTGCTCCATCACGTGGTTCATCGCGTCGGCGCATCCGGCGGCGGTCTGCCGCTTCGACACGGTGAACGTCAGTTTCGGGTCGAGGATCGAAAACGCCGGATAGACCTTCTCCGAGAAATAGCCGATCTTGTCGTTCGTGTCGGTGCGCGAGATGACGGCAAAACCGTCAAACTCGCTTCCCGTGGCCGCAAGCGTAAGAATGTCCGCGACCGGAAGCGCGTCCAAGGTCGGCTTCTCGCCAGTGACGAGATCCCACACGTCGCCATCGTACTTCGCGCCGGCGGCAATCGCCTTGCAGCAGTCGAGCACGCTTCCGCCTCCGACGGCCAGCACGATGTCGATCTTCTTCTCCTTGCAGAGCCGCACGCCCTCAAGAACGCTCGGGTCGTATTTCGGATTAGGATGGATGCCGGGAAGCTCGACGATCTCGCAGTCCGCGAGCAGCACCTTTACTTTGTCGTAGAGGCCAGACTTCTTGATGCTGCCGCCGCCATACGCCAGAAGTACACGCTTTCCGTAGGGACGAATTGCGTCAGGAAGTTTTTCGACAGCTCCTTTGCCGAAGATGAGCCGCGTAGGTGTCATGTAGTCGAAGTTTTGCATTGTCATGTTCCTTTCGTTTAGTGGATTGATTATTCTGAAACTGGTTCAAGCCATTCGTTCTGGGTTTCGGTGCCGGGGACTTCGATGGCGATGTGCTGGAACCAGCAGTCCGCCGCGCCGTGCCAGTGTTTGACACCGGCAGGGATGTTCACCGTGTCGCCCTTCTTGATGCGACGCTTCTCTTTGCCCCATTCTTGGTAATAGCCCTCGCCCGCCGTGACGATGAGAATCTGCCCTCCGCCGGTCTTGGCGTGGTGGATGTGCCAGCTGTTGCGGCAGTTCGGCTCGAACGTGACGCCGAAAGCGGGCACCTGGTTGAGCGTCAGCTTGTGGAGATAGCTCCTTCCGCTGAAATACTTGGCGTATGCGGTGTTCGGCTCGCCGATGGGGATTGGCGACCAGTCGCTCGGAAGTTTCGACGGATCGGCTGGACTCTGCACGCGATGCACGATTGCGGCGGCCTGATCGTCGGTGATTCCGTTCAACTTGCCGATGGCGATGTGTGCCTTGAGCTGCGGCTCGGTCTCCGGTCGTGCGGCAAGCGCGGCGATGGTGACGAGTTCGCGCGTTTTCCAGTCGAGGTTGTCGCGCTGGAAGATGTCGCCGAAGAGATGCGCCTTGAGGTATTCGTCGAGCTGCGGATGGAACTCGAAGAGCGGTCCCTTGACGGGAGCGCCGCAGAGCTTCGTCTGGTTGGCCTCACCGTCGCGCAAGGCGTTGTAGCCATCGGGGAATGGACTTGGAGTCTTTCCCGTTTTCCATTCCCAGTTCCCTCTTCCCCACACGCCCATCAGCGTTGCGGCGGCATTGAGCGCACGAGGAAACCCGCAATAGGCGTAGAGCTGTCCGACGAGTTCCTTCGCCTCGTTCAGCGTCAGCCCTGCGTTAAAACCCGTCTTGAACGCCTCCGCGAGCTGTTCCTGTTCCCCACGTGCCGCTGCCGCGCCGATGTCGACGATAGCCGTCTCCCTGTCCGTCAGCGCTGCGGCGCTTGCCGAGATTGCCGTTGCCATGATGATTGCTCCTGTCAATAACTTGTTCATAATCAATGTGTCGCCTTGAGATATTGGAGGTCGCCGTAGAAGTAGCTGGCGGTGGTGCCTCCGTCGATGAGGAAGTCGGAGCCGGTGATCCAGCGTCCGCGCGAGGACATCAGGAACTCCGCGAGGTCGCCCACCTCGTCCGGCGTCCCCGCCCGGCGGCAGGGGCAGAGAGAGAGCATCTTGCGGTAGCCTTCGCCGCGCGGACCCTTCAGCTCGTCATTCGCAAGGGGCGTGATGATGATGCCTGGGCTGATGGAGTTCACCGTCGCGCCGCGCTTCGCCCAGTTCGTCGCCTCGCCCATTACGCGCAGGACGTTGCAGCGCTTGGAATACTGGTACGCCTTGAGGGTGTCCGTGATGGACGCGATGAACGGCAGCGAGAGCAGCTCTTCCGTCGGGGCGGTCGCAAGCGCGGCGTTTTCCTCCTCGGTAAGCGCATGGAGGCGATGTCCGGACTGCGACGAGATAACGATTCCCGAGCCGCCTTCGGCGATGACCTTGCCGAACTCCTCCAGAAGGACGCTCGTCCCGTAGAGATCGACCTTGAGAATCGTCGCGACTGGTGCCTGCGAGGGCGAGACGCCCGCCGCGTTGACGAGGTTCCTGATCGGGCCGAACGACTTTGCGTGTTCGATAAGCGCGAGGATCGACTCTCGGCTCGCGAGGTCGGCTTGGGCCGCGCTGGTCTCGAAGCCGGCATCCTCCAGCGTCTTCGCGGCGGACTCCGCGGCCTCCAGGCGCAGATCGGCCAGCACGACGTGCTTGCCTGCGCCCACTCGCCGCGCAATCGCCTGCCCGATCCCGCCCGCGCCAATGACTACGACTACGTCCTTCATTGCTATCTCACGAAGTTGGTGAATACGCTTTCGTCAGCTGTCGGCGGGAGAATGCCTGCGTCGCGCCCGGCCTTGAGGCATTTCATGACATAGACCATGTTGCGAGCGAGGTTCTGAAGCGTCTGCACGCCCTCGCCATCCTGCGGCACGTCAATCTTCTGGAGCGCATGGAACTCGTTCCAGTAGGTACTGCCGATGTTGAACATCTGCGCGATGCCGAAATACTTGTTCATCACGTCGTAGCTCGCACTCGTTCCCGCGCGACGGGCGACGACGATTGCCGCGCCCGGCTTGTGGCGCAAATGCTCGTAGCCGTTTGCGAGGCGGCTCGAGAAGAAGAGCCGGTCGAGAAAGCTCAGGATGCGCCCCGAGGGATGCGCGTAGTAGACGGGCGTCCCGAAGACGAGGCCGTCCGCCGTCTTTGCCTTCTCCGCGAACTCGTTGACCGCGTCGTTGGCGAAAACGCAGCGGCCAAACTCCTTGCACTTGCCGCAGGCGATGCAGTCGGCAATCGGCTTGCCGCCGACGGTCATGATTTCCGTCTCCACGCCTTCGTCGGCAAACGTCTTCGCCATGATTTCCAATCCCGCGTTCGTCGAACCGTCGGGGTTGAAGCTTCCATTCAGCATCAGCACTTTCATTGCATCATTCCTTTCTTAAAACGCGCCGGTTTTGATGTGCGGGACGTAGGGCGATTCGAGGGCGGCGATTTCCTCGGCGTCGAGCTTGATGTCGAGCGCGGAGACCGCCTCTTCAACGTGCTTCACGGACGTGCAGCCGACGATGGGGGCGGTGATCTCCGGCTTCGAGAGCATCCATGCAAGCGACTCCTGCGCCATCGTACGTCCATGCGCTGCGGCGATTTTTTCGAGGTTATCCACCACGACCTTGTCCAGAGCGTCCGTCGCACCCCATACCATCGGCGAGACTTCGTCAATCGAATTGCGGGCGGTCTTCGTTCCCCACGGATGCGCGCAGCGTCCGCCGGCGAGCGGACTCCACGGCACGACGGCCATCTTGCGGTCGCGGCAGAGCGGCAGGATCTCGCGCTCCTCCTCGCGGTAGATGAGGTTGTATTGAGGCTGTAGCGAGACGAACTTCGTCCAGCCGTGGTGCTCGGCGATCTGCTGCATCCGCTCCAGCTGCCACGCGAAGATGGTGGAGGCTCCGATGTAGCGTGCCTTGCCGCTCTTCACGACATCGTGCAGTGCCTCCATGATCTCCTCCATTGGCGTGTTCGCGTCGAGGCGGTGGATCTGGTAGAGGTCCACGTAGTCCATGTTGAGTCGCTTCAAGGAATGGTCGATCTCCGCCATGATATTCTTGCGCGAGGAACCACCGCCATTGGGCTTGCCGGGGCGCATGTCGAAATGCACCTTCGTCGCAACGACGATCTCGTCGCGGTCGAGGCCGAAGTCGCGCACGAGCCGCCCGGTGATCTCCTCGCTCGATCCCATCTGATAGACGTTCGCCGTGTCGAAGTAGTTGATGCCGAGGTCAATGGCTTTCTTGAAGAGCGGTTTCGCGTCGTCGTAGTCCCGCGCCCACGGGAAGACTCCGTTCTCCTTGCCGGGCTTGCCGAAGCTCATCATGCCGAGGCAGATGCGCGAGACGTCCATCCCCGTGTTGCCGAATTTCACGTATTGCATTGCTGGTTTCCTTTCTTTATTTTCCGAGCTGTTTCAGCCAGTTGGCCACGGCGGACTTGACGGCGTCAGGTTCCTTTTGCGCAACGTGTCCGTAGAGGGCGAGTCCTTTCAGTTCCACCTTTGCCTTGGGATAGGCAGCCGCGAGCTTCTTTGCGGTCGAGCCAAGTCCCGAACCCTCGTGCGTGCAGAACGGGAGGATTGTCTTGCCGTCGATCTTCGCCTTGTCGAGGAAGGAATAGACGATCATCGGGGCGTCCGCCCACCAGTTCGGGTAGCCGAGGTAGATGGTGTCGATGTCCGAGAGGTCGGGGGCCTCGCCGACGAACTCCGGGCGCGCCTTCGCCTGCATTTCCTTCTTTGCGACTTCGATGCACGGCGTGTACTGGGTCGGGTAGGGATTCTTCTCCTTGATCTCCCATGTCGTCGTGCCCGTCTGGGCGGCGATCTCCTTGGCGACCTTCGCGGTGTTGCCCACCGTGATGTTGCCCACGGAGTAGTTCTCGCCCGTGTGCGAGAAGTAGACGACGATGCTCTTGTTCATTTTCTTTGCTCCTTCCTCGGCGAAGCCGATGTTGTCGAGCGCCGCTGCAGTTGCGACCGCGCCCATTATCTTGATGAATTCTTTCCTGTTCATTTTCTGTTTTCCTTTTTCTTTTTTGCCACAAAGAACGCAAAGATCGCAAAGGGTCAGAGTTGTTTCACCATTTTCTTGCATTGAAATGTCTCTGAACCGAAGTTTATGAGCAAACCATGTCCCAGTTTCATTGCTTTCATGTAATTCAGCAGCTGGGCAAGATGGGTCGGAAGAAGCGTTGAAACGGCCTTCAATTCAACAATTATCCCTTCAACAACCATATCGGCGATATATTCACCGATGACATAACCATCTTCGTCTGCAACCTGTATTGGGACTTGCGATTGCACCGACATGCCGACCTTTACCAGACGATGGACCAATCCATTTTCATAGACCTTTTCGAGATAGCCAACCCCAAGATAAACATGCAAGTCGTAGGCCGCCTGTCTGATCTTGTCACAAATCGCATTTGCTTCTTGCTCCGTCATCTTCTGCTTTCCCTTTCTCGCATCTTTGCGTACTTTGCGTTCTTTGTGGCCAAAATCATTTCACACGATACGGCGCCAGCAGGTTTGGCAGCTGCACCTTTGCGAAGCGGCCCACCCATTCATCGGGGACGAATTTCTCGTCGCTCATGCACCAGCTCGTCATCATGCCGTAGAGCTCGCACATGAAGATGTGCGCCAGCGTCTTGACGGGAGTGCTCTTCTTGAGAAGTCCGCCTTTCACGGCGTCTTCGAGGAAGGCCGTCATGTGTCCGAGGTCGTAGTTGTACTTCCCTCCGCACATCTCGCCCGGCGAGTCGTTGGGATTGATCACCTCGCGCACCCACTGGCGGCAGAGTTCCGCGCCGCCGCACGTCACGCCCTCCATGAAGCCCTTGAAATAGAACGCGAGCTTTTCCACAATCGTCCCCTTGTGCTCTCGTGCCTTGCGGTCCACGTCGCTGAACCACTCCTTGCAGCACTCGAAGACGATATCCTCCTTGCGCTTGAAATAGACGTAGAACGTTCCCTTCGACACGCCACAGGCGCGCGTGATGTCCTCGACGGACACGTTGGCGAATCCCTTTTCCTCGATGAGGGAACAGGCCGTCTCGTATATCTTCTGCCGCGTCTCCAGCGCGTTCTTCTGCCGCTTTGTCACTTCAAATCTCCTATGAGGATTAACAACGGCAGAAATTATACCACATCACCGACCGCAAGTCAATGACCTGCGGTCAGTATTTTTAACACAGCGCAGCGGAATTCTGCTTAATCCAGAGCGTAAGTCAATCCCTGAGCCTGTAGCCGGCGCCGCGGATCGTCTCGATGCGTGCGCCGGACGAGCCCAGCTTGCGCCTGATCTGCAGGATGTGTTGGTCGAGCGTACGGCTTGCGGCAAAGTAGTCCTCCCCCCCCCCCCCTACGGCGTCCAAAAGCGCATCGCGGGAGAGGGCTTGCCCCGGGTGCGCGGCGAAGGCCTTGAGAAGCCCAAGCTCTCTTACGGTCAGGGTCTGCTCAGGCTCCCCGGGGGCGCGTATGAGAAAACGACTCGCGTCTATGAGCGCGTCGCCAAGCTGAAGTCGCTCGGCTTCGGCATCTACGCGACGCTCGGCACGTCGTCCTACCTCTGGAACCACGGCATCGAGTCGCGCGCGGCGTTTCGCATCTCCCGCGGACGCCCCAACGCAATCGACCTTATGCGCAAAGGCGAGATAAACTGGGTCGTGAACACTTCCGAGTCGGACGGCGAGGCGTCCGGCGACTCGGTGAAGATGCGCTCAGCCGCCGTCGCCGCCGGAATTCCCGTAACCACGACGCTTGCCGGTTTCGCCGCCGCAGTCGCCGGCCTCTCCCAGCCCCACGACGAATGTTCCGTCTACAGCCTTCAGGAGTATCAGCACAAAGCATAAAGGCGTCGCTTTGGGATGCCCAAGCTGCGCCCTCGCTCTCGTCGGCAAATATCTGCTGCGGCTATATCATTAGACAAGTAGCTTTTTCTTAGACTGCCACCCTCGACAAAGCGTGAGGTTGCAAACAACGTCACTCCTACGCTTGCAGAATTTGCCTCCTCACTCGTGCGCCCTTGGCTCATCCCTTCGCTACCAGCAGCGAGCCAAGTCCATCTTGCGCCAACGACAATTTTATCTTGCATCCTTTCACTGATAGACGTAAGAATATGGTATAATATGCGCGTTTCACAGAAATCTTTTCTGCGGGACAACGGTGCCGATGGGAGAAATCCAAAGGGCCGAAGACAATTGTAGCATCAACGCTACTCGACGTTCGCTGAAAACTTAGGAAATCTTCATTAACTAAGTTGCCGAAATGGCTGACATCGTGTTCGTTTCCGATATTCCTGATGCACACTGTGCTGTTTCCACATATCGTCATAGTGCTCGCGTATCTTCCTATAGAGGGCCTTTCAAAAGATTTTGCCGTGTTCTTTGGCGGGGTACTCGGCTCAATAGTCATCACGCTTGTTCTTCGGCGCTTTACACCCAAATCGGCAGCTCTGCTTTTTGGCGGCAGATAGGGCGGCGGGGAAGATTTGGCGACGTTGCGACCGAGCATGTTTGAAAACGCATAGCTTTGGTGTTCTCTAGGCGAGGTCGCACCGAGCGCGAAGAACTCAAGAGTTCGCGCGTTCGCCCAAACCTTCACTGCCGCCTGCTGTCTTCAAGGGCGGCTTCTGCGCCATGCGGGGACGGGCTCTGCACCACTTGGAAAGTCTGCCACGGTAGACTGGGAAATTAGGCGCGGTAGATTATGAAGTCTACCGCGGTAGATTCGTCAGTTAGGCGCGGTAGACTTGTCAGTTAGGCGCGGTAGATTTCCCAGTTAGGCGCGGTAGACTTCCCAGACTACCCTGACATAAGCGCCAGCGGGTGCGCCGAGGGGTTTTGCGCGCTCAGCCGATAGGGGTGGTGTTCTGCGCAATAGCGCCTTTTCAAAGCGGAATTTGTAATTGATTTGCTGCCGATTGGCGGGGATGCGACATAAAATGTAAAAGATTCGTGCTTTTCGGAGTTGGCACGGGGTGTGCTAATATAAGGGCAAGGGCAACGGGTGCGGTGGTCGCGTCCGGCGAAAGGAAAGCACAAATGACAGAAGAGACAAAGGCGACGACGAACTTCGGCGCCGACGTGTTTGGCGAAGAGGCGATAAACCTAAGCGTCTCGGATGCACCGAATACCGCTGCCAGCGTCTGTGTGTTCGCCTCAAGGAGAGTCGGATTCGCCGAATGCGGCAATCCCGACCACGACACCGCCGATTGCGCCGATCCCCGTCCATACGGCGTAGGCAGTGCCCATTGGAATCGTCTTCATGGCAACGGCGAGCAACCACACGCTTAACGCCATCCCGATGACGCAAACGGCATCGGCAATTGGATTGCGAAAGCCATTTGACATCTTGAGCGCCGTCGCCTACACGACCTCAAACAACCCTGCTGTTATCAGAATGATCCAGTTCATTTCTCAAGTCTCCATCTGAAGTTATTGTGGTGGATCACGACCATAAAGAATCCCCTTGTCTTTCATATGGATGAGGAACGGCTCGTCTGGGTTTTGGAGACTGCCAATCATCGACATTTAAGGCGTAGACGTAATCATCCATGAAATAGCCGCTGCCGATGTCGTTCTTCTCGGCACGAACCCTTCTGAAACCAAGGCTTTCGTAAGCCGGTATCGCATCGTTGTGCTTGTTTACGTTCAGTTCAACCGAACCGAGAGATGCCTCCCTTGCCTTGCCCACGACGAACTCGACAATCAGGCGGGAATATCCCTTGCCGCGCTCGTCCTTCAACAGATACAGTTTGCTGAGATACATGGCCTCGCCTCTGGGATAGAACGCAAGAAATCCGATGTCTCGTCCTGCCGCCCTGACGAAATAGTACTGGTACCCGCTCTCAAGTTGGTGGTTGATGGCATCAACCGACTGGAACTTCTCTAGCATGTAGTTGTTCTGCGCCTTACCCAAGATCGGGTCGTAGTGTTCACGAAGGATGTCAGTGGCCAGACGCGACATCGCCAGAATCCCGTCCCTGTCGCCCGGCGCAAGCCGGTTAAACGTAATCTGCCGTCTGTTACTTTCCATCATTTCTTCAGATTCCAACCGAAGTCATTGTGGTAGATCATATTGCGGGTCATGCCGCCGTCAATGCAGATGTTCTCGCCTGTTATGAAGCCAGCCTGTTATTACAACAACCATAAAGACTTAATTGGCGTCAATATTTGCAGGCCAGATTTCGCGGTGGCGCTCATACGCCTTTACGGTCAGGGCGGGCAGCGGACGCGCCGGGCAGACGTGCTCGCACGCGCCGCAACCGATGCACTTGTCTGCATCCACGACGGGAATCCTGGCGCCGTTCGGCCCCTCGACAAGCGCTATCGCATTCACGGGACAATGGCGGAAGCATGCCGTGCAGCTGACGCCCTCGGTCGAAGCGAGGCAGCGATCCTTGTGCCAGACCGCTTCGCCGATGTTGATGTTCTCCTTCATGAACGAAGGTATCGCCTCTATCGCGCCCGCAGGGCAGACCTCAGAACATTTCGTGCAATCTACAGTACAGTATCCCTTGTCAAACGCCATCTCAGGCTGGCCGAAGTCCTTGAGTCGCACCGATGGACGCAGCACCTTGTTGGGACACGCCTTCACGCAGAGCTGGCAGCCGACGCACTTCGTCTGGAAGTTCTTTATCGAGTGCGACCCGGCGGGCTTGAGCGAGGCGTTGCGAACGTCGATTCCTGGATCCGACACGTCGGCAAAGCCGCCGTCGAATATCTTCTCATCCGCGGCTTCAGCCGCGAGAGCGGCGCTGGCAGCGGCGGTTCCGACGAGGAAGCTGCGGCGCGTTACGCCGGTCTTGGCTTCGGCAGGCTCGGACGCGGCCTTTGCATACGAGCCAATCGCTCCCTTGGGGCAGAGCACCGTGCAATCGCGGCACTGCACACACAATGTGGCGTCGATCTCTCCGCCTTTGCCGTCTATCTTGATTGCTGACGCGCGGCATGTGCGCTCGCACTGCTTGCATCCGATGCACTTCGCTTCGTCGATCTTCAGCTTGAACAGGGCGCGTCGCGAGAGCCCGCCGAGGAAAGTTCCGACGGGACACACCCAGTTGCACCACACGCGTCCGCGCCACGCGGCGAGCGCGAATATCGCGACGCCGAACGTAAGCGCGATCCAGAGGCTCGTCACAATGCGCCCGAAGAGTCCGTATGGCTCGATCCACGAAAAGCCGAAGCCGCAAAGCCCGACCGCGAGAAACGCGGCGAGGATGGCGTACCTCGCGATAGTCCGTGCCTTGGTCCTTACGCCCTGCGACTTGTGCTTGAAGAGCGCAAAGGCGACATCCTGGAGTATTCCGAGCGGACAGCACACGCCGCAATAGATTCGCCCGAAGAGCAGCGTCGCAACGACCGTCGCAACTGCGACGACGGTGCTTCCCGCGAGAACGGCAGGAACGAACTGCAACTTCGCGAGGAACGCGAGATATTTGAACGAGCAGCCCGCGAACAGCGCGACAAAGCCGACGAATACAGATGCCGCGACGACGCGGCGAACCCAAAGAACAGCCTTACGCATGGCGCTCCTCCTTTCTGAGATTGGCGACGAACCTGTCGATGGCGTCCAGCCTTCGCGGAATGTCGATGCGCTGCGGACAGTGGCTCAGGCACTTGCCGCACCCTATGCAATGCTCGGCCTGCCTCAAGTGCGGAATCGCCTTGTCGCAGTCCTTCAGGAACTTGCGGCGGTTCTCGGCATGGCGCGCGTTCGCCGGATCGTTCGGCAGGCGATCTTCGGTGCATGCGCGGTTCCAGCAGTCGAACACGCCAGGGATGTCCACTCCGTACGGACAAGGCATGCAGTACTGACAAAGGTTGCACGGCACCGTGTTGTTCTGAAGCACGAGCTGCGCCGCCTCTTCAAGCGTATCAAGCTCATGCTGAGTGAGCGGCTTGAGCGGCGAGAGCGTCGCGATGTTCTCCATCAGCTGCTCCTTGTAGGTCATGCCGCTAAGTATCGTCAGCACCCTCGGATACGTGCCGCAGAAGCGGAACGCCCACGACGCTATCGACGCCTCAGCATCCATCCCCTTCAGCTTGGACGCGACGGCGTAGTTGAACTTCGCGAGCCTGCCGCCAAGAAGCGGCTCCATTATGACCGCCGGTATGTTCTTCGCCGCCAGCGTCTCGTAGAGATACTTCGCGTCGAGGTTGCGGTCGTTCACAGCCTTGGCATGAAGCCAGTCCACATAGTTCATCTGAATCTGGCAGAAGTCCCAACGGTACTGGTCGTGATGTTCGATGCACCACTCGAAAGCCTTGGGGTCGCCGTGGAACGAGAAGCCGAGGTTGCGGATGCGTCCTGCCGCGCGTTCCTCCAGGAGCCAATCTATCGCACCGTTCTCGATGTAGCGCTTTGAGAACGTCTCGAAGCCGCCGTTGCCGATCGCGTGCAGCAGATAGAAGTCGATGTAGTCTGTGCGCAGCGCCTTAAGCGAGTTCTCGAACATCGCCTTGCATTCCTCAAGCGGATACTGCTGCGGCGCAAAATTTGAGAGCTTAGTCGCGATGAAGTAGCTGCTTCGCGGATGACGCGAGAGCGCCTCGCCCATCACGCGCTCCGACTCGCCGCGACAGTATGCGGGCGACGTGTCGAAGTAGTTTACGCCATGCTCCAGCGCGAAATCGACGTGCTCGTTGACAGCCTCCTGGTCGATCGCGGCGGAAGATACTCCCTCGGCCCAAGTGTTGGCGTGCTTGCCGTCCTTTGTCGGCAGGCGCATCGCGCCGTAGCCCAAGAGCGAAATCTTGTTGCCCTTGAGGTCTTCGCGGGTCGTCATCTCGCCGCTGCCCTCAAGCTTCTTCGCGAGGTCTGCGAAGAACTCGCGTCGCGACATTTCCTTCTTCCTCATGGTTCTCCTTTCGAGGTTTCAAGTCGATCCTTGGCTTCAGCCAATGAAATTCCATTTGTACGCGCGAATGCGGCAAGATCGTCCGCCTCCCACTTTGCGCGGCAGACGCCATATCCGCTCGCAACCTTGCGCCTGACGGTCGAACCGTCCGCAAGCGCAACCGTCTCGATCTTGCGGTCTAGCGTATAGCGGCGGCAACGCGTCTCGCGAACGCCCAATGTCGAAGTGTGGGCGAATATCGCCTTTACGACCTCCCCGCGAGTTTCCGCAGGGCACATCACGCTGACGCGCTGCCCGGGACGCCCCTTCTTCATCACGACCGGAGCGAACGATACATCCCTCGCACCTGCGGCGAAGATGCGCCCGGACGCGAAGGCAAGTTCCTCGCCAGTCATGTCGTCCACATTGAAGTTGAGTTCGAACATCTCGCCGTCGCCAGATTCTTCCGCTGCGCTCTCGCCCAGCATCGCACGGACGACGTTTGCTCGCGGGAAATCCTTTCTGCCCGCGCCATAGCCTATGGACCTTACGGTCATAAGCGGCTGCGGACCAAAGGACGCCGCAAAATTCTTTATGAGCGCGGCACCAGTCGGCGTGCAGAGTTCGCCGACGATCACGCCGTCGGAACAGGTCGGCACGCCCTCCAGAAGAAACGCGGTCGCCGGGGCGGGAACCGGCAATACTCCATGTGCGCAGTTCACTGTTCCAGAGCCGACATGAACCGGCGACGCGATAACCTTGTCGGGCGCGATGCGCCTGAGCAGATGGCAGAACGCCGCAATATCGGCGATTGCGTCCAATGCGCCCACCTCGTGAAAGTGTATCTCGCCCACTGCCTTTCCGTGCGCTCGCGATTCCGCCGCCGCCAGAGATTCGTAGACGCTTTTCACATCCTCGCGGACGGAAGGCTCAAGCTTGAGATGTCCGATGACATGCAGCACATCGGCAAGCGAGCGGTGTTCGTGATGATGGTGTTCGTGGTGGTGATGGGCCTCATGTTCTTCGTGTCCACCGACCGTCACTGAAAGGTGCGTTGCGGCGATTCCGCATTTGGATAGCGTCTCTCGCTTGTACATCACTCCAGGTATTCCAAATGCATTCAGTTCGGCGACTGCGGCGTCGGGGTCTGGAACAAGCTCCAGGAGAGCCCCGGCGAGCATGTCGCCCGCTGCGCCCATTGAGCAATCGAGATAGAGGGTCTTCATGCCTCTCCTTTCAAATGGTTTATGCGGCTTGCGAGAAAGCCCGCGCCAAAACCGTTGTCGATGTTGACTACGCTAACCCCCGCCGCGCATGAGTTGAGCATCGCGAGAAGCGCAGTCACTCCGCCGAACGATGCGCCGTAGCCCACGCTAGTCGGAACGGCAATGACAGGCGCTTCGACTAATCCGCCGATCACGCTAGGCAGCGCCCCTTCCATTCCGGCGACGGCGACGACCACGCGGGCAGACCTCAGTTCGCTTTCGCAGGCCAGGAGGCGGTGGATTCCCGCAACCCCGACATCGTAGATCCTCACCACCTTGTTGCCAAGCGCCTCTGCGACAAGCGCGGCTTCCTCTGCGACCCCAAGGTCGCTGGTGCCGCCGCATGCCACGGCGATGACGCCCCGCCCATCGCACGGACGGTTCTCGCCGAGCCTCCCAAGCCGCGCCTCTGCAAAATACGTAAAGTCGCCGCCAAACGCATCCGCCACGCGCGCCGCCTTCTCCGCATCAATGCGCGTCACGAGCGCGGGTCGCTGCCCGTGTGCGTCGAGAGACTTCAGGATGGCGATGATCTGCCGGGCCGTCTTGCCTTCGCCGTAGATCACCTCGCCGAAGCCCTGCCGCGCCTTGCGCTGAAGATCGACCCGCGCAAAACCCAAATCTTCCATATCATCAGAGCACTTCATTGAGTCTCCCCGTTCGAAAGTCTTCAAGGTCCAGGGCGGCATACGCAAAGCCGATTTGCTTCATGGCCGCAGCGATTTCGGCACGGTGCGCAACTAGCGCGTCGAATCCGTCCGCGCCCACCTCGATACGCGCGACATCGCCGTGTGAGCGCACGCGTAAAGGCGTGTCGGACGGCAGCAGCGCCGCAATATGGTGCTCCGCATCCTCTACCCGTCTCAATCCTTCGCGTGTGATCCTCTCGCCATACGGAAAACGCGATGCGAGGCATGCTGCCGACGGCTTGCGCCAGACAGGGAGACCAAGTTCGCGCAGACATTCGCGGACATCGCCCTTTGCAAGCCCTGCCTCACGCAATGGACTCTTGACGCCAAGCTCCGCAATCGCCTTTCTTCCCGGACGGTAATCGCCATCGTCATCGAGATTCGAACCCTCGATCACATGGTCAATGCCGTGCGATCGCGCAAAGTCGCAGATCTTGGAGAATATCGTCCGTTTGCAATGGTAGCATCGGTCAGGCGGGTTCTCCGCGAATTGCGGAATGGACAGCGGATCGAAGTCCATCACCTCATGCTTGATTCCGCGCTCGCGGCAAAACCGTATCGCCCCATCCGTCTCATTCTCCGGGAAAGCGCATGCGCGGATCGTCACCGCGACCGCCTTTTCGCCAAGCACCTCATGCGCCGCCGCCAAAAGAAGCGTCGAATCCGTACCGCCGGAGAATGCGACGGCAACGGACCGCATTTCGGCAATGCGGCGCTTTAGAGCGTCCAGTTTGGCGGACTCAGAGGACATCGGCAAGAAGATCTACCGCAAACATCAACGCCGCGCCAAAGGCCGCAAGCGTCATCGTTCCCTTGAATCTGGCGAAGCTCCATGCCTTCGTCTTCGACACTGCGGCCATGCCTGCCCAGACTGCAATGACAAGAAGCGTCATCGCCACTCCGCGAGTCGCCATCTCGTGCAGCATTTCGCTGACGGCCTCCGGACCTTCCGTCATGGCGGTGAGGAACGGCGGCCTGAATATTACTTCGCCGTGGTAGACGTGCTCAAGCGCGAGAATCAAGCTCCCGCCGAACATCATCTTCTCAAGCCATGGCAGCTTGGCGACGAAAGGATTTCCCTTTGTCGATTCCGGCAACGACAGCTTTGTCGCCGTCGCAACAGCGGCAGTGGCCAATGGAACAGTGAAACATGCCATATGTTTTTCTCCTTGGTAAGTTACATGTCAATCTTGCGACCCGTCTCGCGGCAATAGCGTTCGCGCGTCGCCTTGAAATCGGCAAGCGCGGCGAGCCCCTCCTTCTCCGCAGTCTCGTAGTACCACACCTTGAACGCAATATGATCGGCGCATGCCTGGATGTCAGCCATCATCTCCTTGACGGCCGCCTCGCGCTTTCGCATCATGGCAAGGCGCTTCTTGACGCTCTTGTCCCCCTTCGTGGTAAGCCGCATGAACTCCGCAATGTCGTCAAGCGGCATGCCGGTCTTCTTAAGGCAATCAATCAGCCTGATCGCACCGACATTTGCCGCATTATAGCGACGCCGTCCTCCAGGCGCACGTTTCACGCCCGGCAGCAGCCCCTTCTTCTCGTAGAATCGCAGAGTGTCCCCGGAAAATCCGCTCAGCTCCGCCATCTCGGAAATGGTGTAAAAGCGTTCGCCTCCTTCGATTTTATTTCGCATGCCGCATATTATATCACTTGGAGTATGCTCCAAGTCAAGCATACTTGTTGCGGAGACGTCAGTCGAGCGTCATGTCGAAAGCGAACGGTGGCGGGATGTCGTCCTGGCGATGCGAAACGAGGATGGCGGCGACCTTGGGATTGCGCCGCAGATAGCCGGAAAGCTTGCGCTTGGCCAAGGCGCGCTCGCGCTCGGACATGTTCATGAAAGGCTCGTCAAGAAGCAACAGGTCGTGTCCTGGAGCGAGCGCTTCGCCTAGAAGTTCCATTGGATGCCTGCCGAGATACGCCTGCATCTCTGCGCCAGCCATCCCGATTCGACGCCGCACATAGGCAAGAGCAACGCCCTTCCCGCGAACCTTGCCGAATACCTTGATGTCGCAGGCGTAGGCAAACGGATTGTCACCGCTTATCAGGGAAAGAAGCGTGGACTTTCCGCTGCCGTTCCCGCCGCGCAGCACCCACCTTTCGCCCTCTCGCACCGTCCATGAAAAGCCGTCGAACAGCTTGCGTCCGCCAAGCGCAAGCGTCAGGTTGGAGATTTCGACCACCGGACGAGATGCAGACGACGCGCTGCCATTGCGATTGGCAGGGCGCGACGCGACACGCGACTTTGCAGAATTCGCGCCCGGGACTTCGTCGGGATGGCGGTAGCTCATCGCGACGGCCATGCCTCTGCGACAAAGCGCAAGTATTATCGCCTTAAGCTTCTCGCGCTGGACGGGGTCAAGTCCGGCGGCAGGGTCGTCGAGGATAAGTATTTCGGGAGCCTTCAGCAGGGCTCGCGCCAACAGGACACGGCGCATCTCGCCGTTGGAAAGCGCGATGAAAGCGCGCCTCTCCAACCGGCGCAGATCAAGAAGGCGCAACGTCCGCTCGCGCAACAGAGCAAAAGCCTTGCGGGCCATGGGCCGCTTCGCGCCGATCTCGAAAGGATTCACCTCCCAGACCGAGTCGAACGAAAGGAACTGCGAAACCGTCAGCTCGCCGTCTTCATGCCACCTCGCCTGAAGCCATCCCAGCCGCTGCGCCATTGCCGAGTGTTGCGCAAACGACAGCACCGCGATCTTGCCGGAAAGATTCTCGTCGCGCAACCACTTTTCGAAAAGCGGCCTCGCCCTATCCACCCGCAGCGCCAGCAGTTCGCCTGGCATTTGCTAGCGGACGCCTTGCCAGTCGGCGAAGCGCTTTTCTGCGAGGGCCTTGTACTTCGCGCCTGTGCCGCCGTTGACGAACGGATCTATCGAGATGCCGCCGCGCGCCGCGAACTTGCCGTAGACCTCCATGTACTTCGGCTTGAGGAGCTTTGCGAGATCGTTGTAGATCACGTTTATCACATCTTCGTGGAAGTCGCCGTGGTTGCGGAAGCCGAAGAGGTAGAGCTTGAGCGATTTCGACTCGACGAGCCTCTTCGACGGTATGTAGCGAATCGTAAGAGTCGCGAAGTCGGGCTGGCCCGTCTTCGGGCAGAGGGTCGTGAACTCGGGCGCAGTGAACGTCACCCAATAGTCGCGGTCGGGGTGGCGGTTGTCGAAGGCGTCCAGTATCGATGGATCGTAGTCCTTGGGGCCTGCAACGGTCTGTCCGAGTGTCTTAAGCGAATCGAGGTCGTTTCTCATGTCTTCTCCTTTATCAATGCGCGTCCAGCCAGTTGCGGCCGACGCCTATCCCCACTTCAAGCGGAACTCCGAAATCAAGGGCGCCCGTCATCTCGCGGCGCACGATCTCCTTCAGGCGCTCGACTTCGTCCAGCGGAACATCGAACACAAGTTCGTCGTGTATCTGCAGAACCATCTTGGCGCGAAGCCTCTCCGCCTTGATTGCGCGGTCCACGCGGACCATCGCGACCTTTATGAGGTCGGCGGCGGAACCCTGGATTGGCGTATTGATGGCGTCGCGCTCGGCGGACTGACGGGCGGTGGCGTTGCGCGAATTTATGTCGCGCAGGGTGCGGCGGCGGCCGAGGACTGTCGTCGCATACCCCTTCTCGCGGGCGGCGGCTATCGCGCCCTCCATATACTCGCGAACCTTCGGGTAGAGCCTGAAGTAGGTCTCGATCAATCCGGCGGCCTCCTTGCGCGAGACACCGAGGCGCTGGGAGAGTCCGAAAGGCGAAATGCCGTAGATGATTCCGAAGTTCACCATCTTGCACTTGGCGCGCTGCTCGGGCGTGACGAACGCCGGCATCACGTCATAGACGCGGCTCGCGGTGTCGCGGTGGATGTCCTCGCCGTTCCTGAACGCCTCAAGCATCGCGGCATCCTTCGAAAAGGCCGCCATGAGGCGAAGCTCGATCTGCGAGTAGTCGGCGGAAAGCAGCATGTGGTTCTCGTCGCGGGCGACGAACGCCTTTCGTATCAGCTTGCCGCGCTCGGTGCGGATCGGTATGTTCTGAAGGTTGGGATCGGACGAACTGAGGCGGCCAGTCTCCGTGAACGCCTGGGAGTAGGTCGTGTGGACGCGTCCGTTCTCGTCGATGAGCGTCGGCAGCTTGTCCACGTAGGTGGACTTCAGCTTGGCGCAGGCGCGGTATTCGAGAATCTTCCTGACGACGGGATGGTCGTCGACGAGTTTGGCGAGCGTCTTCTCGTCCGTCGAGAAGTTGCCGGTCGAAGTCTTCTTGGAGACGCCGGAGTTCAGACCGAGCTTGCCGAAGAGGAATTCACCGAGCTGCTTCGGGCTGTCTACGTTGAGGCCAGGGCCTGCGTATTCGAGGATGCCCTGCACAAGGCCAAGTATCTCGCGGTCTAGTTCGTGTCCGTACTCCTTGAGCGCCTCGACATCGATCCTGACTCCCTCGCGCTCCATGTCCGTCAAAATCTTTACGAGCGGCTCTTCGGCTTCTTCGAGGGATCGCACGGCCCCGGCCTCCGCGACCTTCGGACGAAGCGCGTCGTCGAGCCTCAACGCGACGTCGGCGTCTTCGGCGGCGTAGTCGAGAATCTCCTCCGGCTTCAGGGCGGACATCGAAAGCTGCTCCTTGCCGCGCTCCCTCTCGCCGATCAGCTTCTCGATGGGGATGGGGCGATAGCCAAGATATTGCTCGGAGAGGGCGTCCATTCCGTGACGGGCGGCGGCGTCCAGGCAGTAGTGCTCAAGCATCGTGTCGCGCGGTATGGACGCGAAGCCTATGCCGTAGCGGTGCAGCACGGAGCGGTCGAACTTCACGTTGTGGGCGACGAAGGTCTTTGTCGCGTCGGCAAAGAGCGGACGGAAGACGTCAATCTGGTCGCCGGTCACATACCACGCCTTGCCGGGGGCGACAGCGAACGAAAAGCCGACGAGCTTGCAGAAGTGAGCCTCGGTAGAGGAATGTCCCTCGACTGCGGCGGTCTCGGTATCGAACGCGATCCTGTCCGCATTCATCAGTTCGGCGAGAAGCTCGCGCGCCTCGTCCTCGGTCTTTATGAGCCTGTAATCGTGAGGAATGTCGGCGAGCGTCTTCGGGGCGTCGGCAGGGGATTCCGCACCGACAGTCGGCGCCTCGTCACCCAGCAGCTCGCGGGCGAGCCTGTTGAGCTCGAACTTCGCGCACACCTTCGAGAGCTTGTCGCGGTCGACACCGTCCAGCTTGTAATCGTCCCAGCTAGGCTCGATAGGCACATCGGTGCGTATCGTCGCGAGAAACTTCGACATGCGGGCGTCTTCCGCGCCAAGCACGACCTTCTCGGCAAGCTTGCCCTTCAGCTTCTGGGCGTTGGCGATTATTCCCTCGACGTCGCCGAATCGCGAAAGCAGGTCGTCGGCAGTCTTCTCGCCGACACCGCGGATGCCGGGGATGTTATCGGAGGAATCGCCCGCGAGCGCGAGGTAGTCTATCATCTGCTTCGGCTCGCTGAGGTGCCAGTGTCCGCAAACCTTTGCGACGTCGTATATCTCGGCGCCGTCGCCGGCATGCGCGGGACGGTAGAGGCTGATACCTGGCGCAACGAGCTGGGCGGCATCCTTGTCGGGCGTCGCCATGTAGACGTCGAAGCCGGCCGCAGCGCCCTTCTGGGCGAGCGTACCCATCACGTCGTCCGCCTCGAAGCCGTCCACGCGAACGACTGGTATGCGCAAAGCCTCGGCCAGCTCGAAGGCGTAGGGAATCGACGCCGCAAGATCCTCGGGCATCTTCTCGCGCTGGGCCTTGTAGGGAGGATACGCCTCGTGCCGGAAGGTCGGCCCACCGGGATCCATCGCCAGCACGGCGTGGGTAGGACGCTCCTTCTTCAGTATGGACATCAGTCCGTTCGCAAGCCCGATCAGCGCGGAGGTGTTTATGCCGCTCGTCGTCATGCGCGGGTTGCGCAGGAATACGAAATGTCCCTTGTAGAGGAACGGCATCAGGTCGATTATGAAGAGCTTCTTGTCAGACATTTGATGGGAATAGGCTTTCGAGAATCTGTTCGGCGGGTGTGTAGGCCTTCTTCTTCGAGTTGCAGTCCTTGCAGCACGGCACGCAGTTGCCGCGGGTGGACCTGCCGCCGCGCGCGACGGGAATCACGTGGTCGAGGGTAAGCTCGGAGGGAGGGAACTTCTTGTGGCAGTAGTGGCAGATGCCCTTGGCGAGCTGCGCCCTCCACCAGTCGGTCGCGCGAAGCGCCCTGGCCTTTTCGCGTTCCCGCTTGACGTGATGAGGGTCGGGGTTTAGGTCAAGCCAATCTTCCATCGCGACGAATCAGAGTTCGCTCACGAGGAACGAAAGGCGGAACTTCTTCGGCTGCTTCAAATCGGCAGTCTCGTCCGGCGATATCTGCCCCATGAAGTAGGCGTCGACGTTCACGCGGAACTCGCGGCTGGTATCGGAGATCGGGCGTATGCTGAAGCCGAAGGGCGCGCTGACGGCCTCGATCCTCATGCCGCGGCCCATCGGCTCGGAAACCTCAATCCAGCGGCACGCCGCGCGATAGCCGAAGTTGGGCAGGGTGTCGCCGACAAGGCTCAAGTTGGCGGCATAGGTACCGAACTTCGCACTGTTGCGGCGGGCAGGATAGTTCTCCCACGGACCGCGACCGTTCCAGCGGACATTGGTGAACGAGCCCTGAAGCGGGAACGTAAGGCCGACGCGAGGCAATGGCGGCAGATTGTCGTCCTTTATCACGAAAGTCCAGTCGACGAAGTAGCGCCCGTCCTTGAGCAGCGTAACCTCCATCTTCGACTCGCATCCGTCGGGAATCGCCTGGCAGGCCGTCGCATCCTTCCAGGCCTTGCAGAGGCGCGCAACCCCGTTCGTCTTCTCGGCCTCGGTCAAGCGCCGCCAGAAGTTGTAGTTGAAGAGGCCTTCGGCGGGAGAGCCCTCGAGGTCGATTGCCGGCGGCTTGAAGAACGGCTCTTCAGCGTCGGCGGGAACGGCGGCATCCGCCTTGGGTGCAGCGCACTGGGCGGCGAAAGCGGCAAAGACCGCCAGCAAAAGCAAAGTCTTCTTCATGGCGTCAATCCCCTGCTACCGCGACACACTCGATCTCGACCTTCACGTCCTTCGGCAGACGGGCGACCTCGACACAGCTTCTCGCCGGCTTGGTGTCGCCGAACATCTCGGCGTAGACGCCATTGAGGGCGGCAAAATCATTCATGTCCTTGATGAACACAGTCGTCTTGACGACATTGGCGAGGGAGCTGCCGGCGGCCTCGAGGACGTTCTTGAGATTGGTGATGGACTGACGGGTCTGATCCTCGATGGTGGTCGCCTCGATGGAGTTTGTCGCCGGATTGATCGGTATCTGGCCGGAGCACCATATGAAACCGCCGGCCCTAAGAGCCTGGCTGTAAGGACCCAGCGCCTTCGGCGCCTTTTCTGTGGAAACCGTCTGTATCATAGTCGCCTCCATTGTGTCCGTCTGTTCACCTTCGCCACCCGCAAAGATGGAGCCGGGTAAGGGACTCGAACCCCTGGTAATTCCTCATTACAAATGAGGCGCAGTCGCCACTGTGCCAACCCGGCGCGAAAGCGGTTGGTATTATATCATTTCCCCACGCTTTTTGTCTAGTGGCTTTCTTCGGGCGAAAGCATGGCGCGGAATCCATCGACGCCGGTATGGTGCCATGCATCGAGGGTTATGCGGCCGAAACGCGTATTGAGCTTCAAGATGCCCTTCTTCTTCCACTGGGAATCGTCGACGGACTTTATGTCGTCCTTAGTCATGCGGCGACCTTTCCATGTAAAGCCCGCCTCGTCATACCCGAAGTCGAAACGCCATGCGCGAAATACGCCAAGCCCCACTATCAGGGAGCCGACAAGGCAAAGCGCCATGAACTGCTTCTGGCGAGGTATCGCGTTCTCGTAGACCTTTACGGCCGCTTCATGCGACGGCGGCTGGGAGTGCTCGATCTTCTCGTAAAGCGCCTCTGGCGACATCGAAGGATACGTCACATACCCGTCGTAGGCGAACCAGCACCCCATCGCGGCCAGAAGTGCCGCCACAAAAAGATGGCGTGCGGCGAATTCACGGTTGAGTTTGAGTTTCATGCAGGTATTATATCAAATACCCCGAAGCGGCGCACGGCGAGTAAGCCGGATTCTGTTCTATCCGATCATTCATCTGAGCAATCAACCCGGAATCTGAGAATCGCCTTTCGGCTCTTCGCCGGACGGGCCGCCCGTCGATCCCCTATTTGATCTTGCTCCGAGGTGGGCTTGCCGTGCACGCGCCCTTCGACGCGCCGGTGGGCTCTTACCCCGCCTTTTTCACCATTACCCCTTTCGGGGCTGTCTGTTCTCTGTTGCGCTTTCCGTCGCGCGGGCTTTCCCCGCGCCCCTCGCCCATTACAGGCGAAACCTCCGCCCTGTGGAGTCCGGACTTTCCTCCGCCTTGCGGCGGCGATCGGTCCTCCGTACGCCGCTTCGGGATAAAATCAAAGATCAGTCGCGATACAGGATTCGTCCGCACATCGTGCAGGCGACGAGCCCTGAATTGTGGTCGACGAGCTGCGCGACGCTCGGCGGCTGAACGAGGTGGCAGCCATCGCAGACGCCCTCGTGCGTAAGCGGCACCACGACCGGCCAGCGCTTGGTGCGAAGACGCTCGTAGTAGAGCATGAACCTCGGGTCGCCGACGAGCTTCGCCTTCTCGGCGCGCTCCTTCTGGGCCTCTTCAAGCTCGGTCTTGACGGCGGCGATACGCTCGTCGATCTCGGCGCAGAAGGCATCGACCCCGCCCTTCTCCGCATCGTACTTGGCCTGCGCCTCGGTAACGCGCGCCTCGGCCGAGGGGAGGTCATCCATCGCCGCGATCTGGTTGTTCTCGGTCGTCTCGAGGTCGTGGCTCACGAGGTCGATCTGGACCGAATACTGCTGATATTCCTTGTTGGACTGAAGGCCGGCCTGGGTCGTCTTGAGCTGCTGTATCTTCTCCCTGAGAGTCTTGGCGTCTTCTTCATAGCCCTTGACTCGGCGGTTCGCATATTCCTGATTGGCCTTGGCCGCCTGAAGATCGGCGCTCACGCCCGAAAGACGGGCCGTTTCAAGAGCCTTGCGGCGGGGAAGATCCTTAAGCTCAAGCTCCAGCTCGCGGATGCGTCCATCAACTTCCTGCAAATCAATAAGCGATTGAACCACGGTCACGGTCTACTTCCTTTCTGGGGCAGGAGACGGGACTCGAACCCGCAACCCACAGAATCACAATCTGTTGATCTAACCAATTGATCTACTCCCGCCATCTTCTGCTGGAGCCAGGTAAGGGACTCGAACCCCCGACCTGCTCATTACGAATGAGCCGCACTACCAACTGTGCTAACCTGGCCTGTGATTGAGAGGATAGTATATCAAAATGGCCCCTTGGCCGTCAATGGGGTATTTTGGGAAATTCAACACGCCTTCAGATCGTCCGCTATCTGGCGGCGAAGCTCTTCCGGCGAGGCAAACTTGATCTCAGGGCGGATGAACGAAAGCATCTCGACTCGGACGGTGTCGCCGGGGGCAAGATCTGGCGGATCGCCGATAAAGTGCACCTCCAGCACCGGATCGGGCCACGCCTTCTCCCCGAAGGTCGGGGCTACGCCATAGTTGGCCAGTCCGCGAACGCCGCACGCCGAAACCGAATACACTCCCCTTTGAAGGCGCAGCGAAACCCCCTTTAGCCGAAGATTGACCGTCGGATACCCAAGAGCGGCGCCCGCGCCCTTGCCCTTGAACACCTCGCCCGCCACGGACCACGGGCGGCCAAGCATGGCCGTCGCCTCGCCCAGCTCGCCTGATTCGAGCGCAGCACGGATTCGCGTGGAGGATATCCTCTCTCCGCCATGAAGCGCGTATGGCAGAACCTCGACATTGATCCCGTTCGCCCTGAGAAGCCCGGCATCGCCGAGCCCCCCTCGTCCGAAACGCCAGTTCTCTCCGCAGTATATGACACCGTCGCGCCTCGCGTCGCCAAGGTAGCGGTCTATGAAATCCTCGGCGGGCATGTCGGCAAGCTCCCATGTGAAGTCTAGCGCAACAACCTTCCCGACGCCACAGGCTTTTATGGCCTCAAGCCTTTCCTCGGCGCCCATAAGAAGCCTTGGCGCCCTTTCGGGAGCTATCAGCGAAAGCGGATGCGCACGAAAGGTAAGTGCGGCCGAGGCGTGCCGCAGTATCTCCTGATGCCCCAGATGGACACCGTCGAAGAAGCCTACCGCAAGGCCTCGCCTAGTGGCATCACGCATGATGCGAAATCCTTGATGTCGGTATCGAGCAGCTTGTCGAACGGAATCGCCGAATCGACCGGGAACTTGCCGATCCTTACGCGGCGAAGAGACTCCAGAGCCGCCCCGCAACCGATCGCCTCGCCAAAATCGTTGACAAGCGTGCGGACGATCAGCCCCTTCGTTCCGCTGACGGAAAACGGAAGCCTCGCGCCATCGATTTCGCCGAAGGAAAGCTTGTAGACGTGGGTCATGAACGGCTTGTGCTCGCCGGTGTCGACCACCTCGTAAGCCGCCGAGCCTTCGCGCCGGACGCTGCACCAGCGGCTTTCGGTCTGGAAAATGTCGCCCTTGAACTCAGGGAGCGCAGCCGCAATCCTGCCGGACAGCTCCGCCATGACAGGCCCCAGCTCGCATGCCGCAAGCGTTTCGCCCTGAACATCGTGGGTATTCGTCTTAAGGCCAAGGCGCATGACGCCTTCGTAGGCGCGGTCGGCCCCCATCACGTCGCCGACGAACTTGTTGGCGTCGTTTATGAGCAGTATGAAGAGCCCCGAGGCTGCGGAATCGAGCGAGCCGCCATGCCCGACCTTCACGAGGTTGAACTTGCGCTTGACCGCCTTGACGACGGAAGAGAACGCAATACCCGCCGGCTTGTCCACCAGCAGGAATCCGTCCAGATCCTCAAGCATCTTAAGCTGGGTCAGATTGGCCATCTAGCTTGGAAAGTATCGCAAGCACCTCGTCGCCCTTCTCGAGCGAAAGGTCCAGCTGGAACATCAGCCTCGGCGTGAACTTGAGGCGCACCTCGCGGTTGATTATCTGCTGGAAGCGCTTGGCGTTGTGCTTGAGATGCTGCAGCGCCGTCTCCTTCAGGGCGTCGTCGCCGAAGACCGAAACCTTCACGGTCGCATCGCGCAGATCCTTGCCGCACCTTACGTCCGTTACCGTTATCAGCCCCGGCGCCACGGTATCGCCCTGCATGACGGTGAACATCGACTCCGCGATGACCCGCTTCAGCAGGGAATTTACGCGCTCTAGCCTGTCTACCGCCATCAGAGGCTCCTAGGCAACTCCTCGAGCAGATAGCACTCGATGATGTCGCCGACCTTGAAGTCCTCGTAGTTCGCGAAGCACACGCCGCACTCCTGCTGGCCCGAGACCTCCTTGACCTCGTCCTTGAAGTGGCGAAGCGTCTGGACCTTGCCCTCCCAGATCTGCGCCTTGTTGCGCATGATGCGGAAGTGCTCCTTCGCGACGAGCGTGCCGTCAAGCATCTGCGAACCGGCGATCTTGCCGAGCTTGCCGATGTCGTAAATCGCCTTGATCTCCGCGTGGCCCTTGACCACCTCGCGGTACTCCGGCGGCAGAAGGTCGAGCATGCAGTTCTTGACGTGGTCGATCAGTTCGTAGATGATGCGGAAGGAATTGATCCTGACGCCGTCGTGACGCGCCTGCTGCTGTACGCCCGAATCGTTGCCGATGTCGAAGCCGACGATCACGGCCTTGCCGGCCGCCGCGGACTTGACGTCAGTCAGCGAGACGTTGCCTGTGCCTGTGCCGATGACGTTGAGGCCGACCTTCTCGGACTTGATCTGCCCGAGCGCCTCGACGATCGCCTCGAGCGAACCGCGGGTGTCGGACTTCACGATGACGTTCAGCTCGCGCTTGCCCTCGGCCGCCATGCGGCTCATGAGGGCGTCGAGCGTCGCGGCCTTCGAGCTCGAAAGCTCCTGCTCCTTGCGCTCCTGGGCGGCCTGCTCGGCCAGCGTGCGGGCGCGCTTCTCGTCCAGCATGACGCGAAACTCGGCGCCTGCCTCCGGAACGCCGGAAAGGCCGGTGCACTTGACGGGCATCGCGGGCGGGGCCTCCTTGATTCTGCGGCCGTGGTCGTCGATCAGTGCACGGACCTTGCCGAAATGCTCGCCTATCAGTATGGCGTCGCCGACCTTGAGCGTGCCGCCCGTGACGAGCAGCGTGGCGCACGGGCCGAGGCCCTGCTGCAGCTCGGACTCGATCACATAGCCGTTCGCACGGCGCTTCGGGTTGGCCATGAGCTCAAGCACCTCGGCCTGGACAAGTATGTTCTCCAAAAGCGCGTCAACGCCCTCGCCCGTTATGCCGGACACCGGGCAGCAGATGATGTCGCCGCCCCAATCCTCAGGGGTAAGGCCCTGCTTCTGGAGCTGCTGCTTCACGCGGTCGACGTTAGCCGTGGGCTTGTCGGCCTTGGTGATCGCGACCATGATCTGAACGCCGGTCTGCCTTGCGACGCGGATGCACTCCTCGGTCTGCGGCATGATGCCGTCGTCGGCCGCGATTATGAGAACCGCGATATCGGTGATCTGGGCGCCGCGTGCACGCATCGCGCTGAACGCCGCGTGGCCGGGCGTATCGAGGAAGGTGATCTTCTTGCCGGCGATCTCGACCTGGTAGGCGCTGATCTGCTGGGTTATGCCGCCGGCCTCGCCAGCCGCGACATGCTCCTTGCGGATCCAGTCCATGAGCGTCGTCTTGCCGTGGTCGACGTGACCGAGGAAGGTCACGACCGGAGCGCGCGGCTTGAGGGTCTCGGGCGGATCCTCCGGTATGAGGTCGTCCGCATCGATCGCCTTGAGGACGGGCTTCGCAGCCGCCTTGTCGCGGGCATGCTCCACCACTACCTTGAAGCCGTACTTCTCCGCAACCTTCGTGGCCACGTCGGGCTCGACGCGCTGGTTTATGGAAGCCAGCACCTTGAGACCCATGAGATCGGCGATGAGGCGGTTGGGCTTGATGCCCAGCTTGGCCGCGAGATCCTTCACGACGACAGCGCCGCGCACCGAAATCTCGCGCGACTCCTCGTTGACCGAAATCCTGCCGCCCGGCTGTGCGGGCTTCGCCGCAGCCATCTGGGGCGTCTTCTTGTCGAAGCTCTTCTGCAGCTCGCGGACCTTCTTGCCCTTGCGCCCGCGCTCGTCCTCGTAGTCGTCGACCCTGATGGACGGCTTGGCGGACTTCGGAGCCTTGGGCTTCGGCGGCGGAGTTGCGGCGACGGTAATCGTTATGGACGCCGTGGGCTTCGCCTTCTGGAGCGGCTTGAACCCTGCCCCTGCGCGAAGACCGGTCTGAGTGGCGGATACCGCCGGAGCTGGAGCCTTCGGCTTTGCGAGCGGCGGAGCCATCCTGATCTGGGGCTTCTCGGCCGCCTTCTCCTGAGGCTTGGCCTCGGCCTGTTCGGCGACCGGCGCAGGAGCCGCCGGAGCAGCCGCCTTTACGACGGTGTCGACCTTCCTGCCTTCGGCTGCGTCACGCGCAGTCTTGAGGTGGCGCTCGAGCGAGGCGCGGTCGGCGTCGACGCTCTTGCGCTTGATCTCCCCTGCACGTGCACGCTTGGCCGCACGCACCTCTTCGACGTTGTTGCCGCCCATCCCTGCGACGGCTTTGCGGAGGACCTCCACATCTTCGGCCCCGAGAACGCTTATCGCGCTCGACGCGTCAAGTTCCGCGGCTTCAGCCGCCTTGAGAACCGCAGCGCTCGTGACGCCGGCCTCTTTCGCTAGTTCATATACCCTCATCTAAGCCCTCCGGGAAATGTCACTCGGCCTCCTGCTCGGTCGCACCCGCGCCAGTCAGCTCGGCGACGGCCTGAGCCGCGGCGTAGATGCCCTTCGCCGTAACCTCGTCGAGACCGGTGGCCGCGATGAAGCTGGCTTCGTCCTCATCGACGATGCCCTCGACCGTAAGGTATCCGGCGTCTGCCATCTGGGTCGCAACAGCCGTCGAGACGCTGAACGTCTCGGCGAGCACCTTGATCGCCTCGGCCTTCTGGTCCTCGAAGCTGGCGGTCGCCATCGACTTCTTGACCTCGACATGCCAGCCGGTGAGCTTCGTCGTCAGGCGCACGTTCTGTCCGCGCTTGCCGATGGCGAGCGAATACTGGTCGGCGGCCACGACGACATGCACCGTGTTGGGCAGCACCGGATCGACCTCGATCGACTCGAGCTTGGCCGGCGCAAGGGCACCGGCGACGTACTGGCGGATATCCTCGTTCCAGCGGACGATGTCGATCTTCTCGCCGGAAAGCTCGGAGACGATCGTCCTTACGCGGCTGCCGCGCTGGCCGACGCAGGCACCCACGGGATCGACGTTCTCGTTCGAAGTCCTGACCGCGAGCTTGGCACGGTAGCCAGGGTCGCGCGCGACGCCCATTATCTCGACCACGCCGTCGGAAATCTCGGAAACCTCAAGCCTGAAGAGCGCCTCGAGGAACTTGCCGCTCGCACGGCTAAGTATCACGCTCGGACCCCTCGCCTCGGGATCGACCCTGAGGACGATCGCGCGGATGGGGTCGCCCACCTGGTAGTCTTCGCTGGGGATGCGCTCGCGGCTGGGCAGGATCATCTCTGTCTTGCCGACGGTCACATACGTATCGCGGTGGGAGACGGCCGAGACGGTTCCGCTGACGATGTCGCCGACGCGATCCTTATACTCTGAGAAGGTGTTGGTGCGCTCCGCCTCGCGGATCTTCTGCATGATCATCTGGCGCGAAGTCTGCGCGGCGATTCGGCCGAGGCGCGAAGCCGGCATCTCGACCTTTATTGTGTCGCCTTCGGCCACTGGATTGCCGTGGTTGAACCTGGCGGCGCGGGCGAGCGAAATGAAGCCGGGACCGACCTCTTCGTCGGACGCAACAAGCGTGTCGTACACGTGGAGCGAAAGATCCTTGCGGTCGATCACGACCTGAAGGTCGTTCGTGACATCCTGATTGCGGCGAGCCGCCTGCTGAATGGCCTGCTCGATCGCCGTCACGACGATCTCCCGGCTGACGCCGCGCTCGCTCTCGATGTGCTGGACGACCGCCAGCAGCTGGTTGTTCATTGCCATCTTCTTTCGCTCCTTACTTGTCAAAAAACAATACCCGACCCCCGGTTCGACCCCCATGGGCCGCCGAAAATCGTGTGTAATATATCATATTTTCCCTTATCCTGTCAAACGGACACCTTTATGCGGTTGCCCGTCGCCGGCTCCATGTAAAGGCGGGTGGCCCCCCGCCGCCTGAGCACCAGCGGAACGGGATGCTCCGCGAGCCAGCGTCGCCGGAAGTCCGCGCACTTCACCCCTCGTCCGTCGATGATGAAGACGGGGTTGCCGTCCACAAGCGTTATCGCCACCTCAGAGAGCGATTCGCACTCCACATAGACGTCCACCTCCAGCGAACGAGGCCGCTCGTCGAGCGAGGCGAAGACCTGCGCAAAGCAGTCGCGAAGGAACTCCGGCGAGGGATCGCACGGATCTATCCTGACCGTAGCCCGCTCTGCCTTCCGCCGCCGGAACATGGCGTCATGCGTCGGGCCAAAGCTCGTGGGCCATCTCGCGAAGCTTGTACTTCTGTATCTTCTGCGAGGCCGTCATCGGGAAGACATCCATGAAATGGACGAACTTCGGGATCTTGAACCACGAGATCTTGTCCTTGCAGTACGCGGCGACATCCTCCTCCTTTATGGTGGCGCCGTCGGCCGGGATTATGAAGGCCGCCGGCTGTTCGCCGTACTTCTTGGAGGGACAGCCCACTACCGCGACGTCCTTCACGCCGGGCATCGTGCCGAGGAAGTCCTCGACCTCCTTCGGGCTGATGTTCTCGCCGCCGCGGATGATGAGGTCTTTGAGGCGGCCTGTGATGTAGTAGTAGCCCTGCTCGTCCATGCGGCCGATGTCGCCGGAGTGCAGCCAACCGTTCTTGTCGATGCACTTCGCCGTCTGCTCGGGCATGTTGTAGTAGCCCTTCATGTTGTTGTAGCCGCGGCAGCAGATTTCGCCGTCAGCGTTGAGCGGCGCGAGATCGCCCGTCTCCGGATCGATGATCGCGACCTCGACGCCGGGTAGCGCCTGCCCGATCGTCTTGCACTTGCGGTCGATCGACTCCTCGAAGTAGCGCGTCATAGTCATCACGGGGCCGGACTCCGTAAGCCCGTATGGATTCGTGATCTCGCGCATGAACATCTTCGTCTGAGCCTGCTGCATGCGGTGGACGGGACACGCCGAGCCCGACATGATACCCGTCCTCAAGGAGCGGAAGTCGAAGCGGCTGAAGAGCGGATGATCCAGCATCGCAATATACATCGTCGGCACGCCGTAGGTGGCCGTGCACTTCTCGCGCTCGATCGAGGTCATCACCTGCACAGGGTCGAACTTCTCGAGGAACACCATCGTCGAGCCGTGGTTCACGCAGCTCATGACGCCCAGCACGCAGCCGAAGCAGTGGAAGAGCGGCACCGGTATGCAGACACGGTCGCGGCACGTGAGGTTCTGGCATGCGCCGATCCAGAAGCCGTCGTTCGCGATGTTGCGGTGGGTAAGCATCACGCCCTTCGGGAAGCCCGTCGTTCCGCTCGTGTACTGCATGTTGACGACGTCGTTGACGTCGACTTCGCTCTGACGCGCAAGATACTCGGCGGTGGTCGTCTCGTTCGCGAGGCTCTTCACCTCGTTGAGCGAATACATGCCGCGATGCTTCTCGCCGCCAAGGAAGAAGACGCGCTTGAGGTGCGGATACTTCGCGCACTTCAGCTCGCCGCGCGGACATTCCTTCAGCTCGGGGATGAGGTCGTTCAAAACCTGCACATAGTCGCAGTCACGGTAGCCGTTTATGACGAAAAGGTTCTCCGTATCGGACTGCTTGAGCGCAAAGTCGATCTCGGCCGACTTGTAGTTGATGTTGAGAGGCAGCAGTATCGCGCCGATCTTGGCGGTCGCGAACATGAGCACAACCCAGTGCGGAACGTTCGTCGCCCAAAGCGCGACCTTCTCGCCCCTCTTGACGCCAAGCGCCATGAGGCCCCTGGCGACGAGATCGACCTCTTCGCCAAACTCGTACCACGTAAGTCGATAGTCGCGATCGGCGTAGACCACGGCATCGTTCTCGCCACAGCGAGCGATCGTCTGGTCTAGAAGCTGGCCGAGAGTATATTCGCGCGTAATCGGCAGATTGTGCCACGGCACACCTGTCGATACGCTCTGCTTGAACGGCGGCTTCGACGGAGCGGAGCCGAACGGATCGGATAGCTTGAATTCAGACATGAGAGATATTATACCATAAATTTGCCCGGCGGTGGGATTACTTGGCGACTTCCCAATGTCCACCCTTGTCAGGACCGACTAGGATTTTCTGGCTACTTTTCTGGCTACTTTCCTCGCCAGCAGCCGAGAAGTGCCGTCTGCCATAGCCGCCCAGTGCGTCCGTTGCCGTCCGGAAGGTAATGCAAGTGTTCTTTCTGTAAATTCGCATCGGTTCATAGCTTGCTTACGGTTGACATGTACTTGTAGTTCGAGCTTTCCCATTCGTCGCTCATCTCCGCGCAGATGGCGCTGACGAGCCGCATGAGCGAATCCGTGTTGG
>JAFPUH010000037.1 GCA_017395505.1 Kiritimatiellia bacterium
CGGCGGCGCAGGCGGCGGCGGCGCCTCCGGCGGAACGTACTGGACGACCCAGGGCATGTCCGACCGATCGGCGGTCGGCGGCAACGGCGGCGGCGGCGCAGGCGGCAAATACGGCAGCGGCACAAGAAGCACAGGCGGTCCTTCGTGGGGCGGCGACGGCAATGGCGGAGACGGCGGCTGGGGCGGCGCAGGCGGCTCGACAGGCGGGGCCGGCACGATCTACAAGGCGGACACGGCGACCATAAGCGGCGCTTCGGCCTCGCACACCGCAGACAGCAACGAAGCCATAGAATATTCGATCACCTTCGATGACGGCGCTCGCCTGGCGACGAATATCGTCGCCAAGCTCGGCTACGCCACGCCCACCGCGCCGACAACCCATCGTGTGGGCTATACCTTCGAAGGTTGGTACACCGGCGATGAGGGCACGGGCACGAAGTACTACAACGCGAACGGCACAGCGGCTTCGGGCATGGGGGTATGGGTGTCCCCAAGCGATGTCACGCTTTATCCCAAGTGGGTGCAAAACAGTGACGACTTCTCGTCCGTCACGCTGTGGATCAACGGTACGGAGATTTCGGCAAAGGATGCCAAGAACAAGAGCGGCGACGGTTGGTCGTACAAAGCGCGCTCAGGCAAGATCTACATCGACGGAAGCAACAAGACCTACGAGATACACGGCTGCGATGCGGATGGGTTTGCGCAGATTGTGGTGCGGGCCAACTGCACCATCAAGGTTCCAAGCGGCAAGTCGCTTCAAATGTCGCCCGGCTCGCAGACGAACGAGCGCTACACGCCATTCACCCTCTCCAGTGACGGCGGCTACTACAGCAAGAAAGATGCAATACTTGAGGTAGAGCAAGGTGCAACTTGCTCTCTGACCGCCTCCAGCGGCCGGCCGGCGATATTCGTGAGCCCTCCAGACGCGTTGATGGGGCCTGACAACACCCTCGTCATAAAGGCAAGAGGCGCGCTGGAGGTGACGGGTGGCGATGGCGCGGCCGACATGGGTCTACCTGCCGGCGAGGCCACGCTCGGCTGCGGCAAGATCTATGTCGAGACCTACGACAAGTGGTTCTCGAATATAAGGCTCGGCCACGGGCTTGACGAAAGCAACGGGCTTTTGAACAACAAGGGTAAAAGCGCAAGGTTTTATTCGTATGCGACAGGCAACCAAGTGTATAGCGTGAGGATGGCGTTCTCCGGCGAGACGGGAGAGAAGACGATCTACCGCCAGCGCATATTGGGGGAGGAGAAGGAGAAGCTCACGCTGGATGCTCAAGGGCATGTCTGGCTCTGG
Source organism: Kiritimatiellia bacterium (assembly GCA_017395505.1). Classification (GTDB taxonomy): domain Bacteria; phylum Verrucomicrobiota; class Kiritimatiellia; order RFP12; family UBA1067; genus UBA1067. The sequence continues at coordinate 1,301 of JAFPUH010000037.1, forward strand.
CTGCCAACGCAGTACTACGAATGGGCCGAGAAGCCTGACGCGTCGTATGAGGGCGGCGACAAGCTTTGGAACGTGACGGTCGGCGGCCACACGGCGGCCGAGGCCTTCATACCGCTGAACGTCAAGATCAACGGAGAGGATATTGCGCACAACGCTGGTCTTGGCTGGTATACGAAGTCAGACAGCTCGGACAAGGAGAAGGTGACGCTGGTCATAACGAACGCGGGGCCTCATGTCGTGACGGGTTCCGGCAGCGCCGCGATCGACGTGACGACAAGCATGTCGCTGACGATCTCGAATCTCGTGCTGGACGTGGAGACGTGGGCCGCCGGCAAGTGTGCCATATGGCTCGACAAGGATGTGACGCTTGATCTGACGAGCAAGGGCGTCAATAGCCTGACGAGCTCGGCCGACGCTCCGGGCATCGCGGTGTATGCGGGCAGGACGCTCAATCTCGGCGGCGACGGAACTCTCACCGTGCAGGGCGGAAAGTACGCGGCCGGCATCGGCGGCGGCAACGGCGGCGGAATAAAGACGCATGGTACGATCAATATTTCCAGCGGACACGTAACGGCGATCGGCGGCTCGAATGGGGCTGGCATAGGCTCGGCGGCGACGAAGGATTCATCGGGCGACATAACGATCTCGGGCGGCGTGGTATCGGCGCGCGGCGGACAGTACGGCGCCGCGATCGGCGGCGGCTATACGGGGTCGGCAAACGTGAAGATAACCGGTGGCACGGTGTTTCCGTTAGCGGGCACGAAGGCGGCAGCGATCGGTGATGGCTTCTCGTGCAGCGTAAGTCGCAACAACGTATTCGGCCTCGCCGCAATCCACACTACGCTCGACAGCGTCTCGCCCGCCGCAAAGAACGCCGGCGGCAAGGCGGTGTTTCCGGTTTCCTTCGACATGGGGGTGGGCAACTGCAACGTCACAAACATCCTCATCGAAGAAGATGTGAAGGTGTGCAAGGACCTTTGGACGGACGAATCGGGCAAGCTCACGCTTTGGCTCGAACCGACGGGCGGCAACCAGTATACGATAACGATGGTCGGCGTGGATGGCGACGGCGAGTCGTTCACGAAGTCGTGGGGCTACAAGCTGGACGACAGCGGCAACACCGAGTTTTCGACCGACATACTCATTGTCGACGGCTTCCCCGTCGTAGGCGGCAAGTCAGTCTCGGACAAATCCCCAACATGGGAATACGACGCGAATACAAAGCTACTGAAGATCGTGGGCGGCGACCATACGATAACGGGCGGCTCGGACAACGGAACTATCAATATCGTTGTCACTGGCAGCAACTCGAACATCACGCTTGAAAACCTGACCTTGAAGACGCCGGATAGCAATCAATCGCCGTTTGTGGTTTCCAACAACTGCACGGTGACCATTTCAGGCGACAACACCATCGAGTGCATCAGCAATCCTAACGCTCAGTATGTAAGCGAGAAGGGATCTCAATACACGGCGGCGATAGAGGTGCCAGAAGACGCGTCGCTTACAATAGACGGAGATGGCACACTGACGGCGAACGGCGGCATAGCCGGCGCGGGTATCGGCTCTCGCGGCAAAAACGAAAACGCTGGCTCAATTACTATCAACAGCGGCTACATCTACGCGACTGGTGGCGGCGGAGAAAAGTCCGGCCGCAACAGCGGTGGCGGTGCCGGTGTAGGTGGCGGTGTAGGTGGCGGAGTCGCGTCAATCTTCGTTAATGGCGGCTATTTGCACGCTACCGGTGGCAAGAATGCGCAAGGTGTCGGCGGCGGCTGGGGCAATGGTATTGAGCTCACTAATGGCACATTCCGTGTGACTGGCGGAACTGTACTTGCCGAAGGGGGAGATGGCGCGACCTTCGATTTCGTGACGGCTCACGGCAACACGATCGATACGAAAGTCGGTAAATCAATCGTGATCGACGGCGGTAGCGTGCGCCCGAAGCATGCTTTTGCGCAGGGTGCGAACCCATATCCGAATCCCGTCAACTCAAATGACGAGCAGCTGGTGTATGCAGTCATAAAAGGGGTCGGAGTAGACGAGGGTGACATTGTGAATGTCGTAGATGACCTTTGGCCTCAGTACAAGGGAGTCGATCTCTACGCAGACGAAGATGGAGCGATATGCCTTTGGGGTGTGTCCACGAACGAAATGCACACCGTCAAGGTTCAAGGTTTCGCCATCGATGGCGGTTCCGCCACCTTCCAGATAAGCGCGTCCAGCAACACGGTGCAGACTGTTTCGGGTAGCGGAATGTCGCCTGATTCGTATACGATCGGCGGCGAGACGTGCTGGAGGGTCGAAGTGCACGCACTCCCGGCGAAAACGCGTTTCAACGTGACGGGTCTGGATGCGAAATACGTGCACGGTACCGTCATGTCGGACCTTACCGGAAAGCTCAACCTCTACCTGCCTGACGGCGAGTATGACTTCAAGGTCGGCAGTCTTTCGTACCATGCGTCGGTCTCGGGCGCGCCGGCCATCGCCACATATGAAGTCGGCATACGCGTAAACGACGAGGACATCGGCATAGGAAGCGGCAATGGATGGACCTACAGCGGAACGGAGGAGAAGCTTCGGCTTACGAGCAGTGCGCTCAGCTACGAGCTCGCCGGCACGAACATCGAGAGAAAGGTTTCGGTGTATGCGGCGACTTCGGGTGTGAAGGTCAGGTTCGACCGCCTCGCGCTGACTGCGTCGGCGGCGGGTCCGTTCTGCCTCGAGGATTCGTCCGACTCGCTGGAATTCCTAAGCGGCACGCTCACTTCCGACGACATATCGCGGCAGGTGATCGTATCGGGCGGTTCGTACAATACGGAGCTGGCGGATGCAGTCGCCAAAGTCGACGAAACAACGTATACTAACGCATACCGCGTGACCGTCAAGGGACTCGTCCGCAACAGTCTGGTCGAGATCGACAACCTCGACGGTCTCGGCAAGTACGATACGACCGGCATCTATTCGGATTCGCTTGGCGCGGTGCATCTCTACCTGCCTGACGGAGAGTACTATTTCAGGGTGACGAGCGGCGGCGTCGAGAAGGAGATGGTCGCAATCGTCAACGGTGGGGACGAAACGGCGATGGAGTTCACGCCGACCGGCGTCATCATCAACGGACGCGACGCGGCGCGGCTTGCCGGTCCGGGCTGGAGAAACGAGGATGGCCTCGTAAGGTTCTGTTCGCCTGGCGACTTCGTCGTGTCCGGCACGAACGACGGCTCGGCAGTCACGCTTTCGGTCGAGACGTATCGTGCATACCTCACGATCACCAATCTCGTGCTCACGAACAGCATGATGCGTGCGACACCGATCGTCTTCAGTTCGGATCTGAAGCAGAATTTCAGGTTGCAGCTGGAGGGTACGAACATCGTCTGCGGCGTCGACGAGGAGCAATGCGGCATCGGTCTTGCAGGGCGCACGCAGCTGACGCTCTCCGGCTCGGGCAGGCTTGAGGCCAGCTCGGCGACTAGCGCAGGCATCGGTCTCGAGAAGGGCGCCGACGCCGCCAATGTTTCGCTAGCGGTAAGTTCCGGCGAGATCGTCGCGACAGGCGCTTCTGGCGCGGCCGGCATCGGCGGCGGCAGCGGGGAGAACGGGTTTGCGGTATCCATCGAAGGCGGAATGGTATATGCGACAGGTGGCGAGAATGCGGCCGGCATCGGCGGTGGACACAAGGGCAACGCAGCCAATTACACGCAGAACGGCGGCACGGTGATTGCCACAAGCGTCGCTGGCGGCGCTGATATCGGAGCTGGTGTGGACGGCATCGCCGACACTGCCACAACCACGATAACGGGCGGCTCGCTCAACTCTTCTACATCGAAAATCACGGTGTCGCCCAAGAATGGAACGGGCGATCAGGTATATCGCATCACGATTCCGACGGGACTGCCAGACTTCGACGTGGGCGCTGTGATGTCGGATTATGACGGCTATTCGCTCAACGGGGTCAAGACTGACAGCGAAGGCAAGATTTACATCTGGCGTCCCAACGGAGCCTACTATCTCAACATCGGCGGCTTGCCATACCGTGCCAGGGTGGAAGGCGCCGACACGGAGGCGGAGACGTGGTCTGTCGGGGTGAAGGTGAACGGATTTGATGCGGCCACCTTGACCGGCGAAGGGTGGACGTATGACGTCGATACGCAAGTGCTCAACGTGTTCGGGGATGGCTGCACGGTATCCGGCACCAATACCGAAAGCGGCGTATACATGCACTTCACGAACGATGTTTCGGTGGTCGTTTCGAACCTGGTGCTGTCGACAGACTCTTCGACGCTGTATGTGTTGGACAATGCGTCGTTGTCGCTTTCTATCGCCGGCACGAACTCGTTCACAGGAGCAGACAACTACCCCGGCATCTGCATTCCGGAAGGGTCGAAGATCTCGGTGACCAACATCGACACCATCGTGTCCTTGCCCGACCTGGATGACATACAGACGTTCACGAACACCTACTACGATATCGAATATGACGAATACGGGACCCCCAAGAAGGATTCCGATGGAAATGTCATCACCAATATCGTATACGACATCTACAAGATAACGAACTATTACGATGTCGCGATTCATCCTTACCTGACGGCGGTCGGCGGCGAAGGCGGCGCCGGCATAGGCTCTTATCCTAAGGTCGGATACGGAAAGATCGAAATCTTCGGTGGCGTCATAGAGGCTACAGGCGGTTCGGGCGCGGCAGGCATCGGCGCCGGCACAAACAGCGGCGGCGGGAATGAAGACTACTCGATGTCCGGGACCGTCTTGATTGCAGGCGGAACGGTTGTTGCGACCGGCGGAGAGAACGGCGCGGGCATAGGTGGCGGTCAATTGCATTCCGGCGGCAACATAACGATCTCCGGCGGAAATGTGACGGCCAAGGGCGGCGCGGGCGGCGCCGGCATCGGAGCAGGCGCATCAAGGCGAGGCCAGAGGATAACGATTTCAGGCGGCGAAGTAACGGCGGTTGGCGGCAAGGACGGCGCCGGCATCGGCGGAGGAAAGGATGGCGGCACAGCGACTTCTCAGACGGAACCGACGACAGTTTATGTTACAGGCGGCCGCGTTTATGCGACTGGAGGCGATGGCGGCGCGGGCATTGGCTCTGGACTTGGCGATTACATTTCGCCGGTTGTTCAGATCACAAACGGAACGGTCTTCCCTCATGCAGGTGGGATGGATAGCGAATATTCATGGTATTCCCCTGCAAAATCGATAGGCGTCGGCGCCATCAGCTCGCCGACCCCGGTGCTGTATCCGCTGACGATCAAGGGTGCTTCGGTCAATGCGCTCGGCAGTGCCTTGTCTATTGCGCCGTCGAATGGCGTGGAGCGCGTCTATCGCGTTACGGTCAATACGGCCAAGACGAACGAACTCGTCAAGGTTGAATACCTGGGCGGCTTTGATGAGAGCTCTGAAATCTACGGCGACGATTACGGCAAGATATACCTCTGGCTGCCGAACGGTACGCACGTCTTCTCCGCCGGCAACCAGATGATGAAGGTCACCGTAGCAGATGCCGACACGACTGCGGCGGAATGGTTTATCGGGGTTACGGTGGACGGGGTGGATGTCGCGCGCAGATCGGCCAAGGGCAAGAAGTGGGCCTACGACTACGGAGAGAAGACGCTTCTGATCACTGACGACTGCGTCGTTTCGGGCGCGGACACGGCGGGTTACGTCAATATACTGCCCGCAACGACCAACAACCTTTCTTTCACGATCTCGAACCTGTATCTGAGGGCGGTGTCTGACGCAACGACGGCTCCGATAGCGGTGACGAACGGCACGGTCACAGTCCGCCTTGCGGGCTCGAACACTCTTAACGCCTCCGAAACCGACAGCTATGCAGGACTTAATGTCGTGCCGCCGGCCACGCTAGTCATCACAAATCTCGAGGAAACCGCCAGCCTCACGGCATACTCCGGCGAGGACGCCGCCGCCATCGGCGGAAACCAGAAGGAAGGAACCGGCACAATACGCATAAACGGCGGCTTCATCACCGCCGTGGCAAAGGATACCGGTGCGGGCATCGGATCTGGCTACAAATACGAAGGAGGCAGTGGAGACATCTACATATCGGGAGGCAGGATAGATGCACAAGGCGGCTCGGCTGCCTCTGGTGTCGCTAATTACAGTGGCGCGGGCATTGGCGGCGGAGACAGCACCTACGTCGGCACAGGACGCAGGATTGTGATTTCCGGCGGTACGGTGATCGCGCGCGGCGGTTCGGCTACCAGCAGCAAATACGCTGCCGACATCGGTGCAGGCTATGACAGCACCGGCGTCTACAGCATTGAGATTACAGGTGGCAGCGTGTATCCGGCATCGTCCGATTCAGCCAAGTATTTCAACAAGAGTGACAGCAGCGTCGCCATTCCAGTCGACGGCAACAGTAGACAGGTGTACAAGGTTATGCTCAATGGCTTCACGCCTTATGCCAAGGTTGATCTGGGCATGGTGGGCTACGGCACGAACGACATCTATGCCGATGCCTCCGGTAGCGTGTTTCTCTGGCTTGCGCCCGGTCTTTACAGATTCCTTGACGGCTCCGCGAAATCGTGTTGCGTCCGGGTGAAAAGCGACGGGACCCACGACTTCATAGACGTTCCTGAATCATACGGCGTCGAAGTGAACGGCGTAGACGTCTCGATGCTCAGCGGCGAGTGCTGGTCGATGGATCCGACCACGTCGAACCTCGTCATAACCGCCAACTGCACGCTTTCCGGCACGAATACGTCAGGCCAGGTGCTCTGCACCCTGAAGGGCACCCAGCTCTATGTAGCCGTCTCCAATCTCTGGCTGGAGGCTACGGACGCAACGCGTCCGCCGCTCACGGTCGACGAGGGACTTTTCGCCTATGTCACGTTTGGCGGCACGAACAATTTCGTCGCGGCGCCCAATTTCGCGGCGATCGAGGTGCCCACCAATTCGTGGATATCTCTCGAAGGCGAGGGCTGGCTCATGGCTACGGGCGGCGTTTCGGCCGCGTCGATCGGCGCGAGCGCCGGCATGGCTATGAAGCAGGAGCGCGTCTGGATAAACAGCGGCAACATCGCGGCGGAGAAGATTTCCGGAGCGCGCATACACGGCGGCAACATTGCGGCGTCGGAGTCCATCACGCCGACACCGGTGGATTGGAACGGCGATACGGTGTACCGCGTCAAGTTCTCAGGGTTCACGCCGGGCGAGCCCGTTAGTTTCGAGGAGAACATCCACGGTCTGTTCCACGACTACAAGGCCAATGGCATACTGGCGGACGGCAACGGCGACGTCTATCTGTGGCTGCCGAACGGAAACTATTCAATCTACGCCAACGGCCAGATGTACGTCGCCGCCGTGAGCGGCGCCCCGACGAACGCCGCACCGAGCGATGTCGAAGTGTTTGTCGACGGCGTGAATGTAGGCGCCCTCATAGGAAACGGTTGGGTCTACGACCCCAGCGCGAAGCTGCTGACGATCAACTGGCCGCAGCCGTACACGCTCTCCGGCTCCAACACCACAGGCGCAGTCAGGATCGAGACTACGAAAGACAGCTGGCTGACGTTCGACGGCCTGAATCTCTCTGGCTACAACAGCGTAAGCCCGATAACCGTCGCCGAAAATACGACGATGATGGTCACGCTGACCAACTCCAGCTCTATAGTCAACAGTTCATCGTCCGGCGCAATGTACGCGATCGACATTCCGGCCACGTCGAGTCTGAAGATAAATGGTACTGGAAACATCGAGCTCGCTTCGCAGGGAGCGACGGCGATAGGCGGAGGCGGCACCGTCGAGATAACGGGCGGCTCGGTCGAGATGAAGGACGGCGTCGGCACGACTGCCGTTGTCGACGGTACGCCTAACCCGGCATACTGCGTTGCTGTGACAGGTCTTGTGGCGAACGCAATAGCAGAATTTACCGACCTTCCTGACGGATACAATAAAGTGCTTGCGGACGACGACGGCAACGTCTACCTCTGGCTTACGAATGCGACCTACTTCTTCCGCGCCGATGACGTCTTCAAGAAAGCCGTCGTGGCTGGGCACAATACGACGGCCGAGAACTACTTGATTGGCATAACGGTGAACGGCGATGACATAACGCAGATGTCCGGCACAGGGTGGACGTTCGATGGCTCGCGTCTCGTGCTGACAAATGAGGCCGATTACGCGGTCATCTCCGGCTCCAACCTCGAATACGGCGTGACCATCGAGTTGACCGAGTGCTTGTCGGTGGTGTTCTCCAACCTTTGCTTCGCCGCCAAGGGACACCCGGCTATTGAGCTTAAGTACCACCTCACGACGGGGTATCTCCATGACTATCACGAGATACGTGGAATCGGTCGCAACTACATCAAGTCGGACAACTACGGCCTCTCTGGCAGCCCGACGAGAATCCTCGGCGGCACTTTCGTGGTCGACGCCACTAAGAACAGCGCTTTGTTCTTCGTGCAAGGTGGATCGTTCTGGATACAGGGCAACGACAAGAATTTCCACGGTAAGACTTCCGCCACGAAAGTCTACATGGTGACGGTGGACGACCTAGCGTACAATGCGAAGGTTGCGTTTGACGGCCTGCCTGACTACTATAGCACGGCTGAAATCTATTCTGACGATGATGGAAAAGTCTATCTGTGGCTGCCGGAGAACTGGGAGGCGGAACACCCAATAACGCCGAAGGCTCTATTGAGCGCAAGTTCGCGAACACTCCTTGGCGCGGCGTCGGGGACACCGCATGAGTTCGTGGCGAACGGCTACAGATACAGCGTAACGATCAGCACCGAAGGTTCTTCTGATGCGGAGAAGGGTGAACCGATTCCTCTCGAGTCGCTCAATATCGATGGCTTTGATGTTTACGACGATTATCTCGTGATAAGGTTCACGGCGAAGCCGCAAACATGGCTCAACGGCTTCTCGGACAAGCTTTATGTCAGGGCGTCAGATACGCTGCCGATGCCGCAAGATGACGCGCACAAACTGAACCTTGCCGCTGCTGAGCTTGTTCTTGAAGACGGGGATGCTGCGACACTATTCGTTCCGCTAGGCGAAAGTTCAGACAGCAAGTTCTTTGCGGTGGAGTTTTCACAGTAAAAATGCTATAATACTCAACTAATGTCAGACAGGGTGATAGCGAGACTAGCAGAGGCAATCGGGTATCCCGACAAGGTGCCCGATGGCGCGGTCGAGTTCATCTTCAGGGTCGACGGCATGGAGATACGCGCCGAATCGATCAGAGACAGGATCGTCCTGAAATACAACCTGACTGAAGACGAGGGCATGTTTACCCGTTTGGCCGAGTATGCGGCCGGGCGTATGCTGAAGGAGCGGGCGGCTTTGGCTGCCGAGCGGCCTGACGCCGGTGGACTTTTCATTTGGCAAGATGCCGCCGCTGATGCGAGTGCGCATGATATGTTGCGGTTGTTCGAGACGTTCTGCGCCTCGTGCGACTGGTGGCGTGAAAGGGTGGAATCCGTCGGCGGCGCTCAGCCGCAGTTTGGTCCCGACCAAATGATCATGAGACCTTAAAGGGAAGGGCGACACATAAGTGAAACGATTTGCGATACTGATGATTGCGGCTTTGGCGCTGTGCGGCGCAGATGGCGCAGAGATTCCGTGGAAGCTCCCGACATACACGCTAGTCGCCAGAGATATGGACCTTCGTGTGGCCTTCGACACGTTTGCCGTGGCGCAAGGGTTGTCCGTCGTGATGTCCGACTCGGTTTCGGGCGTCTTCTCGGGCGACTTCAGGGATGTTCCGCCGGCTGAATTCCTCGACAAGATTGCGATTACCCACAATCTCATTTGGTACTACGACGGTGCCGCCCTCTACATCTACGGGTCGGGGGAGATTGCCACAATCCTGCTTGATCTGAGGTATATGAAGGCTGGCGAAGTGCGCAGCATGCTGGCTGAGCTTGGCGTCGAGGATTCGCGCTTCCCGCTGAAGACGACGTCCAACGATGAGCTAATGATGGTATCTGGTCCGCCACGCTACGTTTCGCTCGTGGCCGAGACGGTGGCGAAGGCCGACAAGCTGCGCGAGATGCGCACATTCAACGAGGTGGAGATTCGCTTGTTCCCGCTGATGAACACTTGGGCTGACGATGTGACATTCAGCATCTCCACGACAGAGTCTTCAGTGTCGATTAGAGGCGTGGCGCATCTTCTGGAGGAGTTGATGGATGCAGGCAGCTCAAGAGTTCGCGAAAGTGTTGGAACAAACTATGTCGGCGAAGCGAAGAGTCAGCTTGAAGAGATGTCGGGGGCGGCATTCCGTCCTATGATCAAGCCTGAGAACAGGCTCAATGCCGTTCTTGTGCGCGATGTGAAGTCTCGTCTTCCGATGTATGGGGAGCTTATCCGTCAGCTCGACGTTCCGCAAAAGCTGGTGGAGGTCGATGTTACCGTAGTCGAGTTGTCAAAGAACGATGCTATGGATTGGCAGCTCTCGCTGAAGGTCGAGGGAACCAAAAACAAGACGACTGGCGCAGCGGGACAAAATGCTGCGAACCTGGTGCAGCCGGCCAATCTTGGCGGTCAGGGTCTTGCCGGAGCGCTTACGTATCTTGGCAACGACGCTACCGTTTCCGCCTCGCTCTCGGCGCTCAAGTCGAAAGGGAAGGCGAGGTCGATTTCGCGCACGTCTCTAATAACTATGAACAATCTAGCAGCGCAGATGACCGATATGCAGAGCTACCACGCGAAGGTCGTCGGCACCGAGGTTGCTTCTCTTGAGGAGGTTACTGCCGGCACAAAGCTCCAAATTAAGCCGCGGATAGTTCAGTCGCCTTCCACAAATGTCGCGAATCAGGTTTGGTTGACGCTTGAACTGGATGATGGCGGCTTCGAGACATTGTCTGTCGACTCCATGCCGATGACGAGATCCTCCACGTTGCTCACACAGACTGCGGTGTTCGAGAACGAATCCATAATGCTTGCCGGATATCTTCGCGATATCGAGGAAGAGGCCGGCTGGGGCATACCGTATCTGCGCGACATTCCGTTTATCGGTTGGCTTTTCGGCGGCGCCTATACCCACAAGGAGACGGTGCAGCGTATGTTCATATTGACGCCGCGAATCGTAGATCTGGATGCGGAGATGCTTGCTCGTCTGCAGTCCACAAGACTGCGTGACATTACCGAGGTCGAGAAGATCCAGGACGAGGCGGATGATTCCGATCTTGAGCGTCGTCAGCGTGACCTTGAGAGGAAGGAGGCCAGCAGTCGCCGTCACAACAGCGCCCAGATTCGCTACAACCATCGCAAGGCGGAGGTCGAGCACAATCAGGAGATGCGCAAGATTGATCGCGAGCAGGCGGATGCCGCGCTGAAGGACGAAAAGCGTGAGTGGAGGCAGGAGGAACGCGAGGCACGCGAACAGCTGAAGGCCGAGCGCGAGGCCAAGAAGGAAGCGTCCGAGACCAAGACGGAGGAAGCGTCAGAGTGAAGGTTGAGAGCGGATTTGTCGAAGTGGACGCGGGTTCGTGGCTGGTCAGCCGCGGACAGCCTGCGGCTTTCTTCGGCAAGGCCGTTCGCAGACGCAGGAAGGGTTGGCTTGTTCGCGACAGGGGCTGCCTTGAACTTGTCGAGACGTCAGGGTCCGCAAGGTGTGCCGACAGGACGCGTCCATTCCTGACACACATACCGTGCGCGGCTCCGATTTCGGCCGTGTCGTCAAAGGTGCTTGTCGCTCCATGCGAGGCCCGTACGGGCGCGCGCAGCGTCAAGCTGATACCCTTGAGCCTCGCCGGTTCAATCGGCGTGACCGATTTTGGCTCGGAGTGGCTTGTGACGGCTACCCGTGGCCGCACGACGAGGGTTCAGGTGTCTGAAGGCGAAACCTTTTCCGTGAGGCCAGAGTCTGCAGTTGCGTGGTCCGGAGCAGATCCGACAGGCTTCTGCCCGAGGTTGGGTGTGTTTGACATGATCCTTCCGCGCAGACCGCGCGAGCTATTGCTGACGTTCTACGGTCCGGCTGTCGTGTGGCTCGAGGGAGCCTGCGACGACAAAACTGCAGTATTGCCGCAAAGGAGGCCCTATGGCATTTGATGCGGCCCAGATATTGCGGCAGACATACGCCGCCGGAGCCGAGGCGGCGCAACTTCGCGAGATGGCCGAGCCGCAGAAGGCTGCTCCCGCCCAGGTACAGCGCGGCGAGCTGATGGGAACCTCGTTCGTGGTGGAGAGTGATCCTTTGTCGGAGTTGATGGATTCGATGGAGGAGCTTTCCTTCCAGTTCGAGGAGAAGGCATCGAAGCGTGTAGCCGATCGCAAGCTTGGCGAGATGCAGGGACCGCGGAGTGCTCTCCTAAAGGCCATAGAAACATGGATGTCGATGCTGCCCGATATGCCGAGTCGAGAGTTCCTGACAAAACTGCTCAGGAACATGCGCAATTCGGCGGCGACCGGCAACACGATGGATGCGCAAACGCTTTTGAAGGAACTCGGAAGAGGCTCCACAGATCCGTCGCACCAGTTCGCAATGCTCGATATACTCGAGCAGGCTTTAGGTGATGACGAAGGCGATTTGCGCGAGCTTGTTCGCCATGCGAAGGCTCAGCTTTCCCAGGCGAAGGGTGCTGAAATCAGGGCCGGCATCAACCTTGCCGAAGAGATCAACGCCCGCGCGACGACACCTGAGGAGATGCAGGGCCTTCGCGACATGTATCGTGGAGAGGTGATAGGCTTCACCAAGCCCCAGGACTGCTTCAGGTCGCTTCTCGCATCGCGTGGTGCCGATGGATTGAAGTCTGCCATCGAATTTCTGATAGCTGGTTGCGGCATCGACCTGAAGTCGTCTGCGCCGTCCATGGACAACGCGGCGCTTGGAAGGATATTGACCGATCTCGGCTGCGTGCAAGTTCTGCAGACCGTGATGGAGGCCCTTGAGAAGCTCGGCTTTAGGATGGGGCGTGAATTCGGCGAGAAATGCCTTTTGAACGGTGAGCAGATGACCGGCCGTGTGATGGATTTCACGGAACAAGCGTTCGTCACGTCAACTGGCATTGGTGAATTCATAGGCGAGTGCGGCATCAAGAAGCTTCTTGCCAGGATGGATTTCGCGCGCGAGCTTACTGAGCTCTTTAGGAAGCTTTCGCCTAGGCTTTTCGCCAGAGAAGGCGATAGGCAGCGTCTACTGGACGCCACTCAGGAGCATCTTGACGGCATAATCACCGAAGAGAACGAGGCTGAAGAAGAGGAAGGGAGTGCTGCATGACTGCGCCGACGTGGATGAATGCGGTTGTCTCTGACTTTGGCCGTGCGGCCGGAGCGAACGGTTTCACCCTCGGGCCGTCTGGTTCGGCGGCACTCAAGTTTGCCAACGGCTCCGCTCTCAGGTTCGAATATACTGGTGATGAGCTTGTGATAGCCATGACATTCCGCCCCGCGTTGCAGATATCCATTGTCAGGCGTCTCCTATCGCTTGCCAACCCACGGGCTTCAAGTGGCGTTAGGATAAGGTCTGGCATTATGCCGAAGACGGGTGCCGCCGTCGTTGCCGTAAGGCTGCCTGAGCGCGATGTAACCCTGCCTACGGTGAATTCGATGTTTGCGCTGCTCTGGCGGGCCGCAGAGGAGATTGGAGGTGTCTCGTGAGCCTTGGAGTTTCTAGAACAACCGAGCCGTTGAGGTTTGATGTAGGCATCGGCAGTGCAGGCTACGCCGATGTGATCGATTCGCCTGTCGTCGGGCAGCCGCAGAAGTCGCTCTTGCCCGGCGCAACCACGGTGTCGCAGGCGATTGACGAGATATTTCCCACGGATCGCAGCGTCGGCGGCGAGATAATGCGTGCCCTGGTCGCAGAGAACCCTGCGACGCTCAGAACCCCAGGCGGATTCAACAGTATGGCGCGTCAGACGCTTGACAGCCTTCTTGAGCGTGGTTCGTCCGCATTCGACAGGGCTGCGCATGAGATTGAGAACCTGCTCGCAGACCAGGATTTGTTCGAGCACTACAGACTTTCGTTGTTGGAGACGTGATGCTAGGCAAACTGACAAATTTCGCAAATGTTTTCAGCAAGTTTGGCGACCTCGTCCTCGCCGTGCTGGTCGTATGCATCATCGGCCTGTTGATCATTCCTCTTCCGACACCCGTTGTTGACTTGCTGATCGCAATCAACATAATGATTTCGACGGTCATGCTCATGCTCTCGCTCTATCTGCCGAGGGCGCTGGCGTTTTCGACGTTCCCGTCGATGCTGCTCTTTACGACGCTGTTCCGTCTGGCGTTGAACGTAACCACTACGCGACTGATCCTTCTCAAGGCTGACGCCGGCGAGATTATCTATACGTTCGGCAACTTCGTTGTCGGAGGCAACTTCGTTGTCGGCGCGGTGATCTTCCTCATCATCACGATCGTGCAGTTCGTCGTGATCGCCAAAGGTTCCGAGCGTGTCTCCGAGGTCGCGGCCCGATTCACTTTGGACGCCATGCCCGGCAAGCAGATGTCTATCGACGCCGACATGCGTGCAGGTGCGATCGATCAGGATACCGCCCGCGCACGCCGCAACGAGTTGGCCAAGGAAAGCCAGCTCTACGGCGCTATGGACGGTGCCATGAAGTTCGTCAAGGGCGATTCGATCGCCGGCCTCATAATGACTGCGATCAACATCGTGGGCGGCATCTGCGTAGGCGTACTGATGAACGGCAAGGATGTCGGCTGGGCTGTCACTAAATACGGCATATTGACTATCGGTGACGGACTCGTCTCGCAGATACCTGCGCTGCTCGTCTCGATCACGGCAGGTGTCATCGTCACGCGCGTCGGAGACATCGACAACAAGCCTCTCGGGCAGGACATCATCAACCAGTTCTTCGCACAGCCAAAGGCGATACTTCTCGGTTCGGTTATGCTTACCGCCATTGGCCTCATACCTGGCTTCCCGAAGGTTCAGATTTTCGGACTTGCCTTCTTCGTCGCGGCCGTTGGTTACAGCCTGATGCTCAAGGCGAAGATAGCCGCCGCCAAGGCCGCCAAGGGAGAGGATCCGCTCGCTGCTGCCGCACCTTCAGAGGGAACTGTGCCCAAGCCGAAGAAGAAAGCAGGCGACGACTTCTCGATGGTCACTCCGCTTACGGTCGACATCGACGCCGACATACGCGGTGCGTTGACCTACGACGTGCTCAACGAGCAGATCATGTCCGTAAGAAGGGCGCTCTACCATGATCTTGGCGTGCCATTCCCAGGCATCAACCTTTCGCTCAACCCAGCTTTGAAGGACGGCAAGTACAGACTGCTCGTCAACGAAGTGCCTGTTTCGGAAGGTGCGCTGCGCAAGGGCTTTGTCTTTGCTCTCGAAGAGCCGGAGAACCTCTCGGCGACAGGCGTCTCGTTCGAGACCGGCAAGCCGTTCCTTTCGGGCTACGAGACATGCTGGGTCAAGGAGGAGGAAAAGGCTCGCTTGGACGAGTGCGGCATAAGGTCGCTCGATCTTGGAGGAGTGCTTACGTTCCACCTTTCCGGCGTCTTGCGCAGGTACGCACATGAATTCCTTTCGCTTCAGGAGACGAGACTCCTCTTCGACCATATGGAGAAGGATGCCGGCGAGCTCGTCAAGGAGGTCCAGCGCGTTCTGCCTCTCCAGAAGATCACCGACGTGCTGCAGCGTCTCGTTCAGGAGGGCATTTCGGTGCGCGACCTCAAGCGCATTACCCAGACGCTCATAGAGTGGGGTCAGAAGGAGAAGGATTCCGTCCTTCTCGTGGAATACGTGCGCGCCGCCTTGAGCCGCTACATATCCTACAAGTTCTCGGGCGGTCAGAACATAGTCGCCGCCTACCTGCTCGATCCGGCTCTCGAAGAGAAGATCAGAAAGTCCGTGCGCCAGACGTCGGGTGGCAGCTATTTGGCAATGGATCCCTCAACCGTCAGGGCGATCATTGCCGTTGTGAAGCGCACTATAGGCGACCTCAACAAGATTCCGCAAAAGCCGGTGATAATTGTTTCCGTTGACATTCGTCGCTATTTCCGCAAGATGATTGAGAAGGAATATTACGAACTGCCTGTCCTTTCATTCCAGGAATTGAGTGCGGAGATAAACATTCAGCCGTTGGGAAGGATTAAACTGTGAGCGTTCTCCTGAAGATAGTGGAAGGTCCTAACAAGGGCGCTGAGGCGGCGCTTGTTGAAGGCGTTGCAGTCACGCTGGGCAAGAACGACGAATGTGACATCGTGCTGGCTGATGCATCGCTTCCTAACACTCCCGTCAAGATCGAGACCACTGCAGAAGGTGTTTCGATAGATGGCGAACTTATTGCGCCATTGCACGTCAAGACACTCGGCGGGACTTCATTTGCTGTCGGCCCTGCGAACGAGCCTTGGGGCAAGCTCGTATGGCCACAAGCCGAAGTTCCCGAAGAGAAGCCTACCGAGGAATCGCCGGCGCCTGTTGTGTCCGAATCTGAGAATAAGTCAACCGAGGAGGAGAAGAAATCGTCGTCGCACGGCTGTCTCATCTGGTTCATAGTGCTTCTCCTGCTTTCGGCGTCCTTTGTCGGCGTCGGCTACTACTTCCGGGATTGGCTTATGCCGAAGGTCGAGCCTTACCGTCCACAGGCAGCGGCCGCGTGGGAATGGACGAGCAGCCGAGCCAAGGGTGCATACGGCTGGTGCGCAGAGAAGAGCGTCGCCCTTTACGGCAGGGTTGTCAACCGTAACAAAGAGACGGTCGAGCCGGAGAGGGATCCCGCCGAAGTGATAGCGGAACTTGCACTTGCTAACGGACTCGACATCGCTGAAGAAGACGGAAAGCTTGCGCTTTCCGGCAATTTGAAGACGAGAGCCGAGCGCCTTGCTGTGACCGCTGAAGCTTATGCCGCGTTGCCATGCGTCGAATTGAGCCTGTCGGACGACGAGTCGCTCAAGACAGCCGTCGAAGATACACTTGGTCTCATAGGTGCGAACGGCGTTCGTCTAGTTACCGTTACGAATCGTGTCGCGGTGCTTGAAGGTCGCAGCGCAGATTTCCCGATGATAGTGTCGCGCATCTGTCAGGAGGTGCCGAAGATCTCTACAATCGTCGCGCCGATGTCCTCCTCGGCCACTGACGTTGAGTCTGATGCCGCCGGCGACGAAACAAAGCCCCATGCTGTTCAGCAGGTAGCTACTCAGCACAAGCAGAAGACGGCAATGCCGCAGCTGCCGGTGTGCGGAATCTTGACTGCGCCGTATCCATGCCTCGTTACGAAGAACGGAGCACGTATAATGGAGGGGGCAAGCATAGGCGAATGGACGGTGCGCAAGATAGGCGCCGACTCTGTTGTTCTTGAAGGTCCGGGAGGGAGGTTCGTGTGGAAGCCATGAACGAGCCGACTAGACTTCTGGAGATCGAACGTGAGCTGGCCGGACCTGACAAGGCGTCCGCACTTGCCCGCTACGATGCCGTCCTCTCTGGCTTGGACAGGCGGATAGATGCGGTGATGAAAGAGGGGTTGCCGCATGACGAATTCGCGAGGGTCGAGGCTTTGCGTGAGGCAAACACCCTTGCAAGAAAGATTTTGCGTTTGACTGCCCGGGTGGGTGGTTAGTCGCGGAAAGCGAAGCCGAAAGGTGACGTTCAACAACAAAACAAAGGAGTAAAACAATGGGTCTAGGAGTATCAGGAGCATCGGGACTTCCCACAATCACGAATGCGACGGAAGAGAGGTACAAACTTTCGAGCGGTGCGCCTAACAGCATCCACACTGATGCCGTATACAATGCACTCATCAACGCCGTCGGCATCATGGAGGATCGTCTCGCCGAGTCTCTGAAGAACTATCAGGAGCACCCTGATGTGCAGGCTAACCTCCAGCAGCTTCAGTATGATCTGCAGCAGTGGAATCTCGCCCTCACCACGATGACGAACATCAACAAGAACATGGGCGATGCGCTCAGCTCCATCGCTTCCAACTTCCGTTGATCTTTGATCTGACTAGTGAAGAAGCGCGTTTGTTGCTGAACGTCGCTCTGATGGCGACCGGGCAGAACCGCTTTCAATCGTCCGCGAAGATACTTGCGGCGTTGGAGCGGTTCCGCCCTGGGGAGGCGTCCGTCGCTGTGGCGAACGCCGTCCTCCTCATCAGTATGCTCGACTTCAAGGGTGCCGTCGCATACATCGACGACTATGCCCTGCCGCGGTTCCCCGATTCGGCCATGCTTAAGGCTTTCAAGGGAATGGCGCTCATTAGGATGAATAGAAACGAAGAGGCGAGAATTCCTCTGGAGGAGGCTGCGTCCGATGAAAAGGATGCCGCTGCCGTCCAGTTGGCAAAGGATTTGCTGCGATGACAGAGACTATTGCAGTTGAAGCCGTCCGCAATGCTGCGGCGGCAAATGGCATGGCTTGGCAGATGCCGGAGAGGGTCGGAGACGTTCCGGATCCTTCGTCCGTCAGTCGCTTTCAGGCGGCGATGGGAGTGGAAGGCGCGAAGCCGGCCGATCCCATACCGTTCGCGTCCGAGGCTTCAGCCGCATGGCGCACGGCACAGGCGAACAACCAAGGCATCCTTCACCGCATACGGGCGCTGTCGGAGCTCGGCAAGATGCACGGACCAGCCGCGCTGAACCTTGTCGAACTGCAGTACGAGGTGATGAACCTCTCCTTCCAGCAGGAAGTTGTGACAAAGGTCGCAGATAAGTCGTCAAACGCCATACAGACGCTGATCAAGAACCAGTAGGAGTTGATATGGGAAGACATACGTTATCGATGTTGCTTGGTGCTGCCTTGCTGTTTGCGGGTTGCGATAAGGAGACAACGCTACATTCCGGACTCCCTGAACAGCAGGCGAATCTCGTCATGGCGGCTTTGCTCGACGTTGGCATTTCGTGCCATAAGACTCCGGGCGAAGAAGGCACGTGGAATGTCATGGTCGTCGAATCACGCTTCGCCGATGCCGTGAACATCCTCGACAAGGCCGGTCTGCCGCGTCGCGATTACAAGGGGATCGGAGAGGTATTCAAGAAGACAGGCATGATATCATCGCCCTCCGAAGAGCGCATCAGGTTCATGGACGCTTTGGCCCAGGACCTTTCCCGCACGATCTCTGGAATAGACGGCGTTGTTGATGCCCGCGTACATGTTGTGCTGCCTGAGAACGATCCGTTCGCCAGGAACAGCCTCCCGTCTTCCGCAGCAGTTGCGATACGCTCCCGTTGGGATGCCGACCTGACCGAAATAGTCCCCTCGGTGAAGGGTCTTGTGAAGAACGCGATAGAGGGACTCCAATACGAGAAGATAATGGTGACGGTGTTTCGCGACAGCCCGCCACGCAAGTAATGAGCACTGAAGAGAGACAGTTCCTGCTCACGGTGATGTGGCTTTTCATGCGCCACGGGCAGCCGGTTCGCGCCCGTGCGATATGTGAGGCCATTGTCGAAGAGAATCCTCGCGATGGCGTGGCTGCTGCCGCGCTGGCGGAACTGCTTCTCAATGAAGGCGACGCACAAGGCGCACTGGAGGCAATACGCGCCGCCGACTTTCCTCCCGCCCTGTCGCATGCGGAAGCCGTTCTAGAGACTAGAGCGCTACGGCTTGCAGGACGCCGTGCCGAGGCTGAGTCCAGATGGCGCAGATATATCGAGACCAGGAAGGGGGCTGAGCGCAGGTGGATCGCGTAATTGATATGGATCGCGCTCGCGAATTTGTCGCCGACCGGATGCTTTGGCCTCGGGTTCGCGACTTCCTTTGGGATTTTGCGTCGCAGCTGCATCCGAGCTGGCTTGAGAACATGTCAGATTCGAAAGAAGGTGGTTCACACCGAGTCAAGAGCTGGCTTCTTTCGCAACTTGGTGTCGGCGCATGCTTCTATGATTTTCCAAAAGATTCCTGGGGCCGGCTGCCACTTCTCGACAGGGCCACTCTCGAATTGATCGTCAAGTGGCTTGGCGCCCTCGCTTGTGTCGATTCTCTCCGCCGCGTGATGGGCGGCGCCGTAGTAAGGGAGCTCAAGGCAAAGCTCCCCGGAGTCTACCCCGATGTGTTTTCCTATTCGATGTACTTCAAGGGACTCAAGGTAGAAATTGAGTTGAAGGAGGGCGAGTCTTTGGCCGACCATGTGCTTTCCGTCGGATTCGGCCTGTTGCTGACGGTTGCCTCCGAGCTGCCCGATGATGTCCTGAAGCGCCTTACAATGAAGCTTCCCAAGTCGCTGTCGCAGGTCAAGCCTTCTTCGTTGAAGCAGTCGAGCATCAACCTTTCCCTGCTTTTGAAACTCAAATTCCCGGAGGCGTACAAGCTATGCTGCTCCTGAACAAACCGAATTACCAGATCGTGTCCGACCGGCGTCTTGTGAAGTCCTTCGATGTCGCTACCGTCAAGACCGCCGAAGAGATTATCGCCGCTGCAGAGGCTGAGGCGGAGCGCATACGCGAAGAGGCCAAGGCCGAATTCGAGTCTGAGAAGAAACGCGGCTACGAGACTGGCATCCAGAATGGCAAGATGGAGATCGCTATGCAGAAACTCGATCTTGTAGACCAGTCCGTCGCGTTCATGGAGGGCGTCGAGAGCAAGATGGCCGATGTCGTGCTTAAGGCGTTGAAGTCTTTTGTCACAGAGGTTGGAGACAAAGAGATGGTGTTCCAGATCGTACGAAAGACCATGGCAGCCGTAATTCGCACACAGCGTCATGTTACGCTGAAGGTTGCACCCGAGATGGTTTCTACGGTCAAGGCACGTCTCAATGAGCTTCGCGCCGATTATCCCACGGTTGAGTCGATGGATGTCGTTGACGATTCACGCCTTTCCGGACCCGCATGCGTTCTTGAGACTGAAGCCGGTGTGGCTGACGCATCGGTCGACACCCAGCTTGCCGCGATAGAAAGTTCGCTCAAGCGTCATCTTACAGGAGGCAAAGGCTGATGGCCGGAGTCTTCGACTATATTCCCGAGGTGCTGAACCGCGCCGTCGAGGATGCTCAGCCCATCGATGTGAAGGGCAAGGTCATCCAGGTTGTCGGTACGATCATCAAGGCATCGGTTCCTGGCGTGAAGATCGGTGAGGTCTGCATACTTCGCAACCCTTGGGAGGGTATGGAGGTTCAGGCTGAAGTCGTCGGCTTCACAAAGGAAGCCGTCTTGCTGACTGCGCTAGGCGCGATGATCGGCATATCCGCCGAAACCGAAGTAATTCCAACGCGTCGCGTACAGATGGTGCCGGTAGGCATGAATCTCCTTGGCCGTGTGCTTGATGGTCTTGGCCGTCCGCTCGATGCCGACAAGAAGGGTCCCCTAAGGCCTGACGGATACTATCCTGTCTACGCGCCGCCGCCGTCTCCTCTCGACCGCAACATGATTTCAAAGCCGATATCTCTCGGTATTCGCGCGATTGACGGTCTTCTTACGTGTGGCGAAGGTCAGCGTATGGGCATATTCGCGGCTGCGGGCGGCGGTAAATCCACATTGCTCGCCTCGATAATCCGCAACACCGAGGCAGAAGTCACGGTGCTTGCGCTCATAGGCGAACGTGGTCGCGAGGTGCGTGAATTCATCGAGAAGGATCTCGGCCCTGAGGGCCTCAAAAAGTCCGTGCTCGTTATTTCGACTTCAGACCGCTCTTCTATGGAGCGTCTCAAGGCAGCCTATGTCGCCACTTCAATTGCGGAGTCCTTCCGTGACAGGGGTATGAAAGTTCTGCTGCTCATGGATTCAGTAACCCGTTTTGGACGCGCCCAGCGCGAAATCGGTCTTGCCGCAGGTGAGCCGCCCACGCGTCGTGGCTTTCCGCCGAGCGTGTTTTCCGAGCTACCGAAGTTGATGGAACGCGCCGGCAACTCATCCAAGGGCTCCATCACTGCGCTCTACACCGTTCTTGTCGAAGGCGATGACATGACTGAGCCGATAGCTGACGAGACACGCTCGATTCTCGACGGACACATCATCCTGTCGCGAAAGCTCGCGCAGATGAACCACTATCCTGCGATCGACATTCTTGCGTCCGTCTCGCGCTGCCAGTCTGCCATCATACCGAAGGACCACAAGGCGGCCGCAGCCAAGTTGAGGACACTTCTTGCGAAATACGCCGAAGTAGAACTGCTCCTGAAGATCGGCGAATACAAGAAGGGCTCCGATCCGGAGGCTGATGAAGCCATTGCAAAGAATGGCGCGATAAACGCCTTTTTGCGGCAAGGCCTTGATGAGAGACCACAGTACGACGACACGATATCAAAACTCAAGCAAGCAGTCTCCTAAAACCTATGGGCTACATACTACAGCCGTTGTTGAAGATACGTTTGATGCGCGAAGACCGCGCGTCGGGCGAGCTCACGGCTGCCAGGCAGGCGCGCGAGGCAGCAGAAGAGATACTCGTCGCCCGCCAGAGGGATCTTGATGCATACAACGAGACTCGTGAAGAGCGCCGCGACAGAATTTATGACGCCATTATCGGACAGACAGTAACAATGGAGCGGCTTGACCTCGCCGCCGAAGGTGTCGCGCGAATAGACGAAGAGGGTGTTTTGAAAGCTGATAACGTTAAACGTGCCGAGTCGGATGTCAACGAGCGCAAGAACCAGGAGGTCGAGGCAAGGCGCAGGTACAACCTTGCCACGAAAGAACGTATGAAGATTGACGAGCACCGTGCCATATGGATTGCTGCAGACGCTGCTGAGCAGGAGCTGCGCGCGGAAGGGGAGCTTGAGGACTTTGTAGGAAGGAAGCAGGAGATATGATGGTTTTTCCCGTATTTGCTTTGGGTTCGCCGTGTGGATCTGTTCCGGATTTCATTCTGCCTGATACGAGCGGTCTTACGCCGCTTGAGCTCCCAGCAGAGTTCACAGCCTTCAGCCGTAAGCCGCAGACTGCTCCGTCGGAGTCTGCCATAAGCAGGTTCCAGAACGCGATGGAGTCCGCAGAAAAGCCTTGTGCCGAAGCTGTTGCAAAGCCTTTGGATGCCCCTCATCCTTCAGAGGATCGCCGCTTTTTCGCCAACACGATAGTTTCCGTCGAGCCGCACATAATTGAGACGCAAGTCGAAGCCCCTGTTGCTGTCGAGAAGAAGCCGACATTTGTCGTTGCAGAGCCTGTCACTTTCGTTGCTTCTAATCAAGTTGCAGACGTAGAGGGGAAAACGGTTGCTGTCGAGCCAAAGCCTGTCGTTGTTGTGCCCGAGAAACCTGTTGCTGTCACACCGGAGAAGACGATTGTTCTCCCGGACGACAAGTCTGCGGTTGTCGTTACAGTTGAGCGGCCTGCCGAACTGGTGGTCGATAAGCCGGCAGCCCCAGTCGCGCCAGAGACACCTGTCTTAGTTGAGAGACCTGACGAGGTCGTAGTCGACAAGCCGATCGTTTCTGTCATCGCCGAAAAGCCTGTCATAGTCCCAACTGAAAAGCCAGAGGTTGCTGCGGCAGCTGTCACTGTGGAGCCTGCACGGTCTAAGTCGGTTGCCGTATCTCTTGATCAGCCGACAGATAACACAATAGACAAGTCTCTTGTTGAGACTGACAAGCCTGTGGTTCCTGTTGTGGTTGAAAGGCCTGCGACTCCAGGAGTAGTTGAGAAATCTGCAGTTGCCATCGCCGTCGAGGGGCCTGCTGTGGTTGTAGCCGATGACCCGGTTCCTCTCTCGGTTGAAAAGCCTGTTGACACCCCTCCAGATAAGTCTGCTGCAGCACCGACCGAGCAGCCGGCACCGATAGCCTCAGCAAAGCCCGAGCCAGGAATCAAGCTTGAGATAATGCCGGCAGTCAATTCTGATCCGAAGTCCGAATACAAGCCAGCAGTTGAGCCCGATGATGGTCTTGTAGCTGAAAAGCCGGTCGTTCTTCATGCCGCCGTTCTGCCTGAAGTTGCCGTTGCCGCGCCGTCCGTTCCGCAACCGAATTCCGATATGGCCGTCGCCTCGGCACGTACGGTAGAGATCGTCGCCGCCGTTGAAGAGGTCGTTGCTGCAGTGAGCGAGCAGATAGTAGTAACTCCGTCGCTCGTGAAGGGCGAAGGCGAGGTTGTCATAAAGCTCAAGCCTACGGTTCTCGATGGATCAGAACTGAAGATTTCGGCGAAGGACAACGCACTCTCGGTTGTGATCGCCCCCTCCACGCCTCAGGTAGCGCAGCTGACCACTGCCGCGATCCCTCAGCTTGAGAGGGCATTGGCGGAGCACATGCCTACGTTCGCTTTCATAAATGTGGCTGTCGCGAAGAAAGGAAAGCTCGATGAAACCAAGTGAGATTATCGGCTCCATGCCAAAGTGGGCCAGCGCGACTTCCGACGAGCTTGTAGTCTCGCCGGCTTGGGCCATGCCGTGCCGTCTTGGCGATGCATCCTGCGTGATGCGGCTTGACGCGATACGCCCCGCCGACACAATTGACGTCGCGATAACGCTTGAGGATGAAGCCCACGTACTTTCTTTGGTCGATACGCCAATGTTTGAAGATCTGCACCGACTCTGGTCCTCGCGCTCAGATGTACCAGAGCCGATACTCCTTGCGTTGATCGAGAGGGAGTGCGCTCCGTTGCTGCAGCTTGTCGAGAACGCGGCCCGTCGTCAACTTAAGATCGTCGGCCTTGCTTCGGATGTGCCCGAAGATCGCCTCTGCGCCCGCCTTTGCGATGCGAACGGAGAGTTCATCCTTTCCTTCGCGATCACTGCAACGCCCTCGCTTGTTCGCATGCTGGGTCGCATCAACTTCATCGATGCATCCCACCCCGCTGTCCGTGAAACGCCTGTTTCTTCCGTGACCGAGATCGCAGCCTTTGTGCTCTCGGCGGCAGACCTTGCTTCTCTCGCTGTCGGCGATGCATTACTTCTGCCGGAGGTAGGGTCCGTAGCTCCACGACTGATCATTGATGGTCGTTTCGTCGTCGACGGTCATGGGGTCGATAGATTCAAGGATGACGGCATGCTGCTCGTGGTGGATGCCGCTACACGCGAGATTGATTTGGGAACGGTTCTCGATCATGCCAGGGCGCCTTCATCTCCCGATGCGCCTCAACCTTCCGAGCTGCGGTTGCTGTCGTCTGGACGCACCCTTGCCACAGGTCGGCTTGACAGCATAGCCGGGCAGAGCGCGTTCATTGTGGAGTCGATAGGATAACCGCCATGTTTCAAACAAACCCATTTCTGTTGATAACCCTGTTCGTAGGGCTTTCGCTTCTACCGTTCGTGGCGATGGTCGCCACGAGCTATCTGAAGATCGTGGTCGTCATATCCCTCATCCGCAACGCGCTGGGCATACAGTCCATTCCGCCTAATATGGTGGTGAACGCACTTGCGATGATTCTTACCTTTTACATAATGGCGCCTATGATGGGTGAGTCGTGGCAGATCGCCAAGACAGAGATGGCCAACGGCCCATCTGTCGAAGCGGTGTTCGAGACTGACGCTGTCGCCAAGGCGGCCGAACCATTTCGCGAGTTCCTTTCGAATCATACCTCCGACCGCGAGCGCTCCTTCTTTGTGCATACCGCCGAGACCCTTTGGGGCAAGGAAGGCGAGCCTGCTTCAGTAGATCCCGAGAGCTTCTACATACTGCTTCCGTCGTTCTGCGTATCCGAGCTTACGAAGGCTTTCCAGATCGGATTTCTCGTCTATCTGCCATTCATCGCGATTGACATAATCGTCTCCAACATACTGTTGGCGATGGGCATGATGATGGTCTCGCCTGTGACGATTTCGCTTCCGTTCAAGCTGCTTCTCTTCGTTATGGTCAACGGCTGGACGCTTCTCATACAGGGGCTCGTCAGGGGGTACATGCTATGAGCCAAGCGCAGATCCTCGACTATGCGAAGATGTGCCTTATCATAGTGCTGAGGCTCTCGCTCATACCTATCGTGGTTGCGACCGTGATCGGTATCATCGTCTCGCTTCTGCAGGCTCTTACCCAGATACAGGAGCAGACGCTAGGCTTTGCAGTCAAGCTGATAGCGATTTCGCTGACGCTTCTTGCCTGCGCCTCTTGGCTGGGCTCGTCGCTGCTCCTTTATACTCAGGATATCTTCACCCACTTTGCGTTGCTGAGGTAATGGCCTACCTCGAGTTCCATAGATGGATTCTTGCAGCCGTCCTGGCGATGGCAAGGTTCGGCGCGGCTTTCATGATATGTCCGGCTTTGAGCGACTCAATGATACCTGGTGTCGCGAGAAGGGCGGCGATATTCGGTTTCGCCTGGATTGCAATACCGTACATCCACGCTGGTATGCCACTAGGCGAGCCAAACATGTGGATGTTCGCGATGGTCGCCGCCAAGGAGGCGCTTATAGGGTTCCTTCTCGGCTTCTTTGCGGCGATACCGTTCTGGGTTGCGGAGAACGTCGGCAACTTTATCGACAACCAGCGCGGTGCGACAATGGGTGAAGTGTACTCGCCTTTGAATGGATCACAGGTCTCCACGACCGGCATTTTCTTCACGCAGATAGTTTCAACTGTATTCTTTGTCGGTGGTGCGATATTCCTCTTTCTCGGCGCGCTCTACAAGAGCTACGACATATGGCCGGTATTCTCCGAAGGCGTCAGTTTCGTGTCGGATGCGCCAATGACGATACTTGCCACTGTGGACGATATGGTGCGCACTACCGTCGTAATATCGGCGCCTGCGATCATCGTGATGTTCCTCGCCACAATTGGCCTCGGTCTTGTCAACCGCACGGCGCCGCAGCTGAACGTATTCTTCCTTTCGATGCCGGTAAAATCTGCGCTCGGCATAGCCCTACTTATTGTATATCTTCCGTTCATCATGGACATGCTGATGTACACAAAGGATTCCGCGATAATAATACCCGTCAGAAAACTCCTCGGTGCCTGACACATTCACAATTGTATTGTCTTTGAACACAACTCGCCGCGCTTGATATTAGCGCGGCGATATGGTATTATATCGGTGTTCCTTCGGGATATTACAGATATGTGCATGCTTGACGAGATACGCGCGAGGCGTGACGAGATATACGCCATCGCCAGGAGGCACAAGGCCGAAAAGCTTTGGGTCTTCGGCTCGTGCGCCCGCAAAGAGGAGCGCCCCGACAGCGACATAGATCTTCTTGTGAAGTTTTCTCCGCTCGCAACGTTCAAGGATTTTGTGGGAATGGAGCGCAAGGTCGGCTCCCTGTTTGGCCGCGGCGTTGATGTAGTCGAGAATACGGTCTTGCGGAAGAATCCACGGTTTGCATGGCAGGTATGCCCGGAGGCTGTTGCGATATGAGCGGCAAGGCAGACTATCGTGATGCGTCTCGCATTGAGCACATGTATGCAGCACTCTGCCGCGTCAAAGAGCTTTTCGCTGGCATTACGAGAGCGGAGTTTGTAGAGGGCAACAGCACTGCGGAGCTGATACTATATCATCTGATAATACTTGGTGAAGCGGCTAACAATGTATCGGATGGCTTTTGCGAACTTCATAGTGAAGTCGATTTTCGCGATATGGCGGGATTGCGCCACAAGCTTGTGCATGATTACGCGAACATAGACATGAGTAGGATTTGGCAGGTTCTTGTCGATGACGTTCCTGTCTGGTGTGAATCGATAAAGCCAGTATGCGAGGCGTTGCCGCAACCCGTAGGCATGCCGCCAAATTTGTCGGACTTCGACTAACGCAACTTTGAACACAACTCGCCGCGCTTGAAATGAGCGCGGCGATATGGTATCATATTCACGTTCCTTCGCGAGAAGGGCAAGGTTCTTTGACATACCGGTCGGGCAGAAAAGCCGGCCGTAGCTCCCACATTTCGGGTGAAGTGGAGTGGGGCGTGCGCGGGGTGGGCAACCTAACCCGTGCAACGTACGCAATCTTGCGTATTTGGCTTTGTGGGAAATCGCCAATTTTCATTAACTAAGCTGGATATGTGAGATGCGCTGCGTGGTAATCCGCGTGGCGTGTCTTCATCTCGTGTTTGGTTAAGGGCGTTTGGCGATGCCTCCACAAGACATGGATATTAAGGCTCGCCACGTTTTCTATTCTGCGCCTAAACGTGGCTAGTCTACTACTGATAAGGCGCGGAAGAAGCAGGATAGTTATGAAAAAATCATTGGTTCTTACAATTGCTATGGTTGCAATATCAACCATCGCCGCTACTTGGACAGATCCTGATACAGGTATAGAGTGGAGATATTCGGTCAAAGACGGAGTGGCGACAGTCGGCTCTGGTGTCTGGAGCTATCCTGCTGTTCCAACGACGACGACAGGGGCAATTGAGATACCTCGCGAGCTGGGCGGCTATCCGGTCGAGAAGCTTGCGATGTATGCTTTCTTGAATTGCACCGGCATAACCAGCGTTACCATACCCGATACCATAAAAAAGATTACGTGGCAGTCGTTCAACGGCTGCACCAATCTTGTGAGCGTGACGATTCCTAATTCGGTCACGAATATCGACAACGAGGCGTTCCAGAATTGCTCCGCCTTGGAGAGCATAACGATTCCGAAGTCGGTGACGTGGATTGGCGGCAATGTTCTCAAAGGCTGTGTCAGCCTGACAAACGCGACGATAAACGCTTCCGTCACGTCGCTGGCAGGGATATTTGACGGATGCAAAAACCTGGAGTGCGTGACAATTCCGAATTCCGTCACGAATATCGGAAATGAGTTGTTCAAGGATTGCACAAGGCTCAGAACCGTCACTCTTTCAAATAACGCCGTGGTCATAGGCGATGAGGCATTCAAAAATTGCAGCAGTCTGAAAGAAATCGAAATTCCAAACTCCGTGACGAAAATCGGCGCTTGGGCGTTTGCGTCGAGCGGTTTGACGAAAGTTACGATACCGGATTCGGTGACGAACATCTGCGAATATGCGTTCGCCGGTTGCGGAGGCCTGGAGAGCGTGACCGTCGGCAGAGGAGTTGCGGAGCTAGGCAAAGAGGCGTTTGCGGGATGCGGCTCTCTCACGCAGTTTGTGGTCAGCGCAGACAACCCGAACTACAGGATGTCCGACATGTTTCTGCTCTCGAAAGACGGCTCGACGCTTGTCGCCGGCATAAATGCCAATGGGGCTGTGGTCTTGCCAGATGGGATTTCCAATATCGGAGACTCCGCGTTTTCCAGCTCCGGTGGCATGACGGATGTGACAATTCCAGACTCGGTTGTGGATATCGGGCAGAAGGCATTTTATTCTTGTTCCAGCTTGACGAATGCGCCTTTGCCGGAGAGCTTGGCGAATATTGGCTACGGGGCCTTCGAGAACTGCAAGAAGTTGACGAGCGTGACGGTGCCGGGGAGCGTGACGAACGTCGGGGATTCTGCATTTTGGGATTGCGATGGCCTGAAGACCGCGTATCTTCCGATGTCTCTCAAGGGCATAGTGAGTGAATCGATGGTGTTCTACCTGCCGACGGTGAAAGTCAAGTATCGCCAAAAAGATGGTCTGTATGAAGTCGGCGAACCGGTCGTATGGGCCAATACGCGCACACACGGACAGGAGCGCATTTCGACGCCGACGCCTATCAATGAGTCGAACTTCGATTTTATGATCCCGGCTACAGACGATCTGCCGGCGGGCGTGAAAGTGCGAATCAAGAAGATTACGTTTGCAAGTGTCAACGATTCATTTACGCCGTGGGATGGCTCCACGAGCAAATCCGATCCGTCGTTCGTTCGCTTGAACGGAGTGAACTCCGACCAGATAACCGGCTTCTGCGGCACAATCGGCACACTGTATCAATATGCAGATCGCAACGCCCTCATTTATACGTTTTCATCTCCTTGCGATGTCATAGTCGGCAGGAAATATTCTGCGGTGACAGGCAACAACGCAGGTGGCGTGGGTGACGGCATCGCGCTTTTGGCGAACAATGGAAAACTGTTGTATGGCAACAACGCCGATCGTGCATCGGTCATATATGTGCTGACGAGCGATTCAAGCAGCGTCATGTCAACGACTTCCGCAGAGACCATAACCGGCGAAACTGGCTGGTATCCGATATATAGGATCGAGGCGGAGGTGGTGGACCTCGAGCCTTCGGCATTGGACGGCGGAACTTTCGTTGAATACTCCGGAATCCAGACATCCGAGTCGAATTTACCTTATAGCAATCCTGCCGCGCGCACGCAGCCGTTTGCGTTCATGCTTTATGCCGATGTCTCGTCCATGCCGTCAACGGGCAAGGCGATTATTTGCGAGTTTGGAAATCTGTGGTCGGGCATGGCGCTGCTGTATCGCGAGGGTGATGAAATAAAGTTCGGCATCGGCGATGCAAATGGTGTGTTCGGCACTGTCGCGAGCGTCGATGTTCGCCCTGGATACCATCTCTATACCGCCATCTGCGATCCCACAACGGGGTATTCTTACCTGCGGCTTGATGGCGGTGAAGAATCGGTCGGATTCTCGGGTGGAGCTGCTACACTTGGGAATGGCTTCCAGATCGGCTCCATATACGGCGGCATAGGCAGTACATTCGTAAAGGGGCCGAATGTGGAGATTGTAAAGTTGCTTGGCTATAATGAAGTGCTTTCGACTAGGGATGTTGCCACCCTGGCTGCGAAGTATCCGGCGCGATATCCCGCAGCGCCGTTGCCTGCGATTGACGGTGACGACGATGCAGATGTCAGTGGCGACAGCGAAAGCGGCTATACGGTCAAGCCCAGCGAGGGCAAGAAGGAGGTCGTCGTCACCATTCCTGAAGGTGTGGAGCCTGGAAAGGTGACGGTCGAGGTTTCGGCGGATGTCGAGACCGTCAAGGCAAACGGTGCGAAGGTAAAGGTGATGAATGAAGGGCATGACATTGCCGCGTTCCTTGACTTGGCGGCGGTAACTTCGGCGGGTGGCGTCATCAACCTCGCAGAAGCCAAGGTGAAGGACGATGTCGCAAAGGAGGCGTTGGATACGGCAAGTGGCGCGGACATCAAACTTTCGCCGACTGATCCATCAATAACGACCGCGAATACGCGACCGGGGCTTAAGTACACCTTTGTCGAAGGACGGACTATTGAGGAGCTTGCTCCGACCGAGCAGTACAAGTGGGGCGACAATACGCCATTCAAGCCTACCCCATCCATCAAGGGCGGAACAAGCGGATTCTACACAATAAAGGTGGAGAAATAGCAGCAAAAGGTTGGCAATTATAGGCGGAACGGCGCTGGAATTAGCAGGGATTGGCCTTTTGCTGCGCACCAAATAAGAAGTCTACCGCGGTAGACTGGGAAATTAAGCGCGGTAGACTGGGAAGTCTGGCGCGGTAGATTATGAAGTCTACCGCGGTAGATTCGTCAGTCTGGCGCGGTAGACTTGCCAGTTAGGCGCGGTAGACTTGCCAGTTAGGCGCGGTAGACTTGCCAGTCTACCGCGGTAGATTTCTTATTTGGTGCGGAGGAAGGGCTGTCCGCCTCCGCTTTTCGACGAGAATCCCCTCTATATAAGGACATCTTCCCCCTGCACAGCGCATCATAAAGATGGTATAAACAATGCGACGCGCAGGCCTCTTCAAGCAGGCCATGCTGGGATCTGTTCCACGCCAAGACAGTCAACGACCTGCCGAAGTCTGTTCGCGACAACATGAAGTCTTGCTTGATGTTGTCGCCCTCTCTGCCGCAGTGGACGGTCTTGTTGCGCTTGCTGCGGAATGGCGCGCAAAGCTTTCATATAGTAGTCGAAGTGGGCGCTAGCAAATTCCCATCACACGAGACGAGGCAAATATGGTATAATACACTTAATGTTCAATTCACGGTATAGACTCTGTGAGCTTTTCGGGATTCCGATATATGTGAACTTCTCGTTCATACTGCTGCTGCTCATATTCATGACCGACTTCGGGTCGTTCAGCTTCGGCTTGGCTGCGGCTTTGGTGCTGGCGATTTCAGTCACGCTCCACGAGCTCGGCCATGCGCTTACGGCGAGGGCTTTTGGTTACAGAACGAAGGACATCACACTCTCTCTTCTCGGCGGCTGCGCGTCTCTGATAGCGTTGCCCCGCAAGGCTTGGCAGGAGCTTCTCACCGCGGCGGCGGGTCCGCTCGTCAGTTTCGCGCTGGCGGCGCTCGCGTATCTCGCCCTGGCACTCGGCGTCATAACAAACCACTGGCTGGCGAGGGTGTTCGCCTACGCATTCTGGATGAATGTGATGCTGGGCGGCTTCAACCTTCTGCCAGGTTTTCCGATGGATGGAGGGCGGATCTTCCGCTCCGTCATGCGCGCGTTCATGTCTCGCGCACAGGCGACGCTCGTAGCCATGTGGGTCGGGCGTGCATTCGCGATACTGCTGGGGCTGCGCGGCTTCTTCTCGATCTTCAACGGCGGCGGATGGGGCTTCGTATCCATAATGATCGCATGGATGATCTGGCAGGAAGGGTTCAGGGAATACCTCGCCGCAAAGGTCGAGGAGGATTTCCGCCACTGGACGCAAGAGGATTTCAACGCAAAGGTGTCACCACCTCCATATGAAAGGAAATAACGGAATGAGCAGCAGTCAATTCGGGGATGATTTCATGGTCTTTTCAGGCTCGGCCAATCCGGCCTTGGCCGAAAAGGTCGCCAACTATCTCGGAAGGCCCCTCAACAAGATCGACATCAAGCATTTCCCTGACGGCGAGACGTTCTGCCAGGTGATCGAACCTGTCCGCGGACGCGATGTATTCGTCATCCAGTCCGGTTCCCCGAACCCGAACGATGCGTACATGGAGCTCTTCATCATAATGGATGCGCTTCGTCGCGGCTCTGCGGCCCGCATCACTGCTGTGCTTCCCTACTACGGCTACGCCCGTCAGGATCGCAAGGACCAGCCGCGCGTACCGATTACAGCGCGTCTCATCGCGAACCTCCTCCAGAGCGCCGGCGCAGATCGTGTCCTTACCATGGATCTGCATGCGAACCAGATACAGGGCTTCTTCGACATCCCCCTCGACCACCTCAAGGCGGAGCCGGTCATCCTCAAGTACATACGCGACCAGCATTGGGCGAGCCCGATCGTCGTCGCGCCTGACACGGGCGGGGCGAAGACGGCCTACGGCTACAGCCGCAAACTCAAGTGCGGCCTCGCTATCGTCGCGAAGCAGCGCACAGGTGGCGACACGGTCGACGCGTTCTCCGTGGTCGGCGACGTGAAGGGGCACGACGTCATAATGATCGACGACATGACCGCGACCGGAGGAACCCTCTCTGCAGCGGCCAAGATGTGCCGCGAGAACGGCGCCAATTCGGTTCATGCGTTCGTATCCCACTTCCCGCTGACAGAGAAGGGCGTCGAGCGCCTCATGAAGGAGGTTCAACTTGACGAGCTGGTCGTTACCGACTCCATTCCGCTCCGCGCAGGTTTTGATCCCTCCAAGCTTCCGTTCAAGCTCACGCAGCTTTCGGTAGCGCCCCTTATCGGCGAGGCGATCAAGCGTACGCACGACAACGCATCGATCAACGACCTCTTCAACCACGAATGAAGATCGTAGTAGGTCTGGGCAACCCCGGCCAGCAATACGCCGACACGCCGCATTCCGTCGGATTCGAGACGGTTGACGTCTTGGCCTCCGAAATGGGCGTCTCTTGGGAGCCGAAGAAGGCATACAAGTGCCTGATGGCAAAGGGTACGCTTGGTGGCGTGCAAGTGTTGCTGGTCAAGCCTCAGACCTATATGAACCTTTCAGGCGATTCGGTGGCGCCGGTTGTCAAATACCACAATGCCGTACCTGACGACTTGCTTGTGGTGCAGGATGACATCGATCTGCCCGTCGGACGGTTGCGCATAAGGAAGGGCGGTTCGTGCGGCGGACACAACGGCGTCAGGAACATCATCGAGAGACTCGGCACGCAGTCGTTCACACGCCTTAAGCTCGGCGTCGGCAAGGAGCAGGGCAATGTGATTGGGCATGTGCTCGGCAAGTTTGACCCAGCGACGCGAAAGGTCATGAGCCTTGTAGTCGCCGAGGCTGCGAAGGCTGCGGCGATGATTGTGCGGGAAGGACCCGACAAGGCCATGAATGCGTTCAATTCGTTCAATGCAAAGCAGGTGTGACATGCAGACAGTAACAGACCAGATAAAGAAATCAATGGCGTCCTCAAGCTGGATACGCAAAATGTTCGAGAAGGGGCTCGAGCTCAAGAAGCAGTTCGGTGAAGATGCCGTTTGCGACTTTTCGCTGGGCAATCCGGATGTGCCGCCGCCGAGCAGGACCAAGGAGGCCCTTCAGCGCATAGCAGAAAATGCAGTCAAGCCGCTTGGTCTGGGGTATTGTCCGAACGCCGGAATTCCCGCTGTCCGCGAGACTATCGCCGCAGCACTCTCAAAGCAACAGGAGACGCCTGTTGCAGCCAAGGACGTCGTTATGACCGTAGGCGCAGCCGGCGCGCTCGTAGCGTTCTTCAGGGCTGTGATCGAGCCTGGTGATGAAGTCATCACCCCAGCACCGTATTTCGTTGAATATGGCGCATATTGCGGACACTTCGGCGGCGTGCTCAAGGCTGTGCCATCTATTCCACCTACGTTCCGCCCCGACATTGACGGCATCGCGTCTGCGATTACTCCGAAGACTCGCGCAATTATCGTCAACTCGCCCAACAACCCGACTGGATGCATATACGATGTCGAAGATCTGAAGCGTCTCGCCGCGCTGGTCGACAAGGTGAACGAGACGAGGGAGCGTCCGCTCTTCCTGCTTTCCGACGAGCCTTACCGTGCCTTCGCCTACGACGGGGCGAAGGTTCCGGCGATTCTGCCGCTTACTCCGTTCGCATGCGTGCTGGGCAGCTTCTCCAAGACGCTTTCTCTCGCCGGAGAGCGTATCGGATATTTCGTTGCGAATCCCACGATGCCCGACCAGGCTTCGCTTATCGCCGCCGTGACCTTGACGAACCGCACGCTCGGCTTTGTCAACGCTCCAGTTATCGGGCAGCGCCTCGCCGCCGAGCTTGTCAATGAGACCGTAGATCTTGAGATATACGACCGTCGCCGCAGGCTGATGGCCAAGGTGCTTTCAGATGCAGGAATAGAATTCGTGATGCCGAAGGGCGCTTTCTACTTCTTTGCGAAGAGCCCCGTAGAGGATGACGCCGTGTTCGTAGATGCGCTTCTTAAGGAGAGGATCCTCGTCGTGCCTGGCAAGGGCTTCGGCTTCGCGGGTTACGTTCGCCTCAGCTGCAGCGTAGACGAAAGGATCATCGAGCGCGCTGCGGAAGGGTTCAAGCGTGCGATGGAGACATTCAGATGAACGAACCCCTGGCCGCTAGAATGCGGCCGGAGACGCTTTCTGACGTCGTCGGCCAAGATCACATACTCGGTCCAGGCAAGCTGCTGAGAAGGGTGATTGAAGCCGACAGGCTGACTAATGTCATATTCTACGGTCCGCCTGGATGCGGCAAGACTACGCTTGCAGAGGTGATCGCAAAGACCACCAAGCGCAATTTCGTCAGGGCTTCTGGAGTCGTCTCCAACGTAGCCGACATAAGGGCCATATGCAGCAGGGCGCGCAACGAACTCGGTGGAGAGGGGACCA
Source organism: Kiritimatiellia bacterium (assembly GCA_017395505.1). Lineage (GTDB taxonomy): Bacteria > Verrucomicrobiota > Kiritimatiellia > RFP12 > UBA1067 > UBA1067. The sequence continues at coordinate 36,604 of JAFPUH010000037.1, forward strand.
TCCTTTTCATCGACGAGATACACCGTTTCAACAAGTCCCAACAGGATGTGCTTCTGCCGTATGTAGAGGACGGAACGGTTGTGCTGATCGGTGCGACAACGCATAATCCCAACTTCTTCATAAACACTCCTCTTACCTCGCGTTCCCTGGTATTTGAGCTCAAAGCTCTCAGTCCGGAAGCGATAGCCAAGCTGCTGGACCGTGCGTTATCCGACAAGCAGAAGGGCTTCGGCGCCATACAAACGATTTTCGACGACGATGCCAAGGCTTTTCTTTCGCAGATTTGTGACGGCGATGCGCGCCATGCCTTGACGGCGCTTGAGATTGCGCTGAAGTCGACCCCAGCTAATGTAGAAGGGGCCGTGCATCTTACGCTTGACATCATCCAAGAGTGCGTTCAGAGGCGTCAAGTCAGCTACGACAAGACTGAAGACGGGCACTACGACACTATTTCTGCTTTCATAAAGTCCATTCGCGGCAGCGATCCCGATGCGGCGATATATTGGCTTGGTAAGATGCTTGTCGCCGGAGAGGATCCCCGGTTTATTGCAAGACGGCTAGTCATAAGTGCTTCGGAGGATATTGGCAACGCTGACCCAAGAGGAATTTCCGTAGCCGTCGCTGCAATGCAGGCATGCGAGTTCGTCGGAATGCCTGAATGCGCCATAAACCTTGCGCAAGCTACGACTTATCTGGCATCGGCGCCCAAGTCCAACGCCAGTTGCATGGCGGTTCAGGAAGCTATGGCAGACATAGAACGCGGCGCCGTCCAACCTGTGCCGGAGCATCTCAAGAACAAGCATGTAAAAGCAATCGGCTCGAATGAAGTTACGGAATACAAGTATCCGCACGACTTCGCCAACCATTTCGTCAAGCAAGACTACCTGACGATTCCGAAGCGCTATTACCGTCCGTCCCAGGAAGGGTACGAGGCGACGATAGGCAAGAGACTTGAGGGATTAAAGGCCAAGTTGTCATAATCGGCCTTATGCGTCATTTCTCACTGGCAGAAAGTGAGTAATGATGAATAAAGTAAAAGTCCTTCGTAATGGTGTCACTATACCATCGAAGTTTATTAAGGATATCGAACGTCTTTGTGATTCCGTTCGGGTCGATTTAAATTGTGAGTTGAAAGCGCAAGGTTTGTTACCGCTTCATTTGGGTGACATAATCTATCGCGCTTCTGCTTTGAAAGATGAACCTGTTCATTATTGCTACATTGGTTCTTCTGAAATCATTGCGCTTGATTATGGTTCGGATCATCTTAACCCTCGTTTTAATCTTTGCCGTCATTACCTTTGCAGGCTCGTTTCTTACGCTCGTGTAATTTTGGAACTTGGCGGTCAGCTCACTTATGATTTCAGTGGTCGTCATACCGTGTATTTTGATGGTTGCAGGTTCTAATTAACTTGGCGTGGGCGCGATTGTTTTTTCGGCTTTCGCGCTCACGCTAGAAAGTGAGTAATTATGTATCATCCTGAATTTTTTGCTATTTTTATTGTTGATAAAATAAATCATGACTATTCTTTTCTTTGTGCTTATTTAAGTGATGATTTTTCTTCTACAGGTAATATAAGGATTGAGTCTTTGATTTCAACTGGTTCTGATTCTATCGTAGATTTTGTTTATCGTAATCTTGACAAGTTCTGTCGTTGTCATCTTGTTTTCCGTGATTCCGACGATTCCGCTAATGTTTCTTATTGGAAGGTTGTTTGATATGATACCTGTTAAAACACCTGTTGAGTTGGTTTACTCTCCTTATGTTTGGCGTGTTGCTAAACACTACCCGAATGGCGATTACCTCATTATTCGGGGTATGTATAAGATTATCAAGCGGCGCGTAAGTGCCGATATGATCAAACCGTGGCACATCACTAAAGGATAAATTAAAATGCGTATATGTCATATTCTTAAGTTTCCGGCTAAAGGGCGTAAAACCCGCTGTCTTGTTGCAAACGATGATAATCTTATCAAGATTGCAGATGACTTTTTTACTCTTGGCGATCCTTTCAAAGCTCGTATGTGTATTCATTACCTTGTAATGCTTCGGCTGGGTGGTTATCGTTCGCAAGATGAATTTTTGCGTTATCTTTCTAGCCTTGTAGCCCCTTTTGGGGTGATCTTTCGGGATTCCTGTTATCTTAGCCGTTATTATAAAATGCCGTCGGGGGTTCGCTATGTCTCTAAAAAATGATGTAGCCGTTTCTCTCCGTATGCCTAATGACACCGCCGTTTTTTTTCAAAAACTTTCGGAGTTGTGGGGCGTGTCTTTCTCTTCTGCTGTTCGTAGGGCTTTAACTCTTTTCAAGCGGCAATATGGCAACCAAAAAACCGTCAAGTAGCATTAGTTTTAATACTATGCCCTTTTTGGAAGAGACATTATCAACTGCTGTTGCTGAAGGTCATATTTTCTTTTATGCCTTTATCAAGCACTACGCAGAAGAGGACACGAAAAAAGATCACTTCCATCTTTTTGTCTCACCTTCAAAGCCCCTTGATATGTTGGCGTTTCGCCGTCTTTTTATCGAGCCTGTTGCAGGTGATAAGCCTTTGTGTTGTTTGCCCTTCCAATCGTCTAAAATCGGTGATTGGCTTCTTTATGCCTTGCACGATATAACCTATCTTAATAAACGCGGTTTGGTTCGTCTCAATCATTACAGCATAGAAGATGTCATTACTAATGATGATGAATTTCTTTTGCAATCTTATCACGACGCAAAAGAGAGCATTTCAGATAATAGAATGAATTTGTTTTTGTCTGAAATGCGTAATGGTTCAACTTTTGGTGATATTCTTCGTTCCGGCATTGTCCCCCCAAATCAGATCGTCTATTGGGAAAAGGTTTATAAATCTTCAATCTCTCAATGGGGGCGTAATGTTGAAAATAAGCAGGTAAATTTGATTCCCCCCGATTTGTAAGGTTTTTGTATATGTTTGATACTTCTTAGATTCTTGTTATACAATGTAATACATATGCGTTTTGGCGCGATCGCATATGCTATACTGTGCGCCGTTGACAACCGATAAAAAAAAAGGAAAATAAAAAATGAAAGTTACAGGGTTGAAGGTTCAAAAGGTAATGCCGTGGAAGGATGAAAGCAAGTTTACCACCGAGCGCGGCGAAGTTCTCACGATTCCGGCCAATCAGAAGTTTGTCTGCAAAGATGGTGACGATGTAGTCAATGTCACCGTTCAAACTCCCGCCCCGCTCCCTTCCGTCAAGGTTGGTGATTCTCTTTCGCTTGAATTGCGTGGCTTCTCCCGTAATTCTTTTGCGATCAATGTTAAGGGGGTTATCGCCTAATGGCGGCAACCTATATAATGGCGTATTTCGTCGGGTTCTGCCTTGCGGCTTTACCTGCCATTATAGTTGCTACGTTTGTAGCCTTTCGGCGCGGTATGTCGCTCGTCGTGCCGACTGAAAACTAAGTAGCGACTACATACCATAACGGAGATCCTAAAATGAGGAAGCTTCTTATCGGTGCTATGACTGTTGGCGGCTCTCTTGGTGCTCTTGCCCAGGAAGTTGCTCCGTCTGCCACCACTACGCCTGAAGCGATCGCCGGCTATTTCACTCCTTGGGTGGAGAATGTAGCTACGGCTATGCTTACGCTTCTAGCCGCTGGTGCGGTCATCGTTGGCGTTATGTTTGCTTGGCGCGCTCTTAAGCGCGTTTTCAACGGCTCTAAGTAACGCCAAAAATGGGGTGTTGTGCGGGGTTTTACTCACTTCCCCGCCGCACCCTTTCTTTTTTTTCTAGGGGGTTTTATGCAGTCGCTGATAAAATTTGTAAAATTTCTTTGGTTCTGCGTCATTCGTGCGCTGTCGTTTGCCATATCTGCCCCCGGTCTGCTTCTTACTAGTATTGTTACCCTCGGCACTTCGGTTTCTGCGACTGTTCATCAAGTAACTTCCGCCGGATCTTCTCTTGCTTCTGCTACTTCTTCTTTCGGTCAGCCTTTGGGCGTTGTTACACAGGCTATTTCTGAACTGCCTTCGATTTTTCAATGGTTGATTTATCTTTTTAGTTTGGATGTTGCCTTTGATGGTCTGCTTGCTGTTATTGGTGTTGTCGTCCCTCTTAGTATAACTCTTGCGACTTTTGCCTTTATTACCCTGCCCCTTTTCTTTTTACAGTATTATACTTTCAAGTTTGCTGTGTGGTTTGCGACTTCTGTAATGCCGCCGAACTGGGTTCCTTCCGCTTTGGTCGCCTTGGCACATCATAACCCCTTCAATGCTTTTGATGTTTCTTGGTATGTCACCAATCCTCTTTCCGTTCCTTCTTCTTCGTCTTCTGATTGATTATGGCTAATGGTTCTTTCAAGATTTCTTTTGATACCCGGGCACTTGTAATTTTTATATTGTGCGTCGGTGTCCTTTTCAATATAATTACTTTTTTTCATTTTTATTTTTCATCTTCTAAAAAGGTGGATGCGGCTTTAGAGAGTTTAACCCTTTCTAGTGTTAAACTTTATGATGATGTCATTGCTAGAGTTGACGACTATTTGCATTCTGTCACTACCAATTTGTCTTTTTCTTCTTCTGCTGCTGTTGCTTCTGAGGCTTCTTCTTCTTTTTCAAGAAATAAGGAAGATTCCCCGATACTTCCAGTTGTTGATACTCTCGATTATGATTTTTACGTCAAAGATGGGCGGCATATTGCCCGTATCGGTCGACAGGATTTTAGTTCGGGTTCTCCTTTCCCTCGTGGCGGTGTCATCTCTCGTGTTTATGATGATTGTATAATCCTCGAGGGTGGCTATCGTGTTGCCCGGCAAAATCGTTTGGCTTCTTCCTCTTCTTCTCGTCCTTCTGTTTCTGCTCCTTCTGTTACTTCTTCTAAGGTCGATTTTCCTGATATCACTTCACAACTTAAAAAAGGATTGACGTTATGACTTTGGCTGACATTCAAGAAATAGCGATATATGGTCTTGCTTGTCTTGGTTTTTCTACCGGGATATGCTTTTGGATTTTCTTTTTCAAGGTTATTATGTCTGATAGGGATTGACTTGGTTTATGGGGTCGCTTGCGCCCCCATAAACCAAGTATACACTAATACAAAAAAAAATAATATATGAATTGTCATACAATGAAAACTAAAATATTTACTTTCTTTGTGTTGGTGTTTGGTTTTTGCGCTTTTGCTGATTCTGTTTCTTATTGTTTGGAACAGAAGCAAGCGGCATTGGAGTATATAAGTTCTGCTCAGACTGCCAATGATATTACTGGATCAACTGCTACTCAAATTTTTGGTAATTCTACTGACGGTTTTATTCAAGGTTTAGCATATTCTATATATGATTCTAAGGTTCAAGTTGATGATAATCTAGTAAAACTTCATAGTGCTGTTAGTTCTATTTCTTGTAATGCTTCTAATGATACCTGTTCTGTTGATCTAGGCCCTTTGGTTGCGATTTGCAGTAATATTTATGATGTTGTTTCTTTTGAGTATGCGGTTTTAACTAATTGTGCAGATCATTTATTTTGGATTCATACCCATATAGTTGATATTGATAGTGCTTTATCTCCTAATAATGTTAATTCTATTGTTGGAGATCCTTCTTCTTTTCCTGATTATTGGGTAAATGTCAAATATCCTGATTTGTTGTCTGCTGTTTCAAATTTTAATAATGATGTTACTTCTTCTTTTGATGTCCTTACAAATCAGGTAGCGAATTTACATTATACTGTAGATACCTTTTATAATTCCCCTTCGGGTGGTTTTTCTGATCTTCTTTCTTCTATCCAATCTATTGTAACTAATTTAGACATGATTCGTGATTATGATTATCAAATTTTTCGAAATCTTTTTTTACTTTCTCAACAAATTAGCAACTATTTGCCATATGTTAAAACTATTTCTGATGACTTGAAATCTCTTGTTACTAATGGCACTTTTCAAGCTGATTATGATTTTACGAATCAACTTTATTCTTCTAGTCTGCTTGGGTTTGATCGGTTCAGATACTACGCTCAAGGTCAATCGAATAATAATCAACTTCAGTTGTACCCGCTTTCTCCTTACGATACGGCCTCTAATTTGCGTAATGCGACAATTTATGACGCGTTATCCTCTGGCTTTGCTTCCTTGCTTATCTCTCAAGGTTCTATAAATAACTATCTTTATTGGCTAAAGGCAATAGCCGGATCAAACCGTCTAGAGGCCGTTGAGGCTCATTTGGTAGCGGTTTCAAACCTTGTCGGTCGTCTTGACGATTATGTATTGGGTGATTTTTCAAATGAAGTCTCACGTCTTGTTGAAACGCTTTCTTATGTTACAAACAGGGTTGACTATACTACTAACTTGGTTGAGATTGTTTCTTTGCTCCAATCTTCTTCAAATCATCTTGCTTCTATTGATTCCAAATTGGATGTTCTCGATTATATCAAGATTCTAAGTGATACGCCGTTATCTGATTATGGCGGGGACGTCGATTATTTCGACTATCTTACTAATTTGTATTTGTCGGGTGCTTCTTCTTCGGGGGTTTCTACGAACTGGTTTGAGCGAATTGAGATACTTTTGGCTTCTCTCGTTTTTGGTGATTCCGATGGAACTAATGGTATACCTCAATCTGTCGAAATGCAGGGTTTTGATTCTGATGCCGTTTCCGGTGCAATGTCCGATTTTGCTTTTTCTGAGGATTTTTCAACTTCCGTTGATAATCTTTCTGAGACGTCCCGCAATTTTATGCAAGTTCTCAATGATTATCATTCTGCCATAAAAAACGTTTCTTTGCCTGCTTCCGTTTCTATCGGTCTATTTGGTATGGATACGGGTGGCGATACTACCAGTTATGAACAGCTTTTGGATCATTCTTTTCAAGTGTCTTTTGATGTAGGCTCTGCCGATCGTTTTACGGTTGTTGTCCGTGCGGTAACCACAATGTCTTGGGTTCTTTTGACTATGATTTTTATTTGGCATTGCGGTTTTTGGATTCTGCAAAAAATACAGTTTTTCTATCGGCTTATGCGACTTCTGATTAACTCCATATGGCTTAAATCGTGATACCTCTTGAAAAATCGCCTCAAGTTTGGCTTATCCACGGCAATTTAGGCGGTGGAAAGTCTATGACTGCCGTTTCAATGGCCGTAGAGGCTATTCGGGCGGGTCGTTTTGTTGCTTCTAATATCGCCCTAAATATGGATGTCTTGCGTCTTTTTATTCCTTGGGCTGATTCTTGCTATTATCATTTCGACGTTTCAAAAGACGAATACAATGAAGATGGTGTATTGATTAAGCACCAGCCGTTTAATCCCTTTTCAATTCCTTCGGGTTCACCTCGTGGTACTGTCGATCCTAAGCGGGTTTTAGTTATCTTTGACGAATGTGCTGAATGGTTTGATCAGTATTCTAGTGCTAAATCTCCCGAAGTCGCTCGCGTTATGTCTTGGCTCCGCCATTCTTCTAAGCGAAATCAAGATGTCTTATTTATCGTCCAGCGAGTGGAATACTTGCAAAAGTCTTTCCGCATTCTTTGTAGCCGTTATGTGCAAGTTGATGATCTTGCCGTTTGGCGTTTGCCTGTTTTTAAGATTAAGATACCTTTTATGGGCGGATTTGTCATGGCTCGGACTTGTGATCGGGCGGGCACGAAGTCCGCTCCTGTCACATTGATTAAAAAAGCATATTATGGTCGCTTTTACGATACTGCGCAATCTTTGACTACGTATGGCGGTGCTCCTGTCGAATATTCTGCTCCTGTTCGTGAGGCTTCTTTTCCTTGGCTTCTTTTTTGGTTTTGGATTTCTTCTTGTTTTTTGCTTTTTTTAACATAAATAATAAAATAACTAAAAATATGAAAAAAATATTCGTTTATGCTACCGATGAAAATTTTGTTTATTATACTGCTGTTTCTATCGTCAGTCTTTTGCGTCATAATTCGGGGGTTACTGTTGTTGTTCTGAGTGACGGGCTTTCCAGTTCTTCAAAACTTTTTCTTGCTTCCCGTGTTTCTTCTTACGGCGGTGAATTTTTGTATTTTGATGTATCAAAGCAGATTCGCACCTTGTCAAATCTAGGTTATAACGGTTACACTTCCTTTTTGACTTACGCAAGGATTTTTATTGGTGATTGTTTGGTTGGTTGTAATGATCGTGTTTTGTATCTAGATGGTGATACTTTAGTTGATGGTGATCTTTCTTCTTTGTTTGATTTTGATTTGCGCGGTAAACCTCTTGCTTTTGCTCCCGATTGTATGCCTTCTGCTTATAGGTCTGTTATTTCTATGTCTTTGAACCGTCCGTATTTTAATGCGGGTGTAATGCTTGTGGATTTGGCGCGATTTCGTTCTAGTCGTGTAAAGTCGCGTTTCTTGCGTTATCTTTCAATGTCTCGAGGTGTCGGTGTCTTCCCGGATCAAGACATTTTCAATCGTTTCTTTTTTGATGAAATCGTTGTTTTGCCCCCTCAATATAATTTTATTACGCATTGGTTTTTGTTTGATTTTCCGGGTATAAAGCGTATAGTGAAATCTCCTGTTGGTTTTACTGAAGTTGATTTTTTATCCGCTCGTCGGAAACCTTTGATTTTTCACTTTCTAGGCAATACCTTGGGGCGTCCGTGGTTTTCTTCTTCCCGTCATCCTCTCGCTTCCCTATACCGCTATAATGCGCGTTTGGCGGGTGTTCCTCCCTCTGTCGTAAATCGCAAGGGCGGTTTTTCTTTCGTTTATCGGCTTCAGTATTTTCTTTGGCGTTTCTTGCCTCAATCTGTTTTTAATGTCTTTTGCTCTTGGCTTTATCGCGTTCATATTTTTTTAAGGTATCGCGCTTGACATTTCCCCTGGAAATATGAAAGGTATCGCGCTTGACATTTCCCCTGCAAATATGATATAATTCTCATATGAAAAAAATCATCTATATTTTAATGTTTTTATCTCCTTTTTGCGCTTTTTGTGCAAATACCGTTAATGAATGTGATTTGCTGCTTAAATCGCTTCAAATAGAGCGTAATAGGCTTTTGTCTCTTCCGCCTGTTGTCTTCCGGTCGAAGGATGACAGGAAACATAATTTTTCCCGCCGTTTGGGTGTTGTCGAAGTCAACCGTTCGTATGCCCCTCTTGATCGCACTTGTTCTTTTGCTGAATATCAGAAGCTGACTAGACAGGCGATTGATTATCAGAATGCCACAAATCGAATTTGTTCCATCGACGAGGAGATCTCAGCCCTCAAGATCGAGCGCAAGCGTTTGAAGGCTCAAAATAAGTGCGTTCGTTCGCTTGAGAAAATCAAGAAATAGCCGCCGCCGCTGTTGTCAATAGTTTTGGGGTGCCCCGATTATAGCGGGGTCACTCAAAACCCCGCGTAATAATCGAGGGTCAAAACTTGTTGGCAACTTACGCGGCGGCGGCGTGATAATTGTTTATTTCGTTGCGAATAATTACTATTTCATTAAAATAAAACACTTTTTCAAAAAATCTTCATTTTGGCTATTGACAATGTATGACAAATTATGGTATAATACCCGCGTCAAGTGAGATAATAGTCGCTGGCTTAGTAGATTGAAAAAGTTCACTCAATCGGCCTTATGCGAAGTGGTGGTATGCAGGTTATGCAACCGTTTTCCTTGCTGGTCAAGCCTGCTGGCGGCGCATGCAATCTGGATTGCAGCTACTGCTTCTATAAATCACATCCAGCTGGATTGATGTCACCGGATCTCGCACGGACGATGCTCGACAAATATGCCGCTCTGCCATTCGCCGCCAAATCCATTGCGTTGCAAGGCGGCGAACCACTCATCGCTGCGAATACTGGAATCTTCAATCTGCTTGATGAATATCCGTTCGAGAAATCCGTTCAGACAAACGCAACGCTGATGACCGATGATCTGGCCGCTTGCCTTGCCGCCGGCAAATGGCTTGTCGGCGCTTCGCTGGATGGTCCACGCGAGCTCAACAGATTGCGCGGAGATTCCTTTGACGCGGCAGTTCGCGGCATACGGCTGCTCGAGAAACACGCCGTTGACTACAACCTTTTGACCGTAGTCTCAAAAGCCAATGTCGCTCACCCTGCTGAAGTCTACAGGTTCCTGAGGGACACCTTTTCGACGCGTTTCCACCAATATATCGAATGCACAGGACCATGTGACCGGATAACCGGCGAAGAATGGGGCAATTTCCTCATAGGACTGTTTGACGAATGGATAAAGTTCGATGCCAATAAAATATCGGTGCGACTTTTTGACTCAGTCGTTTCACAGACCTTGTTTGGACGTCCGACACAATGTTCCTTTGGACGCTCGTGCCGCCAATATCTCGTTATAGAGCATGACGGCTCGGTGTATCCATGTGACTTTCATGTGCGAGACGACCTGAAGCTTGGCAACATCGCTACGGACTCGTTTGAGTCGTTGATCAATTCACCAACATACAGACGCTTTTCAGAGGCAAAGGTTGCGAACCTGCCGAAGAAATGCCAAGACTGTCGCCATCTCGAGTTTTGTAACGGAGATTGCCCGCGCAACAGGCTTTCTCTGTGCGCGGGGTGGATCAACTTTTTCGATCACGCTCTGCCTAGCTTGAGGGAGCTCGCCTTCGAAGCGGCGTTCAGGAGAACTTGATCTCCCCCTTCTCTGCAGTCACCTTTATTGTGGCGCCTGGCGAATAATTGCCGGAGACGATTGCCCTTGCAATAGGCGTCTCAAGATCGCGCTGAATCGCCCTTTTAACCGGTCTTGCTCCGTATGCGGGGTCGTATCCGTCGCGAACCAGAACCTCCAACGCCTTGTCGTCGACATCAAGTGAAAGCTCCTGGTCGGCGAGACGCTTCGCGAAGTCCTTGAGCTGCAGCTTGACGATCTCACGAATCTGAGTTTCGCTGAGCGAATCGAATTCAAGAATCTCGTCGAGTCTGTTGAGGAACTCGGGACGGAACAAGTCTTTCAGCGTATCGCGCGGTGCGTTGGACGTCATGATTATGACGGTGTTCTTGAACGAGACTGTGCGGCCGTGGCTGTCAGTAAGTCGTCCGTCATCCATTACCTGCAGCAGAAGATTGAATACATCTGGATGCGCCTTCTCGATTTCATCCAGCAAAACGACGGAAAACTGCTTGCGCCTCACGGCCTCGGTAAGCTGACCGCCGTCCTCAAAGCCGACGTATCCTGGGGGCGCTCCGACGAGACGCGAGACGGCGAACTTCTCCATGTATTCAGACATGTCGAGCCGCACCATAGCATTCTCGTCGTCGAACAGTTCGGCTGCAAGCGCCTTGGCGAGTTCTGTTTTGCCTACGCCCGTCGGTCCAAGGAAAAGGAACGCGCCAATCGGACGCTGCCTGTTCTTTATGCCGGCACGAGACCTCAGCACCGCATCAGCCACGGCATCGACAGCCTTGTCCTGTCCAATGACGCGCTCATGCAGTATGTCGCCAAGGCGGACGAGCTTTTCGCGCTCGCCTTCGAGCAGCTTTGTGACGGGTATTCCGCTCCAGCGTGAGACGACTTCGGCTATCTCGTCCGCAGTTACCTCCTCGCGCAGCAAGGCGTCCGCACCCCTGCGAGCCAGATCCTCTTCATGGGACTTGAGCTGCTTCTCGAATTCTGGAATGACGCCGTATTTGTAGCGCGACGCGGTCGCATTGTCACCTCTATTAAGGGCAGTTTCGTATGCATTCTTTGCCTCATCAAGTTTTGTCCTTACGCGGCGGACCTCTTCAAGCGCCGCCTTCTCCTCTTTCCACTGCGCCGTCATCTTGTCGGCCTTGCCCTTCTGTTCGGCAAGTTCGGCTTGAAGCTCGGCCAGTCTCTTCTTGGACGCCTCGTCCTTCTCCTTCTTAAGGGCTATCTCCTCGATCTCAAGACGCCGCACATGACGCGAAATCTCGTCCAGCTCCTGCGGACAGGAATCCATCTCGGTGCGGATGCGTGCGCACGCTTCGTCCAGCAGGTCGATGGCCTTGTCTGGCAGGAAGCGGTCTTGAATATACCTCGCCGAAAGCACAACGGCGTTTACGAGCGCCTCGTCCCGTATGTGGACGTTATGGTATTTCTCGAAGCGCTCCTTGATGCCGCGAAGTATCGATATCGCATCCTCTTCCGAGGGCGGCTCGACCATGACAGGCTGGAATCGCCTCTCGAGTGCGGCGTCCTTCTCCATGTATTTGCGATATTCATCGAGTGTCGTAGCGCCGACGCAGTGCAGCTCGCCGCGCGCAAGCATCGGCTTCAGCATGTTGCCGGCGTCCGAAGAGCCCTCGGTCTTCCCCGCCCCGACGATCGTGTGTATCTCGTCGATGAAGAGTATGATCTTGCCCTCCGACTCCTTGACCTTTTTGAGAACGGCCTTGAGCCTCTCCTCGAACTGTCCGCGGTACATGGCGCCTGCCATCAGTGCAGTCATGTCGAGCGAGAACACTGTTCTGTCCTTAAGCCCTTCCGGCACATCGCCGCGGTTGATTCGCTGGGCAAGCCCTTCGACGATGGCTGTCTTGCCGACGCCAGGTTCGCCAATCAGCACAGGATTGTTCTTAGTCTTTCGCGAAAGTATGCGTATGACGTCACGAATCTCCGTATCCCGGCCGATGACTGGGTCGAGCTTGCCCGTCCGCGCAAGCGCGGTCAGGTCAGTGCCGTATTTCTCAAGGCACTTCTCGTTGTCTTCTGGTGGTTCGTAAGTTGCGTTCATGGTTTTTTACCTCCAGCAAACAAGGAGCAGACGGCGTGCCATACGCCATCTGCCCCAAAACCGCGACATTATGTCGCAACTTAGCCGCAAAACCGGCTTATATTGTCCCTTTCGCCCGCTTGGCTTCTTCCCAAAGAACATCCATTTCCTCAAGTGACATGTCCTTCAGGCTTCTGCCTTGCGCTTTGGCTGCCGCTTCGACAGTGCGAAAACGCGTCGAGAATCGGTCGGTAGTTCCCTCCACAGCCGATTCGGAATCGACCTTGAGGTGCCTCGCCAGATTCGTTATGGCAAAGAGCAGGTCGCCCAACTCCTCCTTGACCCTGTCGGAATCTTCAGGTTTGTCGCTCTTTCGTGCGGCGATTTCGGCCTTAAGTTCGCCAAGCTCCTCTTCTATCTTGGACAAGGGCCCTTCCGCATCCTTCCAGTCGAAGCCTACACGCGCCGCCTTCTCCTGTGTGCGCTGCGCCTTGAGAAGCCCAGGCAACGTCGCCGGCACGCCATCCAGAGCAGAGTGTCGGGTTTCCTTCTTGTGCTCGACCTGCTTGATCTGCTCCCAGTTCCTGAGTACGGTCGCTGCGTCCTTCGCGTCAACATCGCCGAACACATGCGGATGCCGCCTCACAAGCTTGTCGGATATGGCGTTCGCCACGTCGTCAAAGGTGAAACGCCCTTCCTGCTCGGCCATTACAGCCTGAAACATCACCTGCAACAGCACGTCGCCAAGCTCTTCAATGTAGTTCGCCTTGTCCTCAGGTCTTGCCATCGCCGCCAAAAGCTCGTAGGTCTCTTCGAGTACGCATGGCTTCAACGACTCCAGCGTCTGTTCGCGATCCCAAGGACAACCCGTCTGCGGATCGCGCAGACGGGTCATTATCTCATGCAGTCTCTCTATGCCTGTCATTGTCAGACTCTCAAAATCTCCAGTACCATCTTGGCCGCCTCGGAGTTGAGCTCCTTCACGACAGCGTCAGCTCCGCTGCAGTCCTGATACGCCGTACGCGCATTCACGACCGCAAGAGCGCCCATGCCCGCGATCAATGCAGACTTGACGCCGTTGCCGCTTCCGGTGATGGCCAAAGTTACCGAAGGATGCATCCCGTTCGCTACGCACGCCCTGCGCCATACGTCCCACTTGACGCAGCCGTACGTCGATGACTCCTCGTGGTATAGCTTCACGTTGTCGGTCATGAGCGGTGCGAAGGCCTCCTTAACGGCTTCGTCCTCTATGTCGGCACGTGTCGCAATCACCACCTTGACGCCCTTGGCTGAAAGCGTCTTCACGAAATTCTTGAAACCTTGCGAGATGTTCGAGGGAATCGCCGCCTTGAGCGTCGCCCTCAGAAGGTCCGAAAGGTCTTTAGCTGCCTTCACCGCAGTCTTCTTCGTCTTGACGAGCGGAAAATACTCGGCGAAGGCGCCTTGATAGTTGCAGCCGGCCAGATGCCGTGCCTCAACCATATCGTCAAAGGGGATCCCGTCTAGCTTCTGAAGGAAGTCTTTCGTTGTGTTGAACAAGATATCCGCACCGTTCATCGCGGCGAAATCAAACTCGACAATAACTCCTTTTGATGCCATCGGGACCTCCTTGTGGTGAACGTATTACTTCTTGGCGTTCTTGCGCTTCTTGCGGGGATTGGGCTGGCCAATCTCGCTGAGCAGCTTGCGGAACGAGCTCTTGCGAACGTTGAACGGCTTGCCGCCCTTCACGCGCTCGAACTCGCATGCGCGGATCTTCGCGCTGGCGTTCTCATCGGGACCGACGACGCCCGAGACGCCCGAAAGCGCACATTCGACGGCCTTGCGGGCGCACTTCTCGATGAGTGTGCGGTCCTTCTTGTTCGGCGCTGCAGCCCTGGCGAAGTAGCCAGACTTGAACACCTGAACCTTCTCGGCGCCGAGAAGCTCGCTGAAGCGCTTGCCGACATACTGGCCGACGTTGACCTTGTCGAGCCTCGGATGGCCGAACGCATCGACCGGCACCTCTTCGCCGCGCTTCTTCATCTCGGTGATGATGTCAGTCACGCCCGCACCCTCGGAGACGAAGATGTTGACGCTGTCGACGGTATCCATGATCTTGCGCAGACGAATCGCCTCGTTGACGAAATCGATGCGGCACTCCGGCACGTACACCGCGTGGACGTCCTGACGCTCCATCGTAAGGTTGAATTCGGGCAGGAACTTGACGCGCTTGAGCATCTTGTGGTAGTACTGGGCGGTCTTGTAGGTGAGCCAGCCGCAGTTTCGGCCCATGACTTCATGAATGGTCAGAGCGCGCGGATTAGCGCTGTTCTCCTTGACGACGTTCATGAAGAACTTGGCTCCCTCCTCGGCCGCAGTCCATGCGCCGAGAGACTGCTTGATCGGGTAGACGTCGTTGTCGATGGTCTTGGGCAGGCCGACGACGATGAGCGGATAGTTGTTGTCGGCGAGGTACTTGGCGAGATCGGCCGCGGTTGTGTTGGTGTCGTCGCCGCCAATCGTGTGAAGCACATCGACGCCATCCTTGACGAGCTGGTCGGCCGCAACCTTGAGCGGATCCTCCCCTTCCTTGACGAGACCTCGCTTGACGCAATCCTTTACGTTCGTGAGCTTGACGCGGCTGTTGCCGATCGGGCTGCCGCCATGACGCGTGAGAATGAGCGCATTCTTCCTGACTGCATCGGTAACGGGTATGGAGTCGCCCTTCAACAGCCCCATGTAGCCGTTCACATAACCGATCATCGCGACCTGAGGCGCTTTCTTGTTGTATTCATCGATCAGATAGCCGATTGATGAACTCAGGCACGGAGCCAGACCCCCTGCCGTCAGAAACGCAACCTTCTTCACTTCTTTGCCCATGATTACTCGTACTCTCCTTAGTTACTTGGTATTAGTAGTGTTTGTTTGCCTAAAATTAAGCCGAAAGCCCTTCAAGCACATTGACGGTCTCGATGGCCGACTGCATCGCGCTGAAGCCCTTGTTGCCCTGCTTCGTGCCGCAACGCTCGACAGCCTGCTCGAGGTTCTCGGCCGAAACGACGCCATCCAAAACAGGCACGCCAGTCGCGAGCGAAATTTCGCTGAAAGCTCGCGAAGTCGTCTCGTTTATGAGCGAAGCGTGGGTCGTAGCACCCTGAACCACAGCGCCGAGCGCGACAATCGCCTGAACGCACTTCTTCTGCGCAAGCTTGCTCGCGACAATCGGAATCTCATATGCGCCGGGAACCCTGACGACCGTAAGGTCGCTCTCGTCACCACCAAGTCGCACAAACGCGTCAACAGCGCCCTTTACGAGCTGTTCCGTGAGAAAACTGTTGAAACGGCTGACCACAAGGGCAACCTTCATGCCTTTGGCACACAAATTTCCTGTGACTTCCTTCATATTGCTACTCCCGAATAGTTATATTGATGTGAATTATACCACCATTATGCGTTTATGTCAATGACACGAGCTCCTCCCTTACCCTCACTTGGGACTAGGCGAAAGCACCTCGCAGCCGTCTTCCGTTATGAGGATGAGATCTTCTATCCTTACGCCGAGATTTCCCTCAAGATACACGCCAGGTTCGATCGTCACAAGCATTCCGGGTTGGAGGACTGTCTTGTCGGCCTTTCTAACCCCGGGTGCTTCGTGAATCTCGATTCCCACGCCATGTCCGAGTGAATGTCCGAAACACTTGCCGAAACCGGCGTCTTCGATTATCTTTCGCGCCACCCTGTCGAGCTTGCCGCAGGTAAGCCCCGGCTTTGCCGCAGCGATTGCGCACATGTTCGCCTTCAGGACGAGGCTGTAAATTTCACGATAGAGCTTTGAGGGCTTCGCCGGAACGATGTTCCTCGTCATGTCGGAGCAATATCCGTCAAGTTTGACTCCCATATCGACAAGAACAGGCGCCTTCCCGTCCCATACCGTATCATCCGGCACATGGTGGCACTCCGCCGCATTGGGACCGACGCAGACGATAGTCTCGAACGCCTCGCCCTCGCCCTTCTCAATCATGAGGTGGCGGATTATCCTGGCCATCTGAAGTTCGGTCATGCCCGCCTTGAACTGCGCCTGCGCCTCGGCCCAGATTTCGCTGTTCAGCGCTTCGGCCGCGCGAAGCTTCTCGATCTCCTCCGGAGTCTTCACAGACCGCAATGCCTTCACCGCGTCGTCTATGTCGACAAATTCCGTGTTCGGATGGTCCTTCTGAAGCTTGAGGAATCTCGTATGGCTGACCGTCGACTCGTATCCTACGCGTTTTCCGGAGAACTTGAGGCGCTTCATGTCGACGACCTTGAGCTGCGGAGCCACCCTGTGGACCATCGGCACGTAGCGGAAGTCTGTATAGAACCTTATGTCGCAGCTCCCGCTCTTGGTCCGTTCGAACACCAGCGCGGCGTTGTCGCAATCGACGCCAGTCAGAGACCTTACGTTGGCTTGGTTGTAGACAATGGCCGCGTCGAGCTTGCGCTCGACCACAACCTTTACGAAGTCGTCGAGACGACCCTGATATGGATTTGCTTTCTTGTTCATTTCAGTATTGCTGTTGTGGGCATCTCTGCCCGCTCGTTTATCTTTAGGGTTTTTGTTCCAGTGAAATACCTTTCGGCGAAATCGCCCACTTCGACCGGCTCGGCTGTCGTCGGCGACGCGCCCCTCGCCGTGTTCTGCACCCTGAGGCTGCGCGCGATATAGACCGCAAACACGCATAGCGCACTTGTCACCAGCACCAGCGCGAACATCCCCAGCGCCAGCTCGATCAACGCCTGTCCCCGCCTAGTGGCCATGCGCAGACCCTCCCGTGCCACCTCCAGGACCAAGCGGCCTTATGCACTCGCCAGAATGGTATTTGAGCCACGTCTTGCCTCTTGCGCGGAACGACGCCCTCTCCCACTGCCTGAGCTGGTCGCAGTAGAAGCACCCCGCGCCAGTCGAACGCGGACCCGTTGCGAAATACTTCTTGAGGTGCTTTCTGATGTGCTCTACCCACATGCCGTCAGCCGTCGAGAGGTCGGCGCCGCCTACTGAATCTATCGGCACCAGCTTGGCCTCCTCGAATGCCGGCGTCACGAGCCTCATCAACGCAGTGACAGGCGCGCGCTCGCCCTCGAGGTCCTCCACGAACCCGAACGGCTTCGCCGCCGCAGTCCACGAAACACCCCCGCTGCTCTCGTCCACCAGATCCTCGAAGCCGTTCTCGACCCTGCAAATCGCGGCGCATCCCCTTACGTCGAACTCGGGCTTGACCTGCCCCATGACTGGCGCCGCATACGCGCCGAACGGATCCATCTCAACCCACCTCCGCCACGTGTAGTCGAAGAACGCCCATTCCTGATCCTCGGCGCCGAGCAAGTCCGATGCGTTCGTTATGTCGAAATCGGTGCAGCCCGTGAGCCGCATTATTATCTGCCTCATCTCGTCTTCGAGCGGAGGCAGCTGACGGAACGACAGGTGTAGCGAATAGACCTCGCTGTTGTCGATTGGCGACGGCTCGGTGAAGTCGGGTCGCGGCATGTTGTGCGAATCGCGGTCGAATAGCCACTCGCCGTTGAAGTGGAACCAGCACCAGTTCTGCCCCGCAATCGCCTCGTAGAAAAGCCTCGTCAGCAGCGGAAAGCACTGCCACGCGTCTGCGAACTCCACATTGTCTGGCCCGACGACCATCTCTTCGCCGAGCATGCCGACTATCGACTCCAGCTCGTCTGCGTATTCGCCCCATGCGCCTTCCCACGGTTCAGGGTAGATTTCAGGAGCTGCCGCAAAGACAGTCCTTATCTCAAGCACATGTTCTCGCAGTATCTCGGCCATTCTGCCGCCGGCGTCGCGATCGACCCCATTGCGCCTCGCGGCCGCGTTGCCTAGCCTCAAGCCCTCCAGTGGCCCCAGAAAGCACAGGCGGCGCTGCATCTCCATCAGCCTTGCGCACTCCTCCCTGTCGCCCGATAGAGCCGCCTTGAAGTGCGCAATGTTGCACTCTCCGATCTTGTTCAGCAGCTCGCCCTGATATCTCGCCACCGCCAGTGCCGCAGCATCACCAGCGTTCATTGCGCGGTTCTTCGAGCGCACCGACAGAAACACGCTCACGTTCATCACGACAAGCACTGTCAGGGCGAGTATGATCGCCACCAGATAAACTGCTACCTGTCCGCACCTCGCCTTCATAGTCCCGCGTTGTACATGTAGTAGTCGCTGTTGTGCTCGAGCGAGGCCTTGCCCTCGACGCTGAACCATTCGTTGCCCAGCCTAACCTCGCTGTCGGTTCCGTTGCCGGCGTCCACTTGAAGACGCCCCCACCCCTCGTAGTCGAGAACTCCGCGCGCAACGGCACCATTGGGCGTGGCCATGTAGATTCTCGATCTCGAGCGCTCCATCTGATGGTCGAAGGGTTCGTCGAGCCCGTCATCCGGCGGCCAGAGCCTACGCCCCGCCACAGGAATCGTCGCAACGCGCGCCGCTTTCAGGCACATGAAGTCGTTGAGCCCGACCGCCCTCGCCCTCGCCACCCTCATCGCCGCATGCTCTGCTAGAATCTTGCCGGTAAGTAGGTGCGAAAGCCTGAAGAGCGCCAGAAACGCACAGGTCAGGACGACTGCCGCGAGAAGAGTCTCGAGCAGAGCCTGACCTTTGCGCGCGTGGACCTTGGCGGTCACTCGCCCAGTTCTTTGACGGTATTTGCGCTTATGCTGTCAGCCGCCGATTTGGCCTTGGTGCCCTCTTCCTGCGAAAGCGCAGCCGTCGCCCCTGCCGTCTTCTTGCCAACAGCGCGGCTGAAGTACGAGAACACTGCGATCAGCGCGATCGCAATAAGGCTGACGATGATGATATACTCGACCATCGTCTGACCCTTGCGCAGCTTTTTCATGATTTGCATTTTGCCTACCTCCGTTTCACGGACAATCCTGACTGACAAGCGCCTCGCTTCGGTGCGCGGACTTGTGCGCAGCCGTCACGAAGTAGCCCATTATGCTGACGACGATTAGGAGCGTCGCAAGCGCAAGCACATACTCTATCGCAGCTTGCCCGCTTCTGCCCTTCTTGCCCATGTGCGTATTATATCATATTCTTCCGCAGCGAGAAACCACCTTGGCCTCTCGCATTCAACTTACGGCTTGTATGTCGGTCACTCATGGCGAATCTTCTACAAATAACGCCGTTCGACTCTGCTGTGAAGGTCCAGGCGGGCAGGGCATGAAAGTCCCAGGACTTTGCCCGCCTCCCCGCGTGGACCAATGCGCCAGCGAAAGTTATGGTATAATATACGCCAATGAAGCCAGCATGGAGCATATTGCCTGACGAGTGGAAGCCCATCCTTTCGGAGCGTGGGCTCAGGCCTTTTCGCGCCGATCAGATTCTGCAGGCGCTCTACCGCGACTACATAACAGACTGGGATCAGGCGACCACGCTGCCGAAAGACTTCCGCGAGACGCTCAAGGTGGAGTTTCCCCTAACCAAGGCCGAGACGCTCGCCGTATCCAAGTCTGGCGACGGAACCCAAAAGCTGCTGATCGGCTTTGAGGACGGCAACTCCGTCGAAACGGTGCTGATTCCGGCGACTGGACGTTTCACGCAGTGCATATCGACACAGGTAGGTTGCGGCATGGGCTGCGCCTTCTGCGCGAGCGGCGCCAACGGTGTAATCCGTTCTCTCACAGCCGACGAAATCGTAGCCGAATACATGGCCGGTCGCAGGCTTGGCGAAATCACCAACATCGTCGTCATGGGCATGGGCGAACCCTTCGCCAACTACGACGAGACGATGCGGGCGCTTAAGCTCATCAACTCAGGAAAGGGTCCAAACCTCGGCGCCCGCCACATAACGCTTTCGACGTGCGGGGTGGTTCCCGGCTTCGCCCGCCTCGCCGACGAGGGAATCCAGTTCGAGCTTTCTGTTTCGCTTCACGCGCCGAACGACGAGCTGAGGTCGCAGCTGATGCCGGTCAACCGCAAATGGCCGATCGATGAACTTCTCGCCGTATGCGCCGACTACACCGAGCGCACGAAGCGCATCATAACCTTCGAATACACCGTCATAAAGGGCGTGAACGACTCGAGAGCCTGCGCCGAGGAGCTTGCGCGTCAGGTGAGGCGCGTGCCGATGGCGAAAGTCAACCTGATACCTCTTTCGCCTGTCTCGCACCGTCCCGACTTCAAGACGCCGGACGATTCGACCATGCTGATGTTCCTCGATGTGCTGATGAAGCACCGCGTCCAGACGATGCTGCGCCGCTCGCGCGGCAAGGACGCCGATGCAGCCTGCGGACAATTAAAGCTTCACCACTCCGCAAACTCGGTAATTGGTCGGGGCGAGAGGATTTGAACCTCCGACATTCTGCTCCCAAAGCAGACGCACTACCAGGCTGTGCAACGCCCCGTTGAAAGACGGGCGGTATTATACCATATTTTCAGAGAGTCTGCTTGGGCATGTCTTTGATGTAAAGATCCATCTGCCTGAACGGAATCTCGACGCCGACCTTGTCGAACGCCTCCTTGACGGACTGCACGCCCGCGAAGTAGACCTTCCAGAAATCGGGAGTCTTCGTCCAGCAGCGGACGGTGAGCGTTACGGCGCTGTCGTCGAGCGACTTGACCTCAGCCATCGGCGCAGGATCCTCAAGCACACCGGGTATCGCCTTGACCGTCTCGAGGGCGGTGCTCTTGGCGAGCGAGATGTCGGCGCCGTAGGCGATGCCTACAATGATCTCGACGCGCCGCTTGTCGAGCGCCGAATAGTTGATGATCGGCTGGCCCCACGCCGCCTTGTTAGGAATAGTTATCTTGCGGTTATCTGGCGTAGCAAGCGTGACGGCCATCATGTCGAGCGCGGTTATTGTGCCCTCGTTGCCCGAGACGTTCACGAAGTCGCCGACCTTGAACGGCTGGTTGATCGCAATCATCATTCCGCTCGCGAGGCTGCCGAGAGACTCCTGAAACGCGAAACCGAGAACGAAGCCGGTGACTCCAAGGCCTGCGATGATCGGCCCTATGTCGACGCCAAGCTTCTCCAGCACCATCACGACGACGAACGTCCACGCAACCTTCTCGGCGACGGACGTCACGAAGCGCACGACAAGCGCGTACTTGCCGTTCTCCGCCTTGGCCAGCGCCTTGTGCAGCAGCATCGAGCCGTACTTTATCGCGAAGTAGCCGACCGCGAGCATCAAGCCCGCATAGCCGAGGTTGATCGCGCCTCTGAGAATCATATCCATCATGATACAACCTTACCTTTCTTAATGTCGATTATGCGCTGGTTCGAGCTGCCCCTGAACTTCAGCGAAATGTCCTTCTTATCCTCGACGAAGGGTCCGTCGACCAGCACGTCGATGAGCGTGAGAAACTCGTCCGTCACCTCAGTGCGCCAGCGGGAACCCTCGGCCTTTAGCTGGGTCTCGAGCACGCAGCCCGTGTAGACCCACACCGTCTTCGAAAGGCCGAAGCGATCGCGCAGCCGCCGCAGAAACGGCACAAGCGCGCGTTGGTTCTCTGGCTCCATCGGTTCTCCGCCCAATATCGAGAGCCCCGCTATGTAGCTGGGCGCCATGAGGCCGAGAACGGTATCCTCTGCCTTTTCGTCGAACGGCTCGCCGTAGTCGAAGCTCCACTGGTCGGGATTGAAGCATCCCTTGCACTGGTGGGTGCAGCCGGAAACGAAAAGCGACACGCGAACGCCTTCGCCGTTCGCGATGTCGCAGTTTCTTATCGTCGCGTAGTTCACCTTACGAAACGTGCAAGACGCGTTCCTTGATCTCCTGCGTGCGGCCCTGGTTCCAGAACTGGCTGCCGATGTAGCCGCAGGTGCGACGGGCGACGTTGAGCTTCGACTCGTCGGTGTTGCCGCACTTCGGGCACTTCCAGATGAGCTTTCCGCTCTCGTCCTTTACGATCTCGATCTCGCCGTCGAAACCGCACACCTGGCAGTAGTCGGACTTGGTGTTCAGCTCGGCGTACATGATGTGGTCGTAGATGTACTGCATGATGGAGAGCACCGCGGGGATGTTGTCCTGCATGTTCGGCACCTCGACGTAGCTGATGGCGCCGCCGGGCGAGAGCTTCTGGAACTTCGCCTCGATCTCGAGCTTCTTGAACGCATCGATCGGCTCTGTCACGTGGATGTGGTAGGAGTTCGTGATGTAGTTCTTGTCGGTAACGCCCTTGATGATGCCGAAGCGCTTCTGGAGGCACTTCGCGAACTTGTAGGTCGTGGACTCGAGCGGCGTGCCGTAGAGGGAGTAGTCGATATCCTCGGCGGCCTTCCACTTCGCGGTGTACTCGTTGAGCTTCTGCATGACCTCAAGGCCGAACGCCTCGCCCTCCGGCTCGGTGAGCTTCTTGCCGATCATCGCATAGACGCACTCCCAGAGGCCGGCGTAGCCGAGCGAGATCGTCGAATAGCCGCCGAAGAGCAGCTTGTCGATCTTCTCGCCCTTCTGGAGACGCGCGAGCGCACCGTACTGCCAGAGGATCGGCGCGGCGTCGCTGGACGTGCCTTTCAGGCGCTCGTGGCGGCACTGCAGCGCCTTGTGGCAGAGCTCGCAGCGCTCGCCGAAGATCTCCCAGAACTTCGCCATGTCGCCGTGGGCCGAGAGCGCGATGTCGACGAGGTTGATCGTCACGACGCCCTGGTTGAAGCGGCCGTAGTACTTCGGCTTGCCAGGCTCGTAGTTGCCGGCGTTGGCGACGTTGTTGAAGCCGTTGCCAGAGCGGTCGGGCGTAAGGAACGAGCGGCAGCCCATGCAGGTGTAGGTGTCGCCATGGCCGACCTCTTCACCCTTCGAGAGCTTGTACTCGCGCATCTTCTTCTCGCTGATGTAGTCTGGCACCATGCGCTTCGCGGTGCACTTCGCGGCGAGCTCGGTGAGGTACCAGTAGGGAGTGCCCTCGCGGACGTTCTGCTCCTCCAGTACGTAGATGAGCTTCGGGAAGGCAGGCGTCACATAGACGCCCTGCTCGTTCTTGACGCCGCGGATACGCTCGTTCAAGACCTCCTCGATCACCATGGCGAGGTCCTTGCGCTCTGCCTCGCTCCTCGCCTCGCCGAGATACATGAAGACAGTCACGAAAGGCGCCTGACCGTTCGTCGTCATGAGGGTGACGACCTGGTACTGGATGGTCTGAACGCCCTTCTGGATCTCCTTGCGAACGCGCTTCTCGACGATCGTGTCAAAGGCCTCCTTCGACATCTGGACGCCAGCGAGCTGGCACTCCTCCTCGAAATCCTTGCGGATGGCCTGACGGGAAATCTCGACGAACGGCGCGAGGTGGGTGAGAGAGATCGACTGGCCGCCGTATTGGTTCGAGGCGACCTGCGCGATGATCTGCGTAGCGATGTTGCACGCGGTCGAGAACGACTTCGGCTTCTCGATCATCGTGCCGGAGATCACTGTGCCGTTCTGCAGCATGTCCTCGAGGTTGACGAGGTCGCAGTTGTGCATGTGCTGGGCATAGTAGTCCATATCATGGAAATGTATGATGCCCTCCTTGTGCGCCTGCACTACGTCGGTCGGCAGAAGCAGACGGGCCGCGACATCCTTCGAGACCTCGCCCGCCATATAGTCGCGCTGCACGGCGTTGATTGTCGGGTTCTTGTTCGAGTTCTCCTGCTTGACGTCCTCGTTGTTGCACTCGATGAGCGACATGATCTGCTCGTCGGTCGTGTTCGCCTTGCGCTTGAGTTCCTGCTTGTAGCGGTAGACGATGTACTTCTTCGCGATCTCGGTCGCGTTGAACTCCATGATCTTCGTCTCGACGACGTCCTGAATCTCCTCGACCGTCATAGCGCGGTCGCGAGCCTCGCAGACGCCTGCGACTTCCTCCGCGATGAGCTTGATGCGGCCTTCGCTCAGCGCGTTCTTGTAATCCACGGCCTGGCTGGCCTTGCGGATGGCGTTCTCGATCTTGGTGATGTCAAACGGAACCTCCTGGCCGCTCCGCTTGATGATCTTCATCGCTTTCATGTGTCGTGTTCTCTCTTTTGAGGTTAAGTGTGAAATGTCTTCTGTTGTGGTGTTTGGTATATATCATACACTAAATATTGTATGTGCGCAAGGGGGAAAATGTAAAAAGTTTTCAACAGGTTGTAGACAATAAATCTACACACCACCATAAATAGTAGAACCCCTAGGGCTGCACTACGCATTCCCTAGGGGTTGTGGCGCGCCTATATGCTGCGCGAAGGCCTTTTACTTGGCGGAGAAGCGGAACTCCGTCGTCGTGCGGTACGTCTGGCCGGGCTTGATGAACGTCGTAGGCCACTGCGGCTTGTTCGGCGAGTCGGGCGCGTGCTGCGTCTCGAGCGCGACGCCGCAACGGAACGAGAGGTGCTCGCCACCCTTCGCGGTCTGGTCGTAGCTGGCCCAGTTGGCGGTGTAGACCTGCAGGCAGGGCTCGGTCGTCCACACGTCGACGTTGCGTCCGTTCAGCGGACAGTAAACGCCGCCGGCGTAGATGAGGCCGCCTTTCCCACCGGCCATGATGCCTTCGTCGAGAACCCAGTTGTGGTCGTAGCCCTTGCCGATCTCGAGCTGCTCGTTGGCCTCGTTGATGCGCTCTCCGATACGCATGCCCTTGCGGAAGTCGAACGGCGTGCCGTCGACCTTCGCGATCTCGCCGGTGGGAATCTGGCCGGGATCGGTCGGCGTCACCTGCGAGGCGGCGATCGTCATCACGTGGTCTTCGATCGTTCCGCCAGCTTCGCCCTTGAAGTTGAAGTAGACGTGCTGCGTCATGTTGATCGGCGTCTCCTTGTCGGGGACTGCCTCGTAGTCGACGCGCCACACGTTGTCCTTCGTGAGCGTGTAGGTTACCTTGACCTCGACCTTTCCGGGGAAGCCCTCGTCACCGTCGGGAGAGACGTGGGTGAACACCACGCCGACGTCATCGCCGTTTACAAAAGGCTCGGCGCCCCAGACATATGCGTCCCATCCGCGGGCGCCGCCGTGCAGGTTGCAGCCGATTCCGGCGGGCGCATTGTTGAGCGCGGGCAGTTTGTACTCGACGCCGTTCATGGTGAAGCGTCCGGCACCGATGCGGTTGCCGTAGCGGCCTATGATGCAGCCCCAGTAGGGGTCGCCGCCATCCCAACCGGCGGGAGAATCGAAGCCGACTACGACATCCTTCATCGCTCCGTCACGGTCGGGCGTGAAGAGCCTCACGACCTTGCCGCCGTAGTCGCTGACCTCGAGGACCACCCCGCCTGCGCCGTTCAGGGTGAACTTGCGGGCCTTCTCGCCGTATTTCGTCGTGCCGAAATCGCTGACCTCGTAGCTTGGCTTGTTCATTGGACTATTCTCCTTTAGGTTGTTTTCTTCTGCTTGTGACTTCTATGACATTCACCTGATTGCGCAACTGCAGCATTATCTGCTCGACGACCCTGCCGCTGCCGTAGACGTCGATCTTCATGCGCGAGACCGTTCCGTCCTCTGTGGGACCGACGTTGAGCGTCTGTATGTTGTAACCGCGGCCGGATATGAGCCCGACGATGCGCGCTAGCACGCCCGGCTTGTTCTCGACGTAGCAGTTCAGCCTGTATATCTGGTTTTCGCTCATCGCCTGACCTCAGTTGAAGACCATTTCGCTCACCGGCTTTCCGGCCGGGATCATCGGATACACGTTCGCCCTAGGCTCGACGATGACCTCGACTACAGTCGTCTTCGGCGAATTGATCGCCTTGGCGATGGTCGAGTCGAGCTTGGCCGGGTCGATTACGCGGTAGGCCTCGGCGCCGTGGGCCTCAGCGAGCTTTACGAAGTCTGGCAGGTAGTCGTAGTCGAGATCCTGTTCGAGATGCTCGTTGTTGGGACGCCCCTTCACGGTCAGTATCGAGCCGGAGTAGTTCTTCTTGTAGAAGAGCTCCTGCCACTGGCGAACCATGCCGAGGCAGCCGTTGTTGATGATGATGAAAGTTACGGGCAGCTTGTGCTCGACGGCGCAAACGACCTCCTCGAACGTCATCTGGGCTCCACCATCGCCGCATATCGCTACTGTCTTGTGGTCGGGTCTGGCGAACGCCGCGCCAATCGCGGCGGGGATGCCGAAACCCATAGTGCCCATTCCGCCGGACGTGAGGAAGTGGCGCGGAATCGAATAGCGGAAATGCTGCGCCGCCCACATCTGGTGCTGGCCTACGTCGGTAACCACGACCGCCCTTCCCTCGGTCGCCTTGTCCACAGCTTCCATCACTGCCTGCGGCATGATTACGCCAGGGTGCATCTGGCTCCACGAGACGGGATGCGACTTCTTCCAGCCGTCGATCTTGGCGATCCATTCAGGATGCGTCGCCGACTTTACGCGCGAAGATACGGTCGTCAGCACGTCCTTCACGTCTGCGACGATGCCAAGCGCGACAGCCACGTTCTTGCCTATCGACGCGGGGTCGCAGTCGACATGCACGATCTTCGCATGCGGCGCATACTTAGAGATCTTGCCGGTGACGCGATCCGAGAACCTGACGCCAAGTGCGATTATGAGATCGGCCTCATTCATCGCCCAGTTCGCGGCCGGGGTGCCGTGCATACCGGCCATCCTGAGCGAAAGCGGATCGCGCTCGTCGAAGCTGCCTAGACCCATGAGCGTAGTCGCCACGGGAATCCCCGCCTTGTGCGCGAGGGCCGCCACATCCTTCGCGGCGCCGCTCGCGACGACTCCGCCACCGGCGTATATCACTGGACGCTTCGCCTCGTTGATCATTCTGGCGAACCTGCTGAGCTGCGCCGAGGTGGCAGCGCTTTCGGGGTGGTATGCCCTGAGCGACACGCGCTCTGGATACTGCGCCGACGTAAGCGCCTGCTGGCAGTTCTTGGGAATGTCGATCACGACCGGACCTGGCTTGCCGTGGGTCGCGATGTAGAACGCCTGAGCGACGATCTCGGGTATCTCGTCGGCTGAATGCACGAGGAAGTTGTGCTTGGAGACTGCTCTGGTGACGCCTGTCGTGTCGGCCTCCTGGAAGGCGTCGGTGCCTATCAGGCTCATCGGCACCTGTCCCGTTATCACGATAAGCGGCACGCCGTCGATGTTCGCCGTGGCAAGGCCGGTGACGGTGTTGGTCGCTCCTGGACCTGAGGTCACGAGGCATACGCCTGGCTTCCCCGTCGAACGCGCATAGCCGTCGGCCATATGCACGCAACCCTGCTCGTGGCGGCCCAGCACAAAAAGGAACTTCGCGTCGGGCAGGCAGTTGAATATGTCTAGAGCCTGTCCACCGGGGTAGCCGAACAGAACCTCCGTTCCTGCCTTCGTGAGCGAATCAACCAGCGCCTGAGCACCGGTACGTGTTTCATTACGGTTCATCTAATCCAATCGTCCTACTCTTCTTGCTTCTCTTCTTCTTGCTTCTTTTCTTCTGTTTCAGTTCCTTCGCAGCCGCAGTCAAACACGATGTCGGACGCGAGACCTCCGCCGAGCGAGCGGTAGAGGGCTATGAGGTCCACCGTTATCTGTCCGCGCGAAACGGCCAGCTCCTCCTCGAGGTTGAGGCGGCTACGCTGCGCATCGAGAACGTTGTTGAAGTCCCTGAGGCCGTTCTTGTAGAGGTCCTGAGAAATCGTGACGGCATCGGTCGCGGCCTTTACCGCGCTGTTCAGCGCCTGATAGCGATGGTATTCGAGGGTGTAGGCGGAGTAGTTGTCGCGAACCTCAGCATACGCGCTCTCGAGAGCCAGCTCGTAGTTGAGGCGAGCCTCCTCGACCCTGGCCTCGGCAGCTTTGGTTCTGGCCACGACATTGCCGCCCTGAAGAAGCGGCCAGGAGATGGACGGGCCGATCGACGCATAGAAGCTGCCGGGCTGCGCGAATTTCGATGCCTGCACCGACTCGAGGCCAAGACCGCCAGTGATGAAGAGCTTCGGATACCACGCCGACTTGGCCACACCTACGCTCGCTACCTGCGCGGCGAGGGTACGTTCGGCGGCCTTTACGTCGGGACGCGACCTTATGAGATCCATCGGCAGCTCGGCCACCTTCTGCGGCGACATGAGCCAGTCGCGCCCGGGAACAGGCTTGAGAGTCTCATGCAGCTCGCCCGGAGTCTTTCCGGCGAGAATCGCAATCGCGTTCTTGAGAGCCTCCTCCTGCGCGAGAAGCTGGGGTATCCTCGCGCGAGTCTGCTCAACGATATAGGCGCACTGGTGCACGGCCAGCTCGTCGCCAATGCCGGAGTCGAAGCGCGACTTGAGGATGTCGTATGTCTCGCTCTGCAGCTGAAGGTTGTTGCGGGCGACGGCTATGCGGTCCTGTATCGTCCTGAGAGTGATGTACTGCTGGCCAAGACGGGTCGTGAGCTCGACCCAAGCCTGTGCGACGCCCCAGCCAGCCGCCTCTGCCTTTGCGAGAGCCGCCTCGGTTGCGCGACGGTTGCCGCCGAATATGTCGATCTCCCACGACGCGTTGAAGCCGGCGTTGAACACGTCAAGCTGCCTGTGGCGGTATGCACCCTGCACGCTGCGGTTGTTGCGGTGTGACTCGGTGCGCGTGGCGCTGCCGTCGATCGAAGCCTTGGGCGAGAACGCCGAAAGCGTGCCGATCATCTCCCACTCGGCCTGACGCAGACGGCTGACCGCCGCCTTGAAGCTCAGGTTGTCGGCTATGGCGCACTCGACGAGTTCGGCGAGAACAGGATCGTTCAGCCTCTCCCACCAGCGGGCCATGAGATCCTCGGAAACTACGACGCGCTCGTCTGCCTCCGCCTCGGCAGTCTTGTACTCGCCGGTGCCGGAGAGCTCTTCGGTCGGAGAACCCGCGTCAGGCAGGGCGCAGACAGGCGCCTCGACCTCCGGCTCGGTGTAGTCCGGTCCGACGGACGGCAAGTTCATGCACCCCGTTGTGGCCGCAAGCGAAAAGACCGCAAACCTGTTGAGAACCTTCTTCATGTCACTTTACCTCCCTGTCCTTAAGCTGACGGCGACGGTACGCCATCGTGGAAATGTATGCAAATACGCGCTTGATGTTCTCGCGCCACGTCTGGAAGAGCGCATACAGCCCCGGCACGAGAAGTATGCCGAACACAACCGACGCGAGCATGCCGAAGAATTCGGTAGTGCCGAGGTGGTTGCGGCTCGCGGCGCCGGCGCCAGTTGCGAGCATCATCGGCAGCGTGCCGAGAAGCGTCGTAAGAGCAGTCATGAGCAGCGCCCTCAAGCGTTCGCCGGCGGCGGAGCCGGCGGCATCCACGATCGAGTAGCCCTCGTTCTCGCGCTTGTCCTTGGCGAACTCGACTATGAGAATCGCGTTCTTCGAGGCCAGACCCACGAGCAGCACGATGCCGAGCTGCGCGTATATCGAAAGCGGATACGGCGAGCCTGTCTGGTAGATGCCGAAGTACTTGAGCCCCAGAAGCGCACCGAACACCGCGACGAAGATGGAAAGCATCACGGGCAGCGGAATCGTCCAGCTCTCGTACTGAGCCACAAGGAAGAGGTAGCCGAAGAGGATCGCAAGCGCGATCAGCGCCGCGGCACCACCTTCGTTGCGAGCCTCCTGGAACGAGAGATCCGCCCAGTCGTAGCCGTAGTCGCCAGGCAGCTCCTCGGCGAAGAGCTTCTTTAGCCGCTCCATCACTGCGCCCGACGCGACGCCCGGCATTGGCTGGATCATCAGCTTGGTCGTCACATACTTGTCGCGGGTGTAGACCGTTCGAGGTCCGAGCTCGCGTGTTATCGTGCCGAGCGAACCGATCTGGACCATCGCGCCTGTCTCACCGCGCACATAGAGGCGAGAGACAGCCTCGGGCGTCGCGCGCCCTTCCCAGTCGGACTGTATGGTCACGCGGTTGACCTGGGTGCCCAGGTTGACGTCGTTGACGTAGCGCGAACCGAGGTAGTTCTGAAGCGTGGTGTATACGGTCGCGACAGGCACCTTGTACATCTCGGCCTTCACGCGGTCGAGGTTGAACCTCAGGTGCGGCGTCACCGCGTTGTAGCCTGAGTACGCCATCATGATCTCGGGGAAGACGCTCTTGTCGTTCAGCTTCGCGAGCAGCTTCTTCTGAACCTCCTCGACCTTGAGCGGATCGGCCGAACCCTTGTCCTGGATGTTCACCGAAATGCCGTTCGCCAGGCCGAGGCCGGGAATCGCCGGCGGCATGAACACCTTCCAGCTGGGCTCAGGAACCGCAGCAAGCGTCTGCATCAGCCTCTGGACGAGTGCTGCGGCGCTCTGGTCCTTGCCCTTGCGCTCCGACCAGTCGGCCAGGTCTACGATCAGCATGGCCTGGTTTTCGCCTCGGCCGCCGACCATCGAGAAGCCGGTGATCGTAAGAACGCTGCGAATCTCCGGAACCTTAAGAAGTATGTCCACCGCCCTGAGCGAAACGTCGCGCGTACGGTCGCGGGTAGAGCCCTCCGGCATCTCCATCGACGCGAAGACGACGCACTGGTCCTCATCCGGCAGGAATGAGGTCTGGGTGCCGAGGAACATCTGGAGAGTCAGCAGGATCGTCAGCACGAGCAGCGCCAGCGCAAGGAATATCCTCGACGCGAGCCACTTCGCGAGGCGTATGAAGAAGCCCTTGAACGCATTGATCACCCAGTTGAACCATGCGAGCGGACCATGCTTGTATGGCCTCGCCTCGTGCAGTATGAGCGAGCAGAGGGCAGGCGCGAGCGTAAGCGCGCAGACGGTCGAGAAGCAGACCGCCGCCGAAAGCGTGACGGAGAACTGCTGGTAGATGCGCCCCGTGATGCCGCTCATGAAGCCGACCGGCACGAAGATGCCGAGCAGCACCAGCGTAGTCGCGATGACTGCGCTCGTCACATCGCTCATCGCCTGTATAGCCGCCTCCTTGGAGTTGAGCCCGCGGGTTTCGATGAGGTACTGCACGCGCTCGACCACGACGATGCAGTCGTCGACGACGACACCGATCGCAAGGATCAGTCCGAACAGGGTGAGAATGTTTATCGAATAGCCCAGCGCCGACATGAGAATGAACGTCGAGCAGAGCGAAACGGGAATGGTGAGGCAAGGTATAAGCGTCGCGCGCCAGTCCTGCAGGAAGAGGTAGCAGACCAGCACCACGAGCGAGAACGTTATGATGAGCGTCCAGATGATCTCCTGTATGCAACGCTGCACGTAGTCGGTCGCATCGTATGGGATGACCCACTCGAGATCGTCCGGGAACGACTCGGCGAGGTGGGCCATCTCGGAGCGGATACGCTTCATCGTGGCTATTGCATTGGCGCCCGGCTTCTGCTGCAGGGCTATCGAAACCGCGTTGCCGCCGTCGAGCTGGCCGGTGAACATGTAGTTCTGCTCGCCGACTTCGGTGCGGGCGATGTCCTTAAGCCTGACTACGCCGCCGTTGGCGTCGCGCCGGACCACGATCTCGTCGAACTCCTTGGCGGTCATCAGACGCCCCTTCGCGACGAGCGACATCGTGAACCCCGCATGCTCGCCGGTCGGCGCAGCGCCTACCGAGCCAAGCGACGCCTGTATGTTCTGCTTGGAGACGGCCGCAATCACCTCTTCGGAGTTCATGCCCTGTGCCGCAAGACGCGCAGGGTCGAGCCACACGCGGACCGACAGCTTCGGCCCGTAGACCGTCGCCTCGCCCACGCCGGCCACGCGCAGCAGCACCGGCTGGATGTTGGAGTAGATGTAGTCTGATATCTGAAGGCGGGAAAGCGTGCCGTTCGGCGACCTGACCGCGATGAAGCCAAGCATGTCCTCTGACTGCGCGCGGATTCGCCCGCCCAGCTGCTTGACTTCTCCCGGCAGCTTGGCCTCGGCCTGCGCGACGCGGTTCTGGACCTTTACCATGTCCATGTCGCGGTCGCTGCCGACCTCGAAGGAAACCGTAAGCGAATACGTACCTTCGTCGCTGCAGCTGCCCGTCATGTAGATCATGTCGTCCACGCCGTTCACTTCGTCTTCGATCGGCATGGCCACGGTGTTCAGCACCTCCTTGGCGTTTGCGCCGGGATAGGTGTAGTTGATTGAGATCGTAGGCGGAGTCAGGCGGGGATACTGCGATACGGGAAGCTTCCAAATCGCCATCACGCCAGACATCGTCAACACGATGGCTATGACCATCGCGAACCTGGGACGCTCCACAAACGTCCTGGAGAACGTCTTTATCTGGTCGATGGCGGGTCTGAGGGTGAGTTTCATGCGAGGCTCCTCATTCGTCGATCGGTGGTTCGTAGCCGGGAGTGATGTCGTCGTTTGGCGTCGGCTCGACCGGCATTATCTTGATGCCGGGGCCGAGCTTGGAAGTTCCGGAAAGCACGACGCGCTCGCCAGGCTCAAGCCCGGTGACGACAGGCACCCAGCCTTCGAAGTTCTCCTTGATCTCGACGGGACGCTGCTCGACCGTCATGTCTTCGCGGACGACCCACACGCCCTGGTTGCCGCCAGGCAGGTCGAACACGCACTGCTGGGGAATCGACGGATATACCGGCGGATTGGCGTAGTCGGTAAGAAGCGTAACGTAGCTGTTCGGTATCAGCAGCCGCTCTGGGTTGGGGAACGAGAGGCGCATCATGATCGAGGCGGTCTCCTTCGACATCTGGTTGTCGTCGAAGTCCCACGCGCCCTCCTGGTCGTACTCGCTGCCGTCTGGCAGCAGGAGGCGCATGCGGAACTCGTGGGCCATGCCCTTCCTCTGCGCCTGACGCCATGCGATATATGCACGGTCGGTGAGGGGGAACGAGACGCGGATCGGGTCGATCTGAACGATTTTCGCGAGAGGCCCCTTGGACGGCGCGACATAGTCGCCGAGGTGGGCGATTGTCTTGCCGATCTGACCGGAGATGGGCGCGACTACCTTCGCCTTCTTGAGGTCGTATTCCGCGACCACGAGATTGGCCCTTGCCTGCATCACCTTCGCTCTGGCGCTCGCGAAGCCAGCCTCGGCATCGTCAAGTTCCTTCTCGGTGATGCCGCGCGAATCGGCCTTCTCCATACGCTCGTAGTAGCGCTGTGCGCGACGCTCCTCGGCCTCGGCGGCGGATAGATCGGCCTTGCGCTGGTTCACTACGGCCTGATAGCGTTCGTCGTCAAGCACGTAGAGAAGCTGCCCTGCCTGGACGATATCGCCTTCCTTGAAGGTGATCTCCTTGATGTATCCGTCAACCTGCGGCAGAAGCTCGACCTCCTGGATAGCCTCGGCATGTGCCACGAAGCGTTCCGGCAGGTTGTAGACGCGGTTTTCGACGTTGGTCAGCGCGACGGTCTGCGGCATTCCTGCCATCGCCGCCATGGGATTGGCCGCCGCCGGCTTCTCGGCCGGCACGAGTTCGCGCGCAACCCAACCGCCGACTGCACAGACCGCAGCCAGCACAACAGTTCCTATAAGTGCGCCGATTGCGCCCTTCGATTCTTTTTTCGTGGCTTCTGCCATATCATCCTCCCTAGAGTTTGCACCTTTGCAAGGTATGGTGCATGTATAGGTAGTGTATTATACCTAATTTTGCGGGTCTGCGTCAAATGCTGACGCGATATGAAGAAGGCTTCGTTACTTGGCCGGAGGCTTCGGCCACTCCACACCCGACATGGTTTCGTCGAGCTTCTTCAGGAACGCCTTGGGACCGCCCTGCGTATAGCCGCCAATCCGCCTGACGACCTCGCCTTTCGAATCGGTTATGACCATCGACGGAAATCCGCTTATCGAGTATTTCTGGAGCAGTTCCGGATTCTGCTTCGCAGCGAGGTTCGAGAGCCTCTTCCTGTCCTTGGGATGGTCTATCATGACCAGCACATACTTCTTCGAGGCGCGCTTTATGAACGCACTCTGGGAAAACACCTCGGCATCCATGCGGACGCAGTAGCCGCACCAGTCCGAGCCGGAAAACGCCATGAACACAAGCTTGCCTTCGCTTTCGGCCTTTTCCCTTGCCTTGGCCACATCCTCCATCCAGCCCTTCGGTACGCTTCGCGAAACCGACGGCGCGGCATTCGCGACCACGGTGAACATAGCCAATACGACCGCAACTGCATTCTTTACTTTCATGCGCGTATTTTACAAAATGGCGGCGACTTTGTCAATCGCCTGCTAGAGAGGGATGCCCATGAACCCGGCATTGGAGAAGACCACCGCAAGCCGAAGGACTTCCCCTGGACGCAACCTGGCTGCGGGAGCATCACTTCTTCACGACCGTGAAGACGTTGCGGTTGCCGACCCTCTCGTATGTGACCGAATCGGACATCTTCTTGACCATCATTATGCCAAGACCGCCGATTGGCCTTTCAGCCGCGGAAAGCGTCGTGTCCGGATCGGTGTGCGACAGCGGATCGTACTCGTCGCCATCGTCTATGAACGACATCTTTACGCATTCGGGATTCTCATTCTCCTCAAGGTCCACCTCGAAGCAGGTCGCTCCGGAATGCTTTACGATGTTCGAGCATATCTCGTCCAGTATTATGTGGAGCGTCGGCAGAAGGCTCTTGCGCTCGACCGTCTCGTCGAGGAAGTCGGACGCGGCTGCGACACCGGCCTGGGTCGACGGGAACGACTTTGCGCGGCGCGTGCCGTTGAACCTCAAGAGGAGCTGCGTGCAGTCGTCGGCCTGCTCGACACCGAGGCCATGGGCCCTCACGCACGCCAGAACGGCGCCGAGGATGCGCGAACGCGAACCTTCGAACAGCGGAGTGCCGCCGGCGAGCATCGACGAGATGTCCTGCTCTAGGCGTTCTTCGCCGAACAGCACGTTCTTGGCGTCAGGCTGCTCGGTGATTCCGTCCGTGTAAAGGTATATCGCGTCGCCTGGCTTGAGCTGAAGCGTCTCGCTGCGGTACTTGACGCCCGGCATGACGCCGAGCACGAGACCGGGTGTCGAGCGCATGAAGCTCGTGCGGCGGCCATCCTTGTCGGGAGCCTCCGATATGAATATCGGCGGGTTGTGTCCTGCGTTCACGTAGTTGACGGTGCCGGTCACGAGATCTATCTCGCCAACCCATGCCGTGACGAACATGTTTGCGCCGTTGTCGCGGCT
This sequence comes from Kiritimatiellia bacterium, assembly GCA_017395505.1. GTDB lineage: Bacteria > Verrucomicrobiota > Kiritimatiellia > RFP12 > UBA1067 > UBA1067. The sequence continues at coordinate 72,120 of JAFPUH010000037.1, forward strand.
CAGGGCCTCGTTCGCGGTCGTGACGACCTCGTCGATCGGCCTGCCCGTCTGGGCGATGCCCTTTATGGACGCCTTCGCCCTCATCATGAAGAGCGCGGCCGGAACGCCCTTTCCGCTCACGTCCGCGATCAGGAACGTCACCTTGGCCGGACCCGAGAAGTAGAAGTCGTAGAAGTCGCCTCCGACATCCTTCGCCGTGTTCATGTCGGCGAAGATGTCTATCCGGTGCTCTCCGGGGAACGGCGGGAAGGTACGCGGAATGGCGCTCTCCTGGATCTCGGAAGCCATCGCCATCTCCTTCTTGCGCTGCGCGGAGATTTGCCCTTTGACATAGCCTGCAATGACGATTCCCACCAGGAACGAGGCCAGAATGAGGGCCATTCCGTTCAGGAACGCCGATGTTGCGACGAGTACACGCCTTTCAACTATCGCAGTGCGCTTGGGAATGACGGCATATACCGGGAAGCCCTCGATTATGCGCTTCTCGCAATAGCTCTCTTCGCCAGGATCGACCCACTGGCCGCCCTCGCAACCGGCCTCGGGATGCGATATGATCGTGCCGTTGACCGTCGTTATGAATATGCCGCCGTTGTCCCCGCTCACATGCCAGCCGTGTGTCAGGCCCGTGACTGCGGTTCTGGACAGGTTGCGCACCGACTGCGGCCGGGCGCCGACCTGCACGAAGCCGCCGTCAGGCAGCCACACGCCGACATACTTTACCATATCGCCGCGAAGCGTGTTGGGCAGAAGAGGCTGGGTCACCTCGAATTTGTCTGTGAGCAGCGCAGCAAACTCCTTCGCCTGGCCGTCCGCCTTGGTGAAGTCTAGAGCCCCCACCTCCTCGCGGCGCGCGCTGTGTGTAAGCATTCCGTCGGAGTTGACGATGCATATCTCGTCGACGCGAAGCTCGTCGGCCACATTCCTGAGCCGGCGGCACGACTCGTCGGGATCGTTCCACCACGGCTCTTCGCGCATCTCGTAGTATTTGTCGCGAAGCAGCATCGCCTGGCGCAGCATCTTGGCGTCCACACGCTCGCGAATGTCGACCGCGACATCATTGAATACGTTGTCGAAGATGCGCTGCATCTCCCGCTTCGTCATCTTCTCGTGAAGAATCCACGTAAGCACCATCGACGCGACGAACGCTATGGCGACAGCGCCGACGAGCCTAAATACAAGTCTGCGATTGGATGTCTTCATTTCTCGCCCCTCGCCGCAATCACCTCGTCTAGCGCCGCCTTCAGGCGGACGTTCCCCTTGCCGAGAGCTATGCCGAAGTTCTCGCGCGTCTCCAGCCGTGACGCCGCCAGCTCGCCGCCGGACAACTCCGCGGTATGCCTGACGGCGCTGCTGTCGAAGAATACCGCATCGACGCGTCTGGCCCTCAAAGCCTTCAATGCCAAAGGATACGTATCGTAGCGTATCGGATCTATGTTGTGCGCCGACAGGTAGAAGTCGTAGGTAGACGCATCAATGGTCGCAACGCGCAGGTTCTCGACCAAGATCATTGTCGGCATGCGCTCGCTGGCGCGGTAGAGGAACATTCCGCCCTCGTGCGCATACGGCTCCGAGAAATCTACGGCCTGGAGACGCCCCTCGGTGATCGTTATCGTGGACGCCGCCATGTCGGCCTTGCCAGAACTGACCATCGGCAGAAGGTCGGGGAACTTCGCCCAGCGGACCTCAAGCCCGCGCCCAAGCTTTGCGGCGGCTTCGCGCGCTATGTCAATCTCTATGCCGACGATCTCGCCGGTCGCTTCGTCGCGGTATGAGAACGGTGGAGTGTCTGTAGTCGTTATGAGCACAAGCGGCGGCTCGGCCGCCACGAGGGACGTCGCCAGAAGGACGCCCAGAAACGCAAGACTGCTTTTCACGGTCAGACGATCGTAAAGATGGAACTCATGCCCGTGATGTCGAAGACGCTCTTGACCATCTCGTTCGGGCTCACGATGGACATCTTGCCACCAGAGACCATCATCGCCTTCTGCGCACCCATGAGAACGCGTAGACCTGCGGACGAGATATATTCAAGATCGGCAAAGTCGAACAGTATCTCCGTTACGCCGTCAAGCTTAAGCTCGCCCTCAAGCTCCGGCGAGGTGTTGGTGTCGAGGCGCCCCTCGACCTTGAGCGTAAGGCATCCGTTTTCCAGTTTCTTCTCGATTTTCATTTATGGTTTCCTTGTAGGCTAAATAGCAGTATGCTTTATATATTATACCAAATTTGCCTCGTCTCGTGTGCTGGGAATTTTTGCAAAGACCACAAGGTAGGTGGACTCATGTACAGCCAAGAGCAAAATCCAGTTTCGCATGGTTTGCGAAGTTGTTTTGGCAAAAATGGAGGTGGTAAGTATAGAAATATAGTATATATTAGATATATATTACTAATTATATTTTACACACAAAAACAATTTCGCAACGCGCAGGGGGGTACCCTTATAACATGGCACACCCCATGCGAAGTTGGATTTTTGCGAAGTTGGATTTGCCCTGCTATGCGTTTACCCGCATATCCGCCCAGAGCTGTTCCTGTGCCTCGATGACGAGAAGCATCATTTCGCGGGTCGCGTCATCGATTTCGGCCGCTTCGTACCGTGCATTTGCGATGTTGCCGAGCATGATCAGCGCCTCCGTCCACATCTCGTACGAGCAGGAGTCCTTCCTTTTGGCGAGTTTCGCACCTTCGAGAACGTATGCATCGAGCGCCGTTCGCACATCGCGCTGGAATACGCTCTCGTCGAAAAGCGTGTCGGTGTCGTTGGGGTCGTTCTCGTCGTCGGGGTCCTTGAGCCTGTATTCGAACGTCGCATCGAAGGCCATGACGAACATCACGACCTCCATGAGCTGGCGCTTGCTGTCGAATTCAAGCGGAAGGCGGCATACGCCGTTCGCGAGACTGTCGGAGTCCTCATTGATAGCCTTTAGAATGTGGCTCTTCACATTCTCGCGCCTTTCGGCGTCCAGTGAGGGATTCGCCGGCTGCCTGTCGTAGCCGAAGTAGAACATTTTCAGTATGGGACGCCAGAAGTCGTCCGTCCTGCGCTCCTTTGCGGCCTCCCAGTCAAGGACTTCGCCGTCGGTTCTCTGCGTCTTGCCAATGAAATCGAGCGTCTTCATTTCGCGTTCCCCTTCTTTATGACGTATTTGGTGCCCTTTCCGTTCGAGCCGATTCTATGGAGTATCGTCACCTCGTCGCGATCTTCGAGGGTTTCCTCTATCTTGTCCATCTCGAACTTGGTGACATGCAGCCCCTTTGTGATTTCCGAGCGCATCACTCCCGCGTCGCCTGCCTTGCGGATCATGCGGATCGCGGCGAGCACCTTCTCGTCCGTCTCGTTTGTCGCCGCGTAGTCTCGCGCCATCTGCAGCATGCGGCCCTGGATCGCCTTGACGAGCGCCCACGCCCAGCGGACGCCCTCGACGGAGATAACCGGCCTTTCGATGTCGGCGCTGATCGCGTGCAGGAGCGCGAGCTTGAGGACCAGTTCGACCGAACGTCCCCACACCGACTCCTCCATCGCGTCGCCCGCCGCCTTTTCGTAGAGCGCGTCCGACTCGTCGGAGACCTTGCGAGCCTCCTCCTCGGCTTCCGGCGACATCTGCACGAGATACGGCTGTATAGGCCCCCTGTCGCCCGCAGGCGGGGGCATCGCCGCAAGCCGCGACACCTTGTCGGTCACGAAATACGGCACGGGGTTCGCCTCCAGCCCCGACTTGAAGTTGTCCTTGCTGCGGGGCCCCGCCTCGAATACGAGGCAGCGCCCGAGAAGTCCGCCCGTAAGCGCGCGCTGGCTGAGGGCGCTGTAGAAGTTGCTCGGCGTCGCTGTCGCGAACATCGAGAAAGAGGGCTTTACGATGTCCTCTCGGCCCTGCGGCTTGTTGGGGCCGGCGGCCTTGGCGCGCGTCGTGTGGATCGAGCCGGACGACGTGAAGATGCTCAGCATCAAGCGCCAGAGGGATTCCGTCGCCGAGCTGCTGTTGCGGTCGCTCTTGAGCTCGCGAAGCACCGAGTCGTACTCGTCGAACTGGCAAAGGAGCGTCGGCGAGTTGAGGAGCGCATCCTCGAGGCCCTGTCCAGAGGCGACGTTCTGTATGACGGACGACGACATGCGGACGTTCGCGGCGAGGTTCTTTATCACCTTTCGGGGGTGGTCCTTGCCGGTCGCGGAGCCGGCGAGCGCGATTATGTAGAGGTTTGGGTATGCGTCGCGGGGGCCGACGAACTTGCGTCCCGCCAGGTGGGCGAGGAACACGAGCGAGCCCGCGAAGGAAAGCACGCGATTCGGACGGTGGGCCGAGAGCATCATGTATTCGGTGAGCTCGTTCACGAAGCCGGGCACATTGAGGAGCGACTCGTCGATCGCGCCCTGGTTCTGGGGCGAGGACGCCTTCTCGGGGGCCGGCGCGGCCTCGTCGCCGCAGGGCGGCAGGGTGATGGTCGAGATCATGTCTCGAGCGGCCGTGTAGCGGCTCGTCACCTCCTCGTTGAGCGCGGAAAGCGCAAACTGGCGGGCCTCGAAGGACGGGAAGCTCCGCATGTTGATGTCTTCGGTGCCGCGCCTGAGGTCGCGCTCGCACACGACGGACACGAACTCGCGGAAGTCGGTGCGAATCGTGGCGGTACTCGCCGCGAGGCCATTGAAGAAGTCCAGAAACCCGTCGTCGGCCAGCTCCGGCATGCTCTTTACGGCCGCAACGCCGCGTACTATGGCGTCTTGGCTCGTTTCGTTCATAAGCGCACGGAAAGCGGCGCTTCGGCTGTCGCTCGAGAAATAGCTGTTCTCAATTCCGATCCGCTCGACAAGGAGTTTCGCCTGCCGCGCGAACTGCACAAGATGAGACAGCACCGCATACTCAAGCCGCTCTTCTTTGGTGATGTCTTTCATGGCTACTATTATACCAAAAATGGCGAGACGGTGCGTCGCACAGGTCCCGGCGGGCAAGGCGTCAAAGTCCCAGGACCCCAGACTATTTTGCCCTGCCACTTTTCGTATTGGAGTCCCAGGACCCCAGACGTCAAACCCCCAGGACTTTGACCCCTTGGGTCCTAGGACTTCACACCTCAAAGTCCTAGGACTTCATACCCCAAAGTCCTAGGACTTTGCTCGCCTCTCCGCGTGACCCCTTCAAGCCGCCTCGAAGAACCACTTTCCGCACCATATTTGCAAATATGGTGCGGAATTCTAACGCCCGTAATATTACGCTATGGCATTTCGACCGTCACCTTGAAGAACCGATGAAGCGAATTGGTCGGATACGCCCATTCCTCAGTAGACGATAGCGTCTCCTTGCCATATATCTTGTAAAGCCGTTCAATGCTATTCGTGTTCAAGTTCGGCTCCCATGTCACAACTGGCACGCCATCTTGCATGTCTATCTTCGCCGTAAACACGCTCGTTTCATTCGTCGGGTTTGTTCCGGCCACAAACTCTTCCCAAAGTCTCGTCGCCTTCCCGCCCTGCGTCTTGCCGCTCAAGGCAATCGCCGTTGTCTCGAAGTCAGTATCCTTGCCATCAAAACCGTATTTCGTCAACCACGAATACGGCACGGGTTCTGGTGTGGTCATTGTGAAGCCACTACCGTCGGCAGGCGCCCACTGCACCTGATCAACCCAAATGCAGTCTGGCGCATACGAAGTCGCGCCATCCTTGCGGTATTCCCATTTGAGCGTATGCTTGCCGCCTCCCACAATTTCATGCGAGACATAATGCCATTCGCCATCATGGCCGGCAATCCTCGCCACAACCACATCATCTACCAAGAAAGCACCATAATCATAGTAACCGTCGTCCCCTTCTTCCTCATCGGCTTCTTCGCACGCCGCTCTCCACCAGAACGACACCTTACCGTCCTTCTTAATCGAAGATTGCAGCCATGTAGTCTCGTTATTGCCAATCGTACCACTCTGCACGGACGACACGCCGTCATGCGAAACGTCCGTCACAACGGTCCAGGGATGCGAGTCATCCGTCTCCATCGTGTAACCGTAGAAATTCGCCGCCTCGCTCAAAGACTCACTTCGCGTGAAGGTCGCCGTAGCCTCTTCCGAATCCTTCCAATCATCCTTGACGGCAATCGCCCGCACGCTGCAAGATTGATAGATGCCGAAAGGATGCTTGTACTCGCGCCCATTCACCGCTGGGTCGCCCCCGTCAACCGTGTAGAGTATCGTCGCTCCTTCAGTCTCGCACGAAATCGAAACTGCCTGTGAAACATTGTCAAAGGTTATCCCGCTTGGTTCGATAACTGGTCGCTCAACAGTATACCACTCGCGCGTAAACGTCGCCGTCGCAGTTTCGCTATCAAACCAATCCTCCTTAAATGCTTTGGCCTTAACCGTTGTTGTGTCGTCAATTGCAAACGGTCCTGTGTAGAGCGCACTCTTCTCCGTCGGTTCACTCCCATCAAGCGTATAATGAATCTCGACACTATCGGTTTCACAAGAAAGCGTCACTATGTTGCCGGCCCAATTGAACACATTCTCTTCTGCGGATATGTTCGGCTCGACTGCTTGACCAAACGCATACTCATTCGAGTAAACGACTTGATATGGATATTCGGCAACATACGCCAATGCCTTGACTTGTACCCGATGGGTTATCGAAAACGGGCCTTCATACAGGAAACATTTTGCGGTTTGATTTGTAGTCGGCTCGCTCCCGTCAATCGTATAATAAATTTTTGCGGTATCATTTGCTGATGTCAAAACAACTTTTCTGTCTTCAGCAAGCACGCCGTCAGCTGGAGCAAAGTTCACTTTTGCGGCTCCATAATCCACCGCGCCCATGAGCCATGTTTCACCTTCTACCCAGTCTTCGCATCCCTCAACCGCCATACATCCATTACCTTGAGAGTAATTGAAGCGTCCCGTGCAGCTACATTCGCGGCCGCCGGCACTCCAACTAGATGAAATAGTGGTTGCTGGTTTTAAGCCTTCAAACATGATATTTACTGTATTTTTGATGGGATAAACCCACCAGCCTCGCCATGTATCATAATAATTATGATCCCTGAGACTTGCCCTCGAAAAAAATGAGCTTCCATTTGTTGCGATTCTTAAAACGGTTGAAGGGACTATTACGGCCGTCACATCCGAATCATCAGGTATTTTGATAGCACCTACCCCAATACCAACTACTGGCATACCATCAATCATAGATGGCAATCTTAATACCTTTGGCAGCGCTCCACTATGGGCGGGCAATGGACTATTGGACTCATTAGGAACCATTGTTCGTGTGGAGGGATTCTCCAAAACAACGCCATCTTTATCTTCATAATAATACCAAGTGATTCCTTCTATGGTTTGTGTCAGAGCAAAGACACTGCTGGTGATCCCCGCAAATATCAAGACTAACATGCTTTTCATACTCTTTCTCCTTTCGTAGAATCTGTGATAATGATATGCGTGCCATAAGGTGCACCTCGTTTTTGAAGTTCCATCTTAATGTTCAATTTATGCCATTCACAATACCTCTTAAGTTCCTCGAATTCTTCTAGTCCGTCGAAGGCTCCGCTTCCGTGATGCCGAGAGATGAAGCAAACATCACCAGTCGTTGTATAACCAACAGTGGCATGATCAAGAAACTTCAAATTCTTACAAGAACCAAATATGCTTTTTTGTAAGCAACCCCTTGGGCACCGGCCGCCACGCAAAACCAGAGCTGGGCAACCAGAATGATAAGTCTTAATCTCCTTGCCGTCTGGTAAGGAATAAATGTATGGTTTTGACATCTATCAGTATCTCCTTTCGCCTGCCGCTACCTAGTTTGTGAGATGAGCACCGGTGGCAAAAGATAAGCGGCGCACTCTCAAGATTCACATCTTCTGGAGGCACCGGAAAGAGCCCGAAGTAAAACATGATTAGAAAGTACGCCGCGTGGATACCACGCAGCGCAACTTCGTATTTCGCCTTACTCCTTGAAAATTTCCGGTTTTCCAGAAAGCTACTATACGCTGTTGCGTACGTTGCACGGGTTAGGTTGCCCACCCCGCGCTTTTCTCCACTCCACTTCACCCGAAGTGTGGGAGCTACGGCCGGCTTTTCTGCCCGACCGGTATGTCAAAGAACCTTGCCCTTCTCGCGAAGGAACGGCGAATATGATACCATATCGCCGCGCTCATTTCAAGCGCGGCGAGAGGGAAATTAGTTTTCGAAATTCTGTGCCTACTACACCCGAACACCATATTCATATATGGCATCACTCGGCAAATCTATTCTATCGCTCCAAACAACGCATGTCCGACTTGAATCAAGCCGCGCATTCTCAAACAACCCAGGCAATGTGCGCAAGTCTTCAAACGCCTTTATTGTGCTGATATCATCGGCGACGTCATATACCACATCCCGCCCCTCGTCAAAATGGACGAAGAGTTTGTAATCTGGCAAGGTCTTAATACTTGATATCCTGCGTATCATAGCTTAGCCCTATCAAAGCGGTGGCAGCTTCACTATCCGCTGTGTCTTCCACATTTCTTCCAGTTCGCCTCTGTGCAACGACAACCATTCCTTGACAAGTCGCTGCGCAGTCAATGGCAAATCTCCATCCGTCATTTCGGACGAAGCCAAATCAAACACTCCGACGCACTCGCCATAAATGGCATGTATGTGCGACGGATCATGTTCTTTAGGCTTAAAGAACATCTTAACGACTATACCATAAAATCTTGCAATCTCTGGCATTTTAAATGCCCTCCTTTCTTTCCGATGGTCTATTCTAAATTGCGTACGCTGCACGGGTTAGGTTGCCCACCCCGCGCTTTTCTCCACTCCACTTCACCCGAAGTGTGGGAGCTACGGCCGGCTTTTCTGCCCGACCGGTATGTCAAAGAACCTTGCCCTTCTCGCGAAGAACAGCGAATATAATACCATATCGCCGCGCTCATTTCAAGCGCGGCGAGAGGTCAAAATCTCATTCCTTCAGTGGGCTCGGAGTAATGCGCAAATCCGGCTGCAATCACTTTGAACGAATACAGTTGTAAAGATATTCGCCACTTTCACGGTAAAGTCCCGACTCAGGGTCTATCAGCTTAGTGAAGAATGCAGAATGATAAACCTCGTCCATGGCATCTTCAGGCGACTTACCCTCATGTGCGACAATCGCCGCAATCAAGTCCTGTATCGCAAACTCGATAAGCTGCTTCTGCTCATTTGACATTGAGCACCTCCTTGAAGCGAAGCAACTTGACGGCACGTTCGGTATGGAATGAATACTGCGTATAAAGCTCCTTGAACTTCATGCGCTGCGCAAACTCATCAACCGTAATCAAATCCTTTTCATACAAACGAAACAGCAACGAGAGTTTGTCGTTCGCAATAGGACCGACAACAACATCATACCGATTGTCACGATTGTGGTCTTCCGCTGGCTGATCAATCTTTCTGTTTGCCTTTACAAAAAGCGCCCATTCACGACACGGCTCAGCAAACTTTTTCACATTCAAGGAATCAAAAACGCCATCATCCGCTTCAAACACCATGACCTTAGGCACGCCTCCTAGCCGGACGACTCTTTGGCGAGCAGTCTTCTCTGCGCACTCAAGCGAACTTGTCGCATAAAAGCCCCGTCCAAAATCTTTAGCCGGCAGACCTTTGGCAAGGTCGATTTCGCAAAATCCCAGATTTGACCCATGGTAAAGCTTCATGCGGCGACACCTCCGTTCCTGCGAGCGACTTGGGCCATATCAGCGACCGCTTCTTCAATCGAATATGTGTGTTCAATATCGTAGTGGTCGGAAAGAAACGAAAGCGCACCATGTTTCTTCAAATAGTCGAACGCTTCCAGATATGACATACCATATGTGTCCGCAAAATCATTCACGCACACCACAAAGTAGTCAATCTTGTTTTTCGTCAATTCTGGCATGACAATCCATTTCTTTTGAGCTAATGATTCTGCCAAGGTCCCTGTTCATACGGCAACAGCCTCCTTGCACACACGATGCGCAAAACCAAGCGAATGCGGCAATATATGCGACGATACCAGATCAACCTTGCAGTTGAACAGTTTCTCATACTCCGACGACATAGCACATTCGTTGCGCCAACTGTATTCGCCTGGCATCCACTTCACCAAGAAATCCACATCGCTGTCGGGACGCTCCTCCTTGCGGGCGCACGAGCCGAAGACCCAAAGCTTTTCGGCCTTGTGCTTCCTGGCGATGGCGTATATCTCGTCACGCCTCGCCCGTATCTCGTCAAGCATGCACATATTTGCAACATCCCGAAGGAACACCGATATGATACCATATCGCCACGCGCGAATCAAGCGCTGAACGATCAGGAGAAAGTCTTTGCGTAATCGGAGTAGATAGCGGCCGCGTCAAGGTCCGACCGTGCCATTCTGAAGGCGTTTGCGCCGCATTTCGCAGTGTCGAGCGAACTGAGCGTTCTCACGAGACTTGCGGCATCGGATGCGCGGTATAGGGCGCCGGCCTCATGGCGGGCGAGCAGCTTGGCGCTTTCGCCGCCGAGGGAGCTGACGACCGCAAGCGATGCTTTGGCATAGTCGCAGAGCTTGTAAGGTACGCCGACGCAGCTTGAATCGTCCATCGGTATCATGCCGACGTTGCAGCCGGCGAACATGCGCGAAAGCTCCTCTTCGCCAAGATAGCCCCTGAAGCGAACGCGCGACGAAACGCCAAGCCCTTCCGCAAGCTGGCGCAGCGCCCCTTCTCCTTCTCCCTTTCCGGCGATGTCTAGCGTTGCGTCAGGCAGTTCTGCGAGAGCGCTCACGACTGTTGCGAGGTCGTATGTCCGGCCGAGATTTCCGGCGTATGCGAGGCGCAGCGCGCCATCATCCTTACGGACGACAGCAGAAGCGCCGGACATGTCGATGCCGTGGTAGAACCTGCGAACTTCGCCCTTGAAACCGTAGCCGCGAACGAGATCGATGTAGCGGTCTGCTACGACGGTTATCGCGTCCGCACCGAGGTAGTTCGCTCGGGCGAGGCGGCGAAGCGGCCATAGCGCCGCCTTGGGAGCGACGCGCTCGAACGTCTCTGGCCACGCATCCATGACATCAATGACGAGCTTGGCGCCGAATTTCGCTGCGAGACGGCGAGCGACGAGTCCTGTCGAGAGCGGAGGAGTCGAGACGACGATCAGATCAGGGGCGCCATTCTTTTTCGCCGCGGCTTGGGCGAGGCGCGACCATTCGCGCGAATAACGCCAGTGGCTGATCATGCGGCCAAGCGAGACGTTGGCGGAATAAGGCGGCTCGTGCACCAGGCGAAGCGCGAAACTAGGCGGCTCTCCTGCTATGGCGCGGCGTGTCTTTGTCGTATGGTTGAAGTCGGCCGTCCAGAGGGTCACTTCATGCCCCGCGCGCGCAAAAGCCTCCGCCATGAGCCAATACCGCTGGGGACGAAAACCCTCCAGCGGAAGGTTGTCGAAGGGATTCTCTATCCAGACGCGCAAATTCACTCCTCCGGCGAAGGCTGCACGGGGGCGGGGGGCTTTGGTCCGGCGCTGTTGCGGCTGCGAGCCTTGAGGAATATCCTGAGAGGCGCGCCCTCGAGACCGAACCTGGCGCGTATCTGCTTGTCGAGATACGACAGATAGGCGAGAGTCACCAGCTTGGGGTCGTTCACGAAAAGACGGATAGTCTGGGGATTCGTCGCAACCTGGAGTCCGTAATATATCTTGAGGCGCTTGCCCTTGATCATCGGCGAGAGCGTCTTTTTCGTCGCCTTCGTGATGACGTTGTTGAGCATTCCTGTCGGGATGCGCTCCGAGGCCGAAGCCGCGGCGCGGTCGATCGCGTCGACCGTACGGCGGATGTTGTAGCCGGACTTGTTGGAGCAGAAGACGACCGGCGCAAACGAGAGAAACGGCATCATCGTCCTTAGGGCAGGCACGGCCTTCGTCTCGGTTATGCCCTCCTCCTGGGCGAGATCCCACTTGTTCATCAGTATGACGCAAGCCTTGTTCGCGTCGAGAATCTTACCGGCGATGCGCTTGTCTTGCATCGTCGGGCCCATCACGGGATCCATCACCAAAAGCACGACGTCGGCTTCGTTTATCGCATCCTCCGAGCGGAAGAGCGAGAAGTTGTCTACCGAAGTCTTCGACATCTTCGTATGGGGCTTCATTCCGGCGGTGTCGACGAGCATGTAGCGGCGCGCCTCTGGGCCGGTGCCGATAGTGAAAGGCACCTCGACCGCGTCGCGAGTCGTGCCGGGGATATCGGAGACGATTACGCGGGGCGCGTTGAGGAGGCGGTTCACGTATGAGCTCTTGCCTACATTGGGGCGCCCGACGATCGCGACCTTGAGCGGACGCGAAGTTGCGGCATCCTCGGAGACCGGCGGCAGGCGGGAGGCAACATCCTTCAAAAGCGCCTCGATGCCCCTGCCATGCTCGGCGGAGGTCGGGAAAACCGGCAGCCCGAAGCGCTCGAATTCGGCGGCGCGCCAGTCGTCATCGGCGACGTCGCACTTGTTCGCGGCTATCACGCAGGGAACGCCAGATTCGCGCACTCGCTTTATGACCTCGCTGTCGAGGGGCGTTATGCCCTCGCGTGAATCGACGACTATCACGCAGACGGCGGAATCCTCGACTGCCAGCGCAGCCTGGCTCTTCGTCTCGTCGTCGAGGGGGTCGTTCGTCACATGGCGGTCGAAGGCGATACCGCCTGTGTCGACCAGCATAACCTTGCGGCCAAGGATATCCACCTCGCGGGTCACACGGTCGCGCGTCACGCCGGGCTGGTCGAAGACTATGGCGACGCGCTTCTTTGCGATCCTGTTGAAAAGAGCGCTCTTGCCCGTGTTGGGGCGCCCGACGAGAGAGACGACGTTCATCAGAATTTGCTCTTCTTGGAGAGAATGTAGAATACGGCCGCTATTACGAAGCCGAGCGCGCCAGAGAAGCCCATCACTATCGCGAACGAGTGGGGATGCGCCATGAACGGAAGCGTCGTCAGGTTCATGCCGTAGATGGACGCCACAAGCGTAGGCACGGCGAGCAGAATCGTAACCGCCGTAAGGTACTTCATGACGTTGTTGAGGTTGTTGTTGATCAGCGAGGCGAAGGTATCGAGCGTTCCGTTGAGGATGTTCGCGTGGATGGTCGCCGTCTCGAGGGCCTGCTGGTATTCGACAAGGGCGTCCTCGAGCTGGTCGCTGTCGTCTTCCGTAAGCACGACCTGACGCGAGGTGTTCGCGCGGGCAAGGGCGATCGTATCGGCCTTTAGGGATGTCGTGAAGTAGACGAACGTCTTTTCGATCGTAAGCAGCTTCAGAAGCACCTTGTTGGATATCGACTCGTGCAGCTCGTCCTCAAGGTCGATCGTGCGCTGGTGAATGTCGTGCAGGTAGCGCAGGAAGAGCACTCCGCCGTGCCAGAGCAGGCGGAACGCGAAGCGGTACTTGTCCTTCGGCGGGCAGACGCGACGTATCTGGTCGAGAAAGGCCGTAGTCACAGGGGTGCGCATGCTGCAGACGGTAATTACGCTCTCGCCGATCAGGATGATACCTAGCGGCACGGTGCAGTAGGGCGCAACCTCGTCGTCGTCGACGGGGCAAGGCACATGCACGATCAGAAGCGTCGCATCGTCCTCGTAGTCGAAACGCGGCCTTTCGTCGCGGTCGAGCGGGTCGGTCAGGAAATCACGCGGAACGTTGCAGTAGGAGGCGACGGACTCGATCTCGGTTGTCGTAGGCTCGACGAGGTTGACCCAACACGACGACGACAACTGGGGAGTCTCCTTGAGACCTCCGTTCTCCCAGCGATATATCGTCATCATGTCGCACCCCCTTCCTTTATTGCGTTCGCTATTGCAATTCCCTAGGCAAGCTGACCGAGGAACCTGACATCGTTCTCGTAGAGCCAGCGGATGTCGGGAATACCGTACTTGATCATCGCGATGCGCTCGACGCCGAAGCCGAACGCGTAGCCGGAAACCTTTTCGGGATCGTAGCCCACGTGGCCGAAAACGCGAGGATCCACCATTCCGGCGCCAGCGACTTCGATCCAGCCGGAATCCTTGCAGACGCGGCAGCCCTTGCCCTTGCAGAGATGGCAGCTGAAGTCCACCTCGACCGAAGGCTCGGTGAACGGGAAGAAGTGCGGACGGAAGCGCACGGTCACGCCGTCGCCCATCATCTCGTGGGCGAAGTAGGCGAGGACGCTCTTGAGGTCGGCGAGCGAGACGGGCTTGGTGTCGACGTAAAGGCCCTCGATCTGGTGGAAGTTCGCCGAGTGGGTCGCGTCAGTCGTGTCGCGGCGGTATGTACGGCCGGGGCAGATCACGCGGATCGGCGGCTTGTTCGCCAGCATCGTGCGAATCTGCACGGGCGAGGTCTGGGTTCTCAACAGCGTATCGTCGTCGAACCAGAAGGTATCGCTCTTGTCCATCGAAGGATGGTGGGGCGGCGTATTGAGCGCGGTGAAGTTGTTGAAGCGGTTCTCGAGCTCGGGACCGTCGGCGACTGTGAAGCCGAGGCGCCCGAAAATGCGGGCCGTCTCTTCGATCACGCGTGAGAGCGGATGCTTCGCGCCAAGCGAGAACCAGCGGCCAGGCAGCGTAACATCGGCATCTGCGGCGCGCTCAGCGCCACCGCCTGCGCCCTTCGCCGCGAGCGCAGCCTCAACCTCGGCGCGCCATGCCTGAACAGCCTTGCCGAAAGCGGGGCGCTCTTCCTTGGGAACATCCTTCATAGCCTTTATCAAGGCCGGAATCGAACCGTTGCGGCCAACGTACTTGACGCGAAGAGCCTCGACGGCAGCGGCATCAGCCGCCGACGCGATTTCCTTAAGGCTCTCAGCCTTTGCAATCTCGAGTTCTGCCAGTGTCATTCTTAAACCTCTGATGAATGGAAATTATACCATATTTTCGCGCTCAGCGGGACGCGATTCTCGCCGCAAGCGCAGGCAGGTCCGGGTCGCGCGCTCCGCAGGTCGCAAACGCCTCGAAGCTGCTGCGGTGGACAGAAATCCAGCCGTAGGCCGAATCGAGGTCGGCGACGAGTTCAGAGCGCGGCACCTTCGCGGCGAGCGCATCGGAATTCACCGAGCGGTCGGTCGTACCCCCGGCGTCGTAGACGGGCAGCAGAAGCAGCCTGTCCTGCGGACGTATCGTGGCGTTGAACATCTCAGCGAGGGCATCCATCATCTTGCGGAGCGGAGCATAGCCGTGAGGACGCCATACGACGCAGATTCCGCCAGGGTGGTGCTCGGCGAGAGTCGTCCACATCGCCCTGAGCTTCTCGGGGTTGTGGGCGTAGTCGTCGTAGACGTTTTCGCCGTATTTCTGGAGCCGACGCTCCACTCCACCGAAAGTCATGAGCGCTGCGCGGGCCTTCGCCTCGTCGCAGCCAAGCGCCTTGGCCATCTCAAGGGCGAGAAAGGCGTTGTTGCGGTTGTGGCGTCCGGGTATCGAGACATCGGCCTCGCCGTAGAGGGTGCGGCCGTCTATCACGGGTCCGGCGCAATTGCTTACGAAAGCGTCGAAGACCTCATCCATCTCCTCCTTGGAATAGTGGTCGGCAGAGGCGTTGGTCACTACGGCGGCGTAGGGCTTGAACGCAACTAAAGACTTGTCGCTTTCGTCCACCTCGGCTACGGCATACTCGCCGCGTCCGAAGCGCACGGCCCCTTCCCAACCGGGAACGTTCGCGCCGTTCACGCACATGGGGTCGAAGCCGCACTCGGAGAGTATGTGGCCTAGCATGGCCGTAACGGTCGATTTTCCGCAAGTGCCGACGACGGCGACAAGCTTATATGGGGAAAGGGTGCGAGAAAGCGCCTTCGCACGGTGCGTCACAGGAATGTTCAGCGAAGCGGCCTTCAAGAGGCCGGGGTTGTCGCTCTCGATTGCGGTGGAAACGATCACTTCGCCGGTGGTTCCGTCGATGCCGCTGCCATCGTCTGGATGGCACCTTACGCCGAGCGACTCCAGAAAGTCGATGTTCTTCGTCTTGAGGTTGCGGTCTGCACCGGTCACTTCGTCGCCCATACGCACAAGCGCCGTTGCAAGAGCGCTCATGCCGACTCCGCCAATGCCTATGAGATGACGCTTCATCACTTCTTTTCGCCGGCTGCCTTCATCTGGAGCCAAGCTTCGATGAAAGGCTGGATGTGCCCATCCATGACGCCGTTGACGTCGCTAGTTTCGCACTCGGTGCGGAGATCCTTCACCATCGTGTAGGGACAGAAGACGTAGGAGCGAATCTGCGAACCCCAGCCGTTCTCCGACTTGGCGCCGTAGAAACGGTCCATCTCAGCCTTCTTCTGGTCTTCGTAGTATTCGTAGAGCTGGGCGCGAAGCATGTTCATCGCCTTCTCCTTGTTCATGTGCTGCGAGCGCTCCTTCTGGCACGCGACCACGATACCGGTCGGCAGATGGGTCAGGCGGACGGCCGAATCAGTCTTGTTGACGTGCTGGCCGCCGGCTCCACCGGCACGGTAGGTGTCGATGCGAAGATCTTCATCCTTTATCTCGACATCGATATCGTCGTTGATCTCGGCCACGGTCTCCATCGAAGCGAAGCTCGTCTGGCGGCGCTTGTTCGAATCGAAAGGCGAGATTCTCACGAGACGGTGGATGCCTCGCTCTGCCTTGAGCATTCCGAACGCATAAGGACCCTCGACGCGGAAGTAGACATCCTTGAGGCCAGCCTCTTCACCCGGCTGCTGGTCGTATTCCTCGACCTTCCAGCCCTGGCTTTCGGCGTAGCGGATGTACATGCGGTAGAGCATCTGCACCCAGTCGCAGGCCTCGGTTCCGCCCTGGCCAGCGTGAAGCTTCACGAACACGTTGCATGCGTCGAACTTGCCGCCCAGAAGCGACTGCATCCTGAGCTTCGAGAAGAACTCGTCGGCCTTTGCGCACTCCGCAAGCGTGTCCTTGAGCGCAGTCTGCTGCGCGGCGCCATCCTCCATCTCCGCAAGCTCGAGCATGACGCCGGAGTCTTCGACCGACTTGAGCAGCGAATCGTAAGGCCCGACATATGCGCGCTCCGCGTTGGTCGCGGCTATGACTTCGCGAGCCTTTGTCTGGTTGTTCCAGAAATCGGCGCCAGTCTGCTGCTCCTCGAGGTCGGCAAGGCGTTTGCGACGCTCGTCTATCTTAATGTAGTCGGCCATCTCGCCGACGCGCCGCTTGAGGTCCTCGATGCGCTGGCGCACCTCCTCGACCTCCAAGAGCTTCTCCTTGACTTCCTCTGCCATCCTAGATCTCCTTGCTTGACGGTTGCCCTTAAAAAAGAGAATCGCCCCCCGCTGGAGACGATTCCCTTTTACCGAGCCAATGGTATTTACTTCTCTTCCTTGGCTTCGACCTCGAACTCGGGACGCTTGCCGCGATACCACCAGAGCATTATCGGCGTCGCGATGAAGATCGAGGAGTAGGTGCCGGAGACGACACCGATAAGCATCACAAGGGCGAAGTCGAAGATCGAACCGTCGCCGAACGCGAAGAGC
The DNA here is from genome assembly GCA_017395505.1 of Kiritimatiellia bacterium. Classification (GTDB taxonomy): domain Bacteria; phylum Verrucomicrobiota; class Kiritimatiellia; order RFP12; family UBA1067; genus UBA1067. The sequence continues at coordinate 89,544 of JAFPUH010000037.1, forward strand.
GCCGCAACCGCGAAGAACGTCGTGAGCGAGGTGATGACCGTACGGCCGAGGCAGGCGTTGATCGACGCGTTGCAGATCTCGGTGAAGGTCAGGCGACGGTCGTAGCGGAGCTTCTCGCGAATACGGTCGAACACGACGACCGTGTCGTTCACGGAGTAGCCGATGATCGTCAGAAGAGCCGTGATCACGATCAGCGAAACCTGGCGGCCGCAGAGCGAGAACAGGCCGAGGGAGATGAGCGCGTCGTGAGCAAGCGCGACGAGAGCGCCAAGGCCGAACCCGAACTGGAAGCGGAAGCCGACATAGATGAGGATCGCCACGAGCGAGAAGAGCACTGCGTAGGTACCGCTCTTCTTGAGGTCGGCGCCAACCATGGAGCCGACTTCGTCGACAGAAGCGGGAACGATACCGGCCTCGGGGAACTTCTCCTGAAGGAGCTTCGTCACGTAGGCGCCAACATCCTTACCCTCGAGCTGGGACCCTTTCTTCGTCTCGGCGGTCTCGCCGGTCTTGACGAGAAGCGTCGTATCGCCGACACCCTCCTGATACTGGATGACCGTCGCGTTGTCGAACGGATTGAGCGTCTCGCGGATCTCCGCAACGGCAGGCTTGGCGTCCTGCTTCAGGTTGTAGACGATCGAGGTGCCACCCGTGAGATCGACCGCGAGGACAGAGGCGGGATTCGTAAGACCGCGGATCGCGAAGATGAGAAGCGTGACGGCGATGATCGCGAAGGAGCCGCCGACCGTGTACTTCGCAGGCTTCATGAAGTCGAACTTGGGAGTCTTGAAGAACTCGCGCATCTTGAACGCGGTCGTACGGGAAGGATCGACGGCATGGTCGAGAACAAGGCGCGTCACGACGACAGCCGTGAACATCGAGATCACGACGCCGGCCGTAAGCGTAATCGCAAAGCCGCGGACAGGACCTGTTCCGACGACGAAGAGAATGACGCCGGTTATGATGGTCGTCAGGTTCGAGTCGAAGATCGCAGTAAAAGCGCGACCGTAGCCGTTCTTGATCGCGTCGCCAGCGTTGCGGCCGGCGGCGAACTCTTCGCGGATACGCTCGAAGATGAGCACGTTCGCGTCAACAGCCATGCCGAGCGAGAGGACGAGACCGGCGATACCGGGCATCGTCAGCACGGGCAGCTGCATCGAACCGCCGCCGCCCATGGAAGGATCGTGGGCGAACACGCCGAGGATGTTGGCGACGAAAACGAGAGCCGTAGGCAGAAGCGCGATATCGAGGAAGAGCGCGACGTCAGCCACGAGACCCGTGTACCAGTAGTAGAAGAACATGAAGAGCGCTACGAGCGCAAAACCGAGCGCGGCAGCAATGACACCGGCATGCTTGGCGTCTTCACCGACGGTCGGCGAGACTGAGGTCTCGGCCAGAATCTTGAGCGGCGCAGGCAGCGCGCCGGCGTTGAGCTCAGCGGCGAGCTTGTTGGCGGATGCGGCATCGAAGCGGCCGGTGATTTCGCCACGCGAGCCGATCTCGTCGTTGATGACGGGAGCGGAAATGAGCGTCTCATCGAGGATGATCGCAAGCTGACGGCCACGATCAGTCGGATTCTTGGGACCATGCGCCTTGTAGTTGCGCGTGAGGGTCGAGAAGATGCGGCCACCCTCCGAGTTGAGCGTGAAGCCGATCGAAAGGCGACCGGAGGTGGGCTCGCGCTGAACGGCGGCGGAAACGAGCGCTTCGCCTGTCAGTTCGGTCTTGCGGGCGACGAAGTTGGGCGAATACGTACCGTCACCGTTGTCCTCAAGCATGAAGCGGTAGCGGGCATCAGGCGTCTCGAAAGCGGCGAGACGGGCGGCGTAGCCCTTGGTCTTGGAGACTTCAGCCCAGTTCTCTGTGCGGGCATAGCCGTTGCCGCTCTTCTTGTACCCCTCGGGGGCGACATCCTTGGAAAGGAGCTTGGCGACGAGCTGGTCGTTCTTCGGATGCGTCAGGCGGAACTCGAGGAACGCCGCGCTCTGAAGACTTGCCTTGGCGGCCTTGCGAACCTCTTCATCGACACCGGGCAGCTGCACCAGAAGGCGGTGGTCCTTCATGCCCTGGATCACAGGCTCGTTCGTACCCATCGCGTCGACGCGGCGGCGGATGACCTGGATTATGCGGGCATCGCAATCCTTCAGCGTATCCTGTATCTTGGCTTCGACGGCACCAGGGGTGTTGGTGATCGCCGGATTCGCCGCGATGATCGTCTCGGCAAGCTTGTCGGTGTCGACGCCGAGAGTGAAGGACGTGCCGCCTTTCAGATCAAGGCCGAAGCGGAGCTTCTCGGACGGAGGATTGCAGACATAAATGGACACGACGGCGATAAGCGCCAAAACGAGCCACTTCCATATGTTGTTGCGGACGATGTTTTCCTTTGCCATTTCTTTTGCCCTCTTATGGGAAATTTTGGTGGTATATTATACCAAATTTCGCCCAAGCCGTCTAGTGCCAAGCCGCTTCAGCGAAGGAGAAATCTACGCCAGCGGGGCAGGTAGTAACCGCCAAGAAGCTCAGAGTATTCGCGGTTGGCGTAATCGGTCAGCGAAGTCGTGCCGAAGCGGCGGCTGGTCCATGTAGTAACCATGCGGCGGAAGGCGCCAGCCCCCCTTTCGCCGGCCCTGGCTCTAGCCTGCGCCTCGTAGGTCGAAAGGCGAAATTGCGGCGCTGGCGCCAACAGCCGGTGTTCGCGCTCTATTAAGTCTAGAAATTCAAGGCGCGCCTTAACATCGCTTTCGAGCCAGGGCATGAGCGCGCGGGCTCGATTCGCCAGGCATTGACGGTAGACATCGACGAAATCCTCGCGTCTCGCACCGCATCTCGAAAGAAGCGCGGCGGCACGCTCGAGCATGGCCGGCGAATACCACAGCCCGCCTCGAGGCCCCCAAGTGCTCGCGTTGTCCGCAGAAAACGACGGCAGGGCGCACATTACGTTCTCTACCGTCCCCTCCTGGCAGCGAGGACATGCATAGACAGTATCGGCAAGGATGCGCCACGCCTCTGAAAGCATCGGATTCTTGAAGCCGTTGCGCTTCTCGACCCAGCTCTCAAGCCAGTCCCCCAGTTCCGCGTCGGACAGTTCGCTGCCTGTCTCGCGCATCATCATCTCCTCGAAAAGAGCGTAGCACACGGGATTTGTGAAATATCCCTCGGATAGCGAGCCGTATCCGCGAAAGGTCCTGGCTCCGCGTCCTTTTGCGGCGCGTCCGAGACGAGCAAAAGTCTTAAGGTTGCCGTAGAGTCCGTGATTGCCGCCGAAGTTCAGCACCTCGCACCAGACCCAGGGCAGATCGCCAAAATCCAGATCGCACACGGAGTCGTCGGCGTCGAATGCACTCATATCCTTTACGAGCGCTTCGATAAGGGTGTAGCGAGGGTCGAGACCGGCGCGGACAGCCGGCGTTGGATTGGCCTGCCAAGCCTGAACCACCCACGTCACACCCGGAAACGCAGTCTGCTGGGCGGATTGGACGGCTCGTGTCGCGTCGGTTACATCTATACCGGCCGCTTTTCCGCCTTCGTGAAAGAGGTCGCCAGCCAGATACTTAGGCTCGAAACCGTAGACCACCTTGAGGTTCTTGTGCCAGATGGCGGCTACTTTGGCGAATTCTTCGCCCGTCGGATCAAGCATAGGTGGCCGCTCGTAGCAACTCCATTGTCCCTGCGGAATCGCAGTGGGGTGACCGAGAGGCATCATGCCGACATATCCGTGAAGGATCGGCTCTATTCCCCTTTCGCGCATCTTCTCGCAGATGAAGCGGCCGCGTTCGCCATCCGCATCTATCGTAGCCTGGTCGAGAGGTCCGCCCTCTCCCGTCAGGTTCGCCATAAGCCACCATGCCCTGGCGCATTCGTCGGGAATGAAGGCGAATATCGCATCCTCGCCGTAGCCGAGCTCGCGAAGCGTCATCTGCCATACCTTGAAAGTTCCATCGGTGACGAGAGCCACATTGTACCCAGCGTCTGCAAGACGGTCGATTTCGCGCGACCAGTCAGATTCCGAGAGGTACGCGAAGGTGTAGGAGAGCGTGCAGTAGTTGTAGGCTATGCGGAGAGGTGGGACGTCGGCGCGGCAGACGAGCGCCATAGCGAGAGCGAGCGCCGCCAAAATTCTAGGCTTTAGGGTGTGTGTCATGATATACGTAGCGTTGGCGCATGAACTTTATCGAACGTGAGAATATCTGGTCCACATTGGCGGAGGACGAGACGTCGAGGAAATCGCGAACCTCCTCGCTCGAAAGGAAGAATCGCGTCTTCAGCAGGTGTATGTAGCATCTCTCCGGGTCTTCGTTCCAGAGTTCACGGAAGCACCACAGCGTCATCTGCCACACTTCGCGGCGTACGACCTCATGATCGTGCTTGGGCAGACTCAACGCCTCGCTCTCGCCATCCTCCCCCTGGTACGCGCCCTCGATCGATATCTCGCCGTGCCTGTTGGGATCGGCACCGAGTATGTAGCCGCGAACATAGGTGCGAATCCATCCCTGGAGACTTCCGCCATCGTCCCTGTAGAGATCGATCTTGCGGCGGCCAAGCATGTCCTCGTATAGCATGCCCATAAGGTCGCCTGCGGTTATCGAATAGCGCTTCATCAGCTCGGCGCTGCGCTGCGACGTTGACTCGGGCTCAACGACCTTCTCCCATACCAGCTTCCAGCCGGCGTCCTCGCCCGCCTTGACAAGTTCGTACCATTCGTGGTCCGTCATGCGAACGTAAGCCCTCCCGGAATCGGCTTCGGAAAGTCATTGCGATGCAGCCAAAGCGAACTTTCGTGCTTGCCTCGGATGAAATCGACGAACGAGATGCGAGCCTTCCCGTCTCTTACGGCGAGTCGCCGACCGGCGAATTCGAACACCGCCTCGGGAACAGGCGAACCGTCTCCCTGCGAAATCTCGATCGGCAGGATGCTGCGCTCGTCGGATCCGCCCGGAAAAGTCAGCTTGGCCACCCAGCAGCCGGCCGGATCTTTCGTCGGCTGCGACATGAAGGTGAAGGTTATGGTCTTGCCGTCAGGAGTCCGCATACGGATTCTCCTTGTCTATCTCCGCCTCGATCCTAGGCAGACTGTCGTGCAGCGACAGCTTGAAAGGCAGATTCATGCAAAGCGGACGGAGTATGCGGAACATCCTTCCGGAAAGTATCTTTATCTCGCCTGGTATCCTGCCGCGCGAGATCATGAGCTTCAGAAGACGGCGAGGCATAGACTCCCAGAGTCCGCGAAGCCCGTATTCTGGAGTTATCGTCGCCAGCTCCCAGATGACCCGTTCGCCGGTCGCGCCGTCCAGACCGACAAGTGCATAGGCGCAACGAGGACGCTTCTCGGAGGTGAAGATTCCCCTGGCCATGCGGAAATCCACTTCTATGGACTCCTCCTGCACAAAAGGCAGGTCCTTTGCGATCTTCACGTCATCCGGAGGCAGTATTATGTGCTCGACGTGGGGCCTTATGTCAGGAATCGGCAGCGGCTCGTCGCGCCACTGTCCGTCGGCACCTTCGACGCGCGCAAATATCGCCTTCTCACCAGCGTATTTTAGCGGCAGCTGCCTGTCAGCCTCAATACGCATCATGACACCGAACACATCCCAGAACATCCTGACGCAGAGATTCGTCGCGGCTTCGTCTATATCAACCGGCACATATCCGGGATCGTTCCTCAGGACCTTCGGGTCTTCCTCACGGAGTATCAGAAGTTCGTAGTGCGCCAGTTCCATAGGCATGGTGGCGAAGCCAAAGTTTCGGTCCATGCGAAGACGGATGAAATCCTGAAACGTCTGCCAGCCTTCGAACAGCATTATTCGGGCTTTGACAAGCGGCGCAAAATCTTTGATTAGCGCGCAGAAATACGGTAGCGCCGTGCCTTTGGGCTTGATGGCCCAATGGTATCCGGAAAGTTCATCCCACAAGTCGAGATCGTCTATCCGCCGGCCTATCTCAGCGATTGTCATCGTCAACCCAGCTCGACAACCCTTCCGCCCTCAAGCCTCGACTTCTCGGCGGCGAATGCAATAAGATGGCTTTCAAGCGACTCTTCCGTTACGCGGCGCATCTCATCCCTGTCGCCGGCGTGTAGAAGGCGCAGAAGCTCTACGACGAGATTGAAGTCGCCTCCTCCGTGGCGCGACGGATTGTCAACGCGAAGAGAGAACGGTGCGCAGTTGGCGTTGAGCGAACTGCCGTCGAAACGGCATATGTGCAGAGACTCTCCATCGCCGACTATCTCACCGTTAGTGCAGCTTATGCGCGTAGTGCGTATGTTGCGCTCGGTGTAGCCGGCCATGACGAGGCTTACGGTAGCCCCGCCCTCGAACTCCATATTTACCGTCTGATGGTCCGGCACATCATTGTCGCACGCATAGACGCAACGCCCGTAGTCTGTATCGCGCACAACCTTCTCCATCGCCTCGCGCGATGTGTCAGCGAACATGTAGCCGAGCTGCGAACCGTAGTCGAGATACATCTTCTTCGCGCTCCATATGCAGGATCGCTCGATCTCTTCGGGACACTGCACGCAACGGTCGGCCGCACCTGCAGGCTTGTTCTCGGGACGGAAAACCTTTATGGACCCGAAACTTGTCACCCGGCGGCATTTGCGCCCAAGCCACCAAACGAAAAGGTCGAAGTCGTGCGAACACTTCTGGAGTATTATCGGCGATGCCTTGACCGAGTTGGACCAGTTGCCTCGACAGTGCGAATGGGCAATCTTGAAGAAGCCGACGCTCTCCTGGTGCGCGATGGAAACCACCTCGCCCAACTCGCCCGAGTCGACTATAGCCTTTATGTGGGCAAAATACCGCGTATAGCGGAGAACATGGCCGATGATCACAAGAAGCCCCTTGGATACGGCCTTTTCGATTATCTCGCGGCACTCCGACTCCTTTGTCGCGATGGGCTTTTCGAGAAGAAGATGGTAGCCTTTATCAAGCGCGGCGAGCGCAGCCTCGTGATGCAGGGCATCGGGAAGCGTCACGAAAACGACATCGGCATCGGGACGCGAGGCCAGGCACTCGCGCCAGTCACCCCAGTAGCGGGGCGCGGGTATCGTCTCAGCCTGCTCGGGATCGGCCACTCCGACTATCTCGAGCTGGTCTGGATGCTCCTTGGCATACGCGGCATAGGCGCGGCCACGGTAGCCCGCACCGAGCACGATTGCGCGGATAGCCCTGTTGTCGCTGTCGTTCATCGGTAGTGATTATACCATAAATGGACAAACTACGCCATACGGCGGGCCGCAGACATGGAAAGAGAGACAGCGGCGAGAACGAGAAGCGCGCCGGAGAGCAAAAACGCGGCGAAATGCTCCGACCAGCGGTCGTATGCCTCCATATTGAGGCGCGTCGTCTCTAGCTGGTCGATCTCCTCCAAAGCCCGCTCGAGCGAATCGCGGTCGTTTACCGAAAAATACGTTCCCCCTGTCGTCGAGGCTATGCTCTTTAGCTGCCGCTCGTCAAATGTCATGTCGGCGTACTGCACAATCTGGCGTCCGAAGAAGTCGCGTGCGATGATCGGTGTGCGGCTAGCGTTCGTGCCCACTCCGATGGCGTAGACCTTGACGCCCATAGCAGCTGCAGCCTTTGCGGCTTCATCCGGCTCGACCGCACCGGCGTTGCTCACGCCATCCGAAAGAAGTATCACAATCTTCGACTTGGGCTTGGCATCCTTGAGTCTGGCAAGCGCTGTTGCCAACCCGTCGCCGATTGCGGTCATCTGCTCGCCTTCTCCAATCTGGCCGCCTTGGGCGTCTATCGCGGCTGAAGGTATCTCCACACCCTTCAGCACGTTTAGCAGCGCGTCATGATCCGCAGTGAGCGGAGAGCGCGTTGCAGCGTAGCCGCCGAATGTCACAAGGCCTATAAGATCGTCGGGACGCTTGGCGACGAATTCCGCAAAAAGCTTCTTCACGACAGCAAGGCGAGTAGTCTCGCGAGAGAACTTCTCTCCCTCCGGCGTAAGGTCTAGAGCATCCATGGAACCCGAGACATCGACGGTCATCGCGATCGCTATGGCGTCTATAGTCTTACGTTCGCGGGCGAGAGGCGAACGAGGACGAGCCGCCGCGACGACCATCAGCGCAAGACCGGCGATCATCATGTAAGGGGTCATGGCCGCCACCTTCGCGCGCCAGCCGGCAGCACCGACTGGGAGCCTTGAGATTGCGGGATAGCGTATTCCGCTGCGCCTAGCGCGCCGCAGCAACCGCCACGCGACAAATGCGAGCGGCAACGCAAAAAGCAGCATCAGCGGATTTGCCAGGCTCACTTTACAACCTCCGCCGAATCGGCCTTGAGATAGTCGCGAGCAGAGTCGGTCGCCTCGTCCGCCATCTGAGGCGTCGCCTCGACGCCAGCGAACTTGACCATGTCGGCGTTTTCGAGGAACCGCCTGAGAGAGGCAGTATCCACGACCCTCGTCTCGTCCTCACCGCATTCGCGAAGGAACTCGTCCGTCGTCATGTGCGGCGCGCGAATACCGTACTTGCGCTGCACGTAGCGCCTCACGACCATCGTCAGCTCAACATAGAAGTCCTTATACCTTCCACGTCCAGGGAGTCCCTTCTTTAGCAGTCGGTCGAGCTCTACCCACGCTCGCTCAATCGGGCTCATCAGATGCTCCCTGACTCGACGCGAGATGTACCTTATTCCGAAAAGAAGCGCGTACGCCACCGCAACGACAGCTGCAAGGGCCGCAGTGAGCTGCCCTACTAGCCTCCAGCTCAAGGGCGGAAGGTCCTTTTTCGGATTCACCTCCATCTCTCCCGTCACTGGTTCGCGTGGCGGCGGTTGGCCGAACCTGACAGGTCCTGCGATAAACGAGTAGGCTCCATCGTCCGCGCGGGACGACAGCATGCGAGGCGAGGCCTTGACTACGAATGGCGCTATCTTGTACTCCTCCGCGCACGGTTCAGGCACGAGCTTCCAGTTGACTGTCTGAACAATGCGCCCGTCCTTGTCCGTAAAAGGTTCGTCCTCGAAATCCTCGGCGACGGAGAAGCCGCGAACGCGTCCTCTCAAATCTGGCGGCAAGACTTTCATGTCTTGCGAAGATTTGACGGTGACAGTAAGAAACACGCTACGCCCTGGGTCGATCGCCTCGGGATCGCCATCAATCGAAAGCTCGACCCCGTTTCGCTCCACCATAAGCAGCGACGCCGCCACAAAAAGACACTTCAGCACAAGATCACCTCTTCCTTGCGCGACGCTTGAAGAGCGTCCTGACCTCATCAATGTATGGCCTGTCAGTCGCGACAGTCATCGTATCCATGCCCGTCTTGACGAAGAATCGCCGCAACGCCTCGTCATCTGCAGCAGCCCGCCCGGCGAACTCGCGTCGGACCCTTTCGCTTGACGTATCGACAAGCACAAGCTCTCCAGTCTCGAGATCCTCGAGCTCGACAAGCCCGACATCTGGCAGCACCCTCTCCGCAGGATCGCTTACCGGAACACAAACGACATCGTGATGCCTGGCCGTTGCCCTGAGCATTCTCTCGAAACTGTCGTGGTCTGCAATAAAGTCGGATACGAGAAACACCACGGCGCGACGCTTCTGCACGCCGTTCAGGAACTTGAGAGCCGCTGCAATGTCGGTGCCGCCCTTAGCCTCGTCTTCAGCCGCCAGCACCTCGCGCACAAGGCGCATCACGCTGTCGCGGCCCTTTCGAGGCGGTATGTACTTCACTATCCTGTCGGAGAAGAGCACCAGCCCTATCTTATCCTGATTGCGTATGGCCGTAAGCGCGAGAAGCGCCGTAACCTCAGCCGCAAGTTCCATCTTCGAGCGATGGCCGGAGCCGTAACCCTGCGAGCCCGAAACGTCCACCATGAAAAGCACGGTGAGTTCGCGTTCCTCCGCGAAGCGCTTTATGTAAGGCACTCCAGTCCTGGCAGTGACGTTCCAGTCGATCGTCCTGACGTCATCCCCCGCTATGTACGGCCGCACCTCGTCGAACTCTACGCCCTGGCCCTTGAATGTCGAGTGGTAGTCGCCGCTGAGCTGGTCGTCGATGAGGCGGTTGGTGAGGATGCGAATCTTCCCCACCTTGGCCATTAGTTCCTTTACGTCTGTAGCCATGCCGTAAGCCTAGACCATCGCACCGCTCCAGCCGAGCTTCCTCGACAGGACCTCGTACGGATCATAGCCCTGAAACTCCACGAACGGCGCGCACTCAGGAGACTTGCGTATCTCGATCGAATCGCCGTCATCAAGCATCAGCGCATTCTCTCCGTCGGCGTAGACGCCGATCTTTCCTCCGCGCTCGCCATCCCTCGAACGGAGCGTCACGCGCATGGAAACCTCGTCGCTCACAACCATCGGCCTCACGCCCAGAGCATGCGGATTCATCGGAGTTACGACAAAGCACGACGAATCCGGCATCAACACAGGGCCACCCGCCGAAAGCGAATACGCCGTAGACCCGGTTGGCGTGGCAAACACGAGACCGTCCGCAAAATAGCGAGCAGCGCCGCGTCCGTCAACCGCGAGGTCTAGAACAGCCGCGTGGCCCGAAAGTTCTCTTGTTAGCACCATGTCATTCAGCGCAACGGCAACAGCATCGGAAGCCCCAGCCCTGCGAACCTCGAGCATAGTACGGCGCGATATGCGGAAAAGTCCTTCCTTGAGCATTGAAAGCGCCTTGTCGAAGTCCTTGCGCTCAACGCTCGCCAGATAGCCAAGACCACCAAGATTGAATCCGGCGATCGGCTTTTCGCGATGCAACCGCGCGGCGCGCAATATGGTTCCGTCACCTCCGAGCGCAATCACGACATCAGCCTCGTCGCCCTTGGCGCAAAGCTCCATGCCGTAATCACCCAGAGACGCAACGAGCGCTTCGTAGGCAGCCTTCGCCTCAGGCTTCTGCCCGTTTACATGGAAATGGACTTTCCTGACAATCATGCCTTTGAGTCCCTCGACTCCGCAAGACGGAGTAGCTCGCGATTCTTCTCGCCGAGCGCAGGCTTCTTCTTGAAGCTGGCGACCAGTGCCCTTTCGAGGCTTTCATCCGAAAGGCCTGTGCACTTGAACTTCTTGAGCGCGGCGAGCATCATGGTGTTCGCAGCCTTCGGCACGCCAAACTCCTCCGCCATCTTAATCGCAGGCCATACAATGAGCCTGACGCCTTCGGGCGGCTGAACCTTTACGGGCACAGTCTCGTCGACGATCACCGTGCCGCCCGACTTCACGTCGCCCACAAACCTTTCATATGCCGGCTGGTTCATGCAGACAAGCACGTCCGGATGCTCGACCGTCGGCGAACCGATAGGTGTGCCTGAGACGACGACAGAGCAGTTTGCGCTGCCGCCGCGCTGCTCCGGGCCGTAGCTCGGAAACCACAGCGTGTGGCGACGCTCAAGCCGCGCAGCCTCTGCAACGGTGAGACCGAGAGAGAGGATGCCTTGGCCGCCGTAGCCAGCAAACTTGAATCGGCGCTCTGCGAAAGACGCGTCCGTCTCGGCCGCAGGGACAGCATCCTTCTCGGCGAAAAGCTCGCTGCACGACGCGACCTGCGGTATGGGGCGCACGGACAGCGCCTCACGACCCGTCTCGTCGCGAAATACGCCAAGAGGGAACTCCTTCTCCATCTCGTTCATGCAGAAGGCTGCGGCGTCTTGCGCGTTCATCTTGAAGTTTGTCGGGCACGGCGCCAGTATCTCGAGCATCGCGTAGCCCTTGCCGTCGCGCTGTATCTCGAAGACCTTTCGGATTGCCTGCTTTGCCTGCATTATCCTGCGAGTATCTGCCACCGAAACGCGGGCGATGTAGACAGGTGCCTTGAGCTGCGCGAAGACCTCGCAGACGTGCAGAGGATGTCCTGTCAGCGCAGGGTCGCGCCCGAACGGAGTCGTCGTGGTAGTCTCGCCGTCGAGTGTCGTCGGAGCCATCTGCCCGCCGGTCATTCCGTAGAGCGAATTGTTGACGAATATGCAGCCAAACTTCTCGCCACGGCTCGCCGCCTGAAATGCGTTGTTGAAACCGATCGCGCCTAGATCACCGTCGCCCTGGTAAGCGATCGTCACGGCATCGGGACGCGCCCTGCACGCACCGGTCGCGGCCGCGCTCGCCCTGCCGTGGGCCGCCGATATGTGCGCCGCATCCCAGTAGTAGTAGGTGAACACGCCGCAACCTACTGGATCCACAAAGATCGTACGGTCCTGAAGTCCAAGTTCGGCGCATGCCTCCGCAATCAGCTTGTTTATTATGCCGTGGCCGCAGCCGGGGCAGTAGTGCGTGAAGCTGACGTTCTTTCCGCTTCTCGGAAAGACCTTGTACATTCCCTTCTGTTCGATCGCCGCCATCAGATCATCTCCTTTGCGGACTTGACCGCATCATCGACCGAAACCACCTCACCGCCCATGCGGTGCACCATCTTCACACCGGCGGCCTCAGCGCCAAGTCCGGCCTTAGCCAGGTTGAGCCTCACATCGTCAGCGAACTGTCCGGCGTCCAGCTCTATCGTCATTATCTTGCGCCCCTTCGCGACAGCCGCGAGCTGTTCGCGCGGGAACGGATTGAGAGTTACCGGACGGAACACTCCAGCCTTCACTCCGACCTTGCGCAGCTCCTCCGCCGTGGTCCTGGCAATTCGACCAGAAATGCCATAACCCACAATCAGCAGCTCGGCGTCGTCCGCGAGATAGGCTTCGCCTATTGCGTCCTCGGCCATCTTCGCGTACTTCTCCTGAAGATGCAGATTGAACTGCTCCTGCTGGGCCGCATCAAGGTAAATGGACTTTACGAGGTTCTCGCGCGTCTTGGGTTCGCCTTGGGCGGCCCAGTCGCTGAAATCGGGTCTCTGAAGACCGCTCTCCGGCAGAAGCACCGTCTCCATCATCTGACCCTGTAGCCCGTCCGCAAAGACGACCGCCGGCGTGCGCCACTTGGCCGCCATCTCAAACGCCTTCATGGTGAGATCGAACATCTCCTGCGCGCTAGCAGGCGCAAGGGTGAATGTCTGGTAGCTGCCGTGGCCACCGCCCTTAACCGCAGGAGTGTAGTCGGACTGCTCGGGATACACATTACCGAGACCGGGACCAGCGCGGTTAACGTTCACCACTACAGCCGGCAGCTCCGCGCCGGCAAGATAGGAAATTCCCTCCTGCATCAGCGAAAAGCCGGGGCCGCTCGTCGCAGTCATGCAGAGCTTGCCAGCACCAGCTGCGCCAAACATCATGTTTATCGAGGCCGTCTCGCACTCTGCCTGTACGAACGTGCGCCCAAGCATAGGGAACCACTTCGCTGCACCGTGCGCAATCTCGCTCGCCGGCGTTATCGGATAGCCGAAATACAGGTCGCAACCCGCGTACAGTGCGCCCATTACGACCGCCTCGTTGCCTTTCACGAACTTGGTCATTTCTCAATCCTCAATGCATATGGCTCGGGACAGTTGTAGAAGCATATTCCGCAGCTTATGCAGCCCTCGCCCTTGTATTTGACGGACTTTATGCCCATAGCGTTCAGCTCGTCGCCTAGCGCAAGGCATTTCTTCGGACACGCCGCCACACAGCGTCCGCAACCTTTGCAGTTCTCTTTATCCACAACAACCATGATACCACCTCGTATTGAGGGCCGTTATACAATATCCTGCATGAACGCGCCCGTTTCATGCGCCTCAGATCCGTCCGATCCGGACGAGAGGTCGGCCTTATATTCAGAGACGAATTCACGCCAAGTCTTGACCACATCGGCGAAACGGTCGACCATATCTAGAGATTTGTCGGGGTCGATCCTGTCGAGCCATGTATACTTCTCTAGCCAGATCGAACCCGTCTCGGGATTAATCGTCAGCGTAGAGCCGGCGGTTCCGCCGTAAAGCCAATTGGCCTGGAGGGCAACACGATAGAGAGCCTCAAGACCATCTTCTGGCGGAGGCACACCAATCTCGGCCATGAAGAGCACAAGATCGCCTGCCTCATGAAGCATCACCGAAACGCCATCGATATCGAGCCCGCAAACTCCGCCTTCGGCCTCGATCTCAAGGTTCAACTTTTGCCCAAGTGACTGTATGAATTTATCGAATTCCATGGTGGTAATTATACCAAATCTCAGTTCTCAGACGCAAGGGGGATGCTAAAAACCCAACATGTAATGCAAAAAATAATCGAAGGATTGGTGGGCGGTGAGAGACTCGGACTCCCGACCTTGACCGTGTAAAGGTCCTGCTCTAACCAACTGAGCTAACCGCCCTAAAAACGGTGCGTATTATATCATATTTTCGGAACCGCCGACAATAGCCTTTTGGTATAGTCGCTCGTCGGGTGCTCGAAGACTTCAGCCGCTTCGCCGGAGTCGACGAAGAGGCCCCTTTCCATAACACAGATCCTGTCGCAGACGTTCTTCACAACAGCCAGGTCGTGTGCAATCAGAAGAATCGAAATGCCGAGGTCTCGGCGAAGTTCACGCAAGAGGTTCAGCACTCTCGCCTGAACAGATACGTCAAGCGCCGAGACAGGTTCATCGGCGATCAGCACCTCGGGCTCGCACGCAAGTGCCCGGGCCACAGATACGCGCTGGCACTGTCCGCCGGACATCTCGCGCGGATACTGGTCGAGAACCGCCTTGCTTAAGCCAACAAGCTCCAGAAGTTGCTCGGGAGTGCGGTGGCGTATGCCCTTCACCTTGAGCGTCTCTGCGAGAGTCTGACGCACGGTCATGCGCGGATTCAGAGAGCCGACGGCATCCTGAAACACCATCTGAACGGACTTTGCATTACAGACTATGCGCCCCGACGACGCCTTCTCGAGTCCGATAAGTGTCTTGGCGATGGTGGACTTTCCGCTTCCGGATTCGCCGACGATGCCGAGAATCTCGCCCTGCCTCAAGGTGAACGACACGCCCTTCACGGCCTCGAAATCGCCGTATCTGACGTGCAGGTCTTCTACTTCGTAGAGGTTGCCGCTCACTTGAGAAGATCTTTCTTTGCGGCGAGAAGCGCGCCGAGCCTTTCGGACACCGACTTGAGCATCTTCGCCTCGCGCTCCGCATAGAGGGTGTGATCGATGCCACCCGTCGTACCAGCGTGTGTCTTTGCGGCGACAGCTTCGTCAGGGCCTTCATTCTCGAGACGCTCCAGATGGTCGCGAACCTCGTGATACGCGTCGCGCCAAGGCATGCCGCCGGCAACCATCTTGAGGGCTACGTCAGTCGCGAAGACTCCGGGCGAGAACGAGGCGCGGCAACGCTCGGCATCGAAGCCGAGCCCGGCGACGACCTTCAGCAGTATGCGCAGCGTCGTGCGCGTTATGTCGAGCCCCTTCATGTAGAGCGACTTGCAGTCCTGAAGGTCACGGTTGTATCCGCCAGGCATCGCATGCATAAGCGTCATCGACGCGGTGCTGAGTCCGATGACCTGTGCAGTCTTCGAGCGCACGAGCTCCAGCACGTCGGGGTTGAACTTCTGCGGCATGATAGAGGAGCCTGTGCAATATTCGCGCGGAAGCTTGAAGCAGCCAAACTCCGGCATGGAGAGGAGTATCATGTCCTCCGCAAGACGCGACAGCACGATCATCAGCTGCGCGAGGGCCGAGAGCAACGACGCCTCGCATTCGCCACGCGCCATCGATGCTCCGAAGCAGTTGTGGAGCATGCGCGAAAAGCCGAGCAGCTCAGTCGTCCTCTGCCTGTCGATAGGCAAGGGCACGCCATAGCCTGCCGCAGAGCCTAACGGATTGAGATCTGCAAGGCGATAGGCGGCCTCGAGGTTCTCGATCTGATCCAGCACCATCTCGGCGTGTCCCGTGGCCCACATCTCGATGCTGGACGGCATCGCCGGCTGAAGGTGTGTGCGCCCGACGAGCGGGGTCTTGCCGCCTCGCACAGCGAAAGCCCGCAGTTCGGCTGCGAGAGCGACAGCCTCAGCCTCGGTGCGGAGCAAGGCATCCTTTATGTGAAGGCGAACGTCGACCGCGACCTGGTCGTTGCGGCTGCGGCCCGTATGTATCTTCTTGCCGAGATCGCCAAGCTCCTCGGTCAGCATGCGCTCGACGGCCATGTGCACATCCTGATCGTCCTCGCGTATCGTGAACTCGCCCTTTTCCGCAAGCTCCGATATCCTTGCGAGGGCTTTGCGGACGGACGCCGCCTCTTCTTTCGTGACAATCGGGCTCTTGAGCGGCATCTCCGAAAGCATCGTAACGTGGGCGGCCGTGCCCATGCAATCCCAAACCGCGAGGTCGAGATCCAATATGGGATCGTCCCCTACCGTATACTTCAGCACATCCTGATCGATCGTGTTGTCGGTGATGGTCTTAGCGTTCTTCATTTTCGACTCCCTTGAGCATCTCTTCTGCCAAATCGAGCATCTTGCGCAGTTCTTCCGGCGGCTTCTCGCCCTTAGCCAGCTCGACGAGGAAAAGTCCGTATGTCATAACTGCAGCAGTCATCTTGTCGCCATGTCCACCGCCGAAGAGCAGAAGCTCCTTTACCTTGTTTATCGCCGCTAGGCGAACATCTGCATCGTTTGCTACGTCGATCGCCTCATCGAAAGAAAGAGACTCGTAGCGTCCGCAGAATGGCGTTCCGTGGTATTCCGGATACAGCCTCAGGCGCGAGGCGAAGTTGACGACATCCTCGTGCGAGGCGATGCCTGGCGCCAACACAGAGCGCAGCAGCTTGAGGTAGTATTCATCGTCGCGCCCCGGCTCGAATACCCCTAGCTCGCGCCAGCGTTTCAGCTCGGCGCGTTCGTCCTCTACGCGAAGAACGGGATCTGCCTCTCTCAGGCGCTTCAGGGCCGCGGCATCGTCGAGCGTCTCGCCCTTGACTGCGAGAAAGAACGCCTTTACCACGGCGACGCGCAGGGACTTCCGGTCGGAGTAGCCGGGCGCAGGCAGGCGGATTCGCGTAAAGGCGCCGCCCTTCTCGCGCTTGCCAACGCTGGCGACGACATCTGTCACGTTCGTCCGTACGGACCCGACATGCACGATGATGCCGGGTTCTTCGAAGTGGACCGGCTTCATCATCTGCGACTTGTAGAGGGTCGTGCAGATGTCGGATACGAACGTCGCGACAGGACCCTGATACTCGCGCCGCATGTCGGAGGGACAGTCTGCATAGACCTGGACGAGTCCATCCATATCTGTGATCGGCGGGGCCTTCAGGCGCTCGATTATCTCGGCTCGGGTGAGGGCGAAGAGCAGTATCGCGGCGAAGGTCGGCATCAGCGTATCTTAATCAGAATGATGAGCAGTATGGGCATCACGATCAGCTGGAGCAGCGTGAAGCGCATCAGCACCTGGGCGTTGGACCAGCCGAGGTTCTTCTTGCAGTGGTCGTGCAGCGGAAAGCGTATGCGGCGGATCACGTTATCTTCGGCTATGCCGCGTCCGCACTTCTTGGCGAGGCGCAGCAGGACGAGCTTGGCGAGGCCACCGCCGCCGTTAACCAGTATGACTGGCGCAAACGCAAGGACGAGGAACGGGTTGCCAGTGACGAGGGAGCCAGCGCCCACGAGGATGCCAAGGAAGCGGCTGCCGGCGTCGCCCATCAGTATCTTCGAGGGTTCGGCGTTGAACCACAGGTAGCCGCCGAATCCACCGGCGACAGTCATCACAAGAATCGCCCAACGGGCGGCGTCGGGGTTGCAAGGCAGCAGGAAGTAGTGGGCGACGGGCTTGTAGCCGATCACTATGTAGAGCATCACCGCGAGAAAGACGAGCTCGATCGTGGTGAGGGTTCCAGCAAGACCGTCGACACCGTCTGAGCAGTTTGTGGCATTCATCGTGAACCACAGGACGAAGGCTGCAGCAGGAACGTAGAGCCACATCGGCACGACCCACATGCCCTTCCAGAACGGCAGCCACACCAGGGTGGAGTGTCCCTTCGCAATGAAATAGGCTATTGCGACGGCGCAAACTGCGTCGAGTAGCCCCTTCTTGAGCTCGCCCCACGGCACTTCGGCTCGATCGTCGAGATAGCCGAAAACCATCGCGGCGTGGATCGCGACGACTGCGAGGAAATCCCAAATCGAGAGCGGCACGAAGATCAGCACCACAGGCAACACTATGGACGAGACGAGAAAGCCAGCGCCTGTGGGCTTTCCGGCCGACGCCATGCCACCAAGGTCTTTGCAGAGAACCTTGCCACGGTCACGAGGCAGACGGTCCCAAAGCTTGGGCAAGAGGACCCACGCGAGTATTGCGGCGGTGAAAGTTCCGCCAGCCAGCAGCAGGGCATGGGATTGCAGCAGACGGAACGGACCCCAATATGGGGTCAGGTATTGCGAGATGTGGTATAGCATTGATTTTCCTTATAAAACACTTTCCATAGAAACAGTCCACGGGCAGGCGCAGTCTCGACACGAGCAGTGCGAGGCGTCGCAGCCTCGAGCAGCTCGCGCACGGCCTCCGGCGTTTCGTTGCCCTTGCCCACCGAAATCAGAAAGCCGACCATCGAGCGCACCTGCTTGTAGAGAAAGCCGTCGCCTCGCACGATGAAGACGTATTTATGGCCGGAGCGCCTGACATCGAACGAGAAGATCGTCCTTACAGTCGTCTCGAGCTCGCGGTTGGGGTTCGCGGCGAACGAGACGAAATCGTGCTTTCCGACGAAAAAGGCGGCGGCCTTCTGCATCGCCTTCAGGTCGAGCGGACGGTGGCAGAACGTCCAATATGGCACGAGATGGGGCGGCAGTATGTCGGCCTGATACAGTTGATAGCGGTATTCCTTGCCCTTGGCCGAGAGACGGGCGTCGAAGCGGTCGTCCGCATAGGACGCCTTTAGTATGCGAACGCTCTCAGGCAGACGCGAATTCATCGCACGCACGAGGTTCTTGGGCGGAATCGGCTTTGTCAGGCGGAAGTGTCCCACAAACCCCTTCGCATGCACCCCGGCGTCAGTGCGCGACGAGCCGAAGATTCTAACGGGCTCGCCCTCAAGATAGGCGAGAACCTCCTCGACCACCTGCTGCACGCCAACGGCATTCTCCTGGTACTGCCAGCCGGAAAATCCCGTGCCGTCGTAAGCGATTACAACCTTGTACTTCACGCCTTGATCTTCTTCAACTCCCCGGCGCGGGACTTCGGCACTACAAGAACAGCGTCCTTCGTTGCTACGACAATCATGTCGCTCACGCCCAGCACGCGGATCTTCGGGCCCTTAGAAACGCAGATGTTGCCGGAACTCTCGACAAGGGCGCAGTCGCCGTCTGCGACGTTTCCAGCCTCGTCATGCGGATAGTAGCGCTCGAAGGCGCCGTAGCCACCGACATCGTCCCAGCCGAAATCGCCAGGCACAACCGCAACTCCGCCAGAACGCGATAGAGCCTCCATCACAGCGAAGTCGAACGATATCTTGGGCAGCGGCTCGTATACCCTGCGAAGCTGGCAAGTCCTCAGACTCACTCCGGCACAGAGCGGCAGAAGGTCGGGAGCGTTTGCGGCGAACGCCTCGCGGAATGTCTCGACGCGGCCGATGAACATTCCAGCGTTCCAGAGGTAGCCTTTCTTCACATAGGTCTTCGCATTCTCGACATCCGGCTTCTCGACGAAGCGGCCCGACTTAGGGTCGACATACCCGAACGCCGTCGACGGGCACGAGGGCATTATGCCGAGGGTGACGATCTTAGGCTCGGCGTTAGCGAGCGCGATCGCCTGCCTGACGACGCTCTGGAAGCGCCTCACATCGCCAACCAGCTGGTCAGAAGAGAACACGCCCATTACGCCATCTGCGCAAAGGCCTGTCGACAGCGCTATGGCCGCGCCCGTATCGCGGCGCATCGGCTCGCCTACAATGTTTGCTTTCGATATCTCGGGCAGTTCGCGCCTGGTGGCCGTTACCAGATTGCGCGAAGTTACGATGAACAGATTCTCAGGCGCGACGAGTCCCTTCAGTCGCGAAACGGCCTGGCGTATGAGGCTCTCGCCGCCGAACACGTTCAGGAACTGCTTAGGCCTCTCCGGAGTCGATAGCGGCCAGAAGCGTTCGCCTGAGCCGCCGGCCAGAATTACGGCCTTGAAATCAGTAGAGTTTTGTGCCATAGACGAGAATCTTGTTGAGATGGAAGAAATCCTTTCGGGCGCCGGCCTTGCGGCTCACGCGCACCTGACGGGTGCAGTTGCCGCCACCCCTGAGATCAACCCTGTATGTCTCCTGCGCCTTGTCGGACGCGAACACCTGACGCCACTCGCTGCCGTCCTCGGAGATCTCGACGACAATCGGCACCTGCCTGTTGCCGTTGACACCGCCAAAGCGGTTTTCGATAAGCACGCCCTTCACGTCCGTAGGACCGGCGAGGAACACCGTAGCCCAGGGACTCTCCTCGCTCTCGGTATGGAAGGCGCCCTCGCTGCACGCGGACTCGTCGATTGCGAGCGGATAGCGCGCAGGCTTGTCGTGTCCGCAAGTGGACGATGTCTGCAGCAGACCGTCCTTGCTGACGAGGTCGCCGCCGAAATCCTTCAGAGGATACTTCTGACCGCCCTTGGGCAGGGGTTGAAGCTTCTCCTGCAGCTTGACGATGTTGCGGAACGCCTCGATGTTGCCGTTCTTGCTCGCGGCGAGCAGCATCGGGCCGAAGTTCATCCCGCTGCCATCGCCGTCCTTGGCGTCCTTCGTCTTGGCGGCGACAGCTTCGTTTATGCACTGCGTGAAGAGCTTCGAGCCCTGGGCACTCTTCGTGAAGAAGTCGCTGCCCCAACCCATCGTCTGGGAGAAATAGTCTGACGTGCCATACTGCGCCTCAAGCATCGCCTTGAGCACGTCGTAGCGCATCTGCATGTCGTCGCCGAGCGACTCGCCCCATGTTGCAAGGACGGTGCTGAAGTCGGCCTCCTCCTCGATGCGGGTGTTGCCCTGCTTGAGGAGAGGAGCGAATGCGATCAGCTCATCCTTGAGCGCAGGCTTGCCCTTCTCCTTCGCGACGCGCTGGAAGTAGGGCGTAAGGATGTTCCAGAGAGGCTGGCGACCGGACTTCATGCCGCGGGCGCAGCCGCGAACCCACACGCGCAGCAGGTCGAGCGGTGTGTTCGAGCGCATCAGCCACTCGCCATACTCGTGCCACGCGCCGTAGTGGTCGGGCTTCGCGGCGCATGCGTGCTGATAGAAGGCCTCAATCAGCTTGCGGTCGCGCTTGGACTCCTCGGCGAGGTGAGCCAGCGCAATCATGCGGTCAGCCGCAAGGCGCGTCTCGCGATCGCCTGAGAATGTTCCCTCGAGCGCCGGAGTGTACTGCCACTCGTGCTTGTTCCAGAAGCACATGTGCATCTGCGAATGGCCTGTCACGTTGTAGTTGATCTCCCACTTGCCGCTTGGCAGACGACGAGAATAGGCGCAGTGGCCAGGCTGTCCGACGGTCGTCGAGGGCATTCCGTGCGAGTTTGCGATGGCGCTGCCGAACTTGGAGAGCTCTCCGCAGACGCCGCCGACCATCTGCGACATCTTGCGCTTGGGCCACTCGCCGGCCGTGGACCAGGGCTTGTAGTACCAAGGCCCGTGCACCGAGTCGCCGAAGCAGTTCTTCAGACGATAGACAATCATCCACGGCGTTCCGCCGTACTCGCGCACCGGCAGGTTGACGAACTTCTCGAGATGGCGCTGCTGGTTGGCCATGTCGTCGCAGCTGCCGGTAGCGTGCCCCTGATGCACTGCGAAGCGCCAGAGCCACACCGGCTGGTCGTAGGCCGACTTGTGCAGTCTCCCTGTGAGCGCGCTCGAGCGGTAGGCGTCGAGCACGTCGGCAAGCCACGCTTCGTCCTTGTCGGGGTAGACCTGGGCGAGCGCCGTCATGAAGCGGCGGCCTTCGTTATCCTCAAACTTGCCGTTGTCGTACTCGACCCACCTGCCGTTGTCCTGATAGATGAGCGATTCGAGGGCGAGTATGGCCTTGGCACCGTCGCCAGGCGCAGTTCCTGCATAAGCCCATGCGTCGGTGCTGTTCTCGGGGAAGGTTCCGCTCCACGCGAAATCCTCGAGCCACGCGCGGTCGTTTATGAATGCCTTCACGAACTTCTCGCTGCCGGGACGGCCTGTAAGATCCTGCCAGCCCTTCTGCCCGATGAGACGCAGCGCCGCATACTGCGCAATCGCCAGCTTCTGGGGCTCGGTCAACTTCGCGCCGGGCTTTATGGACGATATCTGGCGCTTCGCGTAGTCGAGCTTGAACTCCTCGGGAATTCCGGACGAACCAGCGCCGCGCGGCCTGACGGCGGCGTGCTTGAGACCCTTCGACTCGATCTTCTCGCCTTCGAGCATGAGACGGCCCATCGCGAACTGCCCCCACAAAGTGTTGCGACCAAGGGCGAAGACCTCCTTCATCAACGTCTTCTGCGCTGGAGTGAGCGGCTTGTCGGTTCCCTCCTGGGTGAGGGCGTACTCCATTATCTTCACCCACTGCTTCTGGTTGGCGTTGAAGTGCTTCTGGGGCAGCGACTTGGCCTTGGCGACCATCTGCTCGGCCTTCGCGCGGTTGCCGTCAGCCTTCAGGTTGGTGACTGTCTCGACCTGAGCAACTGTCTTGTATTCGTCGAGGTCGAAGTGCGCGAGCCAGCCATACCTGTCGCCGGCATCGAGCTTGACGAGCGCGTCCCACTCCTTGCGCCAGCCGTTGTTGCCGGTCGTAAGCTCGCTGAAATGGAACGGACCCATCTGCTTGGCGAGAATGTCGAAGCCTCGTCCATAGAGGTCGGCGGCCTCCTCGGGGGCGGACGTCTTCTCTGCCTTCTTGAAGAGCGCGACGACCTCGTCCTTCTTCTTCGTCAGGTTGCCTATCGCCTTGGCCAGCTTCTCGCCGGTCGCGCTCATCGGCACGTTCTCGATCTGCGCGAACACACAGAGATCCTTGCCGTTCGCCGCATAGCAGGTGATCGCAGGAAAGCGCTTCGTGCGTATCAGGATCGGCTTTACGCGCTCGTTGGCTGAGCGGACGGCGTCGGTCAGATTGTCCATGTCGTCATAGACGCCGGTCACATATTTGGAGTCGACTGCCTTGCTACGCAGAAACGCCGTAGACTCGAAAGCCTTGCGGACGCTTTCGCCGCTTACACACCAGTCGCTGCCGCACTGGAGAACGAGCACACCCTTGCCGGTACGCAAGGCTTCGGCATCAATCGACTGCGCTGAACGCGCCTCGACCGCGAGAAACGCGGCGAGCAATACAAGCATTGTTCTCATGTGAGTATTATACCAAATCCCCATACAGACAGGCAACCGCACAAAAAAAGCAAGCCCCCGCACAACTTGGTGCGAGGGCCAGCTTTTGAGTCGAGCCGGCGGCTGTTCCGCCGTCGGCAACACCTTACTTGGCGAAGGTGTAGACGTCGACCTTCTTGTAGCCGGTGTGCAGCAAGTGGTGAGCCTTCTCGCCGCCCTGCGCACCGGTCTTGCCGTCGAGGAAGTCGGCATAGAGCGACTGGACCTCTGGGTTGAGGTGCGACATGCGCAGAGTGCACTTCTCGTCGTCGGTGTAGATGCCGGCGGTGCGCTTGGCGCGGACTTCGTCCGTCGCGAGGCAGGGCTGTCCGCCGCCGCCGATGCAGCCGCCGCGGCACGCCATAACTTCGATGAAGTCGAAGCGAGGCTTGACGCCGTTCTTGCGGTCTTCGCGGATCATATCGAGCACCTTCTCGACGTTGCCCATCTGGTGAGCGACGGCGATATTGACCTTCGTGCCCTTGATGTCGATCGTCGCGGTCTTGACGCCTTCCATTCCGCGCACTTCCTTGAAGTCGATGCTCGGAGGCTGGGCGTCGCCAGTGATGAGGCAGTAGGCCGTGCGGAGCGCGGCTTCCATGACGCCGCCGGTGACGCCGAAGATCGTGCCAGCGCCGGTGTAGGCGCCGAGCAGCTTGTCGGCGGGCTCTTCAGGCAGCGACGCGAAGTCGATGCCGGCGGCCTTGATCATGCGGGCGAGCTCGCGGGTCGTGAGGACGACGTCGGTATCCTGGAAGCCGGTGGAGTTCATGTGCTCGTCGCGGATGATCTCGTGCTTCTTCGCCGTGCAGGGCATGATCGAGGTGACGTGAACCTTCGCGGGATCGACACCGTTCTTCTCGGGCCAGTAGCTCTTGGCGAGAGCGGAGAGCATCTGCTGGGGCGACTTCGCGGTCGAGAAGTTCTCGGTGAAGTCGGGAGCATACTTCTCCATCCAATCGGTCCACGCAGGGCAGCAGCTGGTGAGGAGCGGAAGCTGTCCACCCTCGGTGAAGCGCTTGATGAACTCGGTGCCTTCCTCCATGATCGTGACGTCAGCCGAGAAGTTCGTATCGAACACCTGGTTGAAGCCGAGGCGACGGAGCGCGGCGTAGATCTTGCCGGTCGTGAGCGAGCCGGGAGCCATGCCGAAGGCCTCGCCGAGCGCGACGCGGACAGCAGGGGCTATCTGCACGAGGCAGACCTTTTCGGGGTCCTGCAGCGCAGCCCAGACCTTCTTGGTCTCGTCGTTCTCGTAGATCGCGCCCACGGGGCAGTGCGCGGAGCACTGGCCGCACTTGATGCAGGGCGACTCGGCGAGCTTGACGCCGGCGGCGGGGGCCATCACGGTCTTCTCGCCGCGGCCGATGAACTCGAGCGCCCAGACGTTCTGCATCTCCTGGCACACCTCGGCGCAGCGGCCGCACTTGATGCACTTGTCGGAGTTGAGGACGATCGACGGCGTGGAGTTGTCGATGTCGCGGTGGATGACCTCGCGCGGGAACGGGATGTCGCGGATGCCGAAGTCGGCGGCGATGTCCTGAAGCTCGCAAGAGCCGGAACGCGGGCACTGCAGACAGTCCTGCGGATGGTTCGCGAGGATGAGCTCGAGAACGGTGCGGCGAACCTGCACGATATCAGGGTCGTGGGTGATGATCTTCATGCCCTCGGTGGCCTCGGTGCAGCACGCACGCAGAAGCTTCGGGCTCGGGACGAACTTGCCGGGCTCGGTGCGCGAAGGCACGAGCTGGCGGACGACGCAGATGCCGCAGCTTGCGCCGGGCTTGAGGTCGGGGTGGTAGCAGAGCGTCGGAATCTTGATGTTCGCGGCGCGAGCGGCGACGAGGAGGTTGGAGCCCTTCGGGACTTCGACCGCAACGCCGTTGACTTCGAGTTTAACCATATCCATGTTGAAAGTTCCTTTCCTCTCTTAGCCGTGGCTGATCGCGCCGAACTTGCAGGTCGCCTCGCACGCGCCGCACTTGACGCACTTCGCGGGGTCGATGACGTGAGGCTGCTTGACGCTACCCGTGATCGCGCCTGCGGGGCACTTGCGGGCGCACATCGTGCAGCCCTTGCACTTCGCGGCATCGATCTTGTACTGGACGAGCTTCGAGCACTTGCCCGAGCGGCACTTCTTGTCCTTGATGTGCTCCATGTATTCGTCCATGAAGTACTGCAGGGTCGAGCGCACGGGGTTCGAGGCGGTCTGGCCGAGGCCGCAGAGCGAAGCCTTGTTCATGGCGTCGCAGATCTGCTGCATGTCGGCGATGTCCTGCTCGGTGCCGCGACCCTCGGAGATCTTCTTGAGGTAGTTGAGGAGCTTGCGTCCGCCGATGCGGCAGGGCGCGCACTTTCCGCAGCTCTCGTCGACCGTGAAGTCGAGGTAGAACTTCGCGATGTCTACGACGCAGTCCGTCTCGTCCATGACGATGAGGCCGCCGGAGCCCATGATCGAGCCGATCTTCGCGAGCGACTCGTAGTCGATCGGGGTGTCGAGGAACTGGGGCGGGATGATGCCGCCGGAAGGTCCGCCGGTCTGGGCCGCCTTGAACTGGTGGCCGCCGCGGATTCCGCCGCCGATGTCGAAGATGATCTCGCGGAGCGTCGTGCCCATCGGGACTTCGATGAGGCCCGAGTTGTTCACCTTGCCCGTGAGAGCGAAGACCTTGGTGCCCTTCGTCGTCGCCGTGCCGATCTTCGAGAACCAGTCCGCGCCCTTGTTGATGATGACGGGGATGTTCGCGAGGGTCTCGACGTTGTTGATGACGGTCGGACGTCCCCAAAGGCCCTTGACAGCCGGGAACGGAGGACGCGGACGCGGCATGCCGCGGTTGCCCTCGATGGACTGGAGAAGAGCCGTCTCTTCGCCGCAGACGAACGCGCCGGCGCCGAAACGGAGCTCGATCTCGAAGTCGAAGCCGCTGCCGAGGATGTCCTTGCCGAGAAGGCCGAGCTCGGAAGCCTGCTTGATGGCGACCTGGAGACGGTGGATCGCGAGCGGGTATTCCGCGCGGATGTAGATGAAGCCCTTCGAAGCGCCAATCGCGTAGCCGGCGATGATCATGGCCTCGAGAATGGAGTGGGGGTCGCCCTCAAGGGTCGAGCGGTCCATATACGCGCCGGGGTCGCCCTCGTCGGCGTTGCAGACCATGTACTTCTGGCCCTTGGGCTGCTGCTGCGCAAACTTCCACTTCATGCCTGTCGGGAAGCCTGCGCCGCCGCGGCCGCGAAGGCCGGACTTAAGCATCTCCTCGACGACCTGCTCGGGCGTCATCTCGAAGAGCACCTTTTCGATCGCCTTGTAGCCGTCGCGCGCAATGTAGTCCTCGATCTTCTCGGGGTCGATCACGCCGCAATTGCGGAGGACGATGCGGTACTGCTTCTGGTAGAACGGAATGTTCGCCTCGGCGACGAGCTTCTTCGCCTGCTCGGGGTCGTAGCAGAGGCGCTGTACGACGCGGCCCTTGACGAGGTGCTCCGCGACGATCTCCTTGACGTCTTCTGGCTTGACCTGCACATAGAACGTGCCCTGCGGAAGGATCTTCACGATCGGGCCCTGCTCGCAGAAGCCGAGGCAGCCCGTGGTGACGACCTGGACGGTCGAGTCTAGGTTCTGCGCCTTGAGCTCGTCGTGGAACGCCTCGACGATCTTGTCGCCGCCGCCCGAGAAGCAGGCGGTGCCGCCACAGATCAGTACATAAGATTGATAAGCCATTGTGTCTCCTTACTTTCAGGCGTTCTTGACGATATCGACCGAAGGCCTGTCGAGGATCTTGCCCTCAATGAGGTTGTGGCCGACGATGTGCTTCTCGACGATCTCCTTCGCGGTCGCGGCATCGACGTGACCGTAGATGACCGCGGGCATTCCGGGGACGACGACCTCGACGGTCGGCTCGGAGTGGCAGAGGCCCATGCAGCCCGTCTGGCGGATGAGGACGTTCGTGAGGCCCTTCTCTGTGAGCGTATCTACGAGGGCAGTGAATGTATCCTTCGCGCCGGCGGCTATGCCGCAGGTACCCATGCCGACGATGACCTGCACGTCCTTGTTGGAGTTGTCGCGCATTTCCATCGCCTTCTGCTTTTCGCCGCGCATCTTGCGCAGGTCGTCCAGTGTAAGCTTTGCCATTTTCCTGTCTCCTTAGATTAAATTAGCCGCGCTCGCGGTAGATCTTGATGAGGCGCTCGACATCCTTCGTCTCGAGCTTGCCGTGCACTTCGCCGTTGATGACGACGACAGGGGCGAGGCCGCAGCAGCCGAGGCAGCGGACGGCTTCAACCGTAAAGAGCCCGTCGGGTGTCGTCGCATTGAGGCCGACGCCGAGCTGACGCTCGAACTCCTTGACGAGATCGTCGCCGCCTCTGAGGTAGCACGCCGTACCGAGGCACACCTGGATGATGTACTTGCCTGCCTTCTGCAGCTTGAAGAAGTTGTAGAAAGTCACCACGCCGTAGATCTTCGCGAGCGGCACCTCGAGCATCTCCGAGATTTCGATCGCAATGTTGCGCGGGATGTAGCCGTAGGTCTGCTGAACCTGGTGGAGCACCATGATCAGGTTGCCGGGCTTGGCCTTCCAATCAGTGACGAACGCCTTGAGTTCCGGCGTCATCTGTTCGAGTTGTTCGCTCACGAGTGTTTCTCCATAATCTAGTTGTTAGAGTTTGATGGGATTATACCAAATACTCCGAACGCCTGCAACCAGTTAGATAGGTCTAATTTATATCTTCAGGCAGATGACGAGCAGCTCGACGGCAATGACGACGAGCGAGGCGGCGATGACTATTCCGACGGCCGTAATCATCCGCCCCCACTCACGGAAAGCCGTCGCGGACTCCCTCGCCGATTCCTTGATGTTGTCGAACCATTTCATGCAGTCAGTATATCATATCCAGCCCCTTCCCGCAACCAGACATTAAAGCCGCCGTCTTTATCGCCCAACTCTTAAGGCCTAGGCGGAATTCGGGTTGGTATTGTATTTAGATTCTCTTTTCTATTCTCTTTTGTGTCCCGCTGTGGGAGGGTATCCCTCCCGCTGTGGGAGGGTGGGGGTCCCACTCTGGGATGATGTCCCCTACAGTTAGGGAGATGTAGCGTGTACTTGATTGGCATAATGATGCGATGGCGAATCTTCTACAAAAAACGCCCTTCGACGCTGCTGTGCAGGTCCAGGCGGGCAAGGCGTCAAAGTCCCGGGACCCCAGACCTTTTTCCCCCGCCACTTTTCGTATTGGGGTCCCAGGGCCCTACACGTCAAACCCCCAGGACTTTGACCATTGGGGTCCTAGGACTTTGCTCCCCTCCCCGCGTGGCCCTTTCTAGCCGCGACCGTCTAAGCGCAACCAACACCCAGGGGCAGCAAGCTTCAACCCAAAGAAATGCTCAAGTCACAGGAACAGAGATATAACACCAAATCGCCGTGCTCATTTCAAGTGGGGCGAAAGTGCAGGCCATCTTCGCGCTTGCTTACTCTGCGGCGAATATAGTATAATATGCATTAATTTAATGGTGGCAATATGCTAGTAGCAAAGAGCGTACGCAAACTGACTGCTTACACGCCCGGCGAACAGCCGAAGGCGAAGGATGTGGTCAAGCTGAACACGAACGAGAACCCCTATCCGCCTTCCCCGGAATGCGCAAAGGTGCTCTCCGGCTTCGACCTCGACAAGCTGCGCCGCTACCCCGACCCGGAATTCTGCGAGCTTCGCAAGGCTATCGGCAGAATGGTGAAGGCCAACCCCGAGAACATCTTCATCGGCAACGGGTCCGACGAGATACTGGCTCTTTCGGCCAAGGCATTCGTCGAGGATGACGAGACGATCGGCTCGCTTGATCCGTCGTATTCCCTCTACAAGACGCTTGCGGCGATACGCGACGTAGAATGGCGCGGTTTCGGCGACCTCTGCGACGTCAAGGGCGAAGGCGCGAAGAAGCTGGCGCTTTTCCTTTTGACGAACCCGAACGCGCCGACGGGTGTGCTGAAACCGCGCGCCGAAGTCGCCGCGTTCGCCAAGCGCTTCAAGGGTGTCGTAATGGTCGATGAGGCATACGCCGACTTCTCGCGCGAAAACTGCATGGCCCTCGCGACCGCGAAGGACAACGAGAACGTCATCGTGATGCGCACCTTCTCGAAGAGCTTCTCGCTCGCGGGGCTGCGCGTCGGATACTGCGTGGGGCCGAAGCCGCTTGTCGACGCGCTCTACAAGGTGAAGGATTCCTACAACGTCGATGCCGTCGCACAGGCCGTCGCGCTCGCCGCCGTAAAGGACGCCAAGTGGATGCGCGCGAACGTGAAGAAGGTCGTCGCGACCAAGAGGCGCTTCGTGGCGGAGCTCGAGAGGCGCGGCTGGGACGTGATGCCGAGCGAGTCCAACTTCGTCTTCGCAAGGCCGGCGCACGCGAAGGCTTCCGAGATTTTTGAACGGTTAAGGGGCAGACATATCTACGTCAGGTACTTTAGCGGCCCGAAGACGGCCGATCGTCTTCGGGTTACGATAGGGACCGACGGGCAGATGGCGACGTTGCTCGCAGCGCTCGACGAGTTCGACAGGTAAGCGGAAACCGTTCACAAAAGCAAAACTACTCAAAATGGAACTTCTAAACTCTCTCTATCCCGTCATCCCACAGGATGTAAACTCTCCTACGCACCCCGTATCGGCCATGGACTATATGCCGGTCGAGCAGCTTCGCGCACTCCAGCTGCACCGTCTCAAGTGGACGGTCGAATACGCCTACGAGCGTGTGCCGCTGTTCCGCAAGCGCTGCGACGAGCGTGGCGTAAGGCCCGAGCACATAAAGACGCTCGCCGACATCAAGCTGCTGCCCTTCTCCAAAAAGGTCGATCTGCGCGACGAATACCCGATGGGGCTTCGCGGCGCACCGATGGACGAGATAGTGCGTTTCCACTGCTCGAGCGGAACGACGGGCAAGCCGATCTGCATCCCCAACACGCTCGGCGACGTGGCCGTATGGCAGAACGGCGCGATGCGCTGCCTCGCGATGTACGGCATCCGCGCCGGCGACGTGCTGCAGGTCAGCTACGGCTACGGACTCTTCACGGGCGGCCTCGGTCTGCACTACGGCGGCGAAGGAATGGGCTGCGCGGTGCTGCCGACAAGCGGAGGCAACACTGAGCGCCAGGTCATGCTGATGCGCGATCTGGGCGTCAACGCCATCGCCTGCACGCCGAGCTACTTCCTTCGCATCATGGACGAGGCCAAGCGCCAGGGCGTCGACTTCAGGCGCGACACCAAGCTCAGGCACGGCATCTTCGGCGCCGAGCCGTGGACAACCGAGATGCGCGACACGATCGAACGCGAGACGGGCATCGTCGCCCACGACATCTACGGCCTCACGGAGATCGCCGGCCCTGGCGTCGCCGGCGACTGCCAGCACAGGACCGGCCTGCACATCTGGGAAGACCACTTCTATCCTGAGATCATCGACCCCGAGACGCTCGAGCCGCTGCCTGACGGAGAGGTCGGCGAACTCGTCTTCACGACGATATCGCGCACCGGCACGCCGATGATACGCTACCGCACTCGCGACCTCACGAGGCTGCACACCGAAAAGTGTCCGTGCGGCAGGACGATGCGCGTGATGGACCGCATCTCCGCGCGCTCCGACGACATGCTGATCATACACGGCGTCAACGTGTTCCCCGGGCAGATCGAGGCGGGGCTTCTGCGCGTGCCGGAGGTTGCGCCGCACTACCAGATCATTCTTTCGTCGACCGACACCCTCGACCTCTTCGAGATCAAGGTCGAGGTCAACGCCGAGGCGTTCTCGGATTCCGTGAGAAAGATGGAGGAGCTGCGCAAGCGCGTCTTCGACGCCGTAAAGTCCATCATCGGCCTCTCCGCGAAGATCATACTCGTCGAGCCGGGTTCGCTCCCGCGCAGCGAAGGCAAGATCAAGCGCGTAATAGACAACCGCCGCAAGTAAGGAGGGAGGGAACGGATGAAGAACTTCTTCAAGAGCGTCAGAAGGCATATCGGAAAGCTCGACGTCGGACAGCTGAGGGAGCAGTACAACCTCATCTCCGACGAGGCGGAGTTCTTCGATCTCATCCTCGGCACTCTTGACCGCGGCATACTCGTGCTTGATGACGAGCATGGCGAGGTGAAGTTCTCGAACGCCGCAGTCAAGACGCTCCTCGGCATGGATCCCCTTCAAGCCGTGGAGGTTCTTGCGATTCCGCTCGGCAAGGCGTCGAAGCGCGAGATGACCGTTTCGTATCCCGAGGCGCGGGTGTTGGAGATGCAGACCTTTCCGATGAAGGGCCGCACTCTTGTGCTGATACGCGACACGACCGCGGAAAAGGTCAGGTCCGAAGAGGAGCTCAGGGCCGGCGCGACAAAGGCAGTGAGGGATCTTGCGGCCGGCGTCGCGCACGAGATCGGCAATCCGCTGAATGCGATCGCGCTCAACCTTCAGCTTCTCCAGCGCCAGCTCAAGGGTGACGAGACGGTAAAGGAATGCCTGCACCAGGTCGCGAGGCTCGACGGCATAATTCGCGGGTTCCTCGCGGCGCTCAGGCCGGCCAAGCCCAACCTCATGCCGGGCTCGGTGGCGGAGCCTCTCACCGCATGCCTTCGCACCCTCAAGCAGCAGTTCGAGGACAGGCGCATCTCGGTGACGCTCGACATTCCGGGCGCGCTCCCGAGCGTCGCCATAGACCGCAACCAGATGGAGCAGGTGTTCTTCAACCTTCTCAAGAACGCGCTCGAGGCGATGCATGACGGGGGCAAGATCGCAATCGCAGTCCACAGCGACGACAACGACGTCATCGTCACGATCAGGGATTCCGGCATCGGCATGACGAACGAACAGCTGGCGCATCTCTTCGAGCCGTACAGCACGAACAAGTCGGGCGGATCGGGTCTCGGGCTCATGGTGACGTTGCGCATCGTCCACGACCACGGCGGGACCATAGCGGCCGAATCCGTGCGCGGCGAAGGCTCCATGTTCACCGTGAAGCTGCCCAGGATAGAGCGCAGGATAAGGGAGCTCAAGCAATGCTGAAGCCTAAGATTCTCATCGTCGACGACGAGAGGCCGACACGCGACGTAATGGCGCGCGCTCTCTCGGGAAAGTACCATTGCATCACAGCGCCCGACGCCGAACAGGCGATGTCGGCTGTAGCAGAAAACCCGGACCTCGCGCTTGTCATATCAGACGTGAGGATGCCTGGAGAAGACGGCGTCTCGCTGATCAGGCGGGCCAAGGCCGCGAACCCCAACCTGGCGTGCATGCTGCTGACGGCATACGGCACCGTCGATCTCGCCGTAGCCGCGATGAAGGATGGCGCGGACGATTTCCTGACGAAGCCGATCACCGATCTGGACCAGCTCGAGCTCAGGGTGGACAAGGCGATAAAGACGCGAGCCCTTGAGCGGCAGGTGGACGAGCTCAAGTCGCAGCTCGACGTGAAGCTCGAGACGTTCACCGGCAATTCTCCGCAGATGCAGAAGGTCTACAGGCTCATACGTCAGGCTGCGCCGTCGAACGCGAACGTGCTGATCGAAGGTCCGAGCGGAACGGGCAAGGAGCTTGTTGCGCATGCTCTGCACAGCCTTTCGCCCAGGGCGGAGGGTCCGTTCGTCGCGGTCGAGTGCGCGGCGCTTTCGCCCACCCTTCTCGAGTCGGAGCTTTTCGGGCACGAGAAAGGCGCATTCACCGATGCGGTGCGGCAGAAGATCGGCCGCTTCGAGGCGGCGAACGGCGGAACGCTCTTCCTCGACGAGATATCGGAGATCGATGCGTCCACGCAGGTCAAGCTTCTCAGGGTGCTGGAGACGCGAACCTTCCAGCGGGTCGGCGGCACGGAGGACATAAAGACCGACATAAGGATCGTCGCCGCGACGAACCGCGACCTCGCGAAATACGTCGCGGAGGGCAAGTTCCGCGAAGACCTCTACTACAGGCTGAACGTAATCGACATCCACCTGCCGGCGCTGAAGGACAGGGTCGGCGACATCGCGCCGCTTGTTTCGCGCTTCCTAAAGGAGTTTGCGGCCGAGAACGGCGGGCGGGTAACCGGCATCGACGCGCGCGCAATGAAGGCGCTTGAGGACTATTCGTGGCCGGGCAATGTGAGGCAGCTTAGGAACATCGTCGAGAAGATGACCGTGCTTTCCGGCGGCGGCAGGCTGACGATAGACGATGTGCCGGTCGAGATACTCGAGGGCGCTGCGCCCAAGGCGGTTGCCGAGCCGGAGCAACCGGCGACGGGCGAACCCGAGGCCGCACCTGCGGCGTACGACATTCCGGCTACGCAGTCGCTGGCCGATTCGGAAAAGGCGAAGATACTGTCCGTGCTGGATTCCGTCAACGGCAACAAGTCAAAGGCGGCGGACATACTGGGCATCTCGCGCCGCACAATACACCGGAAGCTTAAGGAATGGAAGATAGAGACGTAAGGAACATGGTGTTGATGGTGCCCTCGCTGAAGCTCATAGAGAAAGTAGGCGAAGGCGGCATGGCGTGCGTGTGGAAGGCATGGGACATCGAGAACCAGCGGCTCGTCGCGGCCAAGATACTGAAGTCCGAGTTCTCCTCGAACGGTGCCGACGTGAGGGCGTTCCGCGAGGAGGAGCTGATCATGGAGGAGATACACCATCCGAACATCATTCAGGCCTACGACTTCGACAACGGCAACGGCAGCTGGTACTTTCTGATGGAATTCGTGGACGGCTATTCGTTTGCGGATCTCCTGCGCCGCAAGCAGCACGTCTGCGAAAGCGACTGCCTGCTGATTTGCGAATCGGTGGCGAGCGCGCTCGACTACGCTTGGAACGACCACGGCATAGTGCACTGCGACATCAAGCCCGAGAACATAATGATCAACACCGAGGGTGTCATCAAGCTCGCCGACCTGGGCATATCGCACCGCTTCGAATACAAGAGCGAGGTCGAAGACGAGCCCGACAAGATAACGGGCACGCCAGCCTACATTTCGCCGGAGCAGATATACGGCGACGTCGAGCTCGACTGCCGGACCGACATATATTCCCTCGGTGCGACGCTATACCACCTTTCGACGGGGCGGCTGCTGTTTCCGCACATGGGCGTCGACGATTCGCTTAGGGCGCATTGCGACGAGAACATGCAGGCGCCCGATCCGCGGCACTACCATCCCGAGCTGAGCGAAGGTTTTGCGCAGCTTCTCGAGGCGATGCTCGTGAAGAACAGGGACTACCGCGTGCAGAGCTGGAAGGACGTCTTCGCGATGTGCAAGGACGTGGAGGCTGGAATCGCCTTCAAGCCGCGCACAACCGGCGGCGCGTCTTCAATCAAGCTGCAGCAGCAGACTCAGGAGCCGGGGTGAACCGGATGGCCGCCCGCCTTGCACATGGGGCATTCGGCGGCGGTCCACGTCTCAGGCGTCATCTGCATCAGCGAGAACATCGGCGTTTCGCCAAACTTCACGGTTCCGCCAGAACGGTCGACAAGCAGAGCCACCGCGACGACTTCGCAACCTGCGGCCTTGACCAGATCGATCGTCTCCTGCACGCGTCCGCCCTTCGTCACGACATCCTCCGCCACCACGTAGCGTTCGCCGGGCTTGAGGGAAAACCTGCGCATCGCAAGCACGGTGTTGGGCTTGCCGGTGGCGTCCACGCCCTCGCCCTGCACCTTCTCGGCGAATACGCATTTCGTATCGAGGGCTCTCGCGACCTCGTGCCCGACGAGTATGCCGCCGACTGCAGGTGATATCACGCCGTCGATGGGGCCAAGATCGCAGCCTGACTTCATCTTCTCGACAAGCGCGTCGCAAAGCCTCGCTGCGATTCGCGGATAGCGCAACACGTTTGCGCACTGGAAATAGCGGTTGGAATGCAGCTTGGAGCGCAGTTCGAAATGTCCTTCAAGCAATGCGTCCGTGCTGCGGAACGCTTCAAGCACCTCTTCTTGTGTCATGGCAATGGTCCTTTCAATCGAGTTTGAGCATTTCTTCCCTGGGGAAAGCGACAGGCTTCACGGGCGGCGCCGGCTTCTCGAAGACAACCGGAGCGGGCGCCCTCAGATCTGACGGCAGACCGACCGGCTTGTAAGGTATCACATTCCTGCGCGCGTACCTCGTCCGCTGGCTTACGTCCATTACAGGCTCCGTCTCGTTCTTCGGCAGATCGTCGGCGAACATCTCGATCCGCAGATTCCTCACATCCTCGGCGTTGACGTGCCACGCAGTGCGCGCAGCGGCTATGGCCTTTGTCTCGTCTTCCTTGCTCAATTCGACAAAGGAGCATGTCGTCCTGCGGGAAGGCGCATAGGAGGCAGGCGCATTGGCGACTGGCGAAAGCGCCGCATAGGGGAATATCCACGCCAAGAGGAAAGGCATCGCAAGCACGCCCAGAATAGGCAGCATGTCGCTGCGGAGACGACGTCTCGGCTTGGCGCGGCGCCAACTCATTCGGCGGAAACCTCCGAACGTTTGTGGGCCAGCAGTATGCGCTCAAGTCCGCACTTTCTGGATACGGCGGCAAGTCGGCCAAGCTGTTCGCAGGTGACATTCCTGTCAGCCAGCACAAGCAAGGCCTTTTCTTCGGTCTTGGCGACGCGTTCTGAGAGATGCGTCGTGAATGCGGAAATTGAAATGTCGCTCCCCAGCGCATAGCGAGCATCGTCGAAGAAGACATACGTCTCGTCGCCGTTCGGCATGGACATCACGAGCGCGACAAGCGGAGTGGCCTCGCCGTCGGAGAGGCCGGTGGACGGCAGGTCGAACACAACGCCCTCGGATGCGGTCAGGGTGCCGCCGATCATATGCAGCATCAGGAGCAGCATGCCTACCATTATCCACGGCACGGCAACAGCTGCAGGCTGCAGCCAGAGCGCGTACTTGCGGATGCCGCGCAAAGGCTTAGAGCGCCAGTCCCAGGATTTCACGACGCCTCCTTCTCGGAAGTGAGGTGGCTGACGATCTGGCTGGCGGCAGCCTCGAGCTCGACGATTATGCGGTCCATGCGCAGCCGGAGAATTCCGTACATCACCACAATCGGTATCATCACGACGAGGCCAAGCGCGGCGGAGACAAGCGCTTCCATTGCGGAATTCATGAGGTCGGCACGCGCGACGAGTTCCTGCGAATTCACGAGCATGACGGAACGCACAAATCCGATGATGGTGCCGAGAAGCCCGATCAGCGGCGCGACCTGTCCCATTATGGCGAGTGACGCGAGGCGGCGATCCAGACGGCTGGACTCCACGCGCCCCTGAGAGTCGACGGCATCCTTGAGAGCCTCTTCAGAGCTGTTGCGATGGCGTATGGCAGTGGCCACAATGTTCGCCACAGGCACTGCGGCATCTTCGCAGATCGCGATCGCCTCATCCTCGCCGCCGTTCACGAGAATGTTGACGACGCCCTTTATGAAATCCTGATAGTCGACCTGAGCGCGGCGCAGTTCGAAGAAGCGCTCGAAGAACACGACGACTGAAGCCACGCCCAATGCGAGGAGCATCCAGAATATCGGACCACCTGAAAGTGTCATAGGAACTTACCTTTCTTTCTTATCCGGTCGATGCGGCGCACCGCCTCATCAGAAGCCGGAACTTCACTTGCGACAATCAAAGACAGAAGGCTCACGGCCTGATGCTCCATGCCACGGCTCTCGTATTCCTCCGCAAGCCGGAAGGCCGCACGGGAGAAATCGGCATGCGCCTCGTCGGAGTAGACTACGCCCTTCTCGCGGCCCTTGCGATAGGCAACAACGACCTGTGTGTAGTACTCGTCGATGGCCTCATCGGTCCTCTTCATGCGCTCGAGGGTCTTCGCGACCTTGAACGCAAGGGATATCTTCTGGGACGGTGTGAGGTCTTCGCCGAGGAACAGAGTGCGGTACGCGTCGAGCGCCGTATGGTATCGCACAGGGTTGTCAGCACCCATGGCGAACAGTGCGTCGGCCTTGAGAAGCAAGGCGCGGAAGCGCTCGTCGGGCGACATGCCTGCCGCCAGTGCGGCACGTTCCAGCACGAGCACAGCTTCGTCGAAACGCGCAAGCTCTATGAGCGCTTCGCCCTGCACAAGCAGTCCAGCGGCGAGAGAAGCGGGGTCGGGGTCGAAAGAAGACAGGTTCGCCGCAGTTGACACGGCACGGTTGAAGTCGTTGTCGGCGAACTGCGCCCTCGAAGCCCAGACTATCGCAGCCGGAACTGAAGGCGAATCAGGCACAAGCTCGGCATACGAAAGGAACCTGGACGCGGCATCCTTCCAGCGGTTCTTGTTGTAGGCGAACTTCGCAAGCCAGAGCGTGGCCTCAGCGCGCACGGCGAGCTCGACACTCTCGTCATCAGCAAGGCGCACGGCCTTGGCTTCGGCCTCATCGTCGCGGCCCTGGCCATACAAACACATGACCACGTAGAATTCCATGCGGTTGCGCTTCGAGGCATCCTGCGACGCGACCTGCTCAAACGTCCGCTGCGCATCCATGAACCTGTACTCTCCGTACTGCGTACGCCCCTTCTCCTCAAGCTCATGCAGTCTTACAACGCGCGCGACACGCTCTGCGGCGAGCGTCTTGGGGAAATCCTCGCGAACCTTGCGGTAGCGCGCCATCGCCTCCTGCCCCCTGCCGAGCGCGGTGAGCACGTCACCGGCCTTGACCATAGCCATCGCCTTGGCCGAATCGCCGGGCGCGAACTCGTACGCCTTGTCGAACGACTCAAGAGCCTCGTCAAGCCTGCCAAGCTCGAAGAACGCCCAGCCTCTCCCTTCATGGAAGGACGAATCCTTGGAGAGATCGGGCCATATCTCCAGCGCCTCGCCGTAAGTGTCAACGGCTGCCGCCCACGATTTGCGGTCGAGGAACCCTTCAGCAAGGGCTAGAAGTCCGTTTCTGGAACCCTCGGTATCAGGCGCATCGTGGACTACCGAACGTATCAGCTTAGCGCCTTCTTCAAAGGTATCCCTCTCCCGCACGAGCGCGACGCCAAGCCTGATTCCAACAGAGCGCCTAAGCGAAGCCGTCTTCATTGCGCCGTATGCCTTGCGCAAAAGCTCTACGTCGTCGAGCCTCGAGACGGCGGAAGCAATCGCCTCCTCCGGAGATTCGGACGAAGCCGCAACTTCACGCCAGATTTCCTCGGCGCCCTTCTTGTCGCCCATCGCAGACATCGCCTCGGCCTTCAGCATACGGTCGTCTATGCCAGAACCGCCATCCTCTTCAAGCACCTTAAGCGCGTTGGCAGGCTCGCCATTGGCCAAAAGAAGCTCGGCGTTCAAGCTGGCCGCTGTGTGGGCGAAGCTCTCGTTCTGGAACCGAACCCCGTCAAGCATCTTCAACGCCGCCTTGGTTTCGCCCATCTTCGCTAGAGCCATTGCGCGATAGCAGAGGAATCCTTCACCCTCAGGCTCACCCCACGCCGCAAGGGTGGTCTGGATGTCCTGCCAGCGCTGCTCCCGCGCGTAGCTCTCAAGCACGACGAGGAGCCCTTCCTCGGTGCCAGAGCGCAAGGCGTGGATGCGAGCGACAGCCCACACGCCGTCTCGAAGCGCGCGCTTTGCAATATCAAGCTCTTCGTCTGCGTCGGCGAAAACCGACGCCGCAGCCGCAATAGCGGCGATGAATGCCATGGTTCGAAACTTCACACCAAATCTCCCATGTATCCCATCTGGGAAAGAAGCTTGCTGTTCTTCATCCAGTTAGGCTCGACCTTCACCCAAAGTTCGAGCGAGACCTTCACACCAAAAATCTCCGACAGCTCCTTCTCGGCATTCTTCCGGGCAGACTTTATTGTCTGCGCGGAACGCCCTATCACAATCGGCTTCTGGGACGGACGGTTGACCAGCACATCCGCAGTTATCGACCAAGCGCCCTTGGATTCGGCGATATCCTTCACGCAAACCCCAAGCTCGTGCGGAATCTCCTGATGAAGCTTCGACAGGAACTTCTCTCTTATGACATCGGCTATCGCAAGCTTTCGCGGATAGTCCGTCACTACATCCTCAGGAAAGAGCGGCTCACCATCCTCCGCCATGGCGAACAACGCGCCCATCACCGCCTTTGAACCCTCGTCGCTCAGCGCACTGCATTCGACCCAGACCGGACTAGGCGTCGGCTGCCCTTCAGCCTCCGGCCGGCCAGAAAGAGCCTCCTTCCACGCATCCTCGAACATCGACCTGAAGAACGGACGCTTGTCCGCCTTGTTCAGGACGAAGACCACACGGTCTAGCGATTCCTTCGCCACGCGCTGCATCCAGCCAACATCCTCGAGCTGCGGCTCCTGCGAAGCGTCGAAGATCACGCATGTAATGTCGGTTCCTGCGGCGCTGCGCCGGGCCATCCTGTTCAGCAGGGTGCCGAGGGTTCCAACCGCCTTGTGCAGTCCAGGCGTATCCAGCAGAACGAGCTGTCCCCGTGGATCGGCCACTATGCCGCGAACCGTGTTGCGGGTCGTCTGCTCGACGGGCGAGACGATCGAAACCTTCTCGCCCACCAGGCGGTTCACGAGCGTGGATTTACCCGCGTTCGTTCTGCCAACAACGCCGACGACCGCAACCTTAGCCATGATCAGGGAACCGGAAAGTTCGCGACGAGCGCCTTTGCCTCGCGCTTCACACGCTCCTGGACAGTCGTGTCGGCGATGTTGTCGAGCACGTCGGCGATCCAGGTGCCGATCTTGATCATCTCCGGCTCCTTCATGCCGCGGGTCGTGACGGAAGCCGTGCCGATGCGTATGCCGGAGGTCTTGAAAGGCGACTCGGTGTCGTACGGAATCGTGTTCTTGTTGACGACGATGCCAGACGCATCCAGCGCTGCGGCGGCGTCCTTGCCCGTCATGCCGTGCGACTTGACGTCCACCAAAAAGAGGTGGTTGTCGGTTCCGCCCGAAACGATCCTGTAGCCGCGATCCTGTATCGTCTTGCAGAGGACGGCGCAGTTGCGGACGAGCTGAGCGGCGTAATCCTTGAACTCAGGCTGCATTGCCTCGCGGAAGCATACCGCCTTGGCGGCGATGATGTTCTCGAGAGGGCCACCCTGCATTCCGGGGAATACCGCGCTGTCAAGCGCCTTGGCGTACTTCTCCTTGCAGAGCACGAGGCCGCCGCGCGGACCGCGAAGCGTCTTGTGCGTGGTCGTCGTCACGAAGTCGGCGTACGGAACCGGCGACTCGTGCTGTCCGCCGGCGACAAGACCCGCGATATGGGCCATGTCTACCATCATGAGGCATCCGGCCTTGTCGCAGATTTCGCGGACACGGCGGAAGTCTATCTTTCTCGGATAGGCGCTCGCGCCAGTAAGAAGTATCTTCGGCTTCACCTCGAGCGCCAGCTTCTCTATGGCGTCGTAGTCGAGCATCTCGGTAGACCTGTCGACCGTATAGGGAACGATGTTGTAGAACTTTCCGGAGAAGTTGACGGGAGAGCCGTGGGTGAGGTGCCCCCCCTGGTCGAGCGAAAGCGCGAGAATCGTGTCGCCCGGCTTGATCGTGGCGAAATAGACGGCCATGTTCGCCGCGCTGCCGCAATGGGGCTGAACGTTGGCATGATCGGCGCCGAACAGTTCGCAGGCGCGCTTGCGGGCCAGCTCCTCCGCTGCGTCGACAGGACCGCAACCCGAATACCAACGCTTTGCCGGATATCCCTCGGCGTACTTGTTCATCAGCACCGAACCAGCCGCCTCGCGGCATGCACGGCTCGAAGTGTTCTCGGACGCGATGAGGTTGATCTCGGTATCCTCCTGCTCGGTCTGCGCCTTGATTGTCGCGAACACCTCGGGGTCGTCCCTGAGCAGTCCCGAAACGTCGCTCAGCCGGCCGGCCCGCTCAAGCTTCTCGCGACGGCGCGCGTGGCGCTCGCTCTCGTCGACAGGGGTTGCAATGAAGGTCTTGGCGATCTCGAGGGCATACTCGGGCGAGATCACGTCTGCGCCCATGCAAAGCACGTTGGCGCCGTTGTGCTGACGCGTGGCAGTCGCGGCCTCAGTCGTCGCGCACAGGGCAGCGCGCACATTCTGGTAGCGGTTGGCGCACATGCTCATGCCGATTCCGCTGCGGCAGATGAGTATGCCGAAATCAACTGCGCCGGACGCCACGTCAAGCGCGACCGAGGCCGCATAGTCGGGGTAGTCGCAGCTTGAGCGGTCGAAAGGACCCTTATCCAGAACCGTAGCGCATTCGCCCAGCGCTCTGACAAGCAGCGCCTTTACGTCAACTCCACCATGATCTGAGGCTATCGATATCTTCATTTTTCGTTCTTCCTTTTCCTTAAGGGGTATTATACCAAAAGTTTGCTTAGGCCCATGGAATGGGACGCCTTAAGCAGCACAAGATCGCCCGACGACACGTCGAACCTGAACTTCCTCTTGAGCGGCTCAAGCGTCTTGTAGGAGAGATGGCAGATGCATTTGGCGCTCTCTTCACCGACTCCGATCACAAGCGGTATGCCAAGCTTCATCGCGTGATCGAAGACCTTGCGGTGCAGTTCAGCCGAGTTCGGCCCCAGCTCAAACATGTCGCCAAGCACCGCCACATGCTTTCCGTCGCACGGCGTCGCAGCGAATGCGTCCAGCGCTGCGATCATCGAATCAGGATTGGCGTTGTAGGAGTCGTCGATGTAGGTTACGCCGTCCTTCTCGACCTTGCGCCAGCGCGCTCCAGGCAGAGACAGGCCCGTCAACGCATCTACCGCCTGCTCACGGGTGACGCCAAACCTCTCCGCAACAGCGAATGCGAGGCACGCGTTCGACACGTTGTGCGCTCCGGGAAGGACTCCTTCAAGCGCACGGGCCATCCATTCCTGATCAGGCTCGACTTCGACAAGCTCTACGGGACACATCGCACGAAGCTTCTCAAGACGCACGTTCTTCGTCGAGACCACGCCAAACGGCGGCATCTTCGTATCGTGCGCCGAGGCGAGCGCGGCGAACACCTGCCCCTTCTCGTCCGCAATGCCATCCTGCGAACCGAAGAACTCGAGATGGGCCGTGCCGACATTCGTTATCAACGCGCAGTCTGGCTCGGCTATGGAGCAAAGCGCCGCTATCTCGCCGGGATGGTTTGTGCCCATCTCGACAACGAGAAATTCAGCGTCGTCCGGACAGTTCAGGATCGTAATCGGAAGGCCAAGGTGGTTGTTGTAGTTGCCTTCAGTCGCATACGTCCTGCCGGCGCACGAGAGGAAAGCCTTGAGAAGCTCCTTCGTGGTGGTCTTGCCCGCCGAGCCTGTCAGCGCCACTACGACCGTATTCGGCCTGAGCGCGCGCCTGTATTCCCTCGCAAGGCTCTGCAGCTCGTTCAGCGCGTCAGGCCCGCCGATGACCTTGGCCGCACCCTTCTCCAGCGCCTGCGGAATGAAATCATTGCCGTCTGCGCGCTCGCCCTTCAACGCGACATAGAGCATTCCCGGCTTGACCTGCCGGGAATCGAACGTCGCGCCCTTGAAGCCGAAGTCCTTCACGAAACCCCGCGGGAGGAGTTGCGGTAGAACGCCACAAGCTCCTTGATCTCGTCGAACTGCTCAACGTCGTTCTCGACGCGGTCCAGCGCCTGCGTGCGGTTGAGTCCGTCGCGGTAGAGGAAGCGGTACGCCTCCTTGAGCGCCTGAAGAACCTCGCGCTTGAATCCGCGGCGCGTAAGACCGACGACATTCGGGCCGATGACCTTCATCGTGCCTTCCTGCATGTCGCCGAGCATGTAGGGCGGGAAGTCCTGACGTATCTTGCACATTCCTCCTACCATGGCGTGGCGGCCGACTGTGCAGAACTGGTGCGACGCCGAGCAGCCGCCGACGATCGCATAGTCGTGGAGATGCACATCACCCGCGAGCTGCACGGAGTTCGAGCAGATCACATGGTTGCCGAGAATCACGCCGTGCGCGGCATGGCAGTAGGCCATGAAGAGGCAGTCGTTGCCGATTATCGTCTTCTCACCATCGGCCGTGCCGAGATGTACGGTGGCAAACTCGCGTATGACCGTGCGATCGCCAATCTCGACGTAGCTAACCGACCCCGCCTTGTACTTGAGGTCCTGCGTCTTCATGCCGATAAGCGCGTAAGGGAATATCTGGCACATCGTACCGATCGTCGTGTGGCCGTCGATTATGGCGCCCTGACGAACGAACGTGCCGTCGCCGATCTTTACGTCTTTGCCGATATGGGCGTATGGGCCGATCTCGACATCGGCTCCGAGCTGCGCTCCGTCCTCGACAATTGCGGTTGGATGAATCTTCGCCATGGTTGAGCCTCCTTTTTGTTTATAGATTCTTCGGTATCAGCCACGACGCAAGCGCGAAGCATGCGCCGACGGCAAGCCACAGGAGATATTCCGGATGTATCGCAAAGTTCTTGTTCAGGCTTAGCATCAGAATGACGATCAGGTAGTAGCCGAGCGAAACGCCAAGCGCAATCGCCATTCCGATTGAAGACTCCTTGCGCTGGGCCTTGATGCCGAGCGGTATGCCCACAAGCACGAAGCAGAGCGACGCCACGGCGAACACGAAGCGCTTGGAGAACTCGACCTTAAGCGCGGACTTCTCTCGCAGCAGGAAGTTGCGCTCCGTGCCCTTGACATTGCCGTCGCCTTCGGCATGCTTGCCGGCGATCTTTAGCTGCTTGAGCTTCTCGAGAACCTCGAAGAAGCGAAGGTCCTTGTCCTTCTTGCGGTAGGTAGAGGTCTTAAGGGCATCCTTAACGACATACTGGAATCTGCTCGCCCTCGCCATCGTCGGATGCTCGGCATCAAGCGGATCGACCGTCATGTTGTAGAGGTCGAGCGAGACATCGCGGCCCTCGTTCGTCACAAGCGCCTTTGATGCGGTGATCATCCTGTCCACCCTGGGATCGGTGTAGTCGATAGCGACGAGGTCGTAGATCCAGTTGCCTTCCTTTGCGCCGAAATAGAGCTTCAGCTTCGGGAAGTCGTCGATGACGCGACCGGGCTCAAGCACGTCGAGCCCCGTGTCGACAGACACCTTGGACTTGAGCGTACGCCTGACCTCGTGACCGCGAGGAACGATCTCGTTGTTGATGTAGACGCCGAGCAGCGTGCAGAGGAACGCGAATATCAGCGGCCACTTCATCACCGAAAGCAGGTTCACACCGCACGCCCGCATGGCTGCGATCTCGCTGTCGGCGCTCATGCGCGAGAAGACTAGCACGCTCGACACC
This sequence comes from Kiritimatiellia bacterium, assembly GCA_017395505.1. Taxonomy (GTDB): domain Bacteria; phylum Verrucomicrobiota; class Kiritimatiellia; order RFP12; family UBA1067; genus UBA1067. The sequence continues at coordinate 133,767 of JAFPUH010000037.1, forward strand.
AGCAGCGCCAGGGGCATCGTCCACTGCAGAGTCTCCGGAAAGCTCACCATCGCAAACTCGCCGACAAGCCTGATCGGGAGGCCGCTCAGTATGTAGCTGACGATCTGGACCATCAACCCGATCGTCATGACGAACGTCAGCACAAGGAATGCAAGCGTGAAGCTGGACAGAAACGAACCGAACACGTATCTCTCGATTGTCTTCATGCCGCAAGCTCCTTTCGTCAGTCCGCCACCTTGAGAAGGAAGTTGTTCTTCTTGCCCTGCTTGAGTATCGCGACGCGACCGTCGATCAGGTCGCAGGACTCGAACACGCGCTTGTCGTCGACCTTGGCGCCGTTGAGCGAAAGCCCGCCCTGCGCCGCCATGCGTCTGGCCTCGCCGTTCGACTTGAACATGCCGGCCGCAGCCGCAACCATGAATACGGGCTTGCCTACGACTTCGGACTTAGGCACTGCCGCCGACTTGACGTCCTTGAAAATCGTCTCAAGCTCATCGGCGCTCTTGCCCGAAACGTCGCCTCCGAAAAGCGTCTGCGTCGCACCGAGAGCCTTCTTGAGCCCCTCCTCGCCGTGGACGAGCCTCGTAAGCTCCTCCGCAAGCGCCTTCTGAGGAATCCTCGCCTCGGGATTGGCCTTCATCTGGCGCTCAAGTTCAGCGATCTCCTCCAGCGAACGCATCGAGAAGACCTTGAGATAGCGTATGACATCGGCGTCGGCCGCCCTGAGGAAGTACTGGTACCAGTCGTATACGCTCGTCATTCCGGCGTCGAGGAAGAGCGCGTTGCCTTCGGACTTGCCGAACTTCTTTCCTGTCGAGTCGAGAAGCAGCGGGAAAGTGAGGCCATAGGCCGTCTTGCCGCGCATGCGATGCACGAGATCGGTACCGGCCGTAATGTTGCCCCACTGGTCCGCACCGCCGACCTCGAGCTGGCAGCCGAAGTTGTCGTAGAGGTGCAGAAAGTCGTTGCCCTGGAGAATCTGGTAGCTGAACTCAGTAAAGGTAAGAGCTCCCTCGCTCGCCTCGAGACGCTTCTTGACGCTCTCCTTCGCGAGCATCTGCGGCACACGGAAGTTTATCGCGATGTCGCGCAGGAACTCTATCGCGCTCGTGCCCTTGTACCAGTCGTAGTTGTCGACCATCACCGCAGCGTTCGGACCATCGAAGTCGAGTATGCGCGAAAGGTTCTCGCGGATGCCCTTCTTGTTCTCCTCGACCTGCGCGACAGTGAGCATGTTGCGCTCGGCGCTCTTTCCGCTCGGGTCGCCTATAAGCCCCGTAGCTCCGCCGACAAGCGCGATGACCTTGTGGCCGGCCATCTGGAAGCGCTTCAGCACCATTATCGAAACAAGGTTGCCAGCCTGCAACGACCTCGCGCTCGGGTCGAAGCCGCAATACAGCGTGACGGGCTTCTCAAGCGCTTCGGCAATCGCCGGATCGGTCAGTGCGTCAACAAGGCCTCTCGCCTCAAGTTCTTCAATCAGCTTCATTTCAGTATCCGCAATCCATTATCGTGCGCTCAAAGCCGAATGTGGACGCAATAAGCGCCGCACGAATCCACATTCCGTTTCTCATCTGACGCCAGTACATCGCCCTCGGATCATGGTCGCAGCATGTAGCGATCTCGTCGCGACGCGGCAGCGGGTGCATGATCACGCCATCCGGCTTGAGAAGCGAAAGCTCCTCCGCGCCGAACTTGAAGCGCGACGTGTCGATCTTGGCGGAATCGCCCTTGGCGGTGTCCCACTCGTCCTGTATGCGCGTCATGTAGACGGCATCCGAAACCTTGACCGCAGCCTTCAGGTCGTCGGTCACCTCGAAGTCGACGCCCTTCTTCGCGAGTATCATCACGACATCCGCAGGAACCTGAAGATCCGGCGGCGCGACGAATATCTGCTTGACGCCCTTGAAGTTGGTAAGAAGGTAGCTGAGCGACCTGACCGTCCTGCCGCGCATCAGGTCGCCGCAGAAGGTGACCGTCCTGCCGTCCAGCCCGCCCTTCTTCTCGAACGACCTCACAAGCGTGTAGATGTCGAGCAGAGCCTGTGTCGGGTGCTGATCCTTGCCGGAACCGGCGTTCAGTATCGGCACTGGACGCGACGAGTTCGAAAGCTCCCACGCCATCTTCTCCGCAAGCCCCTGGATCGGCGAGCGCATGATTATCATGTCGAAATAGGAGCTGAACGTCCTGATCGAATCTTCACGGCTCTCGCCCTTGAACTCCGAAGACGTCGCGGCATCCCTCACAGAGCCCGTCGTGATGCCGAGAATCTGGCAAGCGGCGAGGTGCGAGAGGAAGGTGCGCGAACTGGGCTGCGAAAAGTAGAGCATGGCCCTCTTGTGCGCAAGCACGTTCTTGAGGTAGAGCGCACCTTCCTTCGACTTGTTGATGAACCTTATGCGGTTCGCGAGCGTGCAGAGCCGCTCGAGGAGCGGCCTGTCGAACTGCTGGGCGAACAGCGTATGGTAGGGCAGCCCGTCGCCCTCCACTCGTTCGAGATAGGGCTTTTTGGCCTCGAGCGAGAGGCGCTCGAAATCCTCCCATGCGATGTCCGTCAGCTTAGCCATCTATGAGCCTCCTCAGCTTCTCAGGTAGGCGCTGTATGCGCGATAGGTCTGGTAGCAGTCGAACTTCGAAGCGAGTTCGCAAGGCGCATGCATGTTGAGGAGCGGTGTGCCCATGTCGAGAACGCTCATTCCGAAGCGCGACATGTACTGGGCGATCGTTCCGCCGCCGCCCTTCTCCTGCTTGCCGAGCTCGGCCATCTGCCAAGTGACTTCGCCTTCGTCCATTATCTTGCGGATCTGCGCGACGAACTCTGGCGAGCAGTCGCTGGAGCCGCCCTTGGACGCGCCGCCGGTGTACTTCGACGCCGCAGGGCCGCGATGGAAGCGCGCCGCGTTGCCTGTCGAGTCGAGATCGGGGAAGTGCGGATCGGCCGCAGCCGTCACGTCGGCGGAGAGCATCGAGCTCTTCTCAAGCGCGCGGCGCACCATTATGTCGCGAGGCTCCTTCTCCTGGCGGTCGATCAGCTCCGCAACGGTGTTCTCGAAGAACGAGCTCTGCATGCCGGTCGAACCCATCGAGCCGATCTCCTCCTTGTCGCACATGAGGATCGAAGCCGTCTGGTCGGGGACGTTGTCTGAAGCGTCGATAAGAGCCTGAAGGCCCGCGAACGAGCAGACGCGGTCGTCGTGGCCGTAGCCCGCGATAAGCGCGCGGTCGAAGCCGACTTCGCGAGGCATTCCGGCGGGAACGATCTCGAGCTCGGCGCTCATGAGGTCCTCTTCAGTCACCTTGTAGGTCTTCTTGAGGTACGCGACGAGGCCATCCTTGTCGGCCTTGGGATCGTCGCCCGGCTTGTCGCCCTTCTTGGGCTTCGCGTAGGTCGTCCACGCGAGCACGTCAAGGTCTTCGGCGGGATAGAACTCGTCGCGCGTCTTCTTGGCCTGATCGTAGCCGAGGTGCGGAAGGATGTCGCTGATGAGGAACACGGGATCGCCTTCCTTGTCGCCGACCTCGACCTGCACCTTCGTGCCGTCCTTGCGGACGATCGTGCCGTAGAGCGCGAGCGGCCTCACGAGCCACTGGTACTTCTTGATGCCGCCGTACATGTGGCAGTCGAAATAGACGTAGCCGCCCTTCTCGTAGATCGGTTTCGGCTTGAGGTCGAGACGCGGCGCGTCGGTGTGGCCGCCGACGACCTTGATGCCAACTTCGGAGATCTTCTTCTTGCCGATCACTGCCGCCATGATCGTACGGTCTTCATAGCCGCGGTAAACCTTGTCGCCAGCCTTGAGCGTCTTGAAGGAGGAAATCTCCTTGAAGCCGCGCTTTTCAAGAAGCCGCACGCTCTCGGCGTAGCTGCGGCGCTCCGTTTTAGCAATGCCCAGATAGCGCATGTATTCTGCGCAGTAGGCGTCCATATCCATGTACTTCATTTTCATGGTGCATATTATACCAAATCTGCGCTCGCGTGTGAAGCGAGGCGGGGTGGGTTGGCGGGAGTGGTCGGACTGGCGGGGATCGGACCCGCGACCCCAACATTAAAAGTGTCGTGCTCTACCAACTGAGCTACAGTCCGGGATCAAAAAGCGGGGGTATTATATCATATCCTCCGCTTCAGCACAACCGCCGTACGCGCAGGCAGATAGAGCTTTATCATCTGCACCAGCTCGGGCCCGTGCTGCACCAGCTCGGGTATGTACTCCCCGCCCGCCGCAATGCGGCCCTGTCCTCCGAAACGCACCTCGTCGGAGTCGAAGAGATGGTCCCATGTCGTCGCCGGCGGCACGAGAACGCCGTAGTCGGCGAAGGACTGCGTCGGATTGAAGTTGAACGCGAAAAGCAGATCGCCCCGCACGAACGCGAGAACCTTGTCGGGCTCGTTCGCGAGCAGCTTGACAGGAGCGTTCTTGAGGGCCTTCGACTTTCTTATCGCGTGCAGCATCACCTCGTCGAAGTCGCCCAGCCCCTTGAAGCGCAGGTTGGGATCGTCCCTCAGCGACCACTGGCGACGCGCGTGCGAATACGAGTTGCCGTTGCCTTCGCGCGGGAAGTCGATCCACTCCGGGTGCCCGAACTCGTTGCCCATGAAGTTGAGGTAGGCGCCGCCGTTCAAAGCCGCCGTCGCAAGCCTCGCCATCTTGTGCAGGGCGATCGCGCGGTTGACCTCGAGCCCGTCCTGCCCCTGCGCCATGCCGTAGTAGATCGCCGCATCCGCCAGCTGGAAGAAGAACGTCTTGCCGCCGACCAGCGCCTGATCGTGGCTCTCGACGTAGCTCACGACCTTCTCCTCGCCGCGCTTGTTCGTAAGCTCGTAGTATATGCCGCCCATCGGCCAGTTGTCGTCGCTCACCTTCTCGGCCAGCTTGAACCAGAAATCGGGCTCGCCCATCGCCATGCGGTAGTCGAAGCCTATGCCGCAATCGCTCGCTGGCGCCGCGCACCCCGGCATTCCGCTGACGTCCTCGGCAATCGTGATCGCGCCGGGATGCGACTCGTGGATGACGCGGTTCGCCATCTGCAGATACGCCCAGGCGTCGTCGTCCATCGAGCCGTCGAAGTAGGCCGCGTAGCTGTTGAAGTCGCGTCCGAGGCCGTGATCCCAGTAGAGCATCGAGGTCACGCCGTCGAAGCGGTAGCCGTCGAAGCGATACTCGTCAAGCCAGAAGCGGCAGTTCGAAAGCAGGAAGTGAAGGACGTCCGTCTTGCCGTAGTCGAAGCAGCGGCTGTCCCACGCGGCATGCCAGCCCTTCGGCCCGGAATGGAAGAACTGGTAGTCTGTGCCGTCGAAGCGCGACAGGCCGTCGCGCTCGTTCTTGACGGCGTGTGAGTGGACGAGGTCCATGATGACGCGAAGGCCCATGCCGTGCGCCGTGTCGATGAGCGACTTCAGCTCGTCGGGCGTGCCGAAGCGGCTCGAGGCCGCAAAGAAGGAACTCACGTGATAGCCGAAGCTGCCGTAGTAAGGATGCTCCATTATCGCCATCAGCTGCACGGTGTTGTAGCCGGCCTTCTTGATGCGGGGCAGTATGTTGTCGCGGAACTCGGTGTAGCTCGCGACCTTCTCCTCTTCGCTCGCCATGCCGACATGCGCCTCGTAGATGAACGGAGTGAAGCCGGCGGTCGGCTTGCCCGGCTGCGGATTCTGCCACTTGTAGGCATGCGGCGGCGCCCAGACCTTCGCGCAGAAGAGGTTGGTCTTGGGATCCTGCACGACCTGCCGCGCATACACGGGGATGCGCTCGCCGTGGCCGCCCTCCCAGCGCATCTCAAGGCGGTAGTTGTCGCCGTGCTTTATGAGATCCTTCGCGACCTTGCACTCCCACACGTCCGACTTCGGTATGCGGAAGCACTCGAAGCGCGGATCGATCTTCCAGTTCGAGAAGTCGCCCACGAGCCACATGCTCGTCGCATTCGGAGCCCATTCGCGGAAGACCCATCCGCCGCGCGGCTTCTTGTGCAGCCCGTAGTATTCATGGGCGCTCGCCCAGTCCGCAAGGGACTTCTTGCCCTGCGTCAATTCCGTGGCTCGCGCGAAAGCGTGCTCGGCGCGTCCGCGTATTGCCGGCTCGAAGGGCTTAAGATACTCGTCGTCAAGAAGGTGTGCCATGGCTTAGCTCTCCCGTTTGATTGTGCGAGAATTATACCAAACATCATCATGCTTTTCAAGTGCGCATCGCGCAATCTCGGCATCCGAAACGCGCACTATGCCGTCCTTTATCCGACAGCACGCCCCGCAGCACCTGCAATGGAAATCCATCCTATGCTCTGCCCATCCCGCTTAACCCAGATCAAACTCAGATACCGCCAGCGGAAAATCAGCGCCATTTACAGCGAAAGGCTGTGGCGCTCCGGGTCGAACTCGTCGTGCGCATCCTCGAATATGCCATGCACCTTGAGACGGAACGAAAGATAGTCGTCGATGCACCTTGTGGCGTTTCTACCGCGGTAGACTGGCAAGTCTACCGCGCCTAACTGGGAAGTCTACCGCGCCAGACTGACGAATCTACCGCGCTAGACTTCATAATCTACCGCGGTAGACTTCCCAGTCTACCGCGCTTAATTTCCCAGTCTACCGCGCCAGACTTCCCAAGTCATGCGGACAGTCTACCATTTTCCCCTAGTCCACGTCAATATCCGCCCCGCGCTTGCCCTCATCCGCGTATTCATGGGTTCGTTCCTTTCGTCATTTCGTTCATTCCCGCACGCAGGATACGCGCAAACTCTTCAACGACCTTTTCCTCTGGATGCGCGAAGATGCGCTGTAGTTGCGTTTCGCCCTTATTGCGGATCTGCAACTCGGGGAACCTACCTCCACCCTCATAGTATTCGGTCTCGCCCTTGATCACTTCCGTAGAAGCGTCATACCTGAAGCGTCGCGTTATGCCAATATTGCCGACACCGTTGAAATACGCCCCTTCGCCTTTTCGGAGCGACAATTCGCGCCGCCCGAAAATGCAGTACACAAACGGCGCCGTGCCGAGGATCATGGGCGGGACGAAGAGCAGGCCCACCCAATGCGGCGCGTCGCCCTTCCTGATGCAAAGCCATGCTAAGCAGGCAGCGAAAGCGACAACCGCGACAAGCCCCGCCACGCCCTTTGCGACGTGGCTATCCCGGTAGGTCGCCCTCACGTCGCCCGCCGCACCGCGCACGACCTTGATGCGCGCTTTCGCAAACTGCTCGGCGGCGAACGACCCTTCCGCGCCTCGTGGCGGCGCGTCAAGACTTATGCCGCAGATGTCGTGCAACCGCCGCCTCACCTCCTCGCACAACCTTTGGCCATCGGCGGTCTTTTCGCCGTCGAATACGCAAAACTCCTTGCCGCTCCTGTCCGTAACGTAAACGCTCCACATGGCATCTATCGGCTTGAGGCGGCTCCACATCCCGCCTTCAACCTGAAGGCGCGTCGTGAAACCTATGCGTCCAACGCCGATGAACCCTACAACTTCACGCGCCCCGATTCTCACCTCGGCGCGCCAGAAGATTATGCTGACACCAATAACGATCCAGGCCAATATGAAAAGCGCCGCAAATGCAACGCCACGCATCAAGGATGGCGTCATGCCCTCCACCGACAACTGCTGGACAACCCCGGACAATACAAACACGCCTATCATGGTCGGAATGAAGCACAACAATCCGCCAAGCGAACCCTGCTTGACTTTTATGACGGTAACGGCATCCGCGCCCGCGCCCTCTTGAACTATCTTTACTTTCTTCACTCTCCCGCTCCTTTCGACTTGTCCGCGACGACCCGCACAAACATCATCCGCATATTCATGAGTTCGTTCCTTTCGGCTGCATTGTTGCGGCTACTTGAATGACCAACCAAGCACTGGGGTTATCCAGCCGTTGTGGAAGTTCAGAAGCCCGATTTGGAAACAGGAACCATCATCCGAAAGGTTGAATCCACCAATCTGCAAACGGGAACCTCCGTTTGCTCGGTTGGCGACACCAATTTGCAGCGAACAATCCGAACTTTGTGACGCATCCATTTTCCAGAAATGCGAATTCATCACCCCAATCTGCACAGCGAAAGATGTCTCATCAACAATGTTCCAAGCTCCGACTTGAAGACCGTATCCACGCATCGCATTCAGACCGCCGACCTGAACGCCTCGCAAGTTTGTGGTCACGTTGACACCACCGACCTGAAGCCCGTAAACGTCATCCGCACATTGATAACCAGCTCCTATCTGGACACCGTATATTGACTCTGCGCATCCGCTTAGACAGCTTGCCTGTAACCCATAGACAGGACAATCTTCTCCGCTCAGCAAG